>NZ_JACOGK010000015.1 GCF_014269395.1 Megasphaera hominis
GCAGACCGCATGCGCGTAGCCCGTCTGATCGAAGTCATGACCGGTGGTACGGCGCTGGTAGAAAGCATGCACGGTGCCGGCAGCCCGCAGGCCCAGGAAGTTATGTATTCGAAGCTGGCTAACCTGGACGCTAAGAAGAAAGCTGCCCTGGCCATTGCCGGTGTAAAAACGGAAGACTGAGGTCTATCATGATTGTTGGTGTAAAATTTTGCGGTAACTGTAATCCCTTTATTGAAACGCCAACCCTGTTTAAGAAGCTTATTGCCGCTGCGCCGGATATGGAGTTTCGTCTGATCAGCAGGACCTTGCCCAAGTGGGATGTGTCGCTGCTCCTCAACGCCTGTCCGGCCGGCTGCCTGAAGGCTAAAGAATTCCCGAATTCTGTCGTTGTTTCGGGATTTAACGTTGACTACTGGGATGTAGACCCGGAGGATCTGGTGGCTCGGATCCTCCAGGCCATCCGCAGTAAATGGGCTGTCGTGCAAAAAGAACGTTCCGCGAAGAACATGGATGTTTAAAACGCATAGTTAGTCGACTGACGTTGCGAATTACTAAAATGCACAGGAAATATGCCTTGTGAATATTGACGTTATATAAGGAAAAACGTATAATTAAGTCACTAGAGCATTCGAATATGCAACGTGTTTCTTATATGAGAACTCATTACTTCGTGGCGATACAATGAGTCCTGATGAACGTATAAGAGAAAGCAAGAAAGTGAAAAAAGACGCGTGTTGGTTGCATAGTTTGGGATACTAGTGTCATGCGATATGTTATCATACATATCGTGGATCACACAGAGCGTCAGAAGCAGAGTACGTATGACAGAAAGAGAGGTGAAAGAGGTACATCTGTTCATGACCTTATTATTCGATTAAAAACGAATACTTACTCTGAACCTTCTGATTCAGCAATGTGCATATCGGAATGGCTGTGGTTGCCGTTCCAATAGAAATTGTTCGAATTTTGTGGAGGTGGCTATTTTGTCTAACGAATTGGCTATTGAAAAATCTTGTATGAGCAAATGCTCGTGGCGACTTTTACCGTATTTGCTCTTCATGTTCGTTCTTTGCTACATTGATAGAACGAACTTGGGCTTTGCCGGCCTTCAGATGTCCCCTGAATTAGGGCTCACAGCATCGACCTTCGGCTTTGGTGCAGGCCTGTTCTTTATCGGCTATTTTATTTTCGAAGTTCCTTCCAACCTGTGCTTGGCTAAATTCGGTGCCCGTCGCTGGATTGCCCGTATCATGGTTACCTGGGGTGCTGTAGCAGCTCTCATGTGCCTCATCAACGGTACTACAAGCTTCCTCGTAATGCGTTTCTTACTTGGTGCTTCTGAAGCTGGTTTCTATCCTGGCGTTATTTACTTCATCGGCGAATGGTTCCCGAACAAATATCGTGCAGGCGCTCTTTCCCGCTTCAACCTCGCTCAGCCTGTTGCTTTGATCTTCGGTTCCTTGCTCTCTGGCTTCCTCATTTCCGCCCTCGACGGCGTTATGGGGTATTCCGGTTGGCGTTGGCTGTTCCTCGTAGAAGGTATTCCGACCGTATTCTTTGGTATCGTAACCCTCTACTACCTGACAGACAAACCGGCCGATGCACAGTGGCTGACAGAAGAAGAACGTACATGGCTCATGAATCGTCTGGCTACGGAAGCTGCTGCTATTAAAGGCGCTAACGAAGACTACACGATTGGCAAGGCTCTGACACATCCGGCTGTATTGGCCCTTGGTATTGCTTACTTCCTCGCTATTTGCGAAGGCGTTTATGGTATCAACATGTGGATCCCGCAGATGCTCAAACAGTGGTCCGGCATGACTCCGGTCGAAATCGGTTTCATCGGCGCATTACCGTTCGTAACAGCTTTCTGCTGCATCCTTCTCCTTGGTTGGAGCTCCCAGAAACATCAGGAACGTAAATGGCATCTTACCTTCGCCCTGATGGTTGGCGCTATCGCTCTTTGCTCCAGCTTGTTCGTAACAGGTACGATCCCGACCATGATCTGCGTATGCTTAGGCTGCGGCGGCATGTTCTCGGCTATTCCTCTGTTCTGGACAATTCCTGCTCAGTTCCTTACCGGTACGGCTGCTGCTACAGGTATCGCTGTTATCAACTCCATTGGTAACCTCGGCGGTTTCTTTGGCCCGACGGCTGTTGGTATGGTTCGTGACGCTACAGGCGAATTCCAGTATGGTCTTCTCCTCATCGGTGTCAGCGTATTCATCGGTGCTGTTATCTGCCATGTTCTCAACAACATCTATGGCAAGAAAGTTGACTACAGCGCTATTGAAAACGAAGCAAAATAAGTTAAATTACATACAGCTTGACAGCGTGATGTCTGTAGGGCTGTAACATAGGCAAACGGCTCTGTCCATCTGGATAGGGCCGTTTGTTTTTTATAAGGAGGCAGGTAATATGGATCTTTCAAACTTTTCTTTAGAGGGCAAGCTGGCCCTCGTCACCGGTGGCAGCCGCGGCTTAGGCCAGGCTATGGCCGTTGCATTGGCCAGGGCCGGTGCAGACATCATTTCTATTCAGCGGAAAAATGAATGCGCAGAAACCAAGCGCCGTGTAGAAGCCTGGGGCCGGAAATGCTATCCTTATGGACTCGATCTGGCAACGCTCAATTCAGCAGAAGAGCTCGCAGAAACACTGGAAAACACCTATGGCCCTGTAGATATTCTCGTCAACAACGCCGGTATTCAGCGGCGCCATCCGTGCACGGAATTTCCCATTGAAGACTGGGATCTCATGCTGCAGGTACACCTGCGGGCTACGTTCCTCATGTGCCAGGCTTTTGGCAAGCGCATGATCGCCCGCGGCGGTGGTAAAATCATTAATGTGGCGTCTCTGTTGGCTTTTTCCGGCGGCTATACGATTCCGGCCTATGCAGCAGCTAAAGGCGGTATTGCCCAGCTGACAAAAGCGCTGGCCAACGAATGGGCAGAAAAAAATGTCAATGTCAACGCCATTGAACCGGGCTACTTCGATACGGATATGAATACGGCCCTGCAGCAGAATCCTGTACGCAACAGCCAGATTTTGGACCGCATTCCGGCCAAACGGTATGGCGATCCCGATGAAATCGGCGGCATGACGGTCTTTCTCGCCTCGCCGGCAGCGTCTTATGTACATGGCAGCGTCATGATCGTCGACGGCGGCTGGATGGCACGATAAAGTCATAGCCTAGCCATCAGCCATACGATAAATTCATATCATATTGACAACCTATACTGAGAATACTAATATATTAGTATGTAAGAATTAATCGGAAGTGATACAGTTGCAGGTTGTTTGCGCAGCTCCGGCGTGCCGGGACTGTACGAGTCAGGAGGGTATGAGTATGCCAAAGTACAACAAAGTTACACCGGAATTGATTGAAAAGTTATATGCCTTGTTAGGCAAGCACAACATGACGACGGATCCGGAAAAACTGGATACGTATAAGACGGACGAAGAAACAAATCCCATTTATTTTCATACGCCGGAAGTAGTCGTTTTTCCGGAAACGACGGAACAGGTTGCCGGTATTATGAAGCTGGCCAATGAATACGTCGTGCCTGTTACGCCGCGCGGTGGCGGCAGCAGCCTGGCGGCCCAGGCCATTCCTGTATACAATGGCATTGTCCTTTGCCTGGAAAAAATGAATAAGATTATTGAGGTCAATAAAGATGCTCTTTACATGATCGTCGAAGCCGGTGCTGTTACGACAGCCGTCCAGGCAGCAGCCAAAGAAGCGGGCTTATATTATGCCGGCGATCCCAGCTCGAAGGCGTCCAGTGAAATCGGCGGTAACGTAGCGACGAACGCCGGCGGCAGCCGCGTTGTCAAATACGGGACAACACGGGATCAGGTCTACTGGATCGAAATGGTTACGCCGACTGGTGAAATCACAAAGGTTGGCAAACGGCTGCAAAAGAATACGACAGGGTATGCACTGGAAAAACTCATTTGCGGCTCTGAAGGGACACTCGGCATTATTACCAAGCTTTGCTTGAAGCTGCGTCCTGTTGCTCCGTATCATTTCGACATGGTCGCTATATTCCAGGATGAAATGAAAGCCCTGGCTGTTCCTAATCAGCTCTTGAAGGCCGGCGTACAGCCGACAGCTATTGAATTCCTCGATAATAAGGGGATTCAAAGCGAAGAACGGTACATGAAGATCGAGTTGCCCTATTCTAAGGATCAGGGCAACTACATTATCGTCACAATCGATTCGTATGATCAGGATGACCTGGATAACCGCGTAGCTACGGCTGACGAAATCTGCGAAAAGAACGGTGCTGTTGAATCCCTCGTAGCAGACGACCGCATTTGGGGCGCCCGCTATAATATTGGCGAAGCGGCCCGTAATGACAGCCTTGTCTTCCTGGCAGAAGATATCGTCGTTCCGGTCGATAAGATTGGGGAACTGATGGCTAAGCTGCCGGAAATTGAAAAGCAATACGGCATTGCTACGACGACGTCGGCCCATATTGGTGACGGCAATATTCACGTCAATGCCTTGAAGATGGATATGCCCTTGGAAAAATGGAATGAAATCATTCCCAAGTACCATGATACACTGTATAGCTTCGTGTACAGCTTAGGCGGTTGTTTATCCGGCGAACATGGTATTGGCTGCCGCAAGATACAGGAAATGAAGAAATTTACAGACCCTGTAGAATTAGGTACGATGAAGGCCATCAAAAAGGCTCTCGATCCGAAACTGATTTTGAACCCTGGCAAGATATTCGATTATTCAGAAGCATAAGCACGTTACACGAGCCGGTCTGGACCTAAGCCAGGCCGGCTTTTATGCATATTTTATATAGGTAAGCCCTAACGTATGTTAAAATCGTCACATACTTGATTTTAATTGACTTTATGCAATGATTATGATAATCTAATCCTATAGTTAACATATACGAACTTAAATTGAGTATTCGAACGAAAGAGGACAGCCTATGGATCCTGATAAATTACACAATCCCACCCTGCGTGTACTGAATATACTGGAAACGGCATATAAGTATGAAGGAGGTATTTCTTTTACAGACTTATCGCGCCAAACGGGGATTTCTAAAGGGACCCTGCATCCGATCGTCATGACCTTGGCAGCGAAGGATTACCTGCAGTGTACAGACTCCCTGTTTACATTGGGAAAAAGCTGTTTTCGCCTGGGCTATGCCTACACGCGTACGCTGCGCTGCCTCGATATTGTAAAGGCTCATATGGAAGAAATCGTCGATGCCTGCAACGAGATTTGCCAGTTAGGCATTCTCGAAGGAACCGATGTCCTCTATATTGCGAAGATGGAGCCACAGCAGGCCATTTGCGTCAATTCTTCTGTTGGCGCGACACTGGGGGCCTATGCGACGAGCCTGGGCAAAAGCCTGCTGAGCTGCTACAGTGATGACGAAGTGCGGCGCATTTGTCCGGCCACGTTCATTCAATACACGCCGAAAACGGTGAAAAATATTGATGAGCTCCTGGCGCAGCTGGACACGATCCGCACGCAGGGCTATGCCTTAGAAAATGGAGAAGTAAATAAGGATATTGAGTGCATTTCCGTGCCCGTCCAGGTAGCGCGGCAGACCATGGCTATTAGCGTCAGCCTGCCTATCTACCGTTCGACGCAAGAAAAGCAGGCAGAAATATTGGCCCTGCTGCAGCAGCACAAGCACGAAATTGCCGATCAAACAGCTGGTTTACAGCAGGATCTCAGTTTTATATGATGGCCGGGATTTGCTGATATTAAGGAAAAGAGGGTATATAACGATGAATGAATTTAAAGACAAAATTGTAGTAGTAACAGGCGGCGGCCGTGGCATTGGTGCCATGACAGCCCGCAGATTCTGTGAAGAAGGGGCTCATTGCGTTATTTCCAGCAATGTCCTTTCGGAATGTGAAGAATGTGCTGACGCCTTGAAAAAGGATGGCTTTTCTGCCAGCGTCATGGCCTGTGATGTCAGCAAGCCGGCTGATGTAGATGCCCTGATCGCTGCTACGGAAAAAGAATACGGTCAGATTGACATTTTTGCCAACATTGCCGGTATCTGCACGAGCGGTATGAACTTCCTCGGCGTCACGCCGGAAAGCTGGGACCGCGTCATGAAAATCAACGCCTTCGGTACGCTCTATACGAACCAGAAAGCCATTGAATCCATGATTCGCACGGGTACGAAGGGCAACGTAGTCAACGTGACTTCCATTGCTGCCAAAACCGGGGCCGGTGCTGTCGGCGTCGACTATTCGGCCAGCAAAGCGGCTATTGTCAATATTACTGTGTCTGCCGCTACGTATGCAGCCCGCTATGGCATTCGTGTCAATGCGGTCGCACCGGGACCGATTGCAACGAAGATGACCGATGTATGGGATCCTAAAATGTGTGCCAAATTAGTCAAGACCATTCCCTTGGGCAGAAAGTTCGGCGAACCGGATGACATTAGTGAAGCCATTATTTTCTTGGCCAGCGACAAAGCAAAATATATTTCCGGTGAAATACTGGATGTCAACGGCGCAGCGTATTGTGACTAACAGAAGAGGTGATTTTCATGTTTGATAAATTACAGCTTAACGGTAAAACGGCTATTGTAACAGGTGGTACGAAAGGGATTGGCAAGGGCATCGTCGAAGGCCTGGCCCAGAGCGGCGCCAACGTCGTCGTCGTCAGCCGCCATCAGGATGAATGCGATGCTGTAGCCAAAGAAATAGAAAAATATGGCGTCAAGGGTTTGGGCGTAAAAACGGATGTCACCGTTGCCGCTGAAGTCGCACAGCTCATGGAAAAAACGATTGCTGCCTTTGGCCGCATTGATATTCTGGTCAACAACGCCGGCAGTGCCATTACCAAAAAAGCCGAAGATTTGACAGAAGCCGATTGGGACCGCGTCATCGATATGGATATGAAATCCGTGTTCTTCGTGACCCAGGCAGCCGGCAAGTACATGATCCAGCAGAAGTCCGGCAAAATCATCAATTTGGCCTCCATGCTGGGCCTGGTAGCCGAAAAACAGGTATTGCCCTATTGTGTAGCCAAGGGTGGTGTACTGCAAATGACCAAGGCGCTGGCATTGGAATGGGCCCGGTACAATATTCAGGTCAACGCTATTTGTCCGGGCTACGTCATTACGGATATTAATAAAGACGCCTTGAGTGAAGAAAAAGTATATAAGCATATTACCGGTAAAATTCCTATGCGCCGCTTCGGTGAAGTAGGTGATATTGCCGGTGCTGCCATTTTCCTTGCGTCACCTGCGTCTGATTATATGACAGGCCAGCAGATCGTCTTAGATGGCGGCTGGACCATGCAGTAAGAAAATTTACAAAATAGTTCTAATATAGGAAGACATTCCCATATACGAATTAATCAAAGAAAAAAATATAGTACTATAATTTTGCCTATTACAGGCGTTGAGAGCGATTGCGGTCACAGAGCAATTGCTCTTTTTATTTTTATTTGTTATATAAAATATAACGTAAATATAACGTTATACCTAGGCAATTGTTAAAATCTTTCGGAAAGATTTAGTTGATAAATTTTCTTGGTATAGTACAATGTAGACGCTAAGGGCATGCTTTGTGGCTACTAATCTACAGTATAATCAATTCTAATTTAGAATAACATGTTTTTATACTTTTTATGATGTACTGTATGATGAAACATGTCATGCAATTTATTATTTCAAAGGATGTGTTTTAAATGGCAGATTTACAAAACATTCCGGCTAAACGCTGGATCCGTATTATTCCGCCGACGATCCTGGTTTATATTTTTGGCTTTATGGATCGCACGAACATTGGCTTCGCTATGGCTGGTGGCATGAATGAAGCCCTGCAGATGACAGCTACTCTTTCCGGTTTAGCTGCAGGCATTTTCTTTATTGGTTATATGGTTCTTCAGGTACCAGGTGGTCATATTGCGGAAACGGGCAATGCGAAAAAGTTCATTGCTATTTCTATCCTGGCCTGGAGTATTATGTGTACGAGCCTCGGGTTCGTTCAGACCTCGACGCAGCTTTTAGTCCTGCGTTTCCTCATCGGCGTTGCCGAAGGTGGTGTTTGGCCGGCTATTCTGGTTATCATCGCCCATTGGTTCCCCCAGTCTGAACGTGGCCGTGCTAACTCGTACTTCATTATGAACATCGCCATTGCGTCCATCATTACCGGACCGGTTTCCGGCTGGCTGGTTACGACCTATGGCTGGCGTTCTGTATTCCTCGTTGAAGGTGCTGTTTCCTTCCTCCTCATCTTCGTTTGGTGGCCGCTCATCAGCAACCGTCCGTCGGAAGCTAAATGGATTTCCAAAGAAGAACGGGAATATTTGGAAACGACCCTGGCTGCTGAACAGAACGAAATCAGCGGTGAAGACAACACACCGTCTACGCTCTCTGCTATTCTCGGCAGTGTCAACATGTGGAAACTGATTCTCATTTATTTCGCATACCAGACCGGTATTTATGGCTTTGCTATGTGGCTGCCGACGATCCTGCGTGACCTCACGCAGACCGGTATGACCAGCATCGGCTTCCTCTCGACGATTCCGTATTTCGCTTGCATGATCGGCCTCTATGTATTCGGCCATCTTTCCGATAAGAGCGGCAACCGTAAAAAATACGTTGCCTTGCCGTTGCTCGGCTTTGCCCTTTGCTTCCTGGCAGCAGCGTTCCTGAGAGAAAACACATGGGTATCCTTTGCCTTCCTCTGCGGCTGCGGTCTTTTCCTGCAGTGCGCATCCGGTATTTTCTGGACGATTCCGACAATGCTCTTCCCGGCTAAGGTTGCCGGTGACAGCGTCGGTGTTATCAACGCCTTAGGTAACCTGGGCGGTTTCGTTGGCCCGTTCATCGTTGGCTGGCTGACGACACAGTTCATGTCCGTCTTTGCCGGTGTATATTTCCTGGCTGCTATGCTGGCCTTTGGCTTTATCCTGACTCTTACCCTGCCGAAGAAAACGGAAGGCGTACAGGAATAAGCAAACAGCTGATATATCCTGTCAGATACTAGTAGTTCCCAACACAACACGCGCATAGAGCGGTATCCGTTAGCCACCGGATGCCGCTCTTATTTTTATAGAAAAAGGGCAGGTGCACTGTAACGCACCTGCCCTTTCCCTGTCTTAAAGACCTGTATTTAGTTATCGCTGTCGTTTAAATCGAGAATGGCCCCTGTAGCTGCCGACTTGGCAATGCGGGAGTAGAGGCCGAGCCAGCCGTGGGTAAACTTCGGTGTAGGCCGTACCCATTTTTCCCGGCGTTTCTGTAATTCTTCATCGGAAACGTGGAGCGTCAGCTGGTTGTTGGGAATGTCGATCGTGATCTTATCGCCATTTTCTACCAGGGCGATCGGTCCGCCGTCAGCGGCTTCCGGCGAGATGTGGCCGACAAAGCAGCCGTTGTTCGTGCCGGAGAAGCGGCCGTCTGTAACGAGGGCCGTCGACTTAGCCAGGCCGCGGCCATATAAGTACTTCATGGCTTTGAACATTTCCCGCATACCCGGGCCGCCTTTCGGGCCTTCGTAGCGGATGACGACGACGTCACCGGCGACGATTTCGCCGTTCAAAATGGCTTCTTCCGCAGCTTCTTCCGAGTCGTAGCACTTAGCGCTGCCCGTAAAGGTCATAATGGAAGGATCGATGGCTGCCGGCTTGGTAACGCCCGTTTCCGGTGCCAGGTTGCCACGCAAAATGGCCAGGCCTTTACGCGATTCAAAGGGCTCTGCCATGGTCTTGATGACGTTGGGATCGAATTCATATTTATAGATATAGTGTTCCAGATTTTCTTTTACTGTACCGCCTGTAACGGTAATGCAGTCTGCGTGGAGGAGCGGCAGGATTTCCGTCATGACCTTGGGAATGCCGCCGGCCTTGTAGAAATCTTCCATATCGTATTCGGAAGCAGGATTTACTTTGGCTACGAGCGGCGTCGAAGCGCTGAGCGTGTCAAAGGTCTTGAGCATTTCTTCGTGGTCAATGCCCAGTTCGTGGGCCATGGCCGTCAGGTGCAGGACACCATTGGTCGAACCGCCTGTGGCCATGAGAACGCGGATGCCGTTTTCGATAGCTTCCTTGGTGAGAATCTTATGGCTCGTAATGCCTTGGCGCGTTAAGTTTACGATGGCTTCACCAGTCTGTTCGGCCGCCCGTGTACGGTCGGCGTAGACAGCCGGAATGAGAGCGACACCGGGCAGGGAAAGACCCATGGCTTCGGCTACGCAGTTCATCGTATTGGCAGAGCCGTAGAAGGAACAGGAACCGCACGTAGGGCCGCAAACTTCTTCCATGCTGTTAAATGTGGTTTCATCGATCTTGCCGGCCTTGAGCATGCCCAGGCCTTCGGACATAGAAGTCAAATCCGATTTACGGCCGTCGAATTTTTTCCCGCCGAGCATAGGGCCGCCGCCCATGAAGATGACGGGAATGTCGAGGCGGGCTGCTGCCAGGAGCATGCCCGGAACGATCTTATCGCACGAGCCGAGGAGGACAACGGCGTCGAGGCGGTGGATTTCTACCATTGTTTCGATATCGTTGGCAATGAGATCACGCGAAGGCAGGATGTAGTGCATGCCTGCATGGCCTTGGGCTGTGCCGTCGCAGCCGGCGATAACGCCAAATTCACAGGCTGTGCCGCCGGCACGGTAAATACCTTTTTTTACGGCTTCGGAAATCTGGCGGAGATTGTAGTGGCCCGGGACCAGTTCGTTCCATGAATTGGCAATGCCGATTAAGGGACGTTCCAAATCATCGTCGGAGTAGCCAATGGATTTGAAGACGCTACGGTTGAACGACCATTCCGGCCGGCCGAGTATTTCTTTACTTCTGTACATGAGAGTCATCCTTTCTTTACCTCAGAGTATAATAAAATTAAATAATACATATTTAACATAAGTAATATTCCTCTGTTTAATATATCTGTTTTCTGTTTTTTTTGCAACTGGTTAAGGCGGAAATATATGTGAAAAATAATTACAAACTTTTGATAAATCCCCATTTTATGCGGTTGTATGACGCTAAAAAAAATATCTCTTTTTTCATAGACTGGGACACTAGAATGTGATAAAATGACAGTAAGAGAAATCGTTTTCAACAGCCGCGGCCAAGAGCGGTGCCATGGGCCTCGTCAGAGTATTTGCCAGGCCTGGAAAAAGAGTAAATACTTGCGGTAAAAAGCGCAAAAACTATACGTGAATTACTTGACATAATAGAACAGACTAGTAAAATTAAAGTATGTGAAATTCGCTTATGTATACTAATATGCATATACGAATTAGCGAAGAACAGTGAAGCAGAATATTGTTAATATATCGCTGTTTATAGTGAATAGGAGGAGTTTAGTTATGAAACAAGGAACAGGCGTAGTTGCAAATTTGTGTAAAGATGTATTCATCCCTAAGATGGCGAAGGTACGTCAGAATTTTGACCTTTCGTATATTAAGGTGGAAGACATTCCTGCTGCTGTCCGGGCTCAGCTCGACCGGGACGTCATCGCTTCCAAGATTAAACCGGGCATGTCCATTGCCATTACCTGCGGCAGCCGCGGCGTATCCAATACGGCGTTGATTATCAAGACCATCGTTGCCTATGTCAAAGAAAAGGGCGGCAAACCGTTCGTTTTCCCGGCTATGGGCAGCCACGGCGGTGCTACTGCTGAAGGCCAGACGGAACTGGTTAACGGCTATGGCGTTGTAGAAGACTATATTGATTGCCCGATCCGCGCTACGATGGAAACAAAACAGATCGGCACGACAGACGATGGCCGTCCTGTTTTCATCGATAAATACGCTGCTGAATCGGATGGTATTATCATGCTCGGCCGTATTAAAGCACATACGCAGTTCGTTGGCCCTTATGAAAGCGGCCTCATGAAGATGGCTGTTATCGGCATGGGCAAACAGCATGGTGCCGAAGGCGTACACGAACAGGGCTTCGTCAACATGGCTGCCAACATTCAGCGCTATGGCAAAGTTATCCTGAAAAACGCCCCGATCATCTGCGGCGTAGGCTTGCTCGAAAATGCAGCTGACCAGACGCACACCATCGTTGCATTGACACCGGATGAAATCATCGAAAAAGAACCGGAATACCTGAAAAAAGCAAAAGAATTGATGGGTCATATTATGATCAAACATGCTGACCTCCTGATCATCGACCAGATCGGCAAAAACATCAGCGGTGACGGCCAGGATCCTAACGTATCCAACATGCTGCCCCGTGAAACAGGCGTTCCCTTTGGCCCGAATGGTGAATTCCCGTCGAAATGTGAATTCCGTGCAGACCGCAACATCATCCTCGACCTGACGGAAGAAACACACGGCAACGCGAACGGCCTCGGCCTGGCTGACGTAACGACACAGCGCTGCGTCGATAAGATCATCAACGCTGCTGCCTATCCGAACGCTGTTACGTCCACGATTTTGGAAATGGTTAAGATTCCGCTCTGGACAGAAAATGATAAACTGGCTATTCAGGTTGCCCTGAAGACAGCTACAAAAGCTGATAAAAACGCTCCGAAGATCGTTCGTATTAAGAACACGATGGAAGTACAGGAAATCTATGTTTCCGAAGCACTCCTTCCTGAAGTAGAAGCTAATCCGAACATGGAAGTAATCAGCGGTCCGGAACCGATGGCCTTTGACGCAAAAGGCGATTTGTTCTAAGATCCTGTAATCTTTTGTCTGCATCCGGGGGTTGAATAGAGCAATCCCCGGATACTTATATAGTTCCCTATCCACGGAAACAGGAGGAAATTCTATGGAACAGAGATGTAAAGATGTACGTAAGGTATGGGCTCAGTCTGATGCGCTGAAGCTCGGTACCGAATTTTCTGAAGGCGATCTTGGCAAACCGCAGATTCTGATTGACGATGTCTGGGGTGAAAGCCATCCTGGCAGTGTCCATTTGGACAAATATGCAAAGCAGGCAGCCATCGGTGTATTTGAAAGCGGTGGCAAACCGGCAAACTTCCACGTAACCGATTTGTGCGATGGCTGGGCACAGGGCCATGACGGCATGAACTACATCCTGCCGAGCCGTGAACTCATTGCCGATATGGTAGAAGTTCACGCCAATGTTATCCCTTGGGATGGCGTAGTCCTGATTTCCAGCTGCGATAAAGCCGTTCCGGCACACCTTGAAGTAGCAGCCCGTTTGGATCTGCCGGTTATTCACATTCCTGGCGGTTCTATGCGTAGCGGCCCGGGGTGCACTACATCTGACCTGGCCGGCCCGATTACGGCCCGTGACAAACGCGGTCTCGTCAGCCATGATGAAATGAGAGATTATAAACTGACCGGCTGCCCGACTTGTGGTTCCTGCCAGTTCATGGGTACAGCCAGCACGATGCAGTGTATGTCTGAAGCCCTCGGTATGGCTTTGCCCGGCAACGCCGTTGTTCCGGCTACGCTCATGGAAAGCCAGCGCTATGCCCGTATGGCAGGCCAAAAGATCATGGAATTGGCAGCCAAAGGCATTACGACGTCCAAAATCATGACCAAGGCTGCTTTTATCAATGCCATTAAAGTTCACCAGGCAATCAGCGGTTCCACGAATGCGACGATTCACATTCCGGCCATTGCCCATGAATTAGGCATCGATATTCATCCGCGTATGTTCGACGAAATCGGCAAAAACATTAAGTATCTGACGAATGTACAGCCGAGCGGCAAATACATTACGGAATTCCTCTGGTATGCCGGCGGTATCCCCATGATCCAGATGTACCTGAAGGACGAACTGGATCTCAACGTTATGACTGTAACCGGCCGTACATTGGGCGAAAACCTGGAAATGATCCAGAAGAGCGACTTCTTCGAACGCGGCCTGGGCTATCTGAAGACCTATGGCATCGATCCGGAAGACATTATCCATAAACCGGAAAATTCGAAGAAATATGGTTCTTTGGCCGTACTCGACGGCAACATTGCTCCTGATGGCAGCGTTGTTAAATTCTCGGCTATTAAGAATCCGGATATGCTCCATCACATTGGCCCGGCCCGCGTCTTCAACTCGGAAGAAGACTGTCAGCAGGCTATTATTACAGGCAAAATCAACCAGGGCGATATCCTCTTCATCCGCTACGAAGGGCCTAAAGGCTCCGGTATGCCTGAAAGCCTCATGACGACCGATGCTATCGCATTTGATGAACGTTTGGATGGTACGGTTGCTTTAGTTACAGACGGCCGTTTCTCCGGTGCTACACAGGGCCCGGCTATTGGCCACGTATCTCCGGAAGCCGTAGAAGGCGGTCCGATCGCATTGCTCGAAGACGGCGATATGATCGAAATCGACATTCCGAACCGTAAGATCAACATGATCGGTATTGGCGGCGAAAAGAAGACGGCAGAAGAAGTAGCAGCTATTCTTGCTGAACGCAAGAAGAACTGGAAGATGCCGGACTTCCCGAAAAAGAAAGGCTACCTGGCTCGTTACAGCAAATATGCTACGTCGGCTATGTCCGGTGGCTATCTCCAGTAAGGAGCTTCCCCGCGCCAGAGAAGGACAAAAAGCTATATAATGTATTATATGAAAATCCCCGGCTCGTAATGAGCCGGGGATTTTTTATACTAAAAGGAGCTGTACAAAAAATGATTCCTATTTTTTGTACAGCTCTTTTTAGTACCCTTATAAAGGTTGGGCCTGGAAGGATTTGGCGAAGAAATCAATATCGCTGACGTTGATTTCCGTAAAGGCCTGTTCTACTTTTTCTTTTGCGTCCTTGAGTGCGGCAATGCAGCGTTCTTTCTTTGCGTCGTCTAAGCGGAAAGACGGGATGCTGACGCTCATGGCGGCAATATAGTGGCCGTTATACTGCAAGGGAACAGAAAAACAATTGATGCCCGGAGAAATTTCTTCCTGATCCATAAAATAGCCGCGTTCCCGGCCGGCCTGGCATTGGGCATATAAAGCATCAAAGTCGGTGCAGGTACGTTCCGTTACAGGCTGCAGGCCTTGGGGATAGAGCTTTTTGATGCTTTCCAAGGGGTACTCACTTAACAGGGCCTTGCCAATGGCAGTGCTATACGCCGGCAGGCGCTTGCCAACGAACGAGATCAGGCGGATCGGTTCCGGCGATTCTTCCTTGGCCAGGTAGAGTACGTCACCGTTGATCAGCACACCCAGCTGGGATGCTTCTGACGTAGCGGCGACGATGCGCTTCATTTGCGTCTTGAACAATTCCAGTACGTCCATATCCTGCAGGCAGGCAGAGCCAACGATCAAAGAATTGATTCCGATGATATATTTGTTGGTACCGTGATGGGCAATAAAGCGGCGCTCACATAGCGTACGGATGATGGGGACAATCGTGCTCTTCGGTACGGAAATAGCCGTCGCAATTTCCGTCAGCGTGCAGCCATCTTTGGCCGTCGCGAGCAACTGAAGAATGTCCAGGACACGGGCTGTCGGCCTGTGTGTCGCGTAAGGCATTATTGACGGACCTCCTTTTTGGTACTAGAAAATAGATGATTACGTTCAGCAATGTACCATAAATTTGTGTCACCCGGAGTTGTTCGGATTAGCAAATCTATGGGAAAATGGCAAACTACGTGAAAATTAAAACTAATGAGCCGGTGATAAGGCATAAAAAATAACGTAAAACTAAGACCTTAGCATTATAGCATGAATTTGTATCTGAGTGTTGCCATTTCCACAAAAAAATGATAAAATATAGCTGAAAAACGTATATACAAATTATAACTCATATACGAACGTTATGTAAAGGGAAATTTGTATATACTAGGTTAAAACTAGTAAAATAGTTTTGAATAAATGCCTGATGAGGCGTATAATTAGGGGAGGTATTTTTTATGGATTTCGAATTTTCTGAAGAACAACAGGCCATTCAGAAGTTAGTACGTGAATTTGCGGAAAAGGAAATTGCACCTACCGTCCATGAACGGGACGAAAAGGAAGAATTTTCTCGTGAACTTTTTGACAAAATCGGGGAATTAGGCTTATGCGGCATTTTCTTCCCGGAAGAATACGGCGGCAGTGAAGGCAGCTATACGAGCTACATTATTGCCAACGAAGAACTTTCCAAGGTAGATGATGCAGTAGCTGCCGGTTATGCTTCCAGCATTTCCCTCTGCGCTTGGCCTATTTGGAAATTCGGTACAGAAGAACAGAAGAAAAAGTACCTTACACCGTTAGCAGAAGGCACGAAACTCGGTGCATTCGGCTTGACGGAACCGAATGCCGGTTCCGATGCAGCCCGCCAGCAGAGCGTCGCTGTAAAACAGGGTGATCATTACATCCTGAACGGTTCCAAGATCTTCATCACCAATGGTGGCGAAGCTGATATCTATGTTGTATTCGCTATGACAGATAAATCCAAAGGAACCAAAGGAATTTCCGCATTCATTCTTGAAAAGGGAATGGAAGGTTTCAGCTTCGGTAAAGAAGAACATAAAATGGGTATCCACGCATCGGCAACGCGGGAACTGATTTTCCAGGACGTTAAAGTTCCGGTTGAAAATCTTCTCGGTGAAGAAGGCAAAGGCTTCACAATTGCAATGCAGGGTCTCGACGGCGGCCGTATCGGCGTAGCTGCTCAGGGCCTCGGTATTGCCGGCGCTGCCTTAGAAGCTGCTATCAAGTATTCGAAAGAACGTGAACAGTTCGGCAAGACGATTGGCAAATTCCAGTCTATCGCTTTCATGCTCGCTGACATGGCTACGAAACTCGATGCTGCCCGTCTCCTGGTATATCGCGCTGCTGCCCTCAAAGAAAAAGGACTTCCTTGCACGAAAGAATCCTGCATGGCTAAAATGTATGCTACAGATGCTGCTATGTCCATCGCTACGGATGCAGTCCAGATTCTCGGCGGCTATGGCTACACTCGCGAATACCCTGTAGAACGCCTCATGCGTGATGCGAAGATCACACAGATTTATGAAGGTTCTAACCAGATTCAGAGACAGATCATTTCTGGACAACTTTTAAAGTAAACGCAGCATAAAAAGAGAGGTAAAAAACGATGAGTGATGTATTAACGTATGATGAAATGAAAGTTGGCGACAAGACCACGTTCGGCAAGACCATCGGTGAATGTGACGTCTATGCCTTTGCCGGCGTAACAGGGGACTTCAACCCCATGCATGTTAATGAAGTAGAAGCATCGAAGACCATGTTTAAAGGCCGTATTGCCCATGGTATGCTCAGTGCTGGTATTATTTCTACAACGATGACGAAGGCCGCTCACGGTGGCACGCCAATTTATTGCTCGCAGGAACTCAAGTTTAAGGCTCCTGTACATATCGGAGATACCATCACCTGTACAGCCGAACTGATTGAAAAGGTTCCGGAAAAACATCGTCTCATTTATAGTACAGTTGTTACGAATCAGGATGGCGTCGTTGTAACGGACGGCAAGGCTATGATTCTCAAATTCTAAATCAGTTGTTGGTGCAGCGGGCACAGGTTCTGTGTCCGCCCGTACCATGTTGACCACAGGAGGTTACTATTATGGCACTTATGACTGGCGAACAGTATATCGAAAGCATGCGTAAATTAAACCTGCAGGTATATATGTTCGGTAAGAAAGTTGAAAACGTCGTTGATGATCCGATTCTTCGTCCGTCTCTGAACTCTGTACGTATGACCTATGATCTGGCTCAGAAACCGGAATATGAAGATCTCATGACGGCTACGTCCTCTCTTACCGGTGAAAAAATCAACCGTTTCACCCACATCCATCAGAGCACACAGGATCTGATGAACAAAGTTAAAATGCAGCGTCTCCTCGGCCAGAAGACGGCAGCCTGCTTCCAGCGTTGTGTAGGTATGGATGCTTCGAACGCCGTATTCTCCACAACCTATGAAATCGACCAGAAATATGGTACGCATTATCATGAAAACTTCAAGAAGTTCTTAACGCGCGTACAGCAGAACGACTTCACTGTCGACGGCGCTATGACGGACCCGAAGGGTGACCGCAGCAAAGCACCGCATGCACAGGATGATCCGGATATGTACCTGCACGTTGTAGAACGTCGTCCTGATGGCGTCGTTGTTCGTGGTGCCAAAGCACATCAGACGGGCTTCATCAACTCTCACGAAGTTATCGTCATGCCGACGATTTCCATGCGTGAAGCTGATAAAGATTACGCTATTTCCTTCTGCTGTCCTACCGATGCTGAAGGCATCTTCATGATCGTTGGCCGTCAGTCCTGCGATACGCGTAAACTGGAAGGTGCACCGATGGATACGGGCAACCCGGAATTCGGCGGCACAGAAGCCCTGGTTATTTTCGATAACGTATTCATCCCGAATGACCAGATCTTCCTGAACGGCGAAGTTGAATTTGCCGGCATGATGGTAGAACGCTTTGCCGGTTACCATCGTCAGTCTTACGGCGGCTGCAAAGTTGGCGTAGGCGACGTATTGATCGGCGCAGCTGCTCTGGCTGCTGATTACAACGGCTGCTCTTCCGCATCCCACATCAAAGACAAGATCATTGAAATGCAGCACCTCAATGAAACCCTCTTTGGCTGCGGCATTGCTTGCTCCGCTTTGGGCACCAAGACGAAAGCCGGTAACTACCTCATCGACATGCTGCTGGCTAACGTCTGCAAACAGAACGTTACGCGTTTCCCCTATGAAATCGTTCGTCTGGCTGAAGATATTGCCGGCGGTCTCGTAGTAACAGCACCGTCTGAAATCGACCTGCGCGACTCCAAGATTGGGCCGTATGTTGATAAATACCTGAAAGGCATCTCTGCCGTTTCGACAGAAAACCGCCTGAAAGTATTACGCCTCATTGAAAACCTCTGCCTCGGCACAGCTGCTGTTGGCTACCGTACAGAATCCATGCACGGTGCAGGTTCTCCGCAGGCACAGCGCATCATGATTTCCCGTCAGGGCAACTTGGAAATGAAGAAAAACCTGGCAAAAGCAATTGCACACATCGAAGAATAATCAGTACCTTTGGCAGGCCTCGTAAGAGGCCTGCTTTTTTGTACGCCAATATATTGCAGGTATGGACAGATAAGCAAAATATTCGTTGACAGAATACAACCAGGTGCCTATAATGAACGTAGAGTTAACGTAGTGATATGGGGTTTCACGCTTGCAGAAAACGGGGAAAGGGGGCGTGTGTACGTAGCCGTGTAAGCCTGCAGGCTAATTTAAATAGGGGGTGTGCACTATGACACACGATTTGTATGGTAGTAAGCCGACGAAAGTCCGCTGGATGGTCTTTGGCTCACTGCTGGCATTATGTACGGTTAACTATGTAGACCGGGCGGTTATTTCGATTTGTATGCCTGCCATCGAAGCAGATTTGCAATTTGGACCTGCCATGGTCGGCGTTATTCTGAGTGCTTTTTTCTGGGGCTATACGCTCATGCAGATTCCGGCCGGCTGGATTGCTGACCGCCTGGGACCAGGGAAAACGATTCTCGGATCAGGCCTGCTCTGGGGGATTTTTCAGATCATTACAGGCTTCCTCAATGGCAGTACGGGTTTCATGATTGTCCGCGCCTTGTTAGGTGCGTCGGAAGCGCCAATCTATCCGGCCAGCAGCAAGCTGCAGTCTGTATGGCTGACGAAAAATGAACGTACCCGCGGGGCGGCTATCGTCGATGCCGGGTCAGCCTTAGGGACGTCGATTGGCGGGCCGCTGATCATTGCCTTCCTGGCTTGGTTCGGTGGCTGGCGTGGCGCATTGATGGGTGCCGGTGTTGTAACCATGGCTGTTGTCTTAGTTTGTTATAAATTTGTACATACGACACCGGATACGAATACCATGATCAATGCAGCCGAACGGGAATACATTGACAAGGCCTTAAAGGAAGAATATGAAAGTGAACAGATGGCCAGTGGCGGCCGTACGTCCTTAGGCTTACCGCGGTATTTGCGCAGCCTGACCTTCTGGGGCATGGTCTTAGGCTTTGTCTGCTACGACTGCTTCTGGTATGGCCTCATGACCTGGGGCCCCATGTATTTATCCCAGGTATTCAAGGTCAATATCATGACCGTCGGCGGCTCGATTTTCATCATCTTTGGCTGTGGCGTCATTGGCTCCTTCTTCGGCGGCTACATGATCGATATGCTGCGCATCAAGGGCTATGATTCCAACAAGGTCGTCAAATACGCCCTGGCCGGCTTGGGTATTGCCATGGCTCTTTCTATGTACCTTTTGAGCACGGCGGCGACGATTACCCTGGCGATTGTCTACATGTCCTTTGCCATGTTCTGTGAAAAATGGGTTGGCGCTACCTTTTGGATGATGCCGGCTGCCATTTCCCAGAAGGATGATGTCGGTATCGTGGCCGGTGCCATGAACTTCATGGGCAATATTGGCGGTACGATCGTGCCAATCCTCGTTGGGCTTATCGTTACCTTTACGGGCAGCTATTATTGGGCCATTATCCTGTTCCTGGCCTTTGCCTTGGGCGTTTGCCTGTTCCCCATCTGGATTAACATGAATAAGAAGGTAGGGGCGCAATAAGAACTGCAGCCATAGGCGCTGTGACAGCATTTTATCAATAAAAGAAGAGGGGGACCTGCTCTATGGGCAGATCCCCCTTTGTAATTTAAAAAAAAGATGCGTAACGAGGAGTTGTTAATTTTTTGTTTATAACTTTTGTGTATACTGTAACCACTGCATTTTAGTACAGTGGGAGGATAGGGTAATGGTAACTTTTATTAGACATCACCGCCGGGCAACACTGGGTTTGTTGTGTCTGGCATTGATCTTGTTGTATGTGGCTCATTTGGGGTCGTATCATCTTATCGAGCTCGATGAAGGCCGCTATCACCGGGTAGCCATGGAAATGGTTTTATCCGGCGATTATGTGACACCTCATTTTGATTACATGCCGTATTTTGAAAAGCCGATTTTCCAGTATTGGATCACGGCCCTGGCCATGAATCTCTTTGGCTTTCAGGAATTTACAGGCCGCGTCTTGCCGGCCTTGACCGGTGTCGGTAATGTCCTTGTGGCAGCCTGGCTGGGCCGCTATATGTATAACCGCCGTACAGGGATTATGGCCGGTATCATCCTGGCAACGACGGCCTTGCAATTAATCGTTTCTTCTATTGGCGTTCTCGATATGGCCCTGACGTTCTTTGTCAACACGTGCCTGGCCTCGTTCTATGTCTTCGAACGGACAGAAAAGAAGAAGTATTTGCTCCTTTTCTATGCTTCCATGGGCTTTGGCATGCTGACGAAGGGGCTGATTGCCATCGTCTTTCCCTTGGGCATTCTCTTTTGGTACGTCCTGCTTACGCGGCGGCCGCGCCTCTTTTTGCGCCTGTTCTACCTGCCGGGAATCTTGCTCTTTCTGGTCATTGCTGTGCCCTGGTATTATCTCGTCTGCCAGCGTAATCCAGAATTCTTTTATTTCTTCTTTATTCGCGAACATTTCCTGCGTTTTGCGACGACTATGCACGAACGGTTCCATCCGTGGTATTATTTCGTACCCGTGCTTTTGGCAGGCTTCATGCCGTGGACAGGCTTCTTGCTTACCTTTTTCAGCAAACGCGGTATTTTCCGCAGCCCGTCGTCACCTAAGGAAAAGCAGGCCCTGTGCCTCCTGGCCTTGTGGGCTGGCCTGATTTATCTCTTCTACAGTATTTCTGATTCGAAATTGCCGACGTATATCATGCCCTGCTGGCTGCCCTTGTCCATCCTCGTAGCAGCCTCGCTGGAACGGTGCCGCCACGTCGGCAGCTGGCTCTGCCATTCCTTCCTGGTAAACAGCATCCTCTGCCTGCTCTTTACCGTTGCGGGCATTGCCTATATCATGCGAACGGACTTCCTCACCGTTTCCGGCTTTGTGACGCACGGCGGTTTGCTCATTGCCTCACTTTTGCTCGGGACTATCGCAGCCGCCTGGATCTGGCGCTCGCGGCGCAGCTTTTTGGCAGTATTCCTGGTTCTTTCCTGTATGGCCTATGGCTTTGGCGTCGGTGCGCATCAGGTACAAGGCCAGATCCACGACCACCAGACGGCGTACTATGTCAGCCAGGATTTGAAGGAACTCGATCCGGATCAAAAGACGCCGATTATCATGTACGGCAAATTTATGCCGGGCTTGGTCTATTACCTGGACCGGCCCATTGCAGCGGCTAACTTTATGGGCGAATTGGAATATGGCCTGTACCACACGGACCGGACGGGCATGTATTACGGCAGTAAGGAGTTGCGCGAACTCTGGGAAAGCCCGCAGCGCGTCATCGTCGTCGTGCAGCCGCTCTATCTCGACGAAGCGCGCCGCGTCTTAGGTACGCCGGAAGCGCAATGCCTGCACGTAGAAGATTACTACATCCTCGTCAATCATAAGGCGTCACAGTCCTAAGAGGTTAGCTCATGCTGACGCGGACGGGGTCGCCTGTGACGGCATCGAGGAGAATATGGTAGGTCACGCTGCCATCTTTACAGCGGACGGCGTAGAGGGGATGCATAGGCTGTGCCTGAGCCTGAGGCTGGCCGGCCTGCGCTGCCGGTGCCTGGGTTGTAGCCGGAGCCTGTGGCTGTTTGGCCTGTGTCGAAGCGCCGGTTGTGCCGTCCTTACGGTCCTGCTGGCCCCCCTGGTCCGGCGATCCTTTTCTATCTCTTTCGCGTCCCTTGTGTTCCTTTCCTTCTTTAGGGTCTTTCTGATCGGGACCGCCCTGACGGGGCAGTTCCAGATTTACTTCAGCAAACGTTAAGGTAGAGCTGTCTTTACCAATGGCCTGTGCTGCCCGTTCCTTGATCGTATCAGGGTCGAGCAGTGCCAGGCCATTTTTGGTTGCTTCTGCTTCAATCATGGACGTGCGTGCTGCGGCGACTTCAGCATGGTGGGCCTTCTTTTGCTGTACGTGGTACCAGCCGGCACCGCCGCCGATAATGGCACAGACCACCACGACAGCCGTGGCTTGTTTCAGGTGTTTCTTGGTAAATACTTTCTGTTGCAATGTGTCTTTGAGCGAGTCTAATTTTTTCTGTTCCATCATGGTACCTCCTGTATGTGAATGAAGACTTTTTTTGACTACACCTGCAGTATAGCGGTAAAATCTAAACAGGACCTAACAGGGGGCATAAGATTCGCGAAATTATGCGTTTTTTTCGCTTTAGGAAAGGCGCTTTTTGTTTAGGAAATCTTAAGAACTATCGCCTATACTAGGCGTATACAAGAAAAAGAAAGAAGGCGGTGCCCATGCGTATTCGTGATATATCTCTGCGTAAACGGCTCCTCTTTGCCAACGTCATGATGGTGGTGATCCCTGTCTGTATCCTCATGGGGATCGCCGGCCTGATTTTGCAGGGCCTGCGTTTTTCCGCCGGACCTGATGGCAATCTGGTGACCCTCTGGCCTGAAAAAGGGCCGGCCATGTCCATTCAGTACACTGTGAGTTCACTAAAAGTCAATATTGATAAATTGGACCACATGGATAAACCTAAAGTCAAGGATCTCATGGATGACTGTCATGTTCTCGAGAGCCTGGGCATTGAAACAGCCATTGTCCGCCAGGGACACGTTCTCTATTGCACGCCTGGCGCCAATGCCCTGCGCCTGCAGGAAGCGGTATACCGCAAAGGCGGCGGTCAGTCGTCGGCCATGGTTTGGAACGACGAAGGCTTTTATTTCACCTATACGGCACCACAGGGGACGGCTATTTTCGCTGCCGGTGACGTGCCCTTCCTGGCTCGTGGCGGTATCCGGCCGGGCACCGCCAAAGGGCTTTTGCACGGCGTGCTTTTCTTTATGGTAGGCCTGGCCCTGGTATTGATTCTCGGCTTTGGTATTTATTTGTCCCGTCTCTTATCGCGGCAGATTCTGGAACCGTTGTCGGCGCTGCGTCAGGCCTCGGCGGCTATTCGCAATGGCAATCTCGATGAGCCCCTGCAGGTTACGGCCGGTGACGAACTGGGTGAAGCGTGCCGTGACTTTGATGCCATGCGGCAGGAATTGCAGCGCTCCCGGGCAGAACGGGAACGCTACGAACAAAACCGGCGCGAGCTCATTGCCGGTATTTCCCACGATTTGTCGACGCCGCTGACGCTCCTTAAAGGCTATGCCTGTGGCATTTTGGAGGGCATTGCAGCGACACCGGAAAAGAAACATCATTACGTCGAGCTCATGTACCGTAGTGCCTGCACCCTGGAACGGCTCGTAGACAGTCTTTTTCTCTTTTCCAAACTGGAATTGGGCCGCGTGCCCTTCCATACAGAAGTCGTCGATTTACAGCAGTACTTTGCAGATTTCCTGGGTGAATGTGCAGGCGACTATGAAAAACGCGGCTTAGACCTCCGCCTGTCCCATACGGGCCGGGGCTTTTGGGTAGCCCTGGACCGGATGCAGTTTCAACGGGTGGTGGAAAACCTTTTGGAAAACAGCCTGAAGTATAAAGAAGGCGAACGCGTGGCTGTAGACATTGTCCTGACGCAGTGCGGCGGCCAGGCCGGCCTGGCCTTTGCCGATCACGGCCGGGGCGTACCGGATGAGGCCTTGCCCCTGCTCTTTGACAGCTTTTATCGTACCGATAAGGCCCGGACGGATGTGAAACAGGGCAGTGGTCTGGGACTGGCGATTACCAAGCAGATTGTAGAAGCCCTAGGGGGCACGATTAAGGCCGAAGCCACACCGGGAGGGGGACTTACGATTCGCATGACCCTGCCCCTTGCAAAGGAGACGAAAAACAGTGAAAACGATACTGATCATTGAAGATAACCAGGAAATTGCCGAACTGGAACGGGATTTCCTTGAAGCAGCCGGCATTACTGCCGAAATTGCCGAAACGGGTACGGACGGACTGGACCGGGCCCTGCATCAGGACTATGACCTGGTCCTGTTGGACATCATGCTGCCCGGCCTGGATGGTTTTGAAGTCTGCCGCCGTTTGCGGGCGGAAAAGGATGTGCCCATCCTCATGGTATCGGCTAAACGGGAAGACATCGACAAGATCCGCGGTCTGGGACTGGGCGCCGATGATTACATCATTAAGCCCTTTAGCCCCATGGAGCTCGTGGCCCGCGTAAAGGCCCATATAGCCCGGTATGAACGGCTGACGGCCGGTGCCCAGGCAGCTAACGCCGCGGTCATTCATTGTGGGGATCTTACTATTGAAACGGATAAGCATCGCGTCTTTGTCGGCCCTAAGGAGGTCACGCTGACGCATAAGGAATTTGAGCTCCTCGTCTTTCTGGCCCGCAATCAGGGCATCGTCTTTAACCGCGAGCGCCTTTTTGAAAAGGTTTGGGGCTACGATGCCGAAGGCGATACGGCGACAGTCATGGTCCACATCAACCGCATCAGGGAAAAAATTGAGCCCGATCCGTCTCATCCTATTTATATTGAAACCGTCTGGGGTGCCGGCTACAGGATGAAAGAATGCTAACGGGCCGGGTGTTGTAAAAAGCGTTCAATTTTGCCTGTAAACATGCTACAATAGCCCATAGAAAGATACGTTGCCAAGGCACTTGGGGGAAGAAGGATAGCCATGATTGATCTGGAGAAATTGCAAACGATATTAAAAGAATACAAGCGGGATTTTGAGCAGCGCTGGCCTGCCGAACGATACAAATGGGAGGCCGTATATTGCTTTCAGACCAATTGGGATTTTATGGCCCGGGACTTTGAAGAAATGTTCATCGCCGCTACGGCGCAGACCAAAGACCTGCTCACCTCGGTCAATTATTATCCCCGCGGCGTCATGCGGGGCTTTGCCGCCGTTAACCGCGATGCTACGCGGGCTATGTTTTCCCGTCTCTATGATGAAAAGAAGGACCTGACAGAACGGGTTGAGCAGTTCCAGGAGGCTGCCGAACAGATCCGCCGGGAATACGGCGAAGGTATTTGGAAACAGCATTACCAAAAACTCAACGCCATCAGTATCTACCTTTGGCTGCGCTATCCCGATACGTATTATATTTACGACTATTCCGAATGCCGTGTCGTCGCTAAGGAATTGGGGAGCTCCTTTATTCCCCGCCGCGGCGCCCATGCCGGTAATTTAATCGGTGCTTACGCTCTGTATGATGAAATTTGCGACGTCGTAGGGGCCGACCTGGAATTACAGCAGCTCTTTCACAGCCAGCTGCAGGACAAATGCTGGCCCGATAAAAAGGCGCGGACGCTGACCATCGATTTTTGCCGCTATATCAGCCGGGTGTACTCGAAAAAAGGCATTGGCCGCAGTGACAGCGACTGGCTGCCTATCGATTATTCGCCGGAATTGACCGTAGCAGACTGGCTGGATCTCTTGCAGGACGATGCCGTTTTTACAGAAAGCAGCCTGGAAGTCATGCGCCGTCTCCTCGATTATGGCGGTATGGCAACGTGCCGGCAATTATCCAATAAATACGGTGAACCGAGAAATTTCTATAATTTCTGCTCTGTAGCCCTGGCCAAACGGGTAGCAGAAAAGACCGATTGCAACGTCCTCAATACAGACGACGAAGAGGCTAAATGGTGGCCGATTCTCTACATGGGCAAACGGGATGAAAAGGATCATGAAGGCGGCTATATTTGGAAGCTGCGGCCAGAGCTGGAAGAAGCCCTGCAACAGACCGACCTGTCCCGCGTCAGCCTCTATGCCTACGTATCTGTCCTCAAGGGCCCGCATGCGGCCTGGTGGTTTAGTGTCAATCCGGTCATTTGGAGCTTTTCGTCCCTCGATGTAGGGGAAACGCTGAGCTTTTCCCTATATAATGAAAACGGGAATAAGCGGCGGATCTTCGATCACTTCCTGGAAGCCCGAAGCGGTGACTTCCTCATCTGCTATGAAGCCATACCTGTGCGCAAAATCGTGGCTATCGGTAAAATTGTCAAGGAAAGCGATGGGGAAAACCTGTACCTGGAGAAAATTGAAGGCCTTGTCCATCCTGTCGATTTCCATACGCTGGAAAATATACCGGAACTAAAAGAGATGGAGTATTTTGCCAATCCCCAGGGGAACCTCTTTAAGTTATCGCGCAATGAATATACGTGCATCATGGATCTCATACGGGAAGAAAATCCTGTCGACCATAAACGGATCATCAAGCCCTATACACGGGATGATTTTATCCGGGAAGTCTACATGACGCGGGGACACTTCGATACGCTCATTTCCCTTTTAAAGCACAAGCAAAATATTATCCTTCAAGGGGCACCTGGCGTTGGCAAAACCTATACGGCAAAGCGGATTGCCTACGCCATGATGCGGGAACAGGATGATAGCCGTATTGAATTTGTCCATTTCCATGAAAACTATACATACGAAGACTTCGTTGCCGGCTATAAACCGCAAGGTGCTGGCTATGAACTGCAATACGGTATTTTTTACCGCTTTTGCCAGCGCGCAGCGAATATGCCTAATAAATCGTTCTTTTTTATCATTGATGATATTAACCGTGGCAACGTAGGCCAGATTTTTGGCGAGCTCATGCTGCTCGTGGAAAAAGCGTACCGGGGCACCCTGATAACCCTCTCCTGTAACGGCATGCCCTTTTCTGTACCTAAGAATATTTATATTATCGGCATGATGAGTATGGCCGATACCGTACCGATCCGCGATTACGTCCTGCGCCGCCGCTTTGGCTTCTTTGAACTGATTCCGGAATTCGACTCTGACGGCTTCCGGGCCTATGAACGGCACTTTGACAGCGACACCTTTCATGCCCTCATCGAGCGCGTGAAAGACTTGAATAAGGAAATTGCCGAAGACCCCCATTTGGGCCGGGGCTACCGCATTGGTCATGGCTACTTCTGTGGCCAGACCGAATATTCGGAAGAATGGCTCATGGAAATTGTAGATTACGAAATTATGCCGCTCCTGTCGGAGTACTGGCCGGATGATCCGGAAAAAGTACGCCACTGGGGCAATGTACTGCGCAGCGTCTTTTATGATTGAGGCTGCGCAGTTTTTTTAAAACCGAATGGTGCAGGTTCTGTCCTAAACTACGTCTGTATTGTATAATGAGGGTACAACGTGGCAGAGGAGGGGGTTCCCATGTCTTTATTTGATAAGACCGACGACAGGCTCTTATACGGAACGCAGGAGGTGCACTCGTCAGCTGATTATGTCATTGCAATCTTAAAGGATGCCCTTATTGCTAAACGGATTGCACCAGGTGATAAGCTTCCTTCGGAAACAGAGCTGGCGCGGCGTTTTTCTGTCAGCCGCAGCTCGATTCGTGAAGCCATAAAGATTTTGTCGGCCTTTGGTGTCGTTGAGAGCAAACGGGGCGACGGTACGTACGTTGCCAAAGAAGCGAATGATACCTTTGTCTTTAAGCCGCTCCTGTTCAGCTTTATTCTTACGCAGCCGGATTTTCGGGAATTGCAGGAACTGCGTTTTATGCTGGAAGATTATATTTTGCAGCTCGTCCTGCAACGGTATAGTGTGAACGATCTGCAAATCTTAGAGGCCTGCAATAATCAGCTTAAGCAGTGCAAAGAAAGACACCCGCAGAATGCAGAGGAAATTCTTCATTATGATTTGCAGTTTCACTGGCTCCTAGTGCGGATCGCGCAAAATAAGCTGATTGAAAAAATATATATTTTTGTGCTGGATTATTTTAAACCTTATATCCGGCGGGGCATAGAGAACCCGGCTACGGTCATAGAAGAAGCGGGCTACCCTCACGATGCGATTATCCAGGCTATTAAGGAAAAAGATCCACAAAAGGCCCATGCGGCCATTCGCCGTTCCATTACTATTTGGAAACAGCTGTTGACTGTAAATTGAGGAGGAAGCATAGGATGAAAATTGTTGTCTTAGATGGATATTGTGAAAATCCCGGTGATCTTAGCTGGCAGGCCTTGCAGGAACTAGGTGACGAGTTGGTTGTCTATGACAGAACGCCCGCTAATGACGCTGTCATTGCTGAACGTATACGTGAGGCAACCGCTGTGTTTACGAATAAGACGCCCCTTTCCCGGACGGTACTGGAAGGGAGCCAGACACTGAAGTTTATTGGCGTTCTGGCAACAGGATACAATGTCGTAGACGTAGAAGCGGCGAAAGAAATTGGCATTGTAGTCACCAATATTCCTACGTATGGAACCGATTCTGTAGCACAGATGGCGATTGCCCTGTTACTGGAAGTGTGCCATCACGTAGGTGCTCACAACGAGGCCGTACAGCGTGGCGAATGGGCTCATAATGCCGATTGGAGCTTTTGGAAATATCCCTTGATTGAGCTGGCTGGAAAAACGATGGGCATCATCGGTCTGGGACGTATTGGCCAGCGGACGGCACAAATTGCCCGGGCCCTGAACATGCGCGTCATAGCGAACGATGCCTTCGTTAGTGAAGCCGGGCAGGCTGTAGCAACGTACGTAGACCGGGATACGCTCTTTGCCCAGTCTGATGTTATCGTTCTCCATTGTCCCTTATTCCCTGATACGCAGGGACTGGTTAATGCGGAAACAATTGCTAAGATGAAGGATGGCGTCATCCTCATTAACAATTCCCGCGGCCCGTTGATCATAGAAGCAGATCTGGCACAGGCCCTGAAGTCTGGTAAAGTAGGTGCTGCTGCTTTAGACGTTGTCTCTACAGAACCCATTAGGGAAGACAATCCCCTTTTGGGGCTCCCTAACTGCCTGATTACGCCTCACATTTCGTGGGCTCCCAAGGAAGCTAGACAGCGTCTGATGGATATTGCTGTAGATAACTTAAGACAGTTTTTACAGGGGAAACCCATTAATGTCGTGAATCAGTAAGAAAAAAGCCCGGACCTGAAAAGTCCGGGCTTTGCCATAGGTGTATTATTTTTCGTGGAAGAATTCGATTTCTTCTCCGCACGGGCCGATAGCAAAGGCCACGCGGATGGGGAAGGGCGGTTCCGAAGCGATGACGACGTCTTTCGGTTCAACCGTAATGGTGTAGCCTGCCTGCCGTACGGCAGCAATGCAGGCATCGGGATCATCGGTTGCCAAGGCCAGATGGTGAATCGATCCGGTAGCATGGGATACATTGCCGGCTGCAAACACTTCGATGACGCCACAGCCTGTGTCGATCATGGCACCGGCCTTGCTGCCTTCACCCCAGGAACGGAGTACGGTCAAACCGAGAACTTCCGTGTAGAAGTGAAGGACTTCTTTGAATTCTGCCGGGCAGGAACATTTGATGGCTGCGTGATGAATACCTTTGATTAAACTCATGATAACCTCTCCTTAAGGGAACGATAAGAACATGTCTTTTTCCGGGCGTTCCGTTGCACATGTTGACAATACATGATATACTATAGATGTAAACAATAACTATTATTGATTAGAAACAAGGGAGTGATTCTTATGCGGATTGGTGAAGGGACCATCGAAGAAGTAAATGAAGACGGTTTGGTAAAGATCAAAGTAAACCGTGATCACTTATACGTTGCTTGTAGTGCCTGTGCCGCAGCAGAACACGTGATGATAACAGCTTACAACACCGTAGGGGCAGAAGAAGGAAATTATGTACGGTACGAAGTAGATGACTCACACTTGGTACTCAGTTCCTTTGTCTGTTTCATCATGCCGTTGCTTTTGGCTGCTGTAGGCGGTTTCGCAGGCTACATGCTGACGACGACTGTCCTCTGGGGCGTCATCGGCGCTGCTATAGGTGTGCTCATCGGCGTTCTCGGTGTCAAGCACTATGATAAAAGCCTGGGGCGTGTCCTCGATACGCGGGCGTATATTACGGCAATCCTGGGAAAGGACGAAGCAGCTGCCCATGAAGGATGAATCTACAGATGTGCGGCAAGGCAGGTTTTTCTGCTCTTGCCGCACTTTTTTTGTCCCTAAATTGACCTGCCTTACCGCGTCAGCGTATTGGTCAGTTCGCCAATGCCTTCAATCTTTATGGTTACTGTATCACCCGGCTTGAGCCATACCTGTTTATCTTCCGGATAGCCGAGAATAACGCCGGAAGGCGTACCTGTGTAAATGACGTCGCCCGGTTTGAGGGTCATGTATTGAGAAATATAGCTGACGATCGTAGCCGGATCGAAGATCAAATCACTCGTATTGGAGTTTTGACGGAGCGTGCCGTTGACGTAGCTCTGTATTTGTAACTGATTGGCGTTGATTTCCCGGGCCGGTACGATATACGGTCCCAAGGGAGCAAAGCCGTCGAAGCTCTTGCCCATAATCCACTGGGTTGTGCGCAGCTGCAGGTCCCGGGCGGAAAAATCGTTGCCTGCCGTATAGCCAAAGATATAGTCAGGCGCTTCTTCCTTGGATACCTGTCGTGCTTCCTTGCCGATGACGATGACCAGCTCTGCTTCGTAATCGTATTTTTCGGCAGTTTCCGGCAAGCGGATGGCTTCTTTATGGCCGAGCAGGGCGTTGCTGAATTTGCTGAACAAGGTCGGGTATTTTGGCAATTCCATGTGGGATTCCTTGGCATGAGCGGCATAGTTTAAGCCGACGCAAAGAATTTTTTCCGGTGCCGTAACGGCCGGTGCAAAATGAATGGTTTCCACGTCGACGACCGGACCGTTTGCAGCTGCTGTTTCCAGTGCCTGCAAGGACAAGGTCTCGTTTAAGGCATGCTCCATCGTTGCTGGAATAGCCGGATACCCACCGGCTGTGGCATCATGGGCAGTACCGTCTTGTAAGACCCCCAGATGAATGTGACCATTTACATAGAAATTGAACAGTTTCATACGACACCCCTCTTTTTTGATGGAAAATATATAATAACAAGCGTAATCTCTTACGTTGTATTATTGCTGTAGCAAGCTTATAGTGCGAGCGGGGAAAAGTCTGTAATCTCTTCCAGTGTGGCCACGAAGGCTTCCAGGTTATCCTGATCGGTCTGTGTAAACCGGTTATAAATAGGACTGTCTATATCGAGGACGGCTACGATGTGGTCGCCATTATGGATAGGGATGACGATTTCCGAGTTAGACGAGCTGTCACAGGCAATGTGGCCGGGAAACAGGTGGACATTGTCGATACGCTGCGTCTTGTCTTCTGCAGCTGCCGTGCCGCAGACGCCCTTTCCCATAGGAATATGGATGCAGGCGACTTTTCCTTGGAAGGGCCCCAGTAAGAGGTGATCCTTCTGTATCAGATAAAAGCCGGCCCAATTAATGGACGGCAAGTGATCCATGAGCAAGGCCGAAGCATTCGCAAAAACGGGCAGCCAGGCGGCATCGGCCTCGGCGAGGGCCCGCAATTGCTGGTTCATTAAGGTCATATCAGTCATAGTAAAGCTCCTTTGCGTGAGAATACGTTGTGTTGCACGATCCGTGCTGTATATACCATTTATTATATCATTAATAGACAGGCAACAGGAAAAAAACTTGCCACTTTCTGTTTTCGTGCTAGAATTACTTTTGCGACAGAAAGGATGACAACACCATGATAGATATAAAAAAATGGACAGGCACGCTCCTGTCTCTCGTGGCCGCCTGTTTGCCCGGCCTGGCCAGCAGTGCAGCCATTCCCATTACGAATCTGGTACAAATCGTTGCCAGTGATGCGGCTACGGCAAAGACGGTAGCCTGGCAGGACGACAGCGGCCGCAGTGACTATACCGTCGTATACCGCCAGCAAGGGAATACGGATACACAGCGGGCCTTCGTTACCAGCCCGAAGCGGCCGCCTGTGTACGATGCAGACTGGGTGCCGCCCTATACGTATGGTGCCTATATGCAGGGTCTTAAGCCCGATACGGCATATGAATATAAAATCGCCACGGCTGATGGGGAAAGCGGCTGGTTTCCCTTCCATACGACGACGGAACAGCTCGATGCCTACAAGGTCCTCATCTTTGGTGATTCCCAGTCGACCGATTACGGCGTCTGGGGCAGTACGGCCAGAACGGCGTATGAGCATCATCCGGAGGCTGCTTTTTTTATCATGATGGGAGACCTCAGCGATAACGGCCAGTCCTGGTATCAATGGCGCCAATGGTATGAAAATGCCGACATCCTGACCTCCCATATGCCTATTGCGCCGGTACTAGGCAATCACGAAGCCTATTCCCTGAACTGGACCTTTTGTGAACCCTATACGTATAAAGCACTCTTTCCTGTACCCTACGATGCACCGAAGGGGCAAAACCGCCTGGCCTATTCCTTTGATTACGGCGACGTCCATTACGTGTCCCTGAATACGGATTATGAAGAACTCCATACAGACTATCCGCAGATGATGGAAGAGGAAGCCCAATGGCTCGATCAGGACTTAGCTGCTGCCCAAAAGCGGGACAAACGGCTCATCGTCCTCATGCACCGGCCGGCTATTACGGCTACCTCCCGTGCCATACCGGATCTCAACGGGACGTGGTTCATGCCTCTCTTTGATAAGTACCATGTGCCCCTGGTCTTTACGGCGCATGAACACTGCTATGCCCGTACGGAGCCCTTCCGCGACGGTAAGCCCGCTGCCGGCGGCACGACCTATGTGACGACGGGCCGTTCCGGTACAGAATCGTATACCGATACGGTGCAGCGCTACTGTGATGCTGTCTATTATAATCCCGTCGATATGCCCATGTACCTGACACTGCAGGTCAAACCGGATGCGTTTGTCGTCACTGCCTATAAGAATGATGGTACGGTCATCGATGCGGCGTCCATTGCGGCGCCGCCGGTACAAAAGCAGGTCCGGACTGTACGGGAAAGCCCGGCCAAGGCAGATAAAAAGGGAGAACGTAAAGGCCTGGCAGGCAGCGCTCAGAACGGGACAGCCGGGAGCACACAGGCACAGATTGTGACAAAACCGTGACATAAATATAGTACAATCAATACTAGGAGATGATGCCAATGCAAGACAAAACCTGTAAATTTCTTGCTGTCGTCTTTGCTTTATCCCTGACCTTGGTTCATAATCCTAGTGTTTCCCAGGCCAGCAGCAATGATTTGGCTGCTTCCAATGCAGCGCTTTTGCGCCAAATGAACCGGATGGAACAACGGATTGACCAGGACTGGCAGACGCAGCGCCGTTTCTTTTCAAACTGGATGAATCAGTCCCTGACGGCTCCCGATCCGTTTGCCAATATGTGGCGGGATCAGCAGCAGAATCTGGAAAATCTGCAGGCAGCCTTTGGGAAAAATGCCCTGTCTGGTAACGGCACAGGCAGCAGCCTGCGTTTGACCAGCAGTACTGGTGACGCCGGCGGCGTAGAAGTGACGAGCCGCTCGTGGGGCACAGGTACACCAGCCCAGGCGAAAGTAGCCTATGCGCTTAGCGGGCAAAATCTGACGGGTGATGTAACGGCTGATCAGGGCAGCACACTTACCTTATCCTTACAGAATGGCACGCATTTTAAAGGTGCCTTCAACGCCGGCCAAAAGGCACAGGCAGCAGCACTCAGCCTGGATCAGGACTCCGTATGGGACGTAACGGAAGATTCGTACGTGACGGCTCTTACCGATACGGATACGAGCCTGGCTAATATTCACAGTAATGGCCATACCGTATACTATGATGCGGCCAATGAAGCCAATGCCTGGCTTCAGGGCCAGACAAAACAGCTGCCCGGTGGCGGTAAGCTGACACCACAGGCAAAACCAACAGAAAAATAAGTACATAGCGTAAAAATCCGGTTCCACACTGAGGGAACCGGATTTCTTTTTTTCTTATTCAAAGGTCTGCGCCAGGGCAGACAAGTGTTTCTGATGGGCAGGATACCAATCCCTGAAAGGCTGGCCTGCCTCTTCCAATACAGCCGCAAGGGCCGTAAAGAAACGGGGCAGGTCTTCTTCTTTGAGGGTAGCAATTTCTTCGCCGAAGGCTTCCTGGCCGAGGCGGCTGCTGCCGCCGGCACTGACGACGTAAGCCGGGTAGGGATGCTTATCGACAATCTTTAAGGCGCCGCGCAGACCGATGCTGCCGGCCTGATGGCCGCCGCAGGAGAAATGGCAGCCGGAAATATGCAGCTGCGGCAAATAGCGCGTTGCCACGTCATCCGCATCCAGGGCTTGCAGCAATGCTGTCAGGCAGGCCTGGGCATCGCGGATTCCCATTTGGCAGGTCGTAGCGCCAATGCAGGCGACCGAAGCGTGGAAGTCGTCTTTGGCCGTATCGCCAGCTATGATGGCGAGGGCCCGGCCCGCTTCGTCAGGCCGCCGCGGGGCTGATAGTGGATATAATAGAGGCCGTCTTGCTTTTGTGGCTGTATGCGGCTGTCAGCCTGTACGACCGGCGGCATCGCCCCGGGCGCAGCGACACCTGGCTCCGGCATGATGTCCAGCTCTTTTTCCCAGGCTTTTTCCAAGTACTCTGTAAAGAGGCGGCGAAATTCCTCTTCGCCCAGGGTCAGGAGCAAATAGCGGCTGCGGGCCCGGGCGTGGGCTTCGTAATTGCCGTGCTCACTGAAGAGCTGCAGCATAGCATCCAGGTAATACAGGCATTGGGACGGCTCCGTATGACGGGCGAGGCAAAGGCCCATTTGCGGCCGCGGTCCTAAGCCGCCGGCAGCATAGACGTCAAAGCCGCCGTTGCCATCCCAGACAAAGCCCAGGTCCTTAAAGGTCGCATGCGTTTCGTTGCGCCGGCTGGCCGTAAAGGCGATCTTAAACTTACGGGGCAGGCGTAGCGTCGGAAACACGGCCAGCCTGTAGGCAGCAGCAGCCCGTACGTAGGGACTGATGTCGAACGTTTCTGCCGGGTCGATGCCGCGCAACGGGTCTGCCGCAATGCTGCTGAAATGGCTGCCGCCGCTGGCCGTTCCAAAGACGTCGTGCTCCAGGGCTTCAGCATAAATGTCGAGAACCTCCGGCCCGCTCAGGTGATGAAACTGCAGGGCCTGGCCGCTCGTAAAGTGGATCTTTTGGATCGCATGGGTTTCGATGCAGTCTGCCAGGTAGGCCAGCTGGTCATGGCTTATGGCGCCGGCAATAAAGCGCAGGCGTAGCATGGCTGTCTGGCCGCCCCGTTCGGCATAGCTGCCGAAACTGCCGGAAGCGCCCATATATTGTATCGGCGAAATACGGCCGCTGAAAAAGTCATCACTAAGCTGGCGGTATTTCGGGACAAGCTGTAATAACAGGTCTTTCATCTTTCGATTGATCAGGGTCATGGCGAGTCCTTTCTTTTTGTAACAATAACAAATTCTATCATAGTATACACGAAAAAAATGGCCCTTGTCTGTACGAAAAGCAACGGCATCAAAGAGGACCTGCCTATGACGATTTGGCAATTCAAAAATTAGGGTATTCCCATTTCCTCTATTTTGTAGTATCATAGAACACGTCACCAAACACTATATATTGTATGTACGGATAAAGATAATAACCATATTTGGTATAAGATAAGAAGATTATGAATTTTTAAAGGAAATGAGGAGATTGGTAATGGAGCAGATGGAACCCATGGAAAATGCACAAGTAAAGGTCAATGTCATCAAACGGAATGGCCAGGAAGTAGGCTTTGATATTAAGAAAATTATCAATGCCATTACGAAGGCCAATAATGAAGTAGACGATGTTCATCAAATGAACCCCTATCAAATCCGGGCCGTTGCCGATACGATTGCCAAGAATATTTCGTCCCTGCCCCATGCCATCAACGTAGAAGATATACAAGATATGGTAGAAAAGGGCATTATGGAAATGCGCGGCTACGAAGTGGCCCAGAAATATGTACGTTATCGCTATAAACGGGAAATTTCCCGTAAGACCAATACGACAGATGACAGCATCCTGGCCCTCATTGAACAGATGAATGAAGAAGTCAAACAGGAAAATTCCAATAAAAACCCGGTCATCAATTCGACACAGCGCGACTACATGGCCGGCGAAGTCAGTAAGGACCTGACCCGGCGTGTCCTTTTGCCGGAAGATATTGTCCGCGCCCATGAACAGGGCATTATCCATTTCCACGACATGGATTATTACGCCCAGAAGGAACACAACTGCGATCTCATCAATTTGGAAGATATGCTCCAAAACGGCACGGTCATCAGCGAAACGCTCATCGAAAAACCGCACAGCTTCTTTACGGCCTGCAACGTAACGACGCAGATCGTCGCCCAGGTGGCCAGCAACCAGTATGGCGGCCAGTCCTTTACTCTAGCCCATTTGGCACCCTTCGTCGACATTAGCCGTCAAAAGATCCGCCGCCAGGTTGAAGAAGAACGCAAGCTTTGTGGCGAAAGCATGGATCCGGAAGTCATTCATAAAATCGTGGCCCGCCGGCTGCGGGAAGAAGTAAAGAGCGGTATCCAGACAATTCAGTACCAGCTCATTACGCTCATGACCTGTAACGGCCAGGCACCGTTCGTCACCATGTTCATGTATCTCGACGAAGTACCGGAAGGACAGACGCGGGACGACTTGGCCCTCATTATCGAAGAAGTCCTGCGCCAGCGCATGCAGGGCGTCAAAAACGAAAAGGGCGTCTGGATTACACCGGCCTTCCCGAAACTGATTTACGTCCTCGATGAAGATAACATCTCAGAAGATGCACCGTACTGGTATCTGACCAAACAGGCTGCCGAATGCACGGCCAAACGGCTCGTACCGGACTATATTTCGGCGAAAATCATGAAACAGCTGAAACAGGGCAACGTCTATACGTGCATGGGCTGCCGCTCCTTCCTGACCGTCGAAGATTCCCAGCGCAAGGCTGACGGTACGCATAAATTCTATGGCCGCTTCAATCAGGGCGTCGTCACGATCAACCTCGTCGACGTAGCCTGCTCGTCCTACGGCGATATGGAAAAATTCTGGCAGATCTTGGACGAACGCCTGGATCTCTGCCACCGGGCCCTGCGCTGCCGTCATGAACGCCTCTTGGGCACCGTTTCTGACGTAGCACCGATCCTTTGGCAGTATGGCGCCCTGGCCCGTCTGAAGAAAGGCGAAACCATCGACCGCCTGCTCTTCAACGGCTATTCGACCATTTCCCTGGGCTATGCCGGCCTCTATGAAATGTGCATGCGCATGCTCGGCAAATCCCATACGACGCCGGAAGGCCGCGAATTTGCCCTCAAGGTCATGCAGCACTTGAATGACAAGTGCAAGGAATGGCGCGATGCCGAAAACATCAGTTATTCCGTCTATGGCACGCCTATGGAATCGACGACGTACCGCTTTGCCAAGGCCTTGCAGAAACGCTTTGGCATCATCAAAGGCGTAACGGACAAGAACTACATTACCAATAGCTACCACGTCCACGTAACGGAACCGATCGATGCCTTCCACAAGCTGAAGTTTGAAGCCGATTTCCAGCGTCTTTCGCCAGGCGGCGCCATCAGCTACGTAGAAGTACCGAATATGCAGAATAATATTCCTGCCGTCCTGACGGTCATGAAATATATTTACAACAACATCATGTATGCCGAATTGAACACGAAGAGCGACTATTGTGAAGTTTGCGGCTACGATGGTGAAATTAAGATTATTGAAGATGAAACGGGAAAATTGATTTGGGAATGCCCGAACTGCGGTAACCGCGATCAGGAAAAAATGTCTGTAGCCCGCCGTACGTGCGGCTACATTGGCACCCAGTTCTGGAATCAGGGCCGGACCCAGGAAATCAAAGACCGCGTTCTCCATCTCTAAAGGATGAACCATGAATTACGCAGAAATTAAAGAATACGATATAGCCAATGGTCCCGGTGTGCGTCTGAGCCTTTTCGTCTCAGGCTGCACCCACCATTGTCCGGGCTGCTTCAACGAGATGACCTGGAACTTTGACTACGGCCAGGCATTTACGGCAGACGTAGCAGGGGAGCTCCTGGAAAAACTGGGTGAAGACTGCTACCAGGGCCTGACCCTCTTAGGCGGCGAACCTATGGAGCCGGTCAACCAAAAGGGCCTTTTGCCGCTCTTGCGCCAGGTTAAGGCACAGTATCCCCAAAAGGATATTTGGTGCTTTACAGGCTATCTCTTCGACCGGGATCTCCTGGGCCGTATGGCACATACTGTACGGGAAACGAAGGAACTCCTGTCGTACATCGACGTCCTCGTAGACGGCGAATTTATCCTGGCAGAAAAGGACGTTACCCTCCTCTTTAAGGGCTCGCGCAACCAGCGCACCATTGACGTGCAGGCGTCCCTTGAAAAAGGCCATATCGTCCTCTGGGATACGCAGCAGGCGGCAATTAGAAAAGCATAACGAAAGACCGTATAGGCAGCGCAGCAGTGCTGCCTATACGGTCTTTTTTACCACGAGATACGGATCAGATCAGTCCCAGCCCCTGGAAGAGAATCTTCAGGCCAATGAGAATCAGGACGATACCGCCCAGCCGTTCCGAACCGGCCTTATAACGCAGGCCGAAGAGACTGCCGACCTTGATGCCCACAGCCGAACAGACAAAGGTCGTCAGGCCAATACAGGCCGCGGCGTAGACGATAGAAACGCCCATGAAGGCAAAGGTCACGCCCACTGCCAGGGCATCGATGCTCGTAGCAATGGCCAGGAAGAACATGGTACCTGCGGCGAGAGATGCATTTTCCTCTTCTTCGCCACCGGCCTCGCGGATCATGTTAGCGCCGATGAGGACGAGAATGAGACAGGAAATCCAGCTGTTGTAGCGCATGATATAGGCGGAAAAGAAGCTGCCCAAATAGTAGCCTATAGTCGGCATGAGGGCCTGAAAGCCGCCGAACCAGGCGCCGGCGATGAGCATATGCCGGACTCTTGTCTGCCCTAGGGACAGGCCCTTACAGACAGAGACGGCAAAGGCGTCCATAGAGAGGCTCAAAGCCAGAATGAATAATTCCAGTGTAGTCACAATATCTCCCTCGTTTTCTGTCAAAAAAAAGACCTGAAGACAGCAAGAATACTGTCTCCAAGTCTCATCATTTCAAATAGCACCGGGTGTATACACCAGGATGTCGATACTATTGTACATGTGTATGTACTGATTACTCCCTTGAAGCAATACAGCTATTATATAGCAGCCCTGGGAGCGTGTCAATGAAATTGAAAATAAAATTGAGAATGACCTCAGGCTGTTTTCATGGTAACCAAGTACACCGTAGCCAGAATGCAGGCAAAACCTGTAATATCCGTTGCCGTAAAGGGCGTACCGAGGAGAAGAAACGAGCAAACCGTAGCCGATAAAGGCTCTAAGGTACCGATAAAGGTGGCCTTTACGGGGCCAATATCGCCGACGCCGCGCAAAAATAAGGTAAACGAAGCAACCGTGCCGATGAGGACGATGAAGGCAATGGCCATCCAGCCGGAGAAATCCAGATTAAGCGAGGCGCGCCACGGCGTGATGATCAGGCCTAAGGCCATGCCGCCGATCAGCATGGCCAGGGCGTTGACCGGCAAGGTGCCCCATTTGCGGATTTGTGCGCTGGGCAAAATCGTATACAAAACAGAGCAGGCAGCCGAGCCAAAGCCAAAGACCAGGGCCAGCGGTGAAATAATCAAGTGGTGGAAATCGCCGCCTGTAGCGATGAGAAAGACGCCGCCTAAGGCGAGCAGGATGGCCAGCATGTGCCAGGCATTGGGCAGACGGCGGAGGTGGATGGCCGCAATGGTCGACATGAGCACGACGTTGAGTGATTGTAATACTGTTGCCGTGCCAGCGTTGGCGTATTCAATAGCGGAAAGATAGGTAGCCTGGCAGGTAATAAGCCCGAAAACAGCAAAAATAACGATATGGAGCATATCGCGCGGGCTGTGCAGGACGTGAACCAGCGTCGGGCGCTGCAGCCCTAAGACCAACGCCAGCAGTACGACACCGGCACCGATCATACGCATATTGGTGAGCAGCAGGGCATCTATTGTATAGTATGTAAACAAGTATTGGCCACACGTACCGGACATACCCCAGCTGAGGGCACCGGCAGTAGCACAAATGAAACCACGCTTTACATGTTCTTCGGCCATGAGAACCTCCTTTTTTTCTGATTACGCCTTATTATAAAAGACGTTCTTAGCCTTGTAAAGAGGTGGATTTTTGTCAACGCACTGTGTCATTGTTGATTTTACCGGAGCGTGATAGAATAAATAAAGAACACATATATCGTTATTTATGGGAAGTTGTCGTTAGGGGGAATTACTATGACTTGGTCTATGCCTTCGTATACAGCACCGGATTTTACATTGCCATTATTTACAGATGCGCCTGATGTGACGCTGGTACCGGCACCGCGGGATGGTGTGGCACCGGACCGGTACCATTCCATGTCGATTTTCCCGGAATATTTTAAAGTCCACGGCACGTGGCTATTGGCAGAAGAAAGCCGCATGGATTGTGTACCTGTTTATGCCGGCGGCCGCATTGCCGTCGTCGAATTCCGCAATTTGAAAAAGGGCGATCTCGTCGTCGTTGGCCGTAAGGAACGGGGCGAAGAAGGAATCTACGTCCATGATACAGGCTTTTCGGCAGACCGGGAAGACACGGATGATTCCTTTATCTTCCGGACCGGCCGCTCGCGGGAAACGGCCTATTCTAAAGATTACGATTCTGTCTATGAACTGCTTGAGTATGAAAAGCAGCATGGGAAAATCGTCTGGGTCATGGGGCCGGCCTGCGCGTTCGATGCCGATGCCCGGGCAGCCTTTGCCGATCTCGTCCGGGCCGGCTATGTCGACGGCCTCATGGCCGGTAATGCCCTGGCAACACACGATCTGGAAGCCGCCTATTTGGGCACTGCCTTAGGACAGGATGTGTATACGCAAAAGCTGGCCCCCTTAGGCCATTATAACCACTTGGATACGATCAACAAGGTGCGCCAGTATGGCTCCATCCATACGTTTATTGAAAAGGAAAAGCTGGATAACGGCATCATTGCCGCATTAGACCGCTGCCACATTCCCTTTGTCCTGGCCGGGTCTATCCGTGATGACGGGCCGCTGCCGGAAGTCATTGGCAACGTATATGAAGCCCAAAATGCTATGCGTGATATGATCCGCAATGCCACGACGGTCATCTGCATGGCAACGATGCTGCACTCCATTGCTACGGGCAATATGTTCCCGTCCTATCGGGTCGTCGACGGACACGTGCGGCCAACGTATTTCTATTGTGTCGATATTTCGGAATTTGCCGTCAATAAGCTGCGCGACCGGGGCAGTCTCAGTGTCAGCTCCATCGTGACGAATGTACAGGATTTCGTCGTCAACGTACGGAATAATCTTTGCCGCTAAGCGCAGGCTGGCAGGAAACATGTAAGTAAGGAGAAACAAGTATGAAAATCACATTTTTCTTGCCATATATGGAAATGAAGGATGTCGTCTCCCAGACCTTTGTGGAACAGCAAAAGCAGGATACAGAAGCGTGGCAGCTGGAAACGATTTTAAAATTAGGCACGCAGATCTTAGGCGACATTTCCGTATCCGGTGATGTCGTCATTGCCCGCGGCGCTACGTACCGCAAACTGAAGAAAATACTGCACCACGTGCCGGTAACGGAATTAAAAATCAGTGGCTATGACATCATGCGGGCGGCGCTGGCCTGTAAAAAAGAATATGGTGACGGGCGCATCGGTTTTATTGGCACGCAGGAAATGATTTATGGCACCCAAAATATTTCCCAGCTGATCCCGGTAGAACTGGTGACGGCAGAAGCCGATGAAGAAAAAGAAATTCACGCGCAATTAGTGCGCATGCGCGACCAGGGTATCCGCGCCGTCATAGGCGGCGTAACGGCGACGATCATTGCCCGTCAGCTGGGTTTTTCTGTCGTGCGCATCAGCTCCGGTAAGGAAGCGGTCTATCAGGCCCTGGTAGAAGCCAAGCGAGCCTATCACCTTTCCCTGCAGGAACGGCGGCGGGCCGAACTGTTTCAGGTTATTTTAAACTATACGAGTGATGGTATGATTGCCGTCGACCGCAATGGTGAAATCCTCATGATCAACAGGGAAGCTGCCAATATTACAGGCCTTTCGCCACAATGTGGCGGCCAGCGCCTCGTCTCCTTATTGCCCCAATTGCCACTGCAAATGGTTCTAGAAACGGGCCAGCCCGTGCTCAACCACATCGTGCGCGTGAACGACCAGGATATTAACCTGAACTGCGTCCCTATGCAGGCTGGTGAACAGACCATTGGTGCCGTGGCGGCTTTTCAGCCGGTCCTGAAGGTACAAAATCTGGGCAACGAAATACGGCGTAAGAAAAATAAAAAAGGCCATGTAGCCAAGGCGACGTTTGCCGATATTTTTGGCGATAGTCCTGCGTTAAAGGATACGATTCACTTGGCACAACAATACAGCAAGTCCGATGCCAATGTCCTCGTCAATGGGGAAACGGGGACCGGGAAAGAACTGTTTGCCCAGAGCATTCATAACGCCAGCCGGCGGCGGAATGAGCCCTTTGTGGCCATCAACTGCGCTGTTTTATCGGAAAACCTCCTGGAAAGTGAACTCTTTGGCTACGTAGAAGGCGCCTTTACGGATGCCCGTAAGGGCGGGAAAATCGGCCTTTTCGAAGCGGCCCACAACGGTACCCTTTTTTTGGATGAAATTGCTGAAATTTCGCCGCGCATGCAGGGCCTGCTCCTGCGCGTTTTGCAGGAACACGAAATCATGCGTGTTGGCGACGACCAGATTATTCCGGTCAACGTGCGGGTCATCGCCGCGACAAACCGTGATTTGGCCCAAATGAGCCGGGCAGGCCTGTTCCGTCTGGATCTCTATTACCGCCTCAATACGCTGCACCTGGTCCTGCCGCCCTTGCGCGAACGGGGAACGGACGTAGTGACGCTGTTTAAGCGCTTCCTTACGACCATTTATAACCGGAATGGCATCATTTGGAACGGTATGACAGCCCAGGCAGAACAATGCCTCCTGCAGCAGCCCTGGGCCGGCAACATTAGAGAACTCTACAACGTAGCCGAACGTGTCGCCGTATTCACAGAAGGACGGGAATTGCAGGAAAGCGACCTGCGCGTAGCCCTCACGGGCGGCGTATACGGCAACGCGGCCAAAGCGGTATCCGTAGAAACAGATACTAAGGCAGAAGCTGCCATGCCTGAATCAGAAACAGCGCTTCCCGGCTCAGGCATGGATGAATACGAACGCATCCGGGCAGCCCTGGAAAAAACACATTATCATTATGGCAAAGCGGCAGAACTTCTGGGCATGAGCCGTACGACGTTGTGGCGGAAGATGAAACAGTTTAAGTGATGCTGGTAAATAGTTGAGAAGAAACTAGAGGGGATTTGTCTAAGCAATCTCGTAAAAATACAGTGGCGTACGGGAATATACGTCTGATGAGAGCACGTAAGTCGCCGTAGTTTCTTTTTACTGTACTGTTCCCGTAACAGGAGGAAGCCTCCGCTTCTATAGGCGGGGATACATTCATGTAAATCTCTTTGGTCATTAAATATATTGTGAAGAAATTATCTTATAGAGCGAACTCCAAGTATAGAGACGGCTAACTTGGAATTTGCTCTATAATTTTTTTATTGGATTCTAAAATAGTAAAAAAATGAAAAACAATAATTCAAATACATGAAACTAATGAAATAAAATAGTTCAAATGAAAGATGAATGAAACATGAATGAGGCAAAGGCATAGATAGAATCGTTTTGAAAAATGATTTTTGCTCATAGAAAACAGCAAGATGACTTGACTTTATGTTAATTATTTAACGTAGTATTCAAAAATACTAGGAGATATATTAAAATGAATGCTAATTGCGCATGACCAATCACTTAGGATAAATATTGGCACAAAAATTTCATGTGAAAAGTGTAACGTTACGGACCGTGAGTAGAGGAGATACTCATGCAGACCGATTTTATTGTTCAAGCCATTATAGTATTTATAAGAGATGAGGAGAGATTTGTATGAATGCAGTTCCGAAGAAGAGATGGTTTAGAATACTGCCCGCAGTATTCCTGATGTATTGTATTAATATGATTGACCGAAACAATATTGGTTTTGCATTTCCCGGAATGGAATCCGATTTAGGGATTGGTGCAACCTATGCAGGCTTAGCAGGTGGGATTTTTGCTATTGGTTATTTATTCTTGCAGGTTCCGGGTGGCCTTTGGGCTGAACGCTGGAGCGCGAAAAAATTAATTGCCGTTGCCTTGATCGCTTGGGGCCTCTTTGCAGGCTTAACCGGTTTTATCCAAAATGTTACGCAATTATTAATCGTACGTTTTATGATTGGCTTTGTAGAAGGCTGTATTTTACCGGCAATTGTCTTATTGTTAAAACGGTGGTTCCCGTTTGATGAACGGGCGAGAGCTAATGGGATCTGGATGCTTTCTATTCCTTTTGCAGCCATGATCATGTCGCCAATTTGCGGATTTATTCTTACCTATGCTACCTGGAGAGAAATGTTCTGGATTGAAGGTGCCTTCCCGATTATTTTCTGCATCATTTGGATGTTATGCATTACTGACCATCCTAAAGATGCAAAGTGGCTTTCTGAAGAAGAACGCGATTATCTGATGAATGCTGCAGCAAAGGAAGAATCTAAAATTGCAACTAAAGGCATGTCCATTAAAGATGCGTTAAAAACAAGAAATGTTATTATCTTAATTGCCATTTGGTTCCTTACACAAACGGGTTTTGCCGGATATTCCATTTGGCTGCCTACAATGATGCGTGATTTGACTGGAAGCAGCCAAATGCTCGTTGGCTTATTAACCTCCGTTCCCTGGTTCTTTGCAATGATTATGCTGATGTTAAACTCCCGTCATTCTGATAAAACAGGGGAACGTCGTTTCCACATGATTGTACCGGCTGTATCTTCTGCATTGTTCTTATTGCTTTCTACTTATTTAGCAAGCACCGGCAATGTAACAGCTGCTGTAATTTCCTTGATTTGCTGTGGCGGTCTTATTCAGTGCTACTACGGGATCTGGTGGGCTATTCCGACAACCTTTTTAACGGCCGATGTATTAGCTGTAACACTGGGGGTAATTAATGCTGTCGGTAACTTGGGTGGTTTCTTTGGCCCGTGGTTATTTGGTTATTTTACAACTGTAACCGGAAGCTCTTTAGGTGGCATGGTATTCCTTGTTACGGCCTCTATCATTGCTCCGTTACTCTTATTATTACTGAAAAAAGATATTGGTAAAACCGAAGTTAGTGCAGCTCGTAAGGCAACTGGTAAGGTGGAATTACAATAGAGGAGATGTTTGGTGTGGAATTAATTGACTTGTCATTTCCCATTAAAGACCATTGGCGTTGGGGATATAAACAAACATTAAAAAATACGTTGGAAAATGGTGATGATTTTAGATCGTCTGTTATGACCTTGCCGGCACATGCGTTTACCCATGTAGATACGTTGCTGCATTGTAAACCCGGCGGAGCGCCTGCCTTGGATGAATTGCCTGTTGATACATATTCCGGCAGTGCCTCAATTATAGATTTATCATTTGTAGATGCAGGGCATAAGATTACTGCAACGGATCTAGAAGAACACGCAAAAGATATAAAAGCAGGAGATATCATTCTCCTCAAGACGTGTTGGGATAAAAAACGCGATGTGCAGTCTAAGGAATACTGGTCAGACGCTCCTTTCGTCAGTGAAGAAGCTGCAAACTGGCTCCTTGCAAAGTCGCCTAAGGCAGTTGGCTTTGATTTTCCGCAAGATGAGATTTTAAGACAAGCAGCAACGTATAAAGGTTGCTTGCCAATGAGCGCATCTACAACACATTACGCACTTTTATTAAAAGGTGTGTTCCTGATTGAGTATTTGGCCGGATTGGATCAGATTAAGCAAGATAGAATCACATTTATGGCGTTACCGCTCAAACTGGTCGGGGTTGAAGGCTGCCCTGTACGGGCGGTAGCAATAAAAAGCATTTAGGAGGAACAGAATGAAACCGATTATAGGTATATTTTTAGGTGAAACAGCAGGTGTAGGTCCGGAATTGGTAGCTAAACTGGTAGCAGATAAGGTTCCGTATAAATATTGTCGTCCCGTTTTGATTGGCGATGCCCGTGTACTTCGCCAGGGGATGGAAATTTCTCATGTCGATTTTCCCTTTACGTGTGTAGAAAGCGTAGACCAGGTCGATTGGGATGGCCCTATTTCGATTATTGATTTGAAGAACATCGATCCGAAAACGGTCAAAATCGGCACAGTAGATCCCGCTTCCGGTAAGGTAACAGGCGATACGCTCGTCTATTCCATGGATCTCTTAAAGCAGCACCAGATCGACGGCTTCGTCTTTGGTCCTCTGAACAAACAGGCCTTCAAATTGGGCGGCTACCACGTAGAAGACGAACACGTCCTCTTTGCCCAGTGCCTGGACTGGCTGGATAAGCCCCGCGGCATCCTCAATGTCATGAACAACCTGTGGACCTTCCGCGTAACGACGCACATTCCGTTCCGCGATGTACCTAAGTACATTACGAAGGAAAACGTACTAAAAACGATCGAACTGACCTACAGCACGATGAAAAGAGCCGGCTATGACAACCCGCGTATTGCCTTGGCAGCCCTGAACCCCCATGCCGGTGAAGGCGGCCTCTGTGGCACAGAAGAAATAGACGTATTGGCACCGGTTGTACAGGAACTGCAGAGCCAGGGCAAAGATATTGTTGGCCCGGTTTCGGCTGATACCATTTTCATGCATGCTTTCAAAGGCGAATACGACGCTGTCGTTACCCTTTATCATGATCAGGGCCAGATTGCAACGAAGCTCTTGGCCTTTGACGTCGGCGTTACCGTTGCCGGTGGCTTGCCCTATGCCATTACGACACCGGAACACGGCACGGCCTTTGATATTGCCGGTAAAGGCATTGCCAAACCGAGCTCCTTTGAACAGGCCATCCGCATTGCTGCCCAGATGTCGGGCTGGCGCGAACAGGCCTAAGCAGATGTAATTGCATACCCCTAACGGAAAGAGAAATCCGCTCCTCTCCGTTAGGGGTATTTTTTTCGGCCGCCTGCCGCAGAAAGAATTATTTCAGAACTATTTGCTGTAAAATGAGAGTATGAGTATATCATCTTTTCGCCTTTAGGATTATAATTAAACAAGAGAGGAAGGAGTGTAAATTATGAAAGAAGTACATGAAAAGAAAAGACCTATGCTGTTCTACTATATCGTCGCCTTGGCCGTAATTGTCATCTTCAATGCCATTGCCAAGCCCTATTATGACCAGCAGAGCATCAAGCAGGTCGATTATGGGACCTTCATGAACATGACCGACGATAAAGAAGTTTCCAGCGTACAAATAGATACCAATCAGATTCTCTTCAAAGATAAAGATGGGAAGGAATACCGTACCGGTGTCGTCAATGACCCGCAGCTGACAGAACGCCTCCATAAGGCAGACGTATCCTTTGACCAGGTCATTAAGGAACAGGATTCTCCCTTTACAGAGTTCCTCATCGCCTGGATTTTGCCAATCCTTATTTTCTTCGGTATTGGCTACTACTTTAATCGTCGTCTTATGAACCGCGGTGGCGGTAATTCCCTCATGTTCGGTTCGAAAAATCAGGTGAAGGTGTACGTACCTTCTACCAAGGGCGGCATCCGTTTCGATGACGTAGCTGGAGAAGATGAAGCCAAGGAAAATCTTTCAGAAATTGTCGATTTTCTCCATCATCCTGATAAATATGCCAAAATAGGGGCGAAGATGCCGAAAGGGGTCCTCCTCGTCGGTCCTCCGGGCACGGGGAAAACGATGCTGGCGAAGGCCGTAGCCGGTGAAGCCGGTGTTCCCTTTTTCCCCATTGCCGGGTCGGAATTCGTAGAAATGTTCGTCGGCATGGGCGCCTCCAAGGTGCGCGATCTCTTTAAGCAGGCCAAGGAAAAGGCACCGTGCATTATCTTCATCGATGAAATCGATGCCATTGGCCAAAAGCGTACAGGCAATGCTATGGGTAACAGTGAACGGGAACAGACACTGAATCAGCTGCTGACAGAAATGGACGGTTTTAACGGCGATGACAGCGTCGTCATCTTAGCTGCCACGAACCGCCCGGAATCGCTGGACCCGGCGCTCTTGCGTCCCGGCCGTTTTGACCGCCGCGTGCCGGTCGAATTGCCGGACCTCATTGGCCGTCAGGAAATCCTTAAGTCCCACGCTAAAAACGTTCCGTTGGCTTCTGATGTCGACTTTCATACCATTGCCCGCATGGCTGCCGGCGCGTCTGGTGCCGAGCTGGCGAATATCATTAACGAAGCGGCCCTGCGTGCCGTGCGTGATCACCGCGACGAAGTAAAGCAGGCTGACCTGGAAGAAAGCATTGAAGTCGTCATTGCCGGCTATCAGAAGAAGAACGCCATCCTGTCAGATGAAGAAAAGAAAATCGTAGCGTACCATGAAATTGGCCATGCACTGGTAGCGGCCATGCAGAGCCATTCGGCACCGGTACAGAAGATCACTATTATTCCCCGTACGTCTGGTGCCTTAGGGTATACCATGCAGGTCGACCAGCAGGATAAGTACCTCCTGTCAAAGGAAGAACTGGAAAACAAGATTGCTACCTTTACGGGCGGCCGGGCTGCAGAAGAAGTGGTCTTCGGCCAGATTACGACAGGTGCCTCGAACGATATTGAACAGGCGACGAAACTGGCCCGGGCCATGATTACGCGCTATGGCATGTCCGACGAATTCGATATGGTCGCCATGGAAACGGTGACCAATCAGTATTTGGGCGGCGATACGTCCCTGGCCTGTGCACCGGAAACGCAGAAGTATATTGACGCCAAGGTCGTTTCCTTCGTCAAAGAGCAGCACGCCCGGGCGAAAAAGATCCTCATGGAAAACCGGGATAAGCTCGATGAACTGGCAAAATATCTCTATGAAAAAGAAACGATTACAGGAGAAGAATTTATGAACATCCTGCGCGGCACGTACGAAAAGAAACAAGCCGCAGCAGAAGCAGTACCGGAAGCAGAAGCCTGATAGGCATGCGGAAAAAGAAGGCCTGCAGCCTGTTCCTACGGGAACGAGGCTTGCAGGCCTTCTGCTTTTTCCTTATACTGGATAGAAGGAGGGAAGGAATATGAATGACGTACAAATCGTCGGCTGGCAAGATGACTACCAGCAGGATTATTACAACCTGGCAGCAGAATGGCTGAAACGGTTTTTGAGCATTGAGCCGGGGGATTTGGCCCTCATGGAGCATCCCCGTGAAGCCGTCATCGCCAGAGGCGGCGATATTTTCTTTGCCCGCCTGGGCGGGAAGAATGTCGGTACGATCTCCCTCGTGCCGCATGCACCGGCTGTGTACGAGGTGGCAAAATTCGCCGTCACACCGGCTTGTCAGGGCCAGCACGTAGGCAGTCTCCTCTTAGAGCATCTGCTGGCAAGGGCCCGTGCCAGGGAGGCAGAAAAGCTGGTTCTCTATACGAGCCATATTCTGCAGCCGGCCATCCATCTGTACGAAAAGTACGGCTTTTACCGTACGCCTGCCAATGATTCGCCCTTTGCGGATGCAGACATACGAATGGAATTATCAATATATGAGAAGGAGGAATAATCATGAAAATATATCATAAATTACTCGTAGCCCTGTTGTTGGGCTTAGGCGTATTTGCCGCACCGGGGCTGCCGGCGCAGGCGTATTTTAACAGCCCCTTGGCAGAGAACCCCAACTACCGGCCTGTCAATTTCGGCTTAGGCTATGAGGTTTACGTCGATCTCAGCTCCCTGAAGACTGTAGAAGATAATGGCCGCGAATGGGTTTTTACGGTCAATATGTTCAATTCCCAAGAGGATTCGGGAAAAATCGCAGGAATTTATACGATTACCTATAAGATCGACAGCGGTAAACAGGCCTGGATTTACGAAGAAAATTTCCATTCGTGGACGGCCATCCCCATGAGCAAGCGCATTCAGCATGGCCAGCTGGCAGACTATGTGACAGTCAACCTGTGTTATAAAGAAAAGACCGGTAAGTACCTGAATGACTATAATAATTACGTAACGGGCATGCAGCGCTACTACAGAGGCCCGCAGGCACCGGTGAAATGAGAGGGCTCGCAGCCTTTGTCCTGGCGGCGGTCCTGACCCTGGCCGGCTCTCTGTCACTGGCGGCAATGCCTATGAGTAAAGGCCCGGCCTTACAGCCCGGTGCTACGATCGGCATCGTCGCACCGGCCACGCACAGTGAGGGAATCGATCTGGCTCCGGGGATACAGGCCCTGCAGCACCTGGGCTACCGCGTGCAGCTGGCTCCGCACGCCCTGGCGCAGACCGGGTATTTTGCCGGTACCGATGCTGACCGGGCCCGTGACGTCAACGACTTTTTTCGCGATGACCGGATTCAGGCTATCCTCTGTCTCAATGGCGGCTATGGCAGTGCCCGCATCCTGGACAAGCTGGATTACGCCATGATTGCCGCTCACCCCAAAATGCTCATTGGCTTTAGCGATATTACGGCCCTGCAGGCGGCTCTCTATGAAAAGAGTCATTTAGTTACGGTCAGTGGCCCCCTTTTGGTCACCCTGCATGATGACCGCTCCTATTCAGAGCAGCAGCTGCAGCAAGGGCTGGCGGCAACGGCGCCTATTGGGGAAGTGAAACTCCCGCCAGGCCGGCAGCTGACGACGCTCGTACCAGGTGAGGCATCAGGCCGCCTCATTGGCGGCAATCTGACTGTCGTGGCTTCCTTGGCCGGAACGCCTTATGAGTTAAAAGGAGACGGTGCCATTTTGGTCCTCGAGGACGTTGGCGAAGATGCGTACCGATTGGACCGCATGCTCAACCAGCTGTGGCAAAACGGCCTGCTCCAGCGCGTAGAAGCCATCGTCTATGGTGATTTTATCGATTGTCCCCATGACCCGGGGGACTTTACAGCCGACCAGGTATTGGCCTATTATGCTAAGCTCGCTGGTAAACCGGCTGTACGCGGCCTGCCTGTAGGACACGGCCCGGATAAAGCCTTCCTGCCCCTGGGCGTAGAAGCGACGCTCTATGCGCCGGAAGGGGCTCCGGCCCGGCTGGTGATCCGGGAAAGCCATACGGCAGGGCATACATAAAAAACGACAACAAAAAACGACAACAGAACGCGTCCGTTGTCGTTTTTGTTTTCTTTTGCTGTCTTATTCGATGGTATAGACCTTTTCCAGCTGGTCTAAAAAGCCTTGGATCCGCTGCAGCTCTGCCGGATCGGTTACTTTATGGCCCGAATAGTAGTACGTTACTTCCTGGGGCAGATATTCCAGCCCTTTATGGAAATCTAGCTGCCGGATCAATTCCCGCACGGTCCCTTCGTTGCCGTCGACAAAGCGGACCTGATCGGGCAGGATGCGGCGCAGTGTTTCCTTAAAGTAATTGAAATGCGTGCAGCCTAATACCAGGTTGGCGTATTTGCTGAAATCATAGGGAGCAAACTGTTCCTGCAGATACTGTTCTACAGCAGGAGAGGAGAAATCACCCTTTTCGGCAAATTCAACGAGCTTTGGCAGGGCTAAGAGGTCTACCAGGCTTTCTGTGTCGTACTTTTCAATTAATTCCTTGATCTTGTGCCCGCGGACCGTGACCGGCGTAGCAATGACCAACACGCGGTTGCGGTTTTTATCCATATCGAGCGCTTTTTTCGCCGCCGGTTCCATGCCGATAATGGGGATGGAATACTGGTGGCGCAGGGCCTGAACGGCTACGCTCGTCGCTGTATTGCAGGCGACGACGATGGCCTTGACGTCCTGGGTCATGAGAAAGGAGAAGGCCTGGCTGACGTAGTCAAATACTTGTTCATTCGTTTTGGTGCCATAGGGCACGTTATCTTCGTCAGCAAAGAAAATAAATTGTTCGTGCGGCAATACCTTCATGGCGTGGTGCAGTACGCTGAGGCCGCCCATGCCGGAATCAAAAAATGCTATTTTCATACGAAAAACCTCGATTGTCATGGTGTGATAAAAGTATACGGTGTTTTTAATTATAGCACGAATGGTAGCATGGGAAAACGGGCTTCTTGCAATTTTGGTATATGCAATAGCAGATTTCTATGGCAGAGAACAGAGAAAAACGCGTCTTTCCTGCTATAATAAGAAGAGAACCAGTACGCAGATGATCTGGTTAGGAAAGGATGGTGCCTTATGTTAAGGAAAAGTACAGCAGCAGACCTCGACCGCGTCCATGAATTGATCAGCGCCCTTGTAGGCCATGAATTGGATTACGATACGTTTGCCCAGATATATAAGGAACAATTGAACGACAACGATTATTACTGTCTCTTAGGCGAACTGGACGGCCGTGTTTGTGGCGTCCTGAATATGCGCTTTGACCGGCAGCTCCATCACGGCGGCAATGTAGCAGAAGTGTTGGAATTTTTTATTACGCCTGACGTACGCAGCCAGGGAACAGGCGCCCGTATGCTGGAAGCAGCCGAAGCGATTGCCAAGGAACACCAGTGCGTTCTCATTGAAGTGACAAGCCGTAATATCCGCGTCGATGCCCACCGCTTCTATATGCGGGAAGGCATGGAACACACGCATGCAAAATTCGTCAAAGAATTCTAAGCGTCTTTCTCCCTGCCCTATACTGTGGCAGGGATATTTTTTGGAAAGGACCTGGCATGATCAAAGAAATTACAACACGCCGCAGTATCCGCAAGTATGCGGCCACCCCTGTGCCCCGGGCAGTGCTCGAGGAAATCATTGAAGCCGGCATCCTGGCACCGTCGTCCAAAAACAGGCAGCCCTGGCACTTTATCGTCGTCACAGGCGCGGCTAAGGCCGAAATGGTGACCGTCATGGGCCTGGGCCTCGACCGGGAAGCGCAGACGCCGCTCCTGCCGGAAAGCGCACCCTATTTGGCCGGCGCCAGACAGACGCGGGACATAATGAATCAGGCCGGTGCCGTCATTTTTGTCGTCAATACGCTGGGCTTTGAAATCCATCAGCCCTTAGAGACGGAAGACCGCATCTCTGAAATTTGTAATGTCCAGTCCATCGGGGCGGCTATCGAGAATATGACACTGACGGCTACCTCCCTGGGCTATGGCAGCCTGTGGATTTGTGACTTTTACTTTGCCTATGGGGAGCTCCGCAACTGGCTGGAAACGGACGGCGAACTCGTCGCCGCCCTGGCTGTCGGCGTAGCGGCAGAAGAGCCGGCGCCACGGCCGCGCCGTACCTTAGCAGCGTGTACTGTTTGGCGGGATAGATAAGAAAAAGACCGGAATCGCGTGTTTGATTCCGGTCTTTTTGTCTGTTACAGGCAATTACGTTTCCCTGGCCTTGTGGGCGGCAGCGACGATATCCGCTGCTGTGAGGCCGTATTTCTTTAAGAGGTCGGCCGATGAGCCCGATTCGCCGAAGGTGTCCTGAATACCGACGAATTCCTGGCGGACAGGATAGCGGCGCACCAGCGTTTCGGCTACGGCCGAGCCCAGGCCGCCGATGACGGAGGCTTCTTCTGCCGTGACAATGCAGCCTGTTTGGCGGGCTGCTTTTTCGATGAGGTCTGCATCGATGGGCTTTAGCGTAGGCATGTTGATGACCATTGCCTGAATCCCTTCTTGGGCCAGCGTGTCTGCTGCTGCCAAGGCTTCTGCCGTCATGCGGCCTGTGCCGATGAGGGCTACGTCTGAACCGTCACGGAGGATTTCCCCCTTGTTCCAATGGTAGGTACTGCCGCTTTCATGAATATCCGGTACAGCGTCCTTGCCCAAGCGGATGTAGACCGGCCCTTTGTGGGCAATGGCGGCTTTGACGGCTTCTTCCGTTTCCCACGCGTCAGACGGATTGATGACCGTCAGGTTGGGCAGGCTGCGCATAATGGCCAGGTCTTCTACGGCCTGATGGGTGGCCCCGTCGGAGCCAATGGTGAGACCGCCGTGGCTGACGATGATCTTGACGTTCAGGTTGGGCAGGCAAATGGAATTACGTGTAATTTCAAAACCCCGTTCGGTAAAGAGGGCGTACGAGCCGGCCAGAGGAATCTTGCCGACGGCGGCCAGACCGGCTGCCGTACCGAGAAGGTCCTGTTCGGAAATGCCGACGTTGAAGAACCGTTCCGGTGCCTTGTTTTTGAACTTTTCTGCCCGTGTCGACGAAGCAATATCCGCATCGACGACGACGACGTCCGGATTTTTATAGATTTCCGTTTCCAGGACATGACCGTATGCATCCCGTGTTGATTGTGCCATCAGCCTTCACCTCCCAGTTCCTTCAGTGCCGTTGCGGCATCCTTGGCATCTAAGGCTTTATTGTGCCATTCCTTGTTATTTTCCATAAAATCGACGCCCTTGCCTTTGACCGTTTCGGCAATGATGACCGTCGGCTGGCCTTTGTGGGCCAGGGCTTCCTGCAAGGCGCTTTTGATTTGCGTAAAGTCGTGGCCGTTGATGGTAATCGTGTGCCAATGGAAATCGCGGAATTTAGCGTCGATAGGCATGATGTTCATAACGTCTTCCGTCGTGCCGCCTAGCTGCAGCTTATTGTGGTCGATGATGAGCGTCAGGTTATCGAGCTTGAAGTGGGCGCTGGTCATAGCCGCTTCCCAGACAATGCCTTCTTCAATTTCTCCGTCGCCGCAGAGGACATACGTATGCCAAGCGGCATGGTCGAGACGGGCGCCGAGGGCCATGCCGTTACCGGCCGACAGGCCTTGGCCCAGAGAGCCTGTAGACATGTCGATGCCCGGCGTGCGGTTCATATCCGGTACGCCCTGGAGCATAGCACCGCACTGGCGCAATTGCCAAAGCTCTGCTTCCGGGAAAAAGCCCTGCAGCATAAGCGTGGCGTAGAGGGCCGGTGCGGCATGGCCCTTGGACAGGATGAGCCGGTCCCGGTCAGGCCAATGGGGCTTTTGGGGATCGACATGCATGAATTCGCCGTATAATACCTGCAGTATTTCGACGATAGACAGAGAACCACCGGGATGGCCGGCGCCTGCAGCAGCCAGCATCTTGACGACGTACGAGCGCACCTCGGCGGCCCTGTGCGTCAGTTCTTCGTTAGTCATACGATTCATCTCCTTATGAAAACAAAATCATATATATCATACGTACAGCATAGACCTTTTTGGCCCTGCCGTAAAGTGCCGGCACGCCGGGACCGGCAGTGTTAAACAAACTATAACTTCCTGGGAAACTGCTTGACAATATGGGCCGTTTAGCCTATTCTATGTGGATGATATATGGCGCCGCACGACGGTGCCGGAAAGTTTCAATGTCCCTTTCTTTGGGGCAGGAGGAAATATATGGATGTACTGAAATACGGGCGGTCCCTGTCGCCGGCGCAGATCATCGTGTACAGCTTTGCGCTCTTTATCCTGGCCGGGACGGCCCTGCTTATGCTGCCTGCAGCCACTGTCGATGGCGCCGGTGCGACCTTTACGGATGCCCTCTTTACGATCGTTTCCGCCGTCTGCGTAACGGGCCTTTCCGTACAGGATACGGGGACCTACTGGACCTTCTTCGGCCAGGCGGTCATTCTTTTTGCCATTCAGGTCGGCGGCCTGGGCGTCGTCACGGCGGCCATTTCCCTGACTGTCTTTTCAGGCCGCAAGATCGGCCTCATGCAGCGCAATACCATGCAGGAAGCACTGGCGGCGCCACAGCTCAAGGGCATCGTCCAGCTGGTGCTCTTCATCCTGAAGTATGTCGCCATCATCGAACTCGTAGGCACACTGCTTTTGTATACGGTCTTTGCACCGCAGTACGGCTGGGTCACAGGCTGGTGGTATGCTATGTTCCACGCCATTTCGGCCTTTTGTAATGCCGGCTTTGATATTATGGGACCAGCTGGCGGCGGCTCCCTTACGACGTATGAATTCAACCCTGTCGTCAACACGGTCATCATGCTGCTCATCATCATCGGCGGCCTGGGCTTTATGACCTGGGCCGATGTGCGGACCCACGGCTTCCACATCCGGGCGTACCGCCTGCAGTCCAAGATCATCCTGATCATGACGGCTGTGCTCATCATCGTGCCGACGCTCATCTTTTACGCTACGGAATTTGGCCAGAACCACGATACGCTGTACCTCTTCCCGGCCCTGTTCCAGGCCGTGACGACGCGTACAGCCGGCTTTAACAGCGTCGATCTCATGACCTTTTCCGAATCCAACCGGGCTATCCTGATCCTGCTCATGCTCGTCGGTGGTGCGCCGGGCTCGACGGCCGGCGGCATTAAGACGACGACGGCCTTTGCCCTCTTGGCCTCGGTGTGGGCCATGATGCGGCGCAGCTCCGATATTTCCTGCTTTGGCCGGCGTATTTCCGAGGATACACTGCACAAGGCAACGGTGCTCTTCATGATGTATCTCCTCTTGATCATCTTCAGCACCATCTTCATTTCCGCCTTGGATGATATTTCCATCCTCGATTCGTGTTTTGAAACGGTTTCGGCTATTGCGACAGTAGGCCTTTCTATCGGCATTACAGACCAGCTGAGCACGCTCTCTAAGTATATTCTCATCTTCCTCATGTTCTTTGGCCGTGTCGGCGCCCTGACCTTTGTCTTTGCCGTCCACTCCAAATTCGACGGTACGCGCAGCCACTACGTCAAGGAAGACGTCGTTATCGGTTAAGAAAGAAGGACAACCACGTGAAATCTATTTTAATCATCGGCTTAGGCCGTTTTGGCAGCCATATTTGCATGATTCTCCATGACATGGGTCATGAAATCCTCGTCGTCGACACGTCAGAAGAACGGGTACAGAAAATGCTGCCCTATGCGACGAACGGCCTCGTTGCGGACAGTACGGACAAAAGCTTCCTCGAATCCCTGGGGATTCCCAATTTTGATATTTGCCTGGTGACCATCGGAGACGATTTCCAGAGCTCTATGGAAACGACGGCTCTCCTCAAGGACTTGGGCGCTAAGCTCGTCGTATCCCGTGCCTCCCGGGGGATTCACGAAAACCTCCTGCGCCGCTGCGGTGCCGACGTCACGGTCTACCCGGAAAAGCAGACGGCTTTTCTCACAGCCCTGCGCTACGGCTCAGATTCCCTCTTTGAATACTTCATCATCAGCAAGGATTACGCCGTTTGTGAAGTGGCCATTCCCCAGGCCTGGATCGGCAAGACCGTTGGCGATCTGAATATCCGCAAAAACTACCACATCAATATCCTGGCCCTCAAGAAAGGCGAAGAGCTTACGGCTGAAATCACGCCGCAGACGGTCTTTACGGAAGATCACACGATCCTCATCTTGGGTAAAAAGGAAACACTCGAACAATTCTATTGAGCGTAGCATATAGAAAAAGGCCTGCATGGAGCACTATGCAGGCCTTTTTGTAAGAAATTCTCAATATCGTTGTAATAACAACATATTTATTTTTCTCCCTGACGTATACTACAGCCATAAGGACGAAGCAGTCCTAATGAGCTAGATAAAATACCAACCGGAAACGGTGAAGGGAGCGATATATATGAGCTTTATCGATTGGCAGGACAAAATTAAGGATTTTAAAAAAGTAGACGTACGGGGCATTCAGGGAAACTTCTTTCCCGGACTGAAACAGCAGGCAGCCAAGCTGCCCGTCGGCGCCGGCCTGGAAGTGGTCCAAAACTTTGACCCTATTCCCTTGTACGAAGTTATGCAGGAATTAGGCTTTGAATATCATACGGAACAGACCGGTGATGCTGAATTTCATGCCTACTTCTATAAGACGACGGCTAGCAGTGATCCCGGTGACATTCCCATGCGCCCGGCCGCACTGACCAACATGCCCCTCATCGATGATGAACTGGGCAAGCTGTCCGTCTCCTTCTGGGATCTCACCTGGAATGATTCGAAACGCTTTTTGCCCTATGAATTCCGTCTCCTCTTGTCCCTGACCAATGCCGTCGGTGCCGGCCGCATGCGTCAGGCTACGCGGGAATTGGTCAAAGCCTATATCCACGGCTTGCCGTCAGCTGCCCTGGACGACGTCTTTGAACTCTTGGCGTGGAACCAGGGGATCGGCTTCTTCAGTTCCGAAATCGGTCCGTCCACCCTGTTCCAGGCTTATAAGACCGTGAAGAACCTGGAAAAACAGGGCAAGAGCCGCTCTGAAATCGGCGCTGTCCTGAAGGAAAAATTCGGCGAAAAAAATCCCGACGTAAAAGTGCAGTAACAACGTATTCTAGATAAAACGCGTGAGATAGTGTATACTAAATAATAAGTATAACTATTTGAATTTCAAGGAGGCAAGTGTTATGAGAAAACATGTAAAAGGTAATGTCAGCTGGATTGGCTATGTCGATTGGGAACTGGAAAGCTTCCACGGCGATGATTATTCGATTTACAACGGCTCCAGCCAGAACGCCTATCTGATTGAAGAAGAAAAGACGGTCCTCGTCGATACGATCTGGGTTCCCCATCGTTTCGACTTTATCGAAAACCTGAAAAAGGAAATCGATCTGCACAAGATCGACTACATCATTGCCAACCACGGCGAATGCGACCATTCCGGCGCCTTGACGACGCTCATGGAAGAAATTCCTGATACGCCTATTTATTGCACGGCCAACGCTGTCCGCAGCATTGAAGGCCAGTACGGTAAACGGGGCTGGAATTTCCACGTTGTCAAAACCGGCGACAGCCTCGACATCGGCAATGGCAAAAAGCTCATTTTCGTAGAAATGCGCATGCTCCATTGGCCTGATTCCATGGCAACGTACATGACCGGCGACAACATCCTCTTCTCTATGGATGCCTTCGGCCAGCACTATGCCGTAGAAGAACTGTTCAACGACAAAGCCGACCAGTGTCTCCTGAACCGCGAAGCTATGAAATACTTCGCCAACATCCTCAACCCCTTTGCCCCCATTTTGACAAAGAAACTCGAAGAAATCGGCAAACTCAACCTGCCTATCGAAATGATCGCTCCGTCCCACGGTGCTATTTGGCGCACCGATCCCTTGCAGATCGTCGAAAAATACGCCCAGTGGGCTGATGCCTACCAGGAAAACCAGGTTACCATTGCCTACGATACCATGTGGAACGGCACAGAAGCCATTGCCCACAAGATCGCTTCGGAAATCCACGCCCAGAGCCCGGATACAGTAGTTAAGGTCTTCAATATTGCCAAGTCCGATAAGAATGAAGTCATGACGGAAGTATTTAAATCCAAGGCCATTGCCGTCGGTTCGCCGACCGTCGGCTGCAGCATCCTTTCCAGTGTTGCCGGCTGGCTGGAATTCCTGAAACAGCTGAAGTTTAAGAATAAGAGAGCCGCTGCCTTCGGCTGCTATGGCTGGAGCGGTGAATCTGTCAAGATTCTCCAGGCTAAATTGAAAGAATCCGGCTTTGACGTCATCGACGACAATATCCGGTCCCAGTGGAATCCGGAAGAAAGCGATTACGCCGCTGTACCGGAACTGGTAAAACACCTCTTAGGTTAACACCCATACCTCCTCTCACGTAGTATCAGGGCACGGTCGTGCCGGGTCATCCCGGCGCGGCCGTGCTTCTTTTGTCAGCCTAAGATGATGTTGTCGATAAGTCGCGTCTTGCCAATGCGTACGGCCAGGGCGAGGAGGCTCTTTTCATCGACCGTTTCGATTGCTTCAAGGGCCGGGAAAGAGAAGAGATCTACGTAGTCGATAGAGGCTAGCGGTTCTCCTTCGATTTCTTTCGTGACCAGCGCCTTCAGGACGGCTGCGTTGCGTTCGCCCTTTTCATAGGCGTCCTTTGCCAGGCGCAGGCTGCGCGACAAGACGAGGGCTGCCGTCTTTTCTTCCGGCGACAGATAGACGTTGCGCGAGCTGCGGGCCAGGCCGCTTTCTTCCCGCACGATGGGGACCATGTTGATATGAACCGGCAAGTTCAGATCCTGGACAAAGCGGCAGACAACGACGACCTGCTGGGCATCCTTTTGGCCGAAAAAGGCTTCGTCTGCCTGGGTAATGTTAAAGAGCTTCGTTACGACTGTGGCGACACCGCGGAAGTGGATAGGCCGCTGGGCACCACAGAGCTTGTGTGTGATATCGCCTTCGACGTTGACATACGTACAAAAGCCTTGGGGATACATTTCGTCCGGTTCCGGATGAAAGACGGCATCGACACCGACGCTTTCGAGCTTCCGGCAGTCTTCTTCAAAACGGCGCGGATAGGCGTCAAAATCTTCATTGGGGCCGAACTGGGTCGGGTTGACGAAGACCGATGCGATGACGAAATCCGTGGCTTCTTTTGCCGCCCGCATCAGCGTCAAATGGCCTTCATGTAAGGCTCCCATCGTGGGTACCAGGCCGATCCGGCGGCCTTCCTGCTTCAGGCGCAGGGCAAATTCCTGCATTTCTTTGACTGTGCGAAAAATCTTCAAGGTTCATACACTCCTTTTGATGTTTTTTGGGGCAAAAGAGTATAAAAAAAGCACCCTTCAGCGCAGACTGAAAGGTGCATGGGACATGCAGACGTCAATACGCGCAACTCTTGCTCCTTTTTTGGCGTAAAAGGGCGCAAAAAGAGCGCGGTCTTTGATGAGTATCCTTTCTGTCTCGGTCTAAAAAGATCCAAGCAGCTGACAATCCATCCATTCAAAATATAAAACCGAAAAGTATAACTCACGTAACGTGATGCTATCTTTTGCCTCGGCCGTATCATATCACACTTGTTCTGTTTTAGCAACAAGTGATTGAAATTTTCCGTTTCTTATACAGCCTGCAGGAATATTTTGTCAAAGGGGAGGGAAGCTGCCTGCAGGGAAAAAGGCACAATGGGCACCTTAATGAGGAAAAAAATTTTTCGGCGCCCTTATATGATTAGATTATATACACGTGAAAATTATCACGAATAACCCTCTTGTCAGGGTCAGTATGTCTGTGTATAATGGACGCGACATGCTGACATCCAACCAATAGTTCCCACGGGAGGAAATACGCCGATGGAATATGTACGTGAGTTGGATACAAGAGCGGCGGGCACTGCCGCCACCCAAAGTGCCTTGAAGGTGCATCGTCTTACCTTTATGGAGGCAGCCATGCTGGTCGTCGGTTCGACCATTGGCTCCGGTGTCTTAGGACTGGCCTACGCGAGCCGTTTAGCCGGCTGGCCTGTCCTATTCGTCTGGCTCGTCGTAGCCGGGATTTTTTCCGGCATTTCCATGCTGTACGTCGCGGAAACAGCCTTGCGGACACAAGAGCCGTTGCAGCTTTCCGGCCTGGCTGAAAAGTACGTGGGGAGAATCGGTTCCTGGCTGATTTTTTTCTCCGTTGGCGCCACGTCCTTTTGCAGTCTCATTGCCTATACGGCCGGCTGTGGCCGGATTCTCAGCGAGTGTACGGGCCTTACGCCGGAGCTGGCCGGCATTCTCTTCGCTGCCGCTGCGACCGTTGTTGTCTGGGGCGGCCTGAAGGTGACCGGTGTTGCCGAAAAATTTCTCAGCCTGGGCATGATCATCATGCTGCTGCTCCTGGCCGGGGCCTCTGTCGTATCGGCCCGCGTGCCTCTGGCAGATATTTTATATACCCACTGGGCCTATGCCGTCCCGGTTTTTAATATTGCCGTTTTTTGTTATGCCGTTCAATATATTGTGCCGGAGCTGGCCCGCGGCTTTACCCATGCGCCACAAAAACTGGTGCCGTCCCTCCTGACCGGCATGGGCATTTCCTTTCTCATCCTGGCCAGCGTGCCTTTGTCTGTTTTCCTTATGCTGCCTGTAGCAGAGATTACGGAAGTAGCGTCTCTCTCGTGGGGACGGGCCCTGCAGCCAGATATTTTCTTTTTCCTGGTCAACGCCTTTGCCTTTTGCGCGATGCTCACGTCCTTTTGGGCCATTTCGGAAAGCTTTTTGACCAATATGGTAGACCGCCTGCATCTGGCCTCGGAAGGGGCTGTAAAGGACCGTGCCCTGTGCCTGGCCGTCATCGTCATACCGCCTGTTTTCCTGGCGTCAGGCAATCTCGTAGGCTTTGTCAACGCCTTGTTCAGTGCCGGTACCTTTGGCGGTATTATCATGTCCGTCCTGCCCGTGTTCATGCTGCGCCAGGCCCGGCGCCGGGGCAACCGGCAGCCCTGCTGGCAGTGTGGCCGTATTGCCAGCCTGCCTGTGCAGCTCCTGGTCGTGGCCCTCTTTAGCGGTGCCGGCATCTATGCCTTGTGCAGCCTGGTAGGACTACTGCCGCCGGCGTGGTAATCGATGTACTAGCGAAGTCTGGACTGCGTGTGATGACGCGGACCAGGCTTCTTTTTTCTAAATGAGAAGAAAAAGGATGCACGGGCACCGTATTTGTGGTACGATGGAATAAACATAACGCTATATACTATGCTAAAACCTGCCGGAGGAGGTGCCTCATTATGCTAGGAGATTGTGCGAATTGCAACTGTGGCCATATATGTGCGACGAAAGGTGTGAGCTGTACGCCTGTCGACAAGGAAGCCGTCCTGAGCCAGTATTCGCCAGAGGAACGGAAAATGATGGAAGCCGCTGCCTATGTCGAAGCGACGTATTATATGCAGTATACGCGCATTCAGGAAACGGCGGCCTTTGCCCAGCGCATGGGCTACAAAAAAATCGGCCTGGCCTTTTGCGTCGGCATTAGCCACGAAATGGAGCTCATTGCCAGCTATTTCTCGAAATTTTTCGACGTCTATTCTATTTGCTGCAAAAACTGCGGTATTGCCAAGGACGAGCTGGGCCTGTCCCGGGTCACGCCGGAAAACCCCATCGAAAGCATGTGCAACCCGAAACACCAAGCCCATTTCCTGAATGAACAGGGCTGTGAGCTCTTCGTCTCTGCCGGGCTCTGCGTCGGCCATGATGCCATTTTCAATGCGTCCTGTAAGGGACCGGTGACCAATCTGATCGCTAAGGACCGCGTCCTGGCCCATAATCCCATGGGCGCCGTGTATTCGAACTACTGGCGCAATAAGCTGGGCCTGAACGAAGAGGACTAGGGCTTGTTGCACCAGCCGTACAGACACAAAAAAAGAACTCCACTACTAAGTAGTGAAGTTCTTAGACTTTGGAGCCACTAATAGGATTTGAACCTACGACCCTCTCATTACGAAGTTACAAGTCGTACATTCGTTTGAATAACACAACGATGGAATCCGTATTTCTTTCTATTTGCCACTGTAAGGAGTTTTTATTGTGTCTTGCGATAATTATATCATGAAGACAAATAAAACCTGCTTAGAATGGAAAATAGAGCGATGCTTTCACTTTACCTGCATGACATAAAAGAGCATGGATATAAATAGTATGACACCAGCAAAAGGGACTCTATTTGTACACGTGTATATAGTCTGCATACGAAAAAGGAACTCTATTTTGTGTGAAATATCCGTGAGCACATATATAACATGATGAGAACACGAATTTACCCCATAGGCACCGACGACACCAGCAGGGGCTTTTTTGTAGAGACACAAATACTTTTCTGCATTTGAATATTATTATACCATGGAGACAATCAGAAGTAATAGAACCATGATGTAATGACGCTTGCATCCTTGTCCTTTTTGTTGTCCTTCTTGTGTCTTCCTTTGTGTCTTCTCCTGCATCCGCATCACTAGCAGGAACACAAGCACAAGCAGCATGACAAGCACCAGCAGCACGACACCATGAATGATGATAGTTGTTGTCCTTCTTCCTTGTTCTGATGTCTTGTTGTTCTTCTTGTTGTTGTCGTCCTTGTTGTCTTCCTATATGTCTACATGAGTATACTTCTATAGACTATTGAAAAAAGCCTTTAATTGCATCTATAAATTACTAACTCCTAATTTATAGATATGTCTACAATTGTATTGATATTTATAGACATAGCATGCTATAGTGAACACAACGATAAACAAAGACTTGTTACAGACACTATGACATGAAAAGGAGACAACACCATGAACAGCAGAACATTCGCCTATGTACGAGTATCAACAGCAGAGCAGAACACGGACCGACAAACAGCAGAACTAAGAAAGTATGTTGACGATGAAAAGAACATCATCATAGACAAGGCAAGCGGAAAAGACTTCAACAGACCAAATTATCAAGCATTACGACAACTTAGCACGGCAGGAGACACAATCATAGTAAAGAGCCTTGATAGACTAGGACGCAACAAAGAAGCAATAAAGGAAGAACTTGCATACTTCAAGAACAAAGGCGTTCGTATTCGTTGTCTTGACTTACCAACTACCATGATTGATACAGGCAGTGATTTGATTCTTGATACTATCACAAACATACTAATAGAAGTCTATGGCATGATAGCAGAGCAGGAACGACGGAATATCAGACAACGACAAGCAGAAGGCATTGCACAAGCTAAGGCACGAGGTCAACACCTAGGAAGACATAAAGCAGAATATCCTAGCAACTGGACTGAAGTCTATAATCAATGGCAAGACAATCAGATAACAGCAGTAAAAGCTATTGAGTTACTAGGGATGAAAAGAAGCACCTTCTATAAGCTAGCTAAACAATATAAACAAAAACAACAGTAAGACACTTCAAGCCTATACATGATAACGACATAAGTCAGTTACTATGTATGGGCTTTTTTTTATTGTGATGATTCTCCTTGTGTCTTTTGCACTGGAATGGTTGACCGCATCACCAGCAGAAGCAGTAGAAGAGTATGGATGATTCTTCTTGTGTATTCTGATGTCTAGTTGTAGTTATGTCTTCTCCTGCATCTGCATAGAAGAACCAGCATCACAAGCAGTACAGTCTTGTTGTTCTTCTTCTTGTTGTTGTCGTTCCTTTGTGTCTTCTCCTGCATAGGAAGGAACTGCATCATCATCTATATTTTTTCATAACATATTGAAATATACACAGACACAAAAAGACAACATTACATTCCTTACATGACCCTTTAATACCTAGAATGAGTTATCGTGTCTAAAAACGGCAAAATAGCTCGATTTTTAATAGGTCCTGATTCATAGGTACGAAACAGCACCATGATGAAAGACAACAACCATGGACCAGCTAGAGCAGTAGTGTCTTTCTGTATGTCTTCCTTTGTGTCTTCTCCTGCATCCGCATCACCAGCAGGACCAACAGGACCATGACAAGAACCACTACAAGCAGCAGTAAGACTAATAGCAGGAGTGTCTTGTTTGTCTTCATTCGTAGACATATATTAAAACATAACTATTTGATATATATAAAAATTAAATCAGTCCCCACTGTAGCAACAGACAATCATAACCATGTAAGACCAGTAAAGACAATCACAAGAAGACAATGAATGATTCAATTTCTTGTCGTTATTTCTTATGTCTTCTCCTGCACCAGCAGAACCATAGAACAATGAGTAATAATAAATATACAAAATCATGTATTAATTATGCAAGATTAGGCAGTCTAGAAAAGCGTTGAAAAATCAATTCGTCCACAAATAAACCATCTTCTAATTCGTCCACAATTCGAAGAAGGGACGGGAAAACTATATATATTAAAGTTAGAAGGCGTATGACTTATCAATGCATAATATAAATATTCATTGATATAGTACGTAGTAGCTAATCAATGCTAGTCATAATTGTACCATTGATGTATATACGACTACCTAACTAGTACTATACCTGTATTATTGTTCTTATTCTTCTTATTGTTATTATTGTTCTTATTCTTGTTATTATTCTTATTCTTGTTATTATGATTCTCCTTCTTCTTATTATCCTGATGATGATAATAACCATAGACAACAAGAACAACCACTATAACCATAGACAACAAGAACAACCACTATAACCATAGACAACAAGAACTCTCTTCCTTCTTATTGTTTCTAATTGGACCACAAATAATACATCTCATTATTGGACCACAATTCGAGGGAAAAGAACCAACAATAATTGACCCAGCCTAAATTAATTCGTCCACAATATGAAGAAAGACAAAAAACTATACATAACACAACCATACACCACTAAGACATAACTAAGACATAACTAAGACATAACTAAGATATATCTAAGACCAGCTAAGATATAACGTAAGCGCTCAATAAAACCATGTACCTAACAAAGAAGCCCACCCGAGTTATTCTCGAATGGGCGATCACTGACCTATTTACATAATTCCTGCATACGCGTGCTCCAGGGCATGTAGCCATCTACTACTTCGGGATGATGCCGCACATCCAAATTTGGGAAATCCGTGAATACCTGAATCAGGTATTTCTCCG
>NZ_JACOGK010000016.1 GCF_014269395.1 Megasphaera hominis
AGTCCCATACCTGCGTCTCGATGCAACAGGACTGCTTTCATTCGTTTTTCATAAGAATACATTTTAAACCTCCTGACATTTAGTGATCATGTCAGGTCCAACTTTTTGTCCGCACCTCCGTGTAAGAGCTTATTGCAGGCTTTCGTAAATGCGCTGCAGGTTTTCCTTCATACGGTCGAGATAGGTAGCGCCGCCTTCACTGCTTTCCATGGTGTGAATGGGCTGTACCTTGGCACCGACTTCGCGGGCCAGGGTTTCCGATGTCTTCGGGCTTACGAGCTCTTCCGAGAAGATGGTCTTTACGTGATTGTCACGGCAATAGTCGACGAGTTCCTTCATTTGGTTGGTCGTCGGTTCGCCTGCAGCAAAGACCGATTCGACGCTCTTTTGTTCTAAGCCGAAGTCGCGGCACAGGTAGGCAAAGGCTGCGTGGCCCGTAACGAAATCCTTATGCGGCAAGGCACTGAATTTTTGAGTGTATTCGTTTTGCAGGGCTTGCAGCTGTTCTTTATAGGCCTTGGCATTGGCCTGGTAGTAGCCGGCATTTTTCGGATCGGCTTTAGCCAGGCCGTCGGCTATATTTTGTACTTCAATCTGGGCGCACGACGGGCTGAGCCAGGCGTGGGGGTCGTATTGGCCGTGTTCCTTGATTTCATCTTCGTCCGTATTGGTAATGGCCGAAACGCCTGTACCGGCTTCTACGACGACGAGCTTCGGATTGTCCGCTGCCTTGATCATAGCTTCAGCCCACGGTTCCATGCCGAGGCCTTGCATGACGAAGACATTGGCATCGTGGAGCAATTTCATCCGTTTCGCCGTAGGCTGGAATTCGTGAGGTTCCGTACCGTCCGGGATAATTTCTATGATCGATACCTTGTCGCCGCCAACAGCTTGGACGAATTCGCGCATGGCGTCGAAGGAAACGGCTACCTTAAGCTTGCCGTCCGTATTGGCTGCCTTTTCACTCGTGCCGCCGCAACCGGCCAGACCGGCTATGAGGCAGAGGGAAAGGAGAAATATAAAGCATTTTTTCACGAGAGTCACCTCCATTATTTCAAATGCAAACTACTCGCATTTGCATTTGCAGTATAGCATAGAGAAAGAATCCCGTCAATTAGTGAAAATGATATAATTCGTATTTGTCTCACACGGGGACCGGGGCTGCGCGGAGGCGCAAAAAAGCACCGTCCTGACACAGTGCGTGACTGCGCGAGAACGGTGCAAGGAGCGGACAGAGAGATTATTCGCCGTAGAGGTTCTTCCATTTCATGCCATAATTTTCTTCCCAAATGTGGACGCCCAGGACGACCAGGTCCTGCAGATTGGACAAGTGCCATACCGTCGTATCGATGGGGCCGGTATAGGTCGAGCCGTTGTAGGATACCCAGATCTGATTTTCAGCATAGTTGTATTTGAAATAATACCGTTGCCACTTGAGCATCCGGTCTGCCTCGTACGAGTACATAATGACCGAGGCCGAAAGCGCGTAGTTAGGCGCGTCATAGCTTTGGCAGGTGATCGTCGCCGGGTCGAAGTAGTTGGCTACGCCTGTGCTGGATGAGCCGAGCTTGTACGCCGGATACTTGGCAAAATGGTCAGGGTAGTCTGGCGTCGCCGCTAAGGCAGCACAGGGAAGCAGAAAAATTGCCAGGGCGACCAGGGCCAGTGCTTTCTTGCAACGTGTAAGCATGGACAGACCTCCTTTGCAGAAATAAACGTCCATAACATTCCTATATATTTAGTATACGGAACTGACGGAAGAATGCAAGCTACCAGGCGGCAGGCGGGGCCGGCCATGGCAGGGTGCCTGCCTTTTGTCTAGTCAATGGCTGGCATTTATGGTATTATAGACTGTAAAACTCTAATAGTATTTTTTTGGAATTGGAGAGATAAACTACATGGATATTACGGGAAATCGTTTTTATTTTATACTGTCCTATGGCTGCCAGATGAACCAGAGCGATTCTGAGCATTATGCCGGCCAGCTTGAAGAATTGGGCTACGGTCCGACGGAAGACATGGAACAGGCCGATGTCATTTTGATCAATACGTGCTGTGTCCGCGAAACGGCGGAAGACAAGACGCTTGGCAAGATTGGCGAACTGAAGCACTTAAAGGCGAATAATCCGGATCTGATCATCGCTGTTACGGGCTGTATGGCCCAGGAATGGCAGGATCGTCTCTTTGAACGGGCACCGCATATCGACCTGGTCATTGGGACGCATAATATACATAAACTCATCGACATGATTACGGAACGGCAGGCCCAGGGCCGTCACCTCTTGTCGGCTGATATGGGCGCACCGGCCTTTCACGATTTACCGACGAAGCGCTTCCACAAGTTTTTTGCCTGGATTCCCATCATGAACGGCTGCAATAATTTCTGTACGTACTGCATCGTGCCGTACGTACGGGGCCGCGAAGTAAGCCGTCCCATGGACGCCGTCTTAGAAGAAGTGAAACAGGCAGCAGCCGGCGGCTATAAGGAAATCACCCTCCTCGGCCAGAACGTCAACTCCTACGGCAAGGATCTGGACGGGAAAATCGATTTTGCCGAACTCCTGCGCCAGGTTGACAAGATTGACGGTATCGAACGGGTGCGTTACATGACGAGCCATCCAAAGGATATGAATTTTGACGCCATCGACGCCATTGCTGAATGCAAGAAGGTCGTCAACCACATGCACTTGCCCATTCAGTGTGGCAACGACGAGCTCCTGCGACGCATGAACCGGGGCTATACAGTAGAACATTATATGGAACTCGTCGACTATGCCCGTAAGCGCATTCCCGACCTGGTCCTGACGACGGATATCATCGTCGGTTTCCCCGGCGAAACGGAAGGCATGTATTTGGATACGCTGGAATTCCTCAAGCGCTGCCAGTACGACATGGCCTATACGTTCATGTTCTCGCCGCGCACTGGCACGCCGGCAGCCCGCATGGATGGCCAGATCGACCAGGCAGAAAAGAGCCGCCGCCTGCAGGGCCTCATGGATGTACAGAATGTCTACAGCCTGGAAAAGAACAAGGCTATGGAAAACAAGGTCTACGACGTCATCGTCGAAGGGCCGACGAAAAACGATGCACACAACTGGTTTGGCCGTACGACAGGCAACAAGATGATCATCTGGGAAAACGACGGTACGACGGCTATTGGCGATACGGTTCCGGTTGTCGTCGATAAAGGCCAGACGTGGGTCCTCAAGGGCCATTTACAGAAGTAGGAAAGCTGGGAAAGGAGTGGGACTTTGCCGGAAACAAAAGCAAAAATGACTCCCATGATGAGGCAGTATCTGGAAGTCAAAGAACAATGCAAGGATAAAATTTTATTTTTCCGTCTCGGTGACTTTTATGAAATGTTTTTTGACGATGCTCTGACGGCGTCGCGGGAACTGGACCTGACGTTGACGGGCCGGGGCGGTGAAGGGAAGGACCGGGCACCTATGTGCGGCGTGCCCTTCCATTCGGCCGATACGTATATTGAACGGCTCGTGCACAAGGGCTATAAGGTCGCTATTTGCGAGCAAATGGAAGACCCGAAGCTGGCCAAGGGCATCGTCAAGCGGGAGATCATCAAGGTCATTACACCGGGGACGATTACCCTGGAAAATGCCGTGGCGTCGAAGCAAAACAACTACATTGCCTGCGTCACAGAAAAGGACGACCTCTTGTCCCTGGCACTGATGGACGTGACGACCGGCGAATGCCTGTGGGCCCTGTGCGCCGCGTCGGTCCTGGAGGATACGCTCTTTGATATCCTCTCGGTCTACGTGCCAAGCGAGCTCATTTATGCCGATCTCGGTAAGGACGAAGGAACGGTCCTGGCGTACGTCAAGGGCCATATGTCCCAATGTGCCGTCACCAAGCTCGAGCCGTCAGCGGAAAAGGACTACGACGAACTGGCCCGGGCGCACTTTGCAGCTGACGCCTTAGGCGCTGCCGCCTCGGCTACGCGCTGCATTGGCCTGCTCCTCGATTACGTGCAGGACGTCATGAAATCGGATATTTCCCATATCAACCGTCTGGAACGCATCGATAACGACCGGCGTCTGGTCATCGACGCAGCCAGCCTGCGCCATTTAGAAATTACGCAAAACGTCCGCGATGGCGGCCGCAAGGGGACACTTCTCGACGTCCTCGACCAGACGCGGACCGCCATGGGCGGCCGTCTCCTGCGCAAATGGCTGGAAGCGCCTCTCGTGCGCATTGCCGACATTACGCGTAGGCAGGACGCCGTAGAAGAACTGGTCCAAGGGGAAATCATGCGCCAGGACCTGAACGCGTCCCTCGACAGGATTTATGATTTCGAACGCATTTTGACGCGCATCGAAACGGGTACAGCCAGCCCGAAGGACATGGTGGCCCTGCGCGAATCCCTGAGCGTCATCCCGGCTGTAAAGAGCGTTCTCGCCGGCGCCCACAGCGACCTCCTGCAGCGCCTCAATAGTTCCCTGTCGGAGCATCCTGAAGTCTATGACCTCCTCAGCCGTGGCATCAAGGACGATCCGGGCCTGGTCATCCGCAATGGCGGCGTTATCCGCGACGGCTTTAACGCCGATCTCGATGAAATCCGTGCCATTGCTGCCAACAGCCACGCCTTCCTCCAGGAAATGGAAGAACGGGAAAAGGAAAAGACGGGCATTAAGATGAAAATCGGCTATACGAAGGTCTTCGGTTACTATTTCGAAATTTCCCACGCCAATACGAAACCGGTGCCGGACTATTACGTGCGCAAACAGACTTTGGTCAATGCCGAACGCTATATTACGCCGGAGCTGAAGGAATTTGAAGTCAAGATTCTCACCAGCCAGGAACGGATGCTCTCCCTGGAATACCAGCTCTTTGGGGAAATCCGTAAAGCCGTACAGCAATATATTCCGGCCATGCAGGCTACGGCCCGGGCCATTGCCCAGGTAGACTGCCTGTGCAGCCTCGCCGCGACGGCTCACGATAACCGCTACGTGCGGCCCAGCCTGAACGGTGACGACCGCATCACTATCCACGACGGCCGCCACCCGATTATCGAAAAATTCCTGCGTGATGAGCTTTTTGTGCCAAACGACGTAACCCTCAATCACCAGGACCACGAGGTACTGGTCATTACGGGTCCTAATATGGCCGGCAAATCGACGTACATGCGCCAGGTCGCAGTCTTGGTCCTCATGGCCCAGGCAGGCTCCTTCATTCCGGCGCGGGACGCGTCCATTTGCCCGGTAGACCGCATCTTTACGCGTATTGGGGCCAGCGACGATATCCTCACGGGACAGAGTACGTTTATGGTAGAAATGAAGGAAGTGTCGTATATCCTCAAGCACGCTACGCCGCACAGCCTGCTCATCCTCGATGAAATCGGCCGCGGCACGAGCACCTTTGACGGCATGTCCATTGCCAGGGCGGTCATCGAATACTGCCTGCAGCATGTCCATGCGCTGACACTTTTTGCTACGCACTATCATGAACTGATCGCCATGGCCGACGATTCGGAAAAGATCAAGAACTATACCGTCGCCGTAAAGGAACGGGGCAAGAGCATCAAGTTCCTGCGCCGCATTGTCCCCGGCGGGGCGGACCGCAGCTATGGCCTGCACGTAGCCCGGCTGGCTGGTTTGCCGGAAAAACTCCTGCAGCGGGCCGAGGTAATCCTGGAAGAGCTTGAATCCCAAGGCGGGCCTGCAGTAACGCCTATGGCCCCGTCAGGGAAGGCCAGCACCGGACCGCTCGAGGGCAGCCTCTTTGCCAATCCTGTCCTGGACCGGCTGATCAATGTAGATGTCACGGCTATGACGCCCATTGAAGCAATTTCCTTTTTGTATTCCCTGCAAAAAGAAGCGAAGGAAGGAAGTGGCAGCGTATGAGTTCCGTTATTAATCTGCTCGATGAAGCAACGCGCAATAAAATTGCCGCCGGCGAGGTGGTCGAACGGCCTGCGTCGTGCGTCAAAGAATTGGTAGAAAACGCCATCGACGCCGGGGCGACGTCCATTGAGGTCGAAATTGCCTCCGGTGGCGCTGCCTATATCCGCGTTACCGATAACGGCTCGGGCATGAGCGCCGAAGATGCGCGTAAGTGCATTATCCGCCACGCTACGAGCAAAATCAGTAAGGTAGAGGATATCTTTGCCATTACGTCCTTAGGCTTTCGCGGCGAAGCCGTGCCGAGTATTGCCGCTGTATCCCATTTTCAAATTACGACGCGCCGGCCGGACGATGACTTTGCGACGCACTTGGTCCTCGAAGGCGGCGAAGTCAAGGAAGATGAACAAATCGGCGCTGCCGCCGGTACGACCATGGAAGTGCGCGACCTCTTTTACAATACGCCGGCACGGCGCAAATTCTTAAAGAGCGAACGGACGGAAAGCTCCCGCATTAGCGAAATGCTCACCAAGCTGGCCTTGGCTGAACCGGCCATTGCCTTTACGTTCATCAATAACGGCCGTACGACCATGCGCAGCGGCGGCAGTGGCAAGCTCAAGGAAACCATTGCCGATCTGTACGGTGCCCAGCTGACGCGAGAAATTTTCCCGGTGACCTACGATCACGACGACATTGTCATCGAAGGCTACGCCGGCAAGCCGTCGGTTCTCAAAAGCTCCCGGGCCTGGCAGACGTGCCTCGTAAACCAGCGTATTATTCATAATCCGCTCCTTTTCAAGGCCATCGACAACGCCTACCACGCCATGCTGCCGAAGTCGGGCTATCCCTTTGCGGTCCTGCACCTGCACGTCGATCCGGCGAGTATTGACGTCAACGTGCATCCGTCTAAAACGGAAATCAAGTTTGCCGATGAGCAGGAAATTTACCGCGCCGTCTACCACAGCATCGTCACAGCCCTTTTGGAACAGGAAAAGCCTGAGCAGATCGCCGCGCCGGTTACGCATTACCAGGCGCCGAAGGCCGTCGTCAACGAAACGCCTGTGGCGCCGGCTGCCGCTGAGCAGCACGCGCCTTTGCCAGGTGTAACAGATACAGTAAGGCCGGCTGGGCAGGCCGTTATTCGGGAAACGGCAGGGACAGGCTGGCCGGATACGCCGGCAGCTTCCCCAGCAGCAACGGTGGAACGTCCAGCTGCAGTGGAACCCATCTTGACCAGCGAAGCAAAACCTGTCCATCAGGAAACGACACTTTTTCCGGCTTCCCGGGGCAGCGCGTCCCAGCGTCCGGCCGTACCGCCCTTACCGGATTTACACCGGCCACCGGCAGCCGAAGAGAAGGAACGCTTCAGCCAGGCTTTGTACCAAAACGGAGCTGCTGCCCAGACACCGATCGGTACGGAACCCAAGGCAGAGGGAGAAACAGAGCAGCCTTTGCCGCAGATCGTCTTTGACGGCGATGCCGACGTCTTCATTCCCTTAGGGGAAGTAGCCGATTGCTTCATCGTTGCCAAGAAGGGGCAGGATCTCTATCTCATCGACCAGCATGCAGCACACGAACGGATTCGTTACGATACGTTTTGCCGCCGCACAGAGGATATGCCGAGCCAGCAGCTCCTGACGCCGGAATTCGTCGACGTCGACGAAGACGATATGACCTTCCTGCAGGAACGGGAAGAGGTCTTTCAGGATTTAGGCTATGGCTATTCCGTAGCCGGCCCGAAAACGCTGCGCGTCGATGAAGTGCCGTGCGATTTAGAGACTAGTGATATTGCCGATTCCCTCCAGGATATTTGCCGTCTCCTGCGGGAAAATAACGTAGCCGATAAGGCTACACTGCGCCATCGTTCCCTGGCCTACTTATCGTGCCACGGTGCCGTCAAAGCCGGTGATACCCTCAATATCCGGCAGATGAAGCAGCTATTAGATGACCTGTTCCATACGGAAACGCCTTACGTGTGCCCCCATGGCCGGCCGATTATCGTGCGCTTTACACCAGCTGATTTGGCACGGCTCTTCAAGCGGACGTGAGGCAGCCTATGCTCTACGTTACGCCTTCATTAAAAGCGAAAGGACCCTTGCAGGCAGAAGCTGCGGCCTGGGCCGCATCCCTGGGCGCTACCTTCGTGACGCGGCAAAAACGGACGGTGCCCGAGCTCTGGCAGGCCTACGGCGAAGATAACCTCCTCGTCTATACGACGCAGGGACCGGTCATCGAACGGCCGGAAGGACGCCATTTCTTCAGCCTCAATATGGCCGAGCTGCGCATTCAAAACCTGCGCCGTGGCGAACCGGACCACCTCCTCGAGGCCTTTGGTGCGACCGGGCCGGTACGGCTCCTGGACTGCACGTGCGGCTTTGGCGCCGACTCGATCGTAGCCTCCTTCGGCCTGCCTGCGGGCTCAACGGTAGAGGCCTTAGAGGCGATTCCCCAGATGGCCGCCGTGACGGGCTGGGGCTTTAGACACTTCGTCCACGAAAAAGACGACGTTACGGCAGCGCTGCGGCGTATTTCCCTGACGTGCGGCACCTATGGCGATTACCTGGCTCAGGCCGGACGGGATTACGACATTATTTATTTCGATCCCATGTTTCAAAAGCCCGTGGCCGGCAGCTGCCAGTTTACGCCTGTACGGGACCTTCTCGATCACGACGCGCTTACGGCGGAAACGATCCGCCTGGCCCTGATGCGGGCCGCGAAGGTCGTCGTCAAGGGCCGCTTCCTAAAGAAACTGGTAGCAGCCTTTCCCCAGGCTGCACTGCACGGCGGCCGCTACAGCCGCGTACGTTACGCCGTTATAGAAAGGTAAGATAAGCTATGGAACAGATTATTGCCATCGTCGGGCCTACGGCTGTAGGTAAAACGGCCTTGAGTTTTCACTTGGCAGACCACTATGGGACGGAACTCATTTCCGGTGACGCCTATCAGATTTACCGCCATATGGATATCGGTACGGCAAAACCGACGGCGGCAGAGCTTTTGCGTTTCCGGCACCACCTCATCGATATTGCCGAGCCCGGTGAAGCCTATTCGGCGGCCCGTTTTTGCGCTATGGCCGGCGACGTCGCCCACGCCTTGCAGCGCCAAGGCAAGGTGCCTGTTCTCGTCGGCGGTACGGGCCTTTACGTCCAGTCCTTTCTCGAAGGCTTTACCTTCGACGGCAGCGCTGTTGATGAGGCAGCCCGCACGGCAGCGCGGGAGCGCATTGCCGCTATGGGCGAGGCAGAGCTTATTGCCTATATCCGTCAGCAGACGGAGTGGGAAGCGCCGGACTGGCACGAGCTGGTCTCGAACGAACACCGCCTCGTGCGCCTCATGGTGGCTATTGAAAAGGGCGAAGGCCGTACCTTTGTCCGGTCTGGTAAGGACCGCACCCTGGCCTGGCCGGCGTACGTCATCGGTCTCAGCCTGCCGCGGCCCGTTCTCTATGAACGCATTGAAACGCGCATTGACGTCATGCTTGAAGAGGGCTGGGTAGAAGAGGTAGAACGCCTTCTCGCCGCCGGTGTCGATCCGGCTTGCCAGGCCATGAAGGCCATTGGCTACGCCGAGCTTACGGCGTATGTACACGGCGAGCTGACCTTAGACGAAGCAGCGGCTACGATCAAGACGCGGACCCGGCATTTTGCCAAGCGGCAGCTGACGTGGTTTAAGCGCATGCCCTACATTCACTGGTTTGCCAAAGAGGAATACGACAGCGAAGACGCCCTGGCCCGGGCCGTTCTCACCGAAACAGACGCCTGGCTGGCCCGGACAGAAAGACCATAAAACGACGTGCCAATTGGCACTTTTCTATATAAAATAATGACTGCGTGGGCAGGAAACCCACAGGAAAGGAATAGAAACTCATGGATTCAGTTGCTTTGGAAAGAATCCGCCAAGAAGCACTGCTTGCTTGTACGGAACAATTTGCTCATATCGATACGATCAGCTTGCACAATACACAGAAGGTGCTCGCCGCCTATCGCGACGCCCAGCTTTCGTCGTACCAGTTTGCCGGTACGTCAGGCTACGGCTACAGCGATTTGGGCCGGGAAAAGCTCGACGAAGTGTACGCCCGCGTATTCCGCGCCGAAAAGGCCCTCGTACGGCCTCATTTCGTGTCCGGTACGCATACGCTGGCGACGGTGCTCTGCGCCCTCTTAGACCGGGATGACCTGCTCATTTCCCTCATTGGCGCACCGTACGATACGATGCAAGGCGTCATTGGCTATGCCCGGGAAACGCCGCGTTCCCTCAAGGAAAAGGGCGTCCGTTATGAAGAAGTGGCCCTCAAGGCTAACGCCTACGATCTGGACGGCATCCGCACGGTGTGCCAGGAAAAGCAGCCGAAGCTGGTTCTGATCCAGCGCTCGCGCGGCTATAGCTCCCGTGCGTCCCTCACGATTGACGATATCCGCCAGATTACGGCGGCCGTAAAGAGCGTGAGCCCCCAGACTATTTGCTTCGTCGACAATTGCTACGGCGAATTTGCTGCCGAAGAAGAACCGCTCGAAGCCGGTGCCGATATCATTGCCGGTTCCCTCATCAAAAACCCGGGCGGCGGCATTGCCCCGACAGGCGGCTACATTGCCGGCAAGGCTAATCTGGTCGACGCAGCGGCTGATTACCTGACCGCACCGGGGCTCGGCGGCGAACTCGGTTCCTATGCCTATGGCTACCGCCTCTTTTTCCAGGGCCTCTTCATGGCACCGCACGTGACGGCGCAGGCCATTAAGGGTGCGGTCTTTGCCGCCGCCGTCTTCGACCGCCTGGGCTTTAAGGTGTCGCCGTCGTACGAAACGCCCCGTTCCGATCTGATCCAGACGATTTTCCTGGAAAACGAAAAGAACATGTGCCTCTTTGCCCAGGGCATTCAGACCTTTTCGCCTGTAGACGCTCACGTCACGCCGATTCCGGACGACATGCCGGGCTATGCCGATAAGATCATTATGGCGGCCGGCGATTTCGTCCAAGGCTCGTCTATCGAATTGTCTGCCGACGGCCCGATCCGCCCGCCGTACGTCATGTATCTTCAAGGGGGCATCGTCTTTGAACATAATGTCCTGGCCGTCATGAGCGCTGCCCAGTATATTATGGAAAATAGTGAAGGAGAAGGCCATGATTAAGGAAGTACTCGTCGTCGAAGGCCGCAGTGACGTCGCCCGCATCCGGGCCAGCCATATCGAAGCCGATATGATCACGACAGATGGCTTTAATTTGCGGCCGGACACGCTGAAGCAGATTGCTATTGCCTACGAAAAACGGGGCATTATCATCCTTACGGACCCGGACAGCGCCGGCGAACGGATCCGCAAATTCCTGACCGAACGGTTCCCCAAGGCCCGCCAGGCCTTTATTCCCCGCAAGGATGCCATTGCCAATAACGACCTGGGCGTAGAACAGGCGTCACCTGAAGCAATCCGCCTGGCCCTGGAAAAAACGCGCTGTGCCGTCTTTGAACCGGCAGAAACCTTTACGGCCAGTGATTTGCAGGCAGCCGGCCTGAGCGGGAGTGCCGACGCAGCTGACCGCCGTGCTGCCGTAGGCGCGATTTTAGGTATTGGCTACGGCAATGCCAAACAGTTTTTACGCCGCCTTAACCATTACGGCATTAGCCGGGAAGAATGGGACCAGGCCCTTGAGGAGGTAAACCATGAAGGATGCTAATCTTGCCACACTGGAAGTCGTCAAATACGTAGTCAAGCGCTTTGGCCTGCACATGAACAAGCGCCTGGGCCAAAATTTCCTCATCCGTCCGGACGTGGTTGCCCAGATTGCCGACACGGCAGACCTGAAGCCTGGTGATCCGGTCCTGGAAATCGGCCCCGGCATCGGCACGCTGACCCAGGCCTTGGCCGAAACGGGTGCCGCCGTGACGGCTGTGGAAATCGACAGCCACCTCTTGCCGGTTCTCGATAAGACTCTCGAACATTATGACAACGTGCGCATTATTCACGGCGATATTTTGAAGACGGATATTGCCGAACTCATGGGCCATAAACCCTTTAAGGTCTGCGCCAATTTGCCCTATTACATTACGACGCCGATTATCATGACGCTGCTCGAAGAACGGCTGCCTATGGAACGGCTCGTCGTCATGGTGCAAAAGGAAGTGGCCGAACGCATGACGGCAAGCCCTGGCAGCCGCATTTATGGCGCCCTGTCCGTAGCCGTCCAGTATTACACGCAGCCGGAAATCATCTTTGAAATTCCGCCCAAGGCCTTTATGCCGGCACCGGAAGTCACGTCGGCTGTGGTTTGCCTGGACGTGCGCAAGGAACCGCCCGTTTCCGTCATGGAAGAAAAACGCTTTTTCCAGGTCGTCAAAGCGGCCTTTTCCCAGCGCCGCAAGACCTTTGCCAATACTCTCAAGGCTGCCGGCGTCAGCAAGGATGGCGTTGCCGCTATTCTGGCCGATTGCGGCATTGAAGGCTCGCGGCGGGGCGAAACGTTCTCCTTAGACGAATTCGCTGCCATTGCCGATGCGTGGACGCGCTACAACAAAAAGCAGTAAGCCTCATAAGAGAAACAAAGGGCATTCTTTTTCACGTATGGTGACAAAAGTCGGCGTATGGACTAGAAAAAGAGCGCTATTTGCCGTATAATAAAGCATTGAGTAAGAACACGAACAAAAGGAGGTCGTAAATTGTGCGAAGTATGACCGGTTTTGGCGCTGGCACGGCGAGCAATGGTACCTTATCGGTGACCATTGAAATGCGTTCCGTTAATCAGCGCTTTTTAGAATTGAATATCCGTATGCCCCACGCTTATTTGGCGCTCGAAGACGTCATCCGCAAGGGCATCAAGGACGTACTGCTTCGCGGCAAAGTCGATGTCTTTGTCACGGTTCAGGAACTGGAAACCCAGGCTCCGCAAGTGCGTATTGATTATGCGGCTCTCGCTGCCTGCCGTCAGGCAGTGGCCGAAGCGAAGGATAAACTCTTTGATCACGAACCGCCGCGCTTATCGGAAATCATTTCCCTGAATTCCGATTGGTTCATTCAGGAACAGCCTGTTGTCGATATCGACGCCTGTCGTCCCATTTTTGAAGAAAGTCTGCACAAGGCATTGGAAGGTATGACGGCCATGCGCGAAGCCGAAGGGAAGCAGATCAGTATCGATCTCTTGCGCCGTGCGGCTAAGATGTCGGAACTCATCGAATCCATTGCCAGCCGCCGCGATATCATTTTACGGCAGTATGAAGAACGGCTGCGCCGTCGCATTGTTTCTCTCTTTGAAAAGGCGTCCAGCGTACCGGATCAGGACCGTCTCCTCGAAGAAGTGGCTATTTATGCTGATAAAGTCGATTTTACGGAAGAAATCGTCCGTTTCCGCAGTCACGTCGTCCAGCTAAAGGGCTTTTTGGAAGAACACGACGCTGTAGGGCGGAAGCTCGATTTCCTCATTCAGGAAATGAACCGTGAAACGAATACCATCGGTTCCAAGGCGCAGGATTTGGCCGTAACGGAAGCGGTCCTGCAGCTGAAAAACGAAATTGAAAAGATCCGTGAACAGGTACAAAACATAGAGTAGGTGAGCTATATGAATTTCAACCTGCTAAATATCGGCTTTGGCAATATGGTCATGGGTGAAAAGGTCGTAGCGATTATCAGTCCCGAATCGGCGCCAATCAAGCGCCTTATGCAGGAAGCGCGGGAACGGAATACGCTCATCGACGCTACCTTTGGCCGCAAGACCCGGTCTGTCCTCATTATGGACAACAGCCAGGTCATACTCTCGGCCCTGCAGCCGGAAACCATTGCCCATCGCATCGTGCCTGTCGGCGAGGATGCAGTGGCAGACACTGAAATAGAAATAGAGGAACTGCAGGATGAAGAAGAAAGGAAGTAATAGTATGCAAGATCCCGGATTGCTCATCGTCGTATCGGGCCCGTCAGGTGCCGGTAAAGGAACGGTCTGTGACGCCCTGCGCCAGAGCTTTCCCCAAATAGAGTACTCCATTTCCATGACTACCCGTGCTCCCCGGCCGGGTGAAACGGACGGCGTGAATTATTTCTTTACAGATAATCCCCATTTCGAAGAATTGCTCGCAGAAGATGCCTTTCTCGAACACGCCAAGGTCTATGACCACTACTACGGTACACCGAAGAAATACGTCTTTGACCAGCTCGAAAAGGGGCACCACGTGATGCTGGAAATCGACATCCAAGGGGCTATGCAGGTACGCCAGCGCTATTCCCAGGCCTTATTGATTTACATCGTGCCGCCGAGCATGGACGTACTGGCCAACCGTCTGCGCAGCCGTCATACGGATGCGGAAGAAACCATTTGTGGCCGTTTGGCCAAAGCCAGTGACGAACTGGCGTGGATTGAAAAATACGATTACCTCATCGTCAATGACGACCTGCAGGTTGCCATTGACCAGGCCGCGGCTATTTTGACAGCCGAAGCGCTGAAGACGTCGCGTAATGCACAAAAGATTGCGGCCGTCCGAGATTTATACAAAAAATAGGAGAGATGCCATTATGTTGATTAAACCGACCCTCGAATCGCTCATGAAACACGTAGATAGCAAATATACCCTCGTTACCCTGGCTGCTAAACGGGCACGCCAGCTCGTAGATGGTGACGAACCCCTCGTAGACGTAGAAACGACGAAAGTCGTCTCCATTGCGATGGAAGAAATCGACCAGGGCAAGATTACCTACGAAGCGACGAAATCGGGCATCAAATAAGGAGGGCTCTGCCATGCTTCTGGAACACAAACGAATTGTCCTCGGCATTACCGGCGGCATTTCGGCCTTTAAGGCAGCCCAGATTGCCAGCCTCCTAGGTCACCGCGGCGCAGAGGTCAAATGCATCATGACGGAAAGCGCGACAAAATTTATTACGCCCCTGACACTGCGCAACATTACGGGCAACCCTGTGGCGGTCCACATGTTTGACGAAGTCCAGGAATTCAACGTAGAGCACATCGCCTTGGCCCGCTGGGCCGACCTCTTTGTCGTCGCGCCGGCTACGGCCAACGTCCTGGGCAAGGTAGCAGGCGGCATTGCCGATGATATGCTGACGACGACGATTATGGCTACGAAGGCACCGGTGCTCTTTGTGCCGGCCATGAACAGCAATATGTACCTCAATCCTATTGTGCAGGAAAATATGGCCAAGTTGAAGAAATTTGGCTACCATATTATGGAACCGGCCAGCGGCCATTTGGCCTGTGGCATTATCGGCGTAGGCCGTCTGCCTGAACCGGAAGCCATCGTCGACCAGATTGAACTGGTGGCCTGCATGGGTACGGCCCTCAAGGGCCGCAAGGTCATCGTCACGGCTGGCGGTACGCGGGAACCGATCGATCCGGTCCGCTTTATTGGCAACCATTCCAGCGGCCGCATGGGCTTTGCCATTGCCAAGGCTGCCGTCCTGGCTGGCGCCGATGTAACATTGATCTGTGGTTCGACAGATAACCTGACGACACCGGCCGGCGTAAGCCGCCGCATTGACGTGAACAGCACGCGAGATATGAAAGAAGCTGTCGATGCCTACTATGATGACTGCGATCTGGTCGTTAAGGCCGCTGCCGTGGCGGACTACCGTTCGGCTGCACCGGCGAAGGATAAGATCAAGAAAAACGACGACGTATTGACGATCAACCTGGAAAAGAACCCGGACATTCTCTACGGTCTGGGCCAGCGCAAGACGCACCAGGTCCTCGTCGGCTTTGCCGCAGAAACGACGAATGTCCTCGCTTACGGCCAGGGCAAGCTGAAAAAGAAGAACCTGGATATGCTCGTTGCCAACGACGTCAGCGTCAAGGGCGCAGGCTTCCAGGGCGATACGAACATTGGCACGCTCCTTTTCCCTGATGGTACGATGGAAGAGCTGCAGCAAATGACCAAGTTCGAACTGGCTGAAATTATCGTCGACCGGGCTGCCAAGCTCGTTGCTGCTAAATGTGCAGCTCAGGAAGACAAATAGAGGCGTTTACTTTTTTAATGCGAAGTACTTGCATTTTAGTCCTCTTTCGTTTATACTAATACAAGTCAAACAGAATATAGTTCCATCAAGAGACGGCGGAGGGATTGGCCCTGTGATGCCGCAGCAACCTTCATACACGTGAAAGGTGCTAAATCCAACAGTAGCAACTACTGGAAGATGGGTGTGTAAAAGCCCCTCTTTTGAGGGGCTTTTTTTTACGGAACTACATGAACACTGACAGCATATAGAGTACTTAAAGGAGGAACCACCAAATGGCTAAAGACCGCGAATTCTTCACATCTGAATCCGTTACCGAAGGTCATCCCGACAAGATGGCCGACCAGATTTCCGACAGCATTCTCGACGCAATTCTGGCTAAAGACAAAAATGCCCGCGTAGCGTGCGAAACCCTCGTTACGACCGGTATGGTACATGTCGTAGGGGAAATTTCTACGACCTGCTACGTCGATATTCCGCACATCGTCCGCGAAACAATCCGCGACATTGGCTACACCCGCGCAAAGTATGGTTTTGACTGCGATACGTGCGGCATCCTTGTCTCCCTGGACGAACAGTCTTCTGATATTGCCATGGGCGTAGACGAAGCACTGGAAGCCAAAGAAGGGGAAAAGGATAAATTCGATACGATCGGTGCCGGTGACCAGGGCATGATGTTCGGCTATGCTTCGAACGAAACACCGGAATACATGCCACTGCCTATTTCCTTGGCACACCGCCTGGCACGCCGCCTGGCACAGGTTCGTAAAGACGGCACACTGCCGTACCTTCGTCCCGATGGCAAAACGCAGGTAACCGTAGAATACGAAGATGGCAAACCGGTCCGCATCGACACGATTGTCATTTCGGCGCAGCACAGCCCGGAAGTAACACGGGAACAGATCGAAAAGGATCTCCTCGAACACGTTATTAAACCGATTCTGCCGGAAGGCCTTTTCGATGAAAAGACGAAGCTCTACATCAACCCGACAGGCCGTTTCGTTATCGGCGGTCCGCAGGGCGACTCGGGCCTGACAGGCCGCAAGATCATCGTCGATACGTACGGTGGCATGGCCCGTCATGGCGGCGGCTGCTTCTCCGGTAAGGACCCCACAAAGGTTGACCGTTCGGCAGCCTATGCAGCCCGTTACGTAGCGAAAAACATCGTCGCTGCCGGCCTGGCTGACAAAGTAGAAATCCAGCTCGCTTATGCCATCGGCGTAGCCCGCCCGGTTTCCATTCACGTAAAAACTTTTGGTACTGGCAAAGTAGAAAACGATGTCATTACCAAATTGATCAACAAACACTTCGACCTGCGTCCGGCCGGCATCATTGAAATGCTCGACCTGCAGCGCCCGATTTATCGCCAGACTGCTGCCTATGGCCACTTCGGCCGTACAGACGTCGATCTGCCTTGGGAAAAGACGGATAAAGCCGACGTCCTCCGTCAGGAAGCAGGCTTATAATAGGGAAGGAATGGCTCTTTTACGGGGCTGTACCAGCTATGACTTGTCATTATAACTGCATTAACAGATTGACAAAAATGCTCTTTTTGGGTATAATTTCAATGTGTGCAGTAAAGCACTCCCTAACATACATTTTGGAGGGAGGGATAGAGAATGGCAGAAATCAAAGTTGGTAAAAATGAATCTTTGGACAGCGCACTGCGCCGCTTCAAGCGTTCTTGCCAAAAAGCAGGTGTTCTTTCCGAAGTTCGGAAGCGCGAACATTACGAAAAACCGAGCGTACGTAGAAAGAAGAAATCTGAAGCAGCACGGAAACGGAAGTATAGAGCATAATCGTCAAACGTAAGAAGGGTGATACAATGTCTCTGAAAGACCAACTGCTTCAAGACATGAAAGAAGCAATGAAGGCCAAAGAAGCCGGTAAGACACAGCTTTCTGTCATCCGTATGGTGCGGAGTTCCATCCGTAATACGGAAATCGACGGGAAATGCGTCCTCGACGACGCCGGCGTTGGTGTGGTCATTGCGAAAGAAATGAAACAGCGTAAAGAATCGCTGGCTGAATTTGAAAAAGCCAGCCGTAGCGACCTCATCGAACAGACGCAGGCTGAAATCGCCGTACTGGAAAAGTACATGCCGAAACAGCTTACACCTGAAGAAGTTGCACAGATTGTCCGTAATGCCATTAGCGGCCAGGACGTAGCAAGCCTTAAAATGGGCGATGTAATGAAACTGGTCATGCCACAGGTAAAGGGCAAGGCAGACGGCAAGCTCGTTTCGCAGACCGTCAAGGAAATCTTACAAGGCAAATAGTGTGTTTATCATAAATATGTATTGACAAATCCACTGATTGATTGTAATATTGTACCATGATTTACAAAACAAAATAAGTCATGCACCAAACAAAGTCAAAGAAGACTTCGCACCTCTGTTTCGCAGGGGTGAGAAGTCTTTTTTTTCAATTAAGGAGGAAATCAGGTATGGTAAAAGAAGATTTAGTTTATGTTATTCCTGCAGGTCAGTATGGCAAAGAAGGCGTGTTAGCCCTTCTCGAACAGCATCCGGAAATCAAATTCGTTTCCCTCGTAGGTGTCGACCTGGCTGGGAATGACACAGATGAAAAGATTCCTATCTCGACATTCTTTGAAGATTATGATGACTTCTTCAACGCTACAGCTTTCCAGACCGACGGTTCCTCTGTTGTACTGCCTGGCATTGCGACACTGTCCAATGCCCGCGTAGATATCAAAGCCGATCCGGGCGTAAACTGGATTATTGACTATAACTACGACAACATTGACGAACACACAGGCAAACCGACCGGTACCCTGCGTATTCCGAGCTTCCTGCGCCATGCTACGGGCTATATCGATTCCCGTTCCATCCTGCGCAATACACTGAATTATGTAAACGACGAACTGATCCAGATTGTTAAAAAATATGGCGTCAACGGCCTGACCATCAATACAGACGACATCGAAAAGATCGTCTTCACGACAGCAACAGAACTGGAATTCTGGGTTAAGAGCCCGAGCCAGGACGTAGCAACGCGCCGCCTGTCCGTTTCCCAGAAGCTCCAGGAACAGTACTGGCAGCGTACGCACGGCGTCGTTCGTACGGCTTTGGAACAGTCTGTAGAACGCCTCCGCCAGTACGGTCTCGAACCGGAAATGGGCCATAAAGAAGTTGGCGGTATCAAAGCACAGATCGATGATTCCGGTAACCTCATTTACGTTCTTGAACAGCTGGAAATCGACTGGAAATACACAGGCGATCCCGTTCAGACGGCTGATAACGAAATCCTCGCCCGTGTTATCGTCCGCGAAGTATTCCGTGAAAACGGCCTCGAAGTTACCTTCCAGGCTAAACCGATCCACGGCGTAGCCGGCAGCGGTGAACACACGCACTTCGGCATCGGTGCCATCATGAAAAATGGCAAATTCGTCAACCTCTACAACCCGGACGACATGAAGAAGGATTTCCTCTCGAGCCTTGGCTACGGCGCTATTATGGGTATCCTGAAACATTACGAAGTCATCAACCCGTTTGTTTCTTCTACCAATGATGCCCTGAACCGCTTGAAACCGGGCTTTGAAGCTCCTGTTTGCATCGTAACGGCTCTGGGTGGCGAAACACCGGACGTACAGACTCGTAACCGTTCGGTCCTCATCGGCCTCATCCGCAATACGAAGAAACCAGCTGCTACGCGTTTCGAACTGCGTGCTCCCAATGCCTTCACCAATACGTATATTGCCATTTCCCTGGTCTACATGGCAGCTCTCGACGGTATCCGTTATGCCTTGTCCAGCGGCAAGACACCGGCTGCTCTGTGCGCAGAATTGTCCAAGAAACCGGGCGAAGCTGCAGATTACCTCGAAAAAGACCGGGCCTATCGTAGTGAAGTCGACGTCTTCGAAGCCTTCACAGCAGAAGAACGGGATGCCATGTTCGGCAAAGCGCCGAAGACCGTTTGGGAAAACTTCAAGGCTCTCGATGAATACCCGGAAAAAGTGGCAGAATTGGCTTGCGGCGCCTTCGAAAAACGTTTCGTAGACTCCTTCAAGGCTGGCGCACTGAAACGTTGGGCTCTGGAATTGCAGTACCGCATCATTCCGGAAAACCTGCATACGGTCATCGAATGCAAACCGCTCCATACAGAAGCTGACACGAATCCCCTCGAAGTCGAACGCTGGACTGTTATCAATTCCTTGCGTACAGAATTGGGCCGTGACACAGAAAAGAGCCTGTCCATCTTCACGAAGATCAAAAAAGCCCTGGCTACTGAAGATTACGACACGGCATCGGATCTCATGATCGTTATGAATGAAAAGATGGATGTCCTGAACGACCTTTATTATGAATACAGCCACAATGCATTCTAATAACTAGAACGCATCATACAGCGAGACGATATACCGTTTCGAAAAGCATAAAAAGATTTCTGATCCTTTTGGGTCGGAAATCTTTTTTGCGTTATAGAGAAATTAGTTAATAGAATTAATCAAATATGCTGCTTGTGACGTCATAACTTTATATTACTTAAATTCATTGTTAAAATGAGGTAAAACGTTGAACGTCCTTCTAGATTTGACGCTCATTCATTTCAGTGATAGCATAGTTGCATGAGACCATTGCGGACTAGAAAAATCTATCATTGCCAGGGCTTTTATTTTTTTGCGCAAAACACCGTATTCTTTTGTTTTGCCAGGCTCATACAGTAGGAAACTGTTCCTTTTCGTTCGTGTATGGCAGGAACTCAGCTATGGAGGTGATGTAATTCGGGGGAAGACGCCGCCAGGCGCAGCCGTCGTGTCTTTTTTGCGTGCCGGGAACGCGCAGGAAAGGGACAAAGGGGTAGGGCTGGGCCAGAGAAAGTATTGAATTTCTTATGTAACGTATAGAAGTTGCTACTTTTTTATAGGAGGCGTTTGTACAATGGATCCAAGAATTCATACTCTTGCAAAAAACTTAATCACCTATTCGGTTCATCTGCAAAAAGGAGAAAAGCTGCTCATCGAAGTCTTTGACGAAGGATTGCCTTTGGCAAAAGCTCTCGTAGAAGAAGCGTATAAAGCCGGCGGCCTGCCTTTCATCAGCTTTAAAAATATGCAGCTTGAACGGGCGCTCTATCAGGGCGCTACGCAGGAATCGTTTGACTATATGGCCAAGTGGGAAGCTGCCCGCATGAGCGATGTAGACGCGTATATTGCCGTCCGCGCCTATAGCAATACGGCCGAACTGGCGGACGTACCGGACGACAAGATGAGCCTCTATCAGACATACTTTAACAACCCTGTACACATGAAGATCCGTCTGCCTAAGACGAAATGGTGTGTACTGCGCTACCCGAACCAGGCTATGGCCCAGCTGGCCAACATGAGCCTCGAAGCCTTTGAAGATTTCTACTTTAACGTGTGCAACCTTGATTACGGCAAGATGGAAGCAGCTATGAAACCGCTCGTCGACCTCATGAACCGTACAGATAAGGTACATATCGTAGGCCCTGGCACGGACCTTACGTTCTCCATCAAAGGTATCCCGGCTGTGACGTGCTCAGGCCGCATGAACATTCCCGATGGGGAAGTGTACACCGCGCCGGTGAAGGATTCCGTCAACGGCTATTTGACGTACAACACGCCGAGCCTCCAGAACGGTACGACCTTTGAAAACATTCATTTTGAATTTAAAGACGGCAAGATCATCAAAGCCGAAGCGAACGACACGACAAAGCTCAACGCCATCCTCGATACGGATGAAGGAGCCCGCTATATTGGCGAATTTTCCTTTGGTATGAACCCGTATGTAACCTTCCCCATGAAGGATACGCTCTTCGACGAAAAGATCAAAGGAAGCTTCCACTTTACAGCCGGCAACGCCTATGACGATGCCTTCAACGGCAACCGGTCTGCTATTCACTGGGACCTCATTTGCCGTCAAGGTGCCGATTGTGGCGGCGGTGAAATCTGGCTCGATGACGTACTCGTCCGCAAAGACGGTATTTTCGTCCTGCCTGAACTTCAGGGCCTGAATCCGGAAAACTTGAAATAAGCGGACTGCAGGCCGTTCCTCATGCCGGGCGTCCTGCTGAAATATAGCTACAGGAGGTTGTTTGCATGTCAGAGCACGAAACGCGACCGGCGGAAGAGTACAATCCGCCCATGTCGCCTTATAAAGAGTATCAGGAAATCAACGCCTACGTCGTAGGCTGGGGTATGTTTTTTGCCGCCCTCTTCGCCTTGGCCGTCGGCTACCTGAGCTTGAAAATCGGTCAGACCGTCGACGCCTTTGCGCCTGTATCGGTCTTGGCAATGGGCATGGCTGTTCTTTTCAAGCGCAAAAACGCTTTTCCTGAAACAGTTCATATCCAGGCCATTGCCAGTGCCGGTACGAACATTCTGGGCGGTACGATGTTTATTCTGCCGGCCCTCTTCATCTTGCATATTTACGGCGTTTCCTACTGGGAAATGGTCACGCCGATCGTCTTAGGTGGTATCCTCGGCGTCTTCCTGGCGACTATGTTCCGCCGCTATTTCGTCGAAGAAATGGACAAGGCCTATCCCTTCCCATCCGGCCGGGCTGCGGCGCAGGTGTTGGCCTGCAATGAAGGCGGTGCTGCCAAACTCATGGTTCTCAGCGGTTTCATCGCCATGTGCTACGATTTCGTCCTCAATTCCCTGGGCTGGTGGAAAGAAGTCATTACGACGACGACCTTCCAGTGGGGCACAGCCCTGGCCGACAAGCATAAGCTCCTCTTCAGCCTGGATAACGACGCGGCGCTCTTGGGGATCGGTTACTTCACGGGTCTGCGCTACGCCTGCATTATTGCTGCTGGTTCCTTCTTTGCCTGGGTCGTCTGCATTCCCGTCGTCTATTACCTCGGCGGCGACCACCTGATGGTTATCAAAGGGCAGCAGGTCCTCCTGGCCAACGCCCCTGTAACGGCCGTCTTCAACCAGTACGTGCGCCATATCGGGATTGGCATGCTGGCTATGGCCGGTGTCATCGGCCTTCTTTCTATGAGCAAGGTCGTCGGCGGCGTCGTCAAAAAAGCGGCAACGGACATGTTCTCGTCCCGTGCTGCCGGCCAGGAAAAGCTCCTGCGGACGCAGCAGGATATTCCCATGAACTACCTCGTCATCGGTACGTTCCTCATGGTCGTCCTCTTTACGGTTTTCTTCCACCTTACGTGCTCGGAAAACCTGACCCAGACCCTTCTGGCCTTCGTCATCGTCCTGATTTTCGCCTTCATGCTTTCTGTTGTCGGCATCAGCTCCATTGCCTTTACAGGGAATGAACCGGTTTCCGGCATGACCATTTTCATGATCATCGTCTCGGCCGTCATCATGGCCAGCGTCGGCATGAGCGGCGACAGCGGCATCGTTGCCATCCTCATGATGGCTGCTTTCCTGTGCTCAACTCTGTCTGTTGCCGGTAACTTTATGTCGGAACAGAAGGTTGCCTACCTGACCGGTGCGACACCGCGGAAAATGCAGCAATGGCAGCTCGTATCCATCGTCCTGGCGTCCTTCGTATCTGTCGGCGTCATTATCCTGCTCAACAACGCTTATGGTTTTACCGGCGAAGGTGCCCTCCAGGCACCGCAGGCCAACGCCATGGCGGCGATCGTACAGCCCATGATGGGTGGCGGCGAAGCACCGTGGCCGCTTTACATGGCTGGTGCTTTCTTTGCGGTCATCCTCTGGATGATTAAGATTCCGCCTTTGGCCTTTGCCCTCGGCGCCTACCTGCCTATGGGGATTAATACGCCGGTTCTCGTCGGTGGTATCGTTTCCTATCTCGTATCGCACAGCAGCAAGGACGACGCCATTAACGAGCTGCGCCTCAGCGAAGGCAGCACCGTTGCGTCGGGCTTCGTCGCCGGCGGCGCTATTGGCAGTCTCATCAGTGCCGTCTTGCACATTGCCGGTATCGACTGGTTTATGAAAGCCTGGGAAGCTACACCGGCTGCTACGTATTTGGGCATCGTTGCCTATCTCGTACTCTGTGCTTTCATCTACAAGATGGCTGTCAGAATTAAAGAAAGAAAAGCAGAGAATAAGGCTGAATAAGTCAAGCTCTGCACTACGTCACGTCCTCCGCGCAGGCCTTCGCTTGCAGGAGGACGTGTTTTTTGTCTTGCCGGGCCCGGCGAAAAGCCTATAGCAGTATTCGAATTCCTTATATTAGGTTTGACGCGCTATGTGCCCTGTGGTATAGTTTTAAATGTAAATGTATATAGTAAATCAGGTGTCGTAAGACTCAATAGAAAAGCCGGTATAAGCCGGCGCGGTCCCGCCGCTGTAAGGACGAGTGATACTGCAGGAAACGTCACTGTGTAGCCGTAGCTACATGGGAAGGCGCAGTAGAGCCATGAAGCCAAGCCAGAAGAACTGCCTGATTGTGATCACCGGTATGACCTGCGAGCGATGGGGAGGAGATTTTTTGTGTTAGCCTGTAAAGGAAACCTGACAAACCGCGCGGAGATTCCAGCGCGGCTTTTTTGTTGCCCAGGCGCCGGTAGAAAAGGAGAGATTGCGATGCACAAGAAACAACATGTAGTAGCTGCCTTAGCTCTGGCCTGCCTGGCTGTGGCTCCATTCTGGCTGGACAACAGCGTCCACGCTGCGTACACCTTAAGTCCAGAGGTAAAGGACGTGACGCCGGCCCTCAAGGAGGCTACGTCCTTAGGTGTCCTGACCTACAATAACCCGGACCTGCAAAGCCTGGAAAATAAGGATGCTATCCTGGTTATGAGCTTTGGTACGACCTATACCAAGAGCCGTCAGGCTACGATTGATGAAACGGTTAAAGCCATTCAGGCAGCCCATCCGCAGACGAAGGTCGTCGTCGCCTTTACGTCGCATATTATCGTCGACCGCATCAAAGCCCATGAAGGCCTTACCATTCCGACGCCGGAAAAAGCCCTGGAACAGCTCAAGGCCGAAGGCTATACGCGCGTGGCTATTGCGTCGCTGGATGTCATTCCCGGCGTGGAATATGACTACGACAAAGCCATCTTCAATAGCTATAAGCACGATTTCAAAAAGATGACCCTGGCGACGCCGCTCTTATACTGGATGGGCCAGGAAGACCAGCGTGACGACCTAAGTGAATTTGTGACGGCCTTTGCCAGCCAATTTCCTAAGCTAGGCAAACAAGACGCCATTTTGGTCATGGCCCACGGTACGCCTCATCCGGCCAATGCCTATTATTCCGTCCTCCAGGACCGCTTGAAAACGGCTGGCTACGGCCAGGTCTATGTCTATTCCGTTGAAGGCTGGCCGCACCTCGACACGGTGATTCCGCAGCTGAAGAAAGCCGGTATCAAGCACGTCATCCTCATGCCGATGATGATGGTCGCCGGTGACCACGCCAACAATGACATGGCTGGTGCTGACGCCGATTCCCATAAGAGCATTCTCGAACAGAATGGTTTTACCGTTTCGCCGTATATCCACGGCCTCGGTGAAAACACGGCTGTACGGCAGCTCTTTGTCGAACGGGCTAATGAAGCTGTAGCAGCGCTGGAAAGCACGAAATAGGAGATAACAGAAGAGTATGGGGCAGGCTGACAGAATGCAGTCTGCCTCGTCTTGTGTCACGTTAGCATTCACTATAAGGGAGTCATATTGTGGAAGGTATTTATCAGGGAATTCTCATGTTTCAACAGGGCGGCATCGTCATGTACGTCTTGCTTCTTTGTTCGCTTGTAGTCGTCTATTTTGCCGTCGAAAGGGGCCTCTATTTCCGCCGTATGGATGCGGGCAGCGACTTTGCCGAGCGCTGCAGCCACGTCCTGCGCCAGGGGGATGCCAGTCAGGCTGCAGCCTGTATTGCCCAGGGCCACGGTGCCTTGGCGGCAATCTTACAGACTGTCCTCAGCGGCAAGGCCGGTGCAAAGCCGGCAGCCTATATGGAAATGGAGTCCGGCATTGCCATTGCCCGTTTCCGGCAGCACTTATATTTTCTCAGCGTCATCGTCACTATGGCGCCCCTCTTGGGCCTCTTGGGCACTATCAGCGGCATGATCCGTTCCTTTAGTATCTTCAATATTGAATCCGGCCAGGCTGTGGCCATTACCGGCGGTGTTGGCGAAGCCCTCATTGCCACGGCCTTTGGCCTTTGTGTGGCCGTCCTGGCCCTGGCCGTCCATGCGTATTTTACACAGCGCCTGGAACGGATCATTACGGATATGGAAACGTGCTTTAGCGCCTGGGAAGTGGGGCGGAAATCATGAGATTACGGGATCGCCGCTCCTTTAGGGAACCGGCCGTCATGATCATCCCCATGATCGATATCATGTTTTTTCTCCTCGTCTTCTTTATGATCAGCACGCTCTACATGGTCCATGTAAAGACCATGCCCGTCCAGCTGCCCCAGGCCGTCCATGCCGAGCAGCAGGCCCGCGTATCGAGTGTCATTACCCTGCAAAAGGATGGCAGCCTCTGGCTCGACGACCGGGCCATGAAAGAAGCAGACCTGCTGGCAGCGGTACAGGCTGAAAAAGAGGCGAACCCGAATTTCGTCGTCGTCATCCGGGCCGACCAAAGCCTGGATTATGGCCAGGTCATGGTCCTCATGGATCACTTAAAGAACGCCGGCATCACGCGCTTTGGTCTGGCTGCCGGCGGGGAGCAGGGACAATGACGGCCCGCAAGGACAAACGGCTGGCCTTGACGGCAACTGTCGCTGTCCACGCAACGATATTTGTGGTCCTCAGTGCCTGCGGTCTCTTTACGTACGTTCACGCGCCTCATAAACCGTCTTATACAGAGGTCATGGTTTACGACGAAAACTCCCTTTCTACGTCGCCTCAGGGCGGTGGCAGTCCGGCTATTGCCATCCCCTCCGGAGCACCGCCTATTACAGAAACGTACACGGATAAGGCGGCTCAGACTGATGCACAAAGGGAGCAGGCAAAGACCGTTCAGGCTGCCGGCGCCGGCGCGGCTTCCGATAGCAGCAGTGCAGCAGGCAGTACTGCCTCAGCCGGACAGGGAAACGGCAGCGGTACGGGTGACGACAGTGGCAGCGGCGACGGGGCAGGCTCCGGCGCCAGGGCGCCCAGACCGGCACAAAAAGCCCATCTCCTTGCGTCGGGAGATTTTAACGTCCCTGCAGCAGCCCGCCAGGGCATTCACGGCCAGGTGAGTCTTTCTATCGTAATCAGCGCCGCCGGTTCCGTTACGTCGGCAGACATTATCAGCAATTCCAGCGGCCGCAGCGATGTTGCCCAGGCTGCGCAGGAGTATGCCTATACCTTGCAATACGCGCCGGCGACGGATGAAGCCGGTGACGCTGTCGCCTCACGGCGGCAAATTAATTTGCAGTTCTAATCTACAATAAAAGGGGATATACTATATATTATGGTGTCACAACGATCTATCCGCACACTTTCTATTTTGCTCGCCTTGGCAGGCACCTTGCCCGTGTCGGCTGATACGACGCGCGTCGTCAGCGATGCCGACAGCGATACGTTTTACGTTACAGTCCGGCAGGCGGCGCCTGTAAAAGAGGCAGCGCCGCCTAAGGCCGCAGCTGCTATGCCGGCACCTGTTGTCCGCCCGGAAACTCAGGTGATTACGGCACAGGAAATAGCCACACAGCATGCGACGAATGTGACCGACGCCTTGCGCCGCGTGAACGGCGTCAGTATTAACGAAATGGTACCGGGCACATCGGCGTACGTCAAGCTCAACGGCGATGACCGGGTTCTGGTCCTCGTCGATGGACAATCCCTGGCCAACGCCCAGGGCTCGGCCTACGGCCGGGGCTCTGTCGATCTCACGTCCCTGCCGGGTGTAGGGGCTATTGAACGGATCGAAGTAACCCGCGGCAGTGGCTCTGTGGCCTATGGCAGCGGTGCCGTCGGCGGCGTCATCAATATCATTACCAAAAAGGGGAGTACGACACCACAGACGACGCTCGACGTCAACACCGGTTCGTGGGGGACCCACGGCTACAGCCTCAGTAACAGCGGCCAAAGCGGCAAGACGAGCTGGTTTGTTACGGGCAATATAGACAAGCGGTCGTATTATAAATTTCCCCAGGCCTATGACAGCGACGAAAGCCGCGGCGATTATAATAACAAGTCCTTGTCCCTGCGGCTGGACCAGAAGCTGAACGAGGCTAACTCCCTGACGCTCCAGGTTTTTCACAAGACCAGCGACGGCCACAGTTCGACCTTCGATAAAAAGGACGACCGCTTCCAGCTTTTGCGCAACAAGGTTGTGGACCGCCTCTACAACGACTACAGCCTGACCTGGCATTTCCGGGAAGATACGGCGACACCAGGCTATATCCGTTATTTCAATAACTATTCCCGCACGTGGTGGACGAATCATTACTTTACGCGTACGCAGGGCCTGGAAGGGCAGAACACATGGCAAATAGGCGCACACCGCCTCACGGCCGGCGCGGCCTGGACGGAAGATGCCGGCACCAATAAAGAAGCCAATTATTTTGACGAAAAGCGGCACAATCTGGCAGGCTATGTAGAAGATGTGTGGAATATTGGCAAGTGGACCCTTACGCCGGGCCTGCGCGTCGACGACAACAGTACGTACGGTACGCATTACACGCCGCGCCTGGCCGTCGATTATCAGGCCAATGACAAGGTCAAGGTCTACGCCTCTATGGCCCGCGTCTTCGCGCCGCCCCGCCTCAACGACCAATTCTATTTCACGGGCTCTACGGCAGGCAATCGTGACCTGGAACCGGAAACGGGCTATACCCAGAACCTGGGCATCCAGTACGCCCTGACGCCTAAGACGGTCTTTGATCTCCATGTCTTCCGCAGCCATTTGCACGACGTCATCCGCTGGAACCGGGCCGTTACGCCGCACGAAGCGGAAAACCTCGATGAAGAAAAGAAACGGGGCCTGGAACTGTCCCTGACGCGGACCATCAACGAACACTGGCGCTGGAACGCCGGCTATTCGTACACCCATATCGACGTGGATACGGGCGACGGCCTGGCCTTTGATGCTACGTACAACCGGCCGAATGGCTATTTCTCGTCTCTCGACTACACCGGTGGCCGCTGGCATGGCAACGTCTCCCTTACGGCCGGGACAGGACGGAATGACACGTATTACCTCGGCAGCTCTTACGTCGTCTGGGACGGCACTGTAAGCTATGAGCTCACTAAAGATTGCACCCTCTACGTCAAGGCGACGAACTTCACGAACGACGCCTATGACCTGTACCACGAATATCCGGCAGCAGGACGGGCCTGGCTCGTAGGGGCAACGTATACGTTCTAAAGGAAGGATGGAATAGGATGGGACGAAAACTACTTTGCATGGTCATGACGGTACTGCTCGTTTGTCTGTGTGCCGGCTGTGGCCCTCAGGATAAAACGGCAGCATCAGGACGGCAGGTAACCGATGCGTTGGGCCGGACTGTAACCGTTCCGGCAGCGCCTCAGCGCGTCGTCGCCTTGTCAACGTCTCTCGTAGATCTGACGGCAGCCGTGCAGGGCGATCTCATGGGCCGCTCGTCTGTCCGCGCCGCTGACGCGTCTGTCCCCAAGGGCTATGAGGACGTACCGGAAATGGGGCCTGTCTATAGCGTCAATATGGAAAAGGTCCTGGCAGTCCAGCCGGATCTGGTCCTCGTCAGCGCGACCCAGCAGAGCAAGCTCGTGCCCGTGCTGGAACAAAACGGCATTGCTGTCTTAGCCTTGAAGACGAAGACCTACGACGAAGTACGCCATACGCTGGACCTCTTGGGTACGGTATACGGCCATCAGGCAGAGGCCCGTGACGCCCTGCAATCGATGGAGCAGCGGCTGACGCAAATCAAAGGGGCCTTGCCGGCAGAAAAGCCGCGCATTGCGATTCTGCACGCTACGGCTAAGAGCGTCACCCTGGAGCTGCCGCACAGCATTGCCGGCAGTACGGCAGACATCCTGGGCTTGCCTAATATTGCCGCAGAAGTAACGGAACAGACCGGCGCGGATATGGAAACGGTACCGCTGAGCCTTGAATTCCTTACGGCCCAAAATCCGGACATTCTCTTCGTCACGTCTATGGGCAAGGCCGACCAGATCGAAGCCCGTCTGCAGGAAGACCTGGCAGCCAACCCGGCCTGGTCTAACCTGAAGGCGGTGCAAACGGGACGGGTCTATATCCTGCCGGAAAACCTTTTCCTCCTCAGTCCGGGCGTCCATTATCCTGACGCAGCGGCGTACATGGCGGAAAAGGCTTTCCCCGGGCTTAGCCTATGAGGAGCCGTAAAGGCCGCCGCCTGGGCCTCCTCGTCGTCTTTGCCGTGCTGACTGTCGTGAGCCTCGTCGTATCCCTCACAGAAGGAGCGACGTATATCAGTGCCCACGATGTCGTCATGCGTCTCATAGCGCCTGGAACGGATGTGACGAGCCAGATTATTTGGAACCTGCGCCTGCCCCGGGCCCTGACCTGTGCCCTGACGGGGCTGAACCTGGCTTTGTCCGGGGCTATCCTGCAGGCGGTCATGCGCAATCCTTTGGCCGATCCGCACATTATCGGTATTTCCTCCGGTGCCGGGCTGGCCGGGATTAGCTTGCTCATCGTCCTGCCGGCCTATACGTTTCTCTTGCCGCTGGCAGCCTTTGCCGGTGCCATTGGTGCGGCCGTTCTCATTTATATCTTATCGTGGAAGCACGGCATTCAGCCCTTGCGTATCATCCTGGCTGGCGTTGCCGTCAGTACCTTTTTGGGAGCCATTATTTCGGGTCTCCTCATTTTCTATAGCGACCGCGTCCACGGTGCCCTTCTGTGGCTGGCTGGCGGCTTCAGCGCCTGCAGCTGGCACGACGTGAGCCTTATCGTGCCGTATACGCTGGCCGGCCTGCTTCTTGCCTTAGCCGGTGCCGGCAGCCTCAATATTCTTCTCCTCGGCGATGACACAGCCCGCAGCCTGGGCCTGCCTGTCGAAGTAGCGCGCTGCCTTCTCACGGGGACAGCGGCGCTCCTGGCGGCCAGTGCCGTCAGCGTAGCCGGGCTCTTAGGCTTTGTAGGCCTCATCGTGCCGCACACAGTGCGCTTGCTCGGCGGCAGTGACCATTTCTTTCTTCTGCCAGGTTCGGCACTGCTCGGCATGGCTGTCGTGACCCTGTGTGATACCTTCGGTCGCGTCATCTTTGCTCCCATTGAAATTCCGACGGGGATTATCATGGCCCTCTTGGGCGTGCCCTTTTTCCTTTATCTCTTAAGGAGGGATTTGTCATGAGTGAAGCCATCTTGACGGCATCCCACCTGTGCGTCTCGTTAGGGGGCAAGGAAATTCTTCACGACGTGTCCTTGCGCGTGGCAAAGGGAGATTTCCTGACCCTCATCGGCCCGAACGGCAGCGGTAAAAGTACGCTCTTGCATACCTTGTGCGGCCTGACGAAGCCTGGCCAGGGACGTGTGACCCTGGCGGGCCAGCCACTGGCTGCGTATGGCCGCAGGAAATTAGCCCAAAAGATAGCCCTCGTCACGCAGCAGCATACGCTGCCGGCCGATCTTACGGTATATGATCTCGTGCGCTGTGGCCGCTTTCCCTACCGCCACTTTCCCCGTGGCCTCGGGGCAGAGGACCGGGAAAAAATCGACCAGGCGCTGCTTGCGACGAGTCTTACCCCATATGCCCAGCGGGAAGTGAAATCCCTCTCCGGCGGGGAACAGCAGCGGGCCTGGCTGGCCACGGCCTTGGCACAGGAACCGGAAATCATGGTTCTCGACGAACCGACGACGTACCTCGATATCCGTCATCAGTTTATGCTGCTCGAGCTGCTGCAGGAATGGCATGACCGGCGGGGTCTGACCATTGTCATCGTCCTCCACGATCTCAATCAGGCCTACACGTGGGGCCAGACGACGGCAGTCCTCGCCGAGGGGCGCATCGCCGCTGCCGGCAGAACGGCAGAGGTGGTCACGCCAGACCTGATGCAGCGCGTCTTTGGCGTAACCAGTGAAATCGTCACGACATCATCAGGACGGTCTTTTCTCGCCTGTTATCCGCAGACCGCGCCTAAGCGATAGCCAATCGCCGGCGCGGCCCTTTTTGACCGTGCCTGCCCCAGGTGGAGGACGGGAGAAATCCATGGTATAATAGAAAAGTAATACAAATAGTCATTATCAAAGGAAAGAAAATATGGAATCATATGAAGTTGTACAAGGAAAGAAGCTCCGTCAGGGCTATACGACAGGGAGCTGTGCCGCAGCGGCGACCAAGGCGGCAGCGCGCATGCTCTTAGGCCGCGTAGCGGTGCCGGTCGTACAGCTGACGACGCCACGGGGCCTGGTCCTGGACCTGGAGCCGGAGGACGTACACGTGACGGCTAACGCGGCAACCTGTGCCATCCGTAAGAATTCAGGTGACGACCCGGATATTACCGATGGCGTGCGTATTTATGCGACGGTGGAAAAGACAGCCTGCGGCTGGGAGCTCGCTGCCGGTCCCGGCGTCGGTACGGTCACCAAGGACGGCCTGGCGTGTGCCAAAGGCGGCCCGGCCATCAACCCTGTGCCGCAGCGCATGATCCGCGCAGCCGCAGAGAGTGAAGCCGCTGCCAGTGGCTATACAGGGGGATTAAAGGTTACCATTTCCATTCCCGGCGGCGACGTCTTGGCGGCTAAGACCTTCAACCCGCGTCTGGGCATTGAAGGGGGACTTTCGATTCTCGGTACGTCGGGCATCGTCGATCCTATGAGTGAAAAGGCCCTGGTCGACACGATCAAGACGGAAATGAAAGCCCGCCGCGCTAACGGAGACACGCATCTTCTGGCCTTCTTCGGCAACTACGGCGTCGATTTTGGCCGCGACACGCTGCACCTCGATGTAGAACGCCGCGTAACCTGCAGCAACTACGTCGGCGACATGCTGGATTACGCCGTATACTGTGGCTTTACGGACGTTCTCCTCATCGGCCACGCAGGCAAGCTGATTAAGCTCGCCTTAGGGATTATGAATACACATTCGCGCTACGCCGACGGGCGTACGGAATTTATGGCCCTCCAGGCCATCTTTGCCGGTGCGTCTGTAGAAACGGCCAAACGCATTTATGCGAGCCGCACGACAGATGAAGCCATTGCCATCCTGAAGGAGGCACAGGTCTTAGAGCCTGTTATGCAGGCGGCGACGGAGCGCATTGAATACTATATGGAACAACGGGTCCACGGAGAACTGCGCTGTGGCGCTATTCTCTTTTCCAATACGTATGGCGTATTAGGGGAGACGAGCCACGTGCCAGAGCTCATAAGGGCCCAAAAGGAGCAGAATACATGACAAAAGGAACCCTCTATTGCCTGGGACTTGGTCCGGGCGATCCGGAACTGATTACCTTCAAGGCCTGGCGTTACCTGTGCCAGTGCCCTGTCCTGGCCGTGCCGCAGGACCAGGCCGGCCGTAAGACTGCCGACGGCATTTTGCGGGCAGCTGCCAGCCTGCAGCCCGGTCTCGACCTCGATGCCAAGGACACGGTAGCCCTCGATTTTCCCATGACCCGCGAAGCAGCAGTCCTGGCGGCAGCCCACGAAGAGGCAGCCAAGACACTGGCGGCGATCCTCGACAGCGGCCGTGACGTGGCCCTCATTACGTTGGGCTGCCCGACGATTTACGCGTCGTGCATGTACGTCGAAGAAAAAATCGCCGCCTTAGGCTATGCGACGGAAATCGTCGCCGGTGTAACGAGCTTTTGTGCCGTCGCTGCCAGATTAGGCCAGTCCCTGTGTGAAAAGGACGACGCCTTGCTCATTTTCCCGGCAAGCCGTCCGGATCTGCCGGAGCTACTCGACGTGGAGGCCAACAAGGTCATCATGAAGGTGCCGCGTCATACAGAAGCATTGAAGGAAACACTGGCAGAAAAAGGCCTTTTGGAAGGTGCGTCTGTCGTGTCGCGCTGCGGCATGGCCGGCGAATGGGCCGGGAAATTGACAGATATGAAGGATAGTGCCTATTTTTCGGTCATTTTGACAGGCAAGTCGAAATAAGAGAGGAGGCGCCGCTCAGACAGTACGCCTGATGCGGCAGAGCATATGATACACTTTGTAGGCGCCGGCCCTGGCGCGGCGGACCTCATTACAGTCCGCGGTAAGACCTTGCTGGAAACGGCAGATCAGATTATTTACGCCGGTTCTCTCGTGAACCCGGACCTTTTGCAGTACGCGAAAGCAGGCTGCCGCATTCTTGACAGTGCTTCGATGACCCTTGAAGAGGTCATTGCGGCCATGAAAGAATACGAAGCCAAGGGCGCCATGACCGTACGTCTCCATACAGGCGATCCGAGCATTTACGGCGCCATCCGGGAGCAAATGGATGAACTCGACAAGGCGGGCATTGCCTATGCCTGTGTACCCGGTGTGAGCTCCTTTTGCGCCGCTGCTGCAGCCGTGCAGAAGGAATATACCCTGCCTGGTATCAGCCAGTCGGTCATCATTACCCGTATGGAAGGGCGGACCGGCGTGCCGGAGCACCAGAAGATTGCCGACTACGCCGCCCATGGCGCGACGATGGTCATCTTCCTCAGCGCCGGCCTTTTGGAAAAACTGGAAACAGAACTGCAGCGTGGCGGCTATGCTGCCGCTACGCCGGCAGCTATTGTCTATAAAGCTTCGTGGCCTGATGAAAAGGTCTGCTACTGCACGGTAGATACGCTGGCCCAGACGGCAGCAGCGAACGGCATCAGCCGTACGGCCCTCATCTTGGTCGGTCATTTCCTCGACGGCGCTTACGAACGGAGCCGCCTCTATGACCCGGCCTTTACGCACGGCTACCGGCAGGGGAAAGACGCGAAGTAAGGTTTTACGAAAGAAGTTGATAAAATGAAAGCGGTACTGTTTTCTTTTACCCGTCGCGGGACGACGCTCAGCCTGACTATTGCCGCCTGGCTTACGGCCTTGGGCTGGGACGTACAGCCCTTGACGACAGTGAAATTTGCAACCATCGACCGTCGCCTGCGCGTATTGTCACCAGACTTGCGTACAGCTGCCGGCGCAGCCTTTGAAGAGGCACAGCTCCTGGTTTTCGTCGGTGCTGCCGGCATTGCTGTCCGGGCTATTGCGCCGTACGTGAAGAGTAAAGAAACGGACCCGGCAGTCGTGGTTATCGATGAAAAGGGACACTTCGTCATTCCTATCCTTTCCGGGCATATAGGCGGTGCCAACGATATGGCCCGCCGTCTGGCCGATCTCGTCCATGGCCAGGCAGTGCTCACAACGGCGACAGATGTGAACCATCGCTTTGCCGTCGATGAATGGGCTGCCCGGTCGGGCCTGGCTATTTCTTCCATGCGCGAAGCCAAGGCCTTTTCGGCAGGCTTGCTGGAAACGGGACGGGCCGGCGTCTACAGTGATTTCCCCATCGTCGGACCACTGCCGCAGGGATTGGAGGTGCGCGATTCCGGCCCCTTGGGGCTGGCTGTCACGCTGCGTCCTGATTGTTATCCCTTTACGGAAACGGTCGTCCTCAGGCCGCGTATTATCCATATCGGCATTGGCTGCCGCAAGGGCATTTATAAAAAGACTATTGGCCGCGTCGTTCTGCGTGAACTGCGGCGCCTGCAGCTGCCTGTTCACCTCATTGCCCGCGTGGCCTCCATTGACGTAAAGGCCAGCGAAGAAGGGCTTTTGGCCTTTGCCAAGGATTACGGCCTGCCCTTGGTCTTTTATTCGGCCGATGAACTGAACAGCCTGGGCGACCAGGGCTTTGCGTCGTCCGACTTTGTCTTGCGCACAGTAGGTACGGATAACGTCTGCGAACGGGCGGCCTATTTGAGCAGTAACGGTGGTCCCTTCCTGCTTCATAAGACCGTGGCTGATGGCGTGACGCTGGCCATTGCACGCGAAGATTTCAGCGTCCAATTTACGAAAACGGAGTAACGTTTATGGCACAAAAAATATATGTCGTCGGCATTGGTCCCGGCGCAGCAGAAGATATGACAGGCCGCGCAGCAGCGGCCCTTTCGGCGAGTGACGTCATTGCCGGCTACCAGACCTACATCGACCTGGTGCGGCCGGCATATCCCGATAAGGAATATATCAGTAACGGCATGACCAAAGAAGTAGACCGTTGCCGTTTGGCCCTGGAAACGGCTAAAGGCGGCAAGACCGTAGCTCTTATTTCGAGCGGTGACGCCGGCGTCTACGGCATGGCCGGTCTCATGTATCAGGTTGCTACCGGCAGTGGTGTAGAGATTGAAGTCGTAGCCGGTATTACGGCAGCCTGCTCCGGTGCCGCCCTCTTAGGGGCTCCCTTGGTGCATGATTTCTGCCTTATCTCCCTGAGCGATCTCCTGACGCCGTGGGAAGCTATCGAAAAACGGCTCGACCGGGCTGCTGATGCGGACTTCGTCATCGTCCTCTACAATCCGGGCAGTCATAAGCGGGCTGATTATCTGCAAAAGGCCTGCGAAATCATTGGCAAGTATCGGGCTGCAGCGACGCCGGCAGGGCTTGTACGCAACATTGGCCGCGACGGCAGTACGGCAGAAATTACGACCTTAGGCGATCTCGCCGGCTGCCAGGCCGATATGCTGACGACGGTCTTTATCGGCAACAGCCAGACAGAAGTCATCGATGGCCGCATGGTGACGCCCAGGGGGTATCGTCTCGTATGATGCCTCTTGTCTGGATCTTCGGTGGTACCAGTGAAGGCCGTTGTCTGGCCCAGGCGGCGTTGTCCCTGCCCATTCGCCTGCGCCTTTCTGTGGCAACCGACTATGGCAGTGATTTGGCACCGCGCGGCGAGAACCTGGAAATTTGGCAGCGCCGCCTGACAGCTGCCGAAATGACGGCCTGTCTGCAGGCTGACCGGCCTGAGCTGGTCATCGACGCTACGCATCCCTACGCAACGGCTGTAACGGAAAATATTCACGCTGCCTGTGCAGCTGCCGGCACGCCCTATATCCGCCTCGTTCGGCCTTCTGAAGAGACGGATACAGCTATTACCGTGTCGTCCATGGCTGAGGCCGTAGAATTTCTCAGCCAGACAGAAGGCCCTATTTTCCTCACGACGGGCAGCAAGGATCTCGATACCTTTGCTACCTTGCCAGACTATGCCAGCCGCATTGCCCTGCGCATTTTGCCGGCTCTGGAATCGCTTGAAAAGGCCTTGCGCCTGGGCTACGAACGGAGCCGCATCGTCTGCATGCAAGGCCCCTTTACAATTGATCTCAACGCCGCTATGTTCCGTTTTTACGAGGCTGCCTGGGTGGTAACCAAGGAGTCGGGACAGCGCGGCGGGTTTGAAGAAAAAGCGGCTGCCGCCCAAAAAGCCGGTGCCCATCTCCTCGTCGTGTCCCGTAAGGACGACGAACAAGGGCCGGCCTATGACGACGTGTGGCGGCTTTTGGAGGAACGCTATGGCCAAGGTTAAACTCAATCTCATCGGTATGGGGCCGGGAAACCCGGATCTCCTCACAGGCGCTGCCCGGGCAGCCCTGGCTGAAAGTACCATACTCTTAGGCGACCGCCGTCTGCTCTCGGCCTTTCCCATGGAAGGGAAGGACGTGCGGCCTACGACGAAGCCTTCAGATATCCGCGCAGTTATTGAAGCGGCAGCGCCGGGGACGGTCGTGGCCGTCCTCGTTTCCGGTGACGTAGGCTTTTACAGCCTGGCAAAATCGCTGACCCATGTGGAAAACTGTGAGGTGCACCGCTACGCCGGCATTAGCAGCCTCGTCTATTTTGCAGCGGCCCTGGAAATTCCTTGGGAAGACGCCTGCATCGTCAGCCGTCACGGCCGTAACCAGCCCCTCATTCCGGCTGTACGGCAGCATAAAAAGGTTTTTTGCCTGACTGGCGGCAAGCATACTGTGGCTTCTGTTTGTGCCGAACTGACGGCGCAGGGCCTGGGAGATCTGGATGTCGCCGTAGGTGAACGTCTTTCGTACGACAATGAACGCATTGTCCGCGCTAAGGCCGGTGAACTGACAGACGCCTCCTTTTCGACGCTGTCGTCCCTCTTTATTTTCAATCCCCAGGCGGAAACGATCCATACACCTGTACACGGCTTGGCTGATGGGGCATTCGTCCGCTCCCACGTGCCGATGACGCGGCAGGAAGTGCGGGCTGTGGCCATTGCCAAGCTGCGTCCTCAAGTGGGCGATACTATGTACGACGTCGGCGCCGGCACGGGCTCGTGCAGCGTGGAACTGGCCTTGCAGGCCCCATTAGGACAGGTCTATGCCTTAGAAGAAAAGGATACGGCTTTAGAACTATTGGCGTCCCAGAAGGAACGCTTTAATCTGCCTAATATGACCATCGTTGCCGGTAACGCGGCGGCTACGATTCCGGCGCTGCCTGCACCAGACTGCGTCTTTATTGGCGGTACGAAGGGCGAGCTGCCGGCCATTCTCGATGGCATTTATGCAAAAAATAAAGCCTGCCGCGTAGTACTCACGGCCATTGCCTTGGAAACGGTCAGTGCCATTGTGACCTACTATGCCGCACATACGGCGTACGACCTGGATATTGTCCAGCTGGCAGCGGCCCGGGGCCGTCATGTAGGGACATATCATATGCTGACTGCAGAAAATCCTATTTTTATCCTTACAGCTTCGCTTAAGGAGTGATTTCTATGGAGCAAACAGCTGTTGCCCGCGTCCTCTTTGCCGCACCTGCTAGTGGCAGCGGCAAGACGACTGTCGTCTGTGCGATTATGGAAGCCTTGCGCCGGCGGGGCCTGAAGCTCGCCGCCTGCAAGTGCGGGCCTGATTATATTGATCCCTTGTTTCACCGTGCTGTTTTGGGCATTCCCTCTCAGAATATCGATCTCTTTCTCTTAGGGAAACGCTGGCACGGTGCGGCTGTAGCGCGGCGCCTCGTCGCCGAAGCTGGGGCAGATACGGATATTACCGTTATTGAAGGAGCCATGGGCTATTACGACGGCATCGGCACAAGTGAAAGCAATAGCGCCTACGCCGTGCGCGCCGCCTTGGCAGCGCCGGCGGTACTCATCGTCGATGGCCGCGGCGCCGCCTTATCCCTGGCGGCCACTTTGCGGGGCTTCGTTACCTTTCGCAGGAACAGCGGCCTCCAAGGCTTTATCCTGAACCACGTAAAGCCTTCGGTCTATACGTATTACCGCCAGGTCCTCGAAGAAGAAACGGGCCTCAAGGCCTATGGGTATCTGCCGGAGCTGCCCGACTGTACCTTTGCCAGCCGTCACTTAGGCCTGGTCACGGCCGGAGAAATTGAAGACCTGCAGGCTACGTTGGGACGATTAGCACAGGCAGCTGAAGAGGGCATCGATCTGGATGGCCTTTTGCAGCTCGCCGCTGGGGCACCGCCTCTGAACTGGTGTGACAAAAAAGTACCTCAGTGCCAGCCTGTCCGGCTGGCTGTTGCCGACGATGAAGCCTTTTGCTTTTATTACGCTGCCGAGCTGGACCTCTTTCGTAAACTCGGCGCCGAGATTATTCCCTTTAGCCCCATTCATGATGCGGCTTTGCCGGATTGTGATGCCTTGTATTTAGGCGGCGGCTATCCGGAACTGCACGCGCCGGCATTGACGGCCAATGCGTCTATGCGCCAATCGATCCGTACGGCCTTAGCTGATGGCTTGCCTTGTCTCGCCGAATGTGGCGGCTTTATGTACCTTCAGGAAAGCTACAGTGATGGTACCGGTTCCTATCCCTGGGTCGGTGCCCTGCCCGGATCCTCTCACTTGACGCAGCGTCTCGTACGCTTTGGCTATATTACCGTTACGGCTGAAGAAGATACTCTCCTGGGCCCGGCAGGGACGACCTTTAGGGCTCATGAATTCCATTATTCTGATAGTACGGCCAATGGCACGTCGTGCACGGCCAGAAAAGCCTCAGGCACCCGTTCGTGGCCCTGTATTCAGGCTTCGCCGACACTCTTTGCGGGCTATCCCCACCTGAACCTGACGGGTCACCCGGAACAGGCAGCCCGTTTCTTACACGCAGCCGCAGCCTATGCGGCCAAGAGAGGAGCATCCCGTGAAAATTGAACACATTGCCCCGGCAGATATTGAAAAACGGAGCATGGAAATTATAGACCAAGAATTAGGTAACATTACGTTGCCTGAAGACAAACGCGATATCATTAAACGCGTCATCCATACGACAGCCGATTTTGAGTTCGCCCGTACGATGCGCTTTAGCGACGACGCCGTCGCCCGCGGCCTGGACGCTTTGAAACGAGGCGCCACGATCCTTACGGATACGAACATGGCCTGCACCGGTATCAGCGCCGTAAGCCTGAAAAAACTGGGCGGACAAAAGGTTTGCTACATGGCCGATCCGGAAATCGCCGCCATCGCTAAGAAAAACGGCAGTACCCGCGCCACAGCGAGTATGGACAAAGCCTGTGACATAGAAGGACCGCTCATCATCGCTATTGGCAACGCCCCGACAGCCCTCCTGCGCCTGGCAGAACTCATCGAAGCCGACCAAATCCACCCGGATTTGGTTATCGGTGTCCCTGTAGGCTTCGTCAATGTCATTGCCTCGAAAGAGGCGATCATGAAATGTCACGTTCCTTATATCGTCGCTACAGGCAGAAAAGGCGGCAGCGCCATTGCCGCAGCCATCTGTAATGCCCTCATTTACAGATTGACGAGATGACTTGCTTTTTTTCACCATAAACCCCCCTGTCCTAGCAAATGAATTCATTTGCTAGGACAGGGGGGTTGTTTTCTTCTGACGGCATACAGGCCACTAAAATCCCAGTGATTTCACCCATTCCTGGACTTCGCTGGCTGATGCTCCTGAAGCAAAACGGTGGCCTGTATGCCAATTTCCTGTACCTGCCATCTGCTGCAGGAGTTTGCCACTTTCGCCAATGCCCGAATCTACAGACGTGGCGAAGGGGATGACTGTCTTACCTGTAAAATCGTTGTGCTTGATGAAGTTGTCGATGGGCCAGGCCGCATTGTGACGCCAAATAGGATAGCCGACGAACACCGTATCGTACTGCGACCAATTGTCTGGCTGATCCTTGACGAGAGGAATATCGCGCAAGGCTTTGTTGTCCATTTCCTTCATGACGCGGCTTTCCTTGTTGTGATAGTCCAAATCTTCCTTACTGTAAGGCTGTACCGGCTGGAGCTCCAGCACGTCGGCATTCGTAGCCTTGGCGATATCCGTAGCGACGCGTTTCGTGTTGCCCGTACCGGAGAAGTAGACGACGAGGACCTTACCGTTGTGGTTGATGGCCTGCACCGCCTCTTGGGATTCCTTATTTTGTGTGTTCGCGCCGGTAGTATTGGCACCACAGGCAGCGAGACCCAGAGAGAGCACACAAGCCAGGAGCAAAAGCATTATTTTTTTCACGAGAATTTCCTCCTTCTTTATCTAAACCTAACAGTTTGTACTCTTTTAGTATAGTGAAAGAGGAATCTCGTCAGAAGTCCCGTTTAGTTTTTCTGTATTAACTTTTAGTTTCTACTACGGCTGGTGCCTCAGACGTGCCTCAAGGAAAAAACGTGCCGGCTAGGAAGCAGTGAGCTTGTAGATCTCCTGGCACCAGCTTTCCTTAGTCTTTAAACAAATGGAATTCTTCCTTCGTCAGTCCTTTATCATAGGCTTTATATAAATAGCGTGCAGCAATAGAGGAATAGGGCTTCCACTTGCGGCACTTCTTTTCTACGGCCTGGCGGGAGCGGTCGTCTGTCTTATAAAGCCAGCTGTAGGCTTGGAGGAAGGCTACGTCTTCGTACGGAAGGATGTCCTGCCGGTCCAGGACGAAGAGGAGGTACATCTTGGCCGTCCACGATCCGATACCCGGCAAGGCACGCAGCTCTGCCAGGACCTCTTCATTGGTGAGCTCCGGGAAACGCCGGAAATCCAGCTGACCAGAGCGTACAGCTTCAGCCGCAGCAGCAATGGCCTTAGCCTTTGACTGCGATGTGCCGACGCTCCTGATTTCCTCTAAGGATAATTGGCCTAACGCTTCCGGCGTGATGACGCCGCCACAGCGTTCTACGAGACGGCCGTAGATCTTGGCGCCGGCCTTGATGGACAACATCTGCTCGATGATCTCATGGATAAGGAAGGGGAAGGGATTATCCGTGTGTGGCTCATAGGTCAAGGGGCCGACCATGGAGATGATCTTGGCCAGACGTTTGTCTTTTTTCTGTAAGTATTGGATGGACGGACTTGACCCGTCCAAGGTTATGAGTAGAGACATAATAAATTCTCCTAATAAAAATATATAATTTAATAAATCACGATTATTTATGGGTAATAGGTCTCACAAAGATATTTCTATTTTATCTCGAACGGGATAAGAAAGAGTAATTAAAAAGAAAAGGTGATTATTTTTACCATATTGATATTTTATAGTAAGGAAAAATATATTTATTTTACTATATTTTTTGCAATAAACGGACATACGATTGTCCATGTATACAAAAAACAATTATAATTAATTTTTTATTATACAATTAAAATTTTTTATTGCAATTTAGTAATACTTATGATAACATATAAGTATAAGAGATAGAAAAGGATAAAAATAGTTAATTGATCATCCATCGTATAACATGGGAGGTGTTAGAGATGAAGTGTCAATTTTGTATGGGAAAAACTATATCAAATAATTCTACAATATACCAAAAGCGCAGTGCAGGATCTGGGGAGAAACTGCAGCGTATCTATTGGTATCACGTACGCCGGGCGTGCTCGCTCCTGGCAGTACTCTGTTTGACCGCCGGGGTTATGCCTTTGTATGCGGCGGCAGAAACAACCCAGCCGATTACGGATCTTTTGGCAGTAACGAGTGAAAACGATATCGTATCGAAGGATGCAGATGGGAAGACCACCGGTGAAATTTCATACGATATTAGCCCGGCAAATAAAGGCACGAACATTGCCATTGGGGAAAATTCGAAGGTCTTTATCGGCGGCGGGACCCAGGAATCGGTTATGTCCTTTGGGGAGACGGTAGATCCTACATATAAACAGGTTTTCATTTGGAATATTCAAACAGGCTACAACATCCATAGCAATAGTGCAGCTAAGGAAAATTTGCCGTCAGCTATTGCTATTGGACAAAACACCTATGCCCGGACGGGTTCTATTGTCATAGGTGATCATACACTGGAAAAAAACAATATTGCCATTGGCGATACCGTTGCGTCTTATGATAAAACCGGTAAGCCTACTTTGCTTTCTTATGGTGTAGCCAGTACCAACGTTGGTACTAACTCCTACACGAATGGACCTTTTGCGACGACCTATGGCAGCTATAATATTCAATCCTCACCCTATCCCAATGGTTACCCCTTGAAAAACGGGTTTGCCACAGTTATTGGCACTTTTAACTCTAATGAGTCCATGAACGACTGGAATAGTACTTCCGGTGTAGCAAACTACATTGGTGGCGTTGCAAATAAGGTTACGGCAAGTAATGGTTCCGTGGTTTTGGGTGCTGGTAACACCGTAACAGATTCTATTAAAGATTTTGATGCCTCGTCACTTGAAGAACCGGCAGCATCCGTTACGGCGATGCAAAATGCCTTGATTGAAGGTGTTCGTAAAAGCTCTGGCGGCGCAGCCATGGTTATCGGTGGTGGCAACCAGGTTGATTCGTCTACGGATACGCAGCTCATGGGCGTCAACAACGAATCGAAGAAGGATACGTATACATTACTCGATGGCTTCACGAACGTATCGACTAGCGGGGAACATCTGACGACCATCGGTTCAGGAAATACGATGACCGATTCCAGCTATACCCAGCTCCTAGGTGATAACCGGGTCCTTACGGATGTGGATAATTCCATCATCCTCGGTTCCGCAGAATCAGCAGAAACTCCTTTGACGACGAACGTAGATAACGTCACAATCCTAGGTTACAATGCCAATGCCAATGTCGCCGGCGGTGTAGCCTTAGGTTATGGCTCTATTGCCTTGACAGGAGCCGGAATAGCCGGTTATGTCCCGACAGGCGTGACCAAGAGCGGCAGTGATTCCACCTGGACTTCGACAGCAGCCGCTGTTTCCGTTGGTGACGCTGCCAATGACCTTACCCGCCAGATCACAGGTGTGGCCGCCGGTACAGCCGATACGGACGCCGTCAACGTGGCCCAGCTGAAAGCCGTAGAATCCAAGAGCGGCGGTTCTAAAATTACCTTGACTGCCGGTAACGGTATTCGCTTAGTTCAAAATACGACAACGGGAGCCTACACCATCAGTGCCCTCTTTACGGATACAGATACCAATACGGTCGTCACGAAGAAGGCTGCGTCCGTTGTAGTACCTATTACCAGTGATACCGGTACCGGCACGGACACCGGTGGAACCAGTAAAAGTGTGACAAGAAGCACCACGGTTGTCACTAGTGGAACTCCTTTAGCAGTTACGACGCAGCTGGCTGATGATAATGGTCTTCTGACTGAGATACAAACCAATATTCCTCTGGGTGTCAAAGGGGATACAACGAATATTACGACGACAGCCAGTGGCGCAAACCTCGTCGTCAGCCTCAACAAAGACATTTCTGTCGATAGTGTCACCGTCACCAATGGTCCGGTCATCGATTCCAACGGTATTTCTAATGCAAATACCATTAGTGTCACCGATGGTCCGACCATCAACTCGGACGGCATTACTAACGTCAATAAAATCAGTGTTACCAATGGCCCGACCATCAACTCCAGCGGTATCGACATGAACAACCAAAAGATTACCAACGTCGCAGATGGTTCCATTGCTGAAGGCTCGAAAGATGCCGTCAATGGCGGCCAGATCTACAACCTGCAAAATCAGCTCACCGGCCTCAACGATACATTCGGTAATGAAATCAACGGCTTGAGCCGTCGTGTAGACGGTCTCGACCGCCGCATCGATAAAGTCGGCGCTGGCGCCGCTGCCTTGGCAGCCCTCCATCCGACAGACTTCAATCCAGACGACAAATGGGATTTCTCCCTGGGCTATGGCAATTACCGCTCGGCTAACGCCGTTGCCCTCGGTGCCTTCTATCATCCCAACGCCTCGACTATTTTCAGCATCGGCGCTACTGTCGGCAACGATAACAATATGGTTAATGCCGGCGTCACCTTCAAGGTAGGCAGTGGCAGCTCTACACCATATTACACGCCGACTCAGGCCTCTCAGATCATCGGCCAGCTGAAGACAGAACTGGCCCAGGTCAAAGCGGATAAAGCGGCACAGCAAGCAAAAGTCACAGCACAGCAAAAACAGATTGATCAGCAACAAGCAGAAATCAATAAGATGAAAGCCCAGATTGATCAGCTCCTCAGCCGCCTCAATATGGGATGATCATAGTATCTCATACAACCTCTTACTACCATCCTCACCTTTAAGAAACAGGCCTTTCTCCCCGGACAGAGGCTTGTTTCTTTTTTTGCAACAAAATATAACATTTAAGAAATAATCATTTCATATTAATATAAATTATAGTATAATGTAAGTAAGAACAGATCCTGAACATCTGCAACATGGGGGTAAGAAATTTAATTTTTTTGCTTGATTCAGGATTGCATCGTGCGTGAATTTGGGGAAGGAAGAGATTCATATGAAAAGTAAGAGTATCGTATTATCAGGATTAATTTTGTCGAGTTTGTTAGGATTTACAATGCCAGTATTGCCCGTCCAGGCGGCAACTATTAACATCAGTGGCGATGCAGTACAAGTGGAAAACGAGCCGGCTTCAAAATATGATACAGCCAGTGGCTACGGAATTACAACCATTAATACAGACAACCCGGCCATCGGCAATGGAGCTACCATGAGCGCTGCAGATGCCTCGGGAAATACTGTGAACATTACGGGCGGTACGATCGCCTCAAAAGATCCGGGGACGGATATTTTTGGCAGTGTCGTCCTGCAGCAGACAGACAATAGCGAACTGACCCAGGTCAGCAATAATACAGTAAACCTGACCAACACCGTTATCGGTGACAATACGGGCAGTGTCACCGTTTTTGGTGCCTACGTGGTAGATGCGAATAAAGATACACGTACCTACAGCAAAGAAGAAATGGATATTTGGGGTAATCATTTTACACCGGAAACGACAGAAACCTTTGCTATTTCCCATAATACAGTGACTGTCGAAGGCGCAGTGCCTGCAGACGGGACGACTGTGTCTATCTATGGCGGTGCTTCCCGACTGATTGGTTCCAGTCCAAACTGGAGAGATTATAGATCTGATATTGACGTGACTGCCAATGCACCGGTGACGTATAATGCCGTCTACATCGGAACCAGCGCGGCTGAAGAAGCGACTGGTACGTATGCCACATCCGCTGATAATGGTGCCTACGATAGTGTCTATGGCGGCTACACCAGCAAAGGCACCGCTGCCAATAATACGGTCGTCGTCCGCAACAGCACGCTGACTAACATCGTTGCCGGTGGCTATACCAAGAGTATGACGGCTGATGCCAACCAGGTGACCTTATCTGATATTACGGCTGGTGAGAATTTGCATATCTATGGCGGCTATAGCGGGCAAGGCGGCGCTGCAGATAATACAGTAGATTTAACGCGCGTCAATGGTACGGGCGGCAAAGTGACGGCTGTTGCCGGTAGTACTAATGGGTTCAATGCGACAAGCGGTGATGCGACGAATAACCACATGAACGTAACAGATAGCACGCTCTATGTCGTAGCCGGTGGTATTGCTGCAGCCGATGGGGGGCATGGTGATGGGGATTTTCAATCTGCCCGTTATTATCATGACGCTATTGGTAATACCGTATCGATTCAAGAATCCTTTGACGGAGGCACACTTATCAGCGGTGGCGTCTTTGGCGGTGTTGCCTATCAGAATGTGACCAATAACAGCGTAACCATGACTAATGGCAAAGCAGGCGCTGTTTGGGGCGGATTTTGCTCCACTGAATATCTTTATGATTATTGGTCAGGCACTGCTACTGGAAATACGGTAACACTGGGGGTAAAAGGTGCTACGTCCGGCGGTCCAACAATTGGCTCGACGGTAATCGGTGGTGAATCGCGTTTTAATGGCAGCACAGGAAATAATGTGTACATCTATGGCAGTACTGTAGGTACAAATATGGGGCAGGAAGCTATTGATTCTATCGCTGGGTTTGCAGAAAAAAGAGCTCGCAACTATTATGTCTTACCATCAATCTCGAATGTCATTGCTGGGGGCATAGCCGGAAGTGTTCATATAGTTAATCTAAACAGTGCCACTTACAAAGAGTTCGTGGCGACGGATAATCATGTATATATTAGTGATAGTACGATATCAGATGGTGTGTCAGCCATATATGGCGGTTGGAACGTTCTTGATGCTAATGACAATTCTGTTACGTTGGCAAATACGGATGTCTCATTAGGTAATTCTATTGCGTTAGAATGGAAATCGTACAACGATCGGGGAAAGCTGATCGAAGACGACAAGCTAGAATATGGCGGGCGCATCATTGGCGGTGAAGCTATGAACGGCTCAGCTTCGGATAATAAAGTTACTATTTCAGGCAATGGTGCAACATCTATGGAAGGCATCACGTTTGTCGCCGGTGGAAAGGCAGGAGTAGCAAAAAATAAGAATATCGCTGTTTCAGTGGCTGCAGCAGACCGTAACCAGGTTTCCCTTGCCGGAGTCCAGCTCTCAGGCGCTTCTTCCGGACTTTCCATTGCAGGTGGCAGAGGCGAAACAGGTGCTTCCTATAATACGGTGTCCTTGGATGCCGTAAAAATTACGAGTCCGGACAAGATTCTAGGCGGCATGACGGATAAAGGAGACGCCATATACAACCAATTATCTATTGCAAATAGCAGCCTGGAAATGGATTCGGGAATGATCATTGCCAGCTCTACAGGGGATGGTACTGCATCACATAATACGTTGTCACTTACGGATACGTCTATAGCAGGTAAATCGGGAGTGAATTTGGTCAACAGCATAGCGTATGGGGGGGCGGCAAATGATAACACAACGACACTGGATACCGTCGATGCAAAGAACTTGATTACGTTGAGTGGCTCATACTCGGAGAATGATTCGGCATCTAACAATACGTTCTCTTTGACAGATAGTAAACTGGTCTTTCGATATGATGAAGAGACTAGAAATGAATCGGTGTTCATTGTGAATACAGGAAACAATGAGGCCAATAACAATACGGTTAGTATAACGAATCATACGGAGTTAGCTGAGCTTTCTGAATTAATAGGTTCAATGTCAGAATCAGGACCGGTCATGGGCAATACACTTACTATTTCGGATAGTATTCTATCTAATGAAACTAATGAAGATGGATTTTTAGTAAGAGGCAGTCTAGGGGAAACAGAAGCCGCTAATAATAACCTGTACATTACAAATAGCACATTGTCCGGCTTACAATTGCTATATGGTGCCTCTGGGTATTCGGATGTATACAACAATACGGAAGTATTGACTAATGTTACCATTACCGGGCGTCATGGGATACTGGGGGAATGAAGCAGGTAACTATGCCCATGATAATGCCTTTTCCATCATAGGCGGGTCCTTTTCTTTTATAGATGGAGATGGGGTCATAGCAGGTACTTATGGATGGCAACAGACTACCCAGAATACACTGACCCTTTCCAAGGCCAATATATCAGGAGTTATCGGTATCGGTGGAGGCATGAGTGATGTGACAGCCACTGACAATACCGTCACGATTTCGGATACGACCATTTCCAATTCCGAGTATGACGGGGGAACGATTCTGGTTGCAGGCGGATCAAGTGGATATACGGCAACGGCCGGAGACGATGAGACAAAGACTATTCTGCCTAGTGCGGATGACAATAGCATCCGTATCGACGGTGGCTCTGTCGACGTTTCCAGGATTTATGGAGGTTGGCTACGGAATGAGGATTCAAAAAACGACGTAGAAGGCACGACAGACAGCAATACTGTTATCATGGGCGACGGCGTTACAGCCAGCACGGTCATAGGCGGCAATAATGAGCTGGGCGGCTCTTCGTCGAAGAACGCCGTCACTATTAATGGCGGCACAATCAAAGAAACCGTCATCGCCGGGGAAACGCTTGCTGGCGACGCGAATGGCAACACACTGGACATTTACGGTGGGGAAATCGGTACGACTAACGCTGTAGATGATACCGGTAATGACCTGGCAGACGGCAATCTTATATCTGGTGGCTATACGAAAGACGGTACTGCCAATGAAAACACAGTCAGTATCTACGCCGGTACCTTAGGCAATATGATGAGCCTTTATGGCGGTTATAGCAAGACTGAAAGCACAGATAATACGCTCAACCTTTACACTAAGGGAAATACCGTCGAAAACCTGGGCTATTTCCAGACCCTCAATTTCTACGTCCCTGAAAATACAAAGGCAGGAGAAACTATGCTGGAAGTAACGGGCAATGCCGACGTACACGGCGCGGCCATCAATGCCGGCGTATATAGTACGACACAGCTTAGTCCGGGCCAGGTCATCAACCTGATTCATGACGGCAATCAGCCAATTAATACGGACAATACGACGTACAGCGTCATGGCAGGCAAGAATATCGTCACAGACGGCGCATTCCTGCAACGGGAGGTGTTCATTAAGAAACAAGATGCCAACACGATCGTTCTCTACGTTCCGGAAGACAGCAAACCCATTATCAGTGACGATACAAAGATCATTTCTACGCAGCAAGCCGGCGCGGCTTCGACCGTATCTAGCGGCTCTGATATTGCGGCTACGGACGGCCTTGAAGCAGCCCTCACGGCGTGGAAGGAAGAGCATGATGCGGCTATGCTGCGGACGACGGAAAATGCGGCAGCCGATACGCTTGGCGTCATGACTTCGGCCGTAGCAACGCCTATGCTGGCTCGCAGTGCCGTGTCGCATCCCCTTATGGCGGCAGCAGCACCGGCAACGCCCATGGTCAGTGAAGCGCCTATGGCGGCACCGGCAGCGAGTGCAGCCCCGTCTGCAGGGGCAGGTGCAAGTACTGGGACGGCCTGGCAGCCGAACGCACCGGCCGCACCGGGAGCCTGGCTGGAAGAACACGACGTAGAAGCGAAATTTACGCCTTATGTCATGCTTGGCGGTCACAACCTGCGCTATAATACGAGCTCGACGATCGACACGAACGGCTTTAACGGTGAACTGGGGTTCGTCAAACGGTCCTTCCAAAAGGAATATGCTGACACAATCATGCCTTTCCTCGAATATGGGACAGGCAATTATACGAGCTGGAAAAACGGTTCCCGCGGTGACGGCAGCCAGCATTATGTCGGTGCAGGCATTCTCGTTCGCAGGGACATGAACAACGGTTTTCACTACGAAGGCCTCATCCGGGCTGGCCGCATGAGTGGTGATTACGGCGGCCGCATTGCCGGCTACCGCATGAGCTATAACTCGAGCTCGCGCTACATTGCGGCTCACGTAGGCTTAGGCAAAATTTATAAGGACGACACGAACGAATACAACATGTATGGGAAATTCTTCTGGTCCCATCTGAACGGCGATACAGTCACCCTGCACAGCGAACTGGGCGACGCCCAATATGACCTGGAACACGTAGATTCCCTGCGTACACGCTTAGGCTTCCGCTGGACGAAGCACCTTGACCGGGATGTGACTACGGTCTACGCCGGCATTGGCTGGGACTACGAATTCGACGGCAAAGCCAAGGCCCGTTATCAGGACTACACCACACCGGACGCTAGCATGAAAGGATCCAGTGAATTCCTGGAACTGGGCTGGCAGAGCAAGTCGACGAAAGAAAACCCCTGGGGTGCTGATATACGAGTCACTGGCTGGACCGGTATGAAACAAGGCTTCACGTATAGTGCAACCATTACGCGAAAAATCTAACGCCATAATGGTCTTGCTTGTGGACAGACTGTCCCAAACAGGACAATAGGAAAGACGAAAAGCAATCTCTTTTGGTCAATTTGCTACGGCAAACTACTAAGAGAGATTGCTTTTTTTGCAATATGCAAAACTAATATACTATTTTATATTTCATATTAAAATAAATTATATTATAATGTAATTATATAATACTAGTTACTTATCAATGGGGAGATAAGCAGCTTCAGTGCGGACTTTCGTGAAGAATTATGGGGAGGAATGAAAATGAAACAACATAGTAGAAGCACCATTAGCGGACTCATCTTATCAAGTATCCTAGGCGTTACGCTGCAAGCTCCGCCCGTTCAGGCGGCAGCCATTTCCCTTACTGGTGACCAGGTACAGGCTGAAACCGGTGATACCAGTGGCTATGGGATTAGAGAGATTAATATGGACAACCCGGCCATCGGCAATAAGGATACAAATACCGCTTCTAACAATACCTTGACCATTAGCGGCGGTATCATTACTTCAGAACCCTCGGGCTCGGACATCTTTGGCGGCCTGGTCCGGGAGGAAGAGAATGCAACCATGACGGCAGCCAGCTCCAACACCGTTACCGTGTCTGACACGCTATTGGGCGACGGTGCTGGCAGTATTTCCATCTTCGGCGGCTATTTGATCGATTGGAATGTGGCGACTGCTGAATCTGTTTTGGCTATTCCGGTTTCTAACGAGAGCTTTACCGTAGCAGGGAATACGGTAACCGTGAACCCGACCTCAGTTGCGGATGGAACAGCCGTATCTGTTTATGGCGGCGCTGCTTATGTGTGGGGCAGTGCGACAACTACATCGGGGAGTAAAATAGGAATTGTTTATGATAAGTTTGTTGCTGCAGGCAATGTAACGGGCAATGCCGTTTATATCGGCACCAGCGCCGACGAGGAAGCGGTTGGTACCTATGCCACGTCAGGAGATAGCGGTACCTACGACAGCGTCTACGGCGGCCGCTCGATGAAAGGACAGGCCACCGGAAATACCGTAGTCATGCGCAATAGTACTTTGACCAATACCGTGGTAGGCGGCAGCGCCTACTTTCAAGAAGCCAATAAAAACCACGTAACCTTAGACAACATTACCATCGGCCCGGATACCAGTGGAAAGGATGGGGATAATGGCGTAGAAATCTATGGGGGCAATGGCATGAACCTGGCCAGTGCCAATGAAAACGTCCTGACCTTGACCCACGTCAATGTCGCCAATAGCGAACGAAAGGTATATGCCATAGGCGGGCTTGCAAATGGCGATACAAAGGATCCTATCGGTACGGAAATCAATAAAGAGGCTGAAGCAGCGAAAAGCGATGGCGACGCCAATGGAAATATTGTAAACATTACCGACAGCAACCTCTATGTAGCCGCCGGTGGTGTATCCTCGACGGAGCATGACATCATGATACCTACCGATCACTCCGGAGCAGATTTTGCTGCCCTATGCTTCTACCGTGATGCCATAGGCAATGAGATAACCATCCAGGAAACCACCTCCGGTGCAACGACAATCCGAGGCGCCGTGTATGGCGGTGCTGCCATGAGGAATGCCCTGGATAATGAAGCAACCCTGATCAGCGGCACTGCCAGCAAGATCATCGGCGGTGAAGCTATCTATGCTGATGCTACAGGCAATATTGTTGCCGTAGGAAAAGCGGATTACTCCACAACAACTGTGATTGGCAATACGCTCGTGGGTGGCTATACAGTAGGGCGGTCTGGCAGCATCCATGACAACCCAACGGCTAACGATAATACGGTCTCTGTCTATGGTGGCACCATAGGAGCTTCTGTAGGAGACATATGGGGAATTATGACAGAGTTTAATGATCCACCCCAAGGCCTCATCGCCGGCGGCATGGCACCACCGAGTTTCTCCGCTAATAACCGCTACTTAACAAGCAGTACCAGCTCCGGGAATAGTGTGCAAATCAGCCATAGCACCATTACAGATGGGATTTCCGACATCTATGGCGGCTGGGCCCTCTCCGAAGCCTCAGGCAACTCCGTTACCTTGAGCGACACAAACGTCACCTTAGGGACCTCTTTTTATGAAGTTACCTATGATGGAAAAACCCAGCAGAAATCGTATTTGCATAGCGATAAAGATACGGCTAGCCGGATTATCGGCGGCGAAGCCTCCAATGGCTCCGCCTCGGGCAACTCCGTCACCATTTCCGGCAAAGGTGCAGAGCTGAATGATATTTCCTACATCATCGGCGGCAAGGCCTACCTGGATGAAAAAAAACCGGCAGAAAAAGCAGAAGCCCTGGGCAATACCGTTTCCATCAGTGATGTCACCATCACAGGCGCAGAAGATGGCCTGACCATCATAGGCGCCGAGGGCCAGACCCGGGCAGGCGTTAACACCGAAGAAACGGGCAGCACGGAAGAAGCTGGCAACACACTGTCAATTACCGATGCCACCATTAAAAATGTCACCACCATATACGGCAGCCATTCTGAAGACGGCTCTGTTTCCGGCACCACCCTTTCTTTGAAGAACTCTATCCTTGAGGGAAATGACCTGGAAATGTTAGGTGCCTATACGGAGTCCGATACAGCAGCCAATGACAATACTATTACTATCGATGCTACGGACATAACGGGCCTTAAATACCTTTATGGCAGCGCTAGTGGTGGTACTGCCGCTGGGAATACCTTTACCATCAAGAATAACAGCCATCTGACCTTCAACCAGGGAACCCTTATAGGGGCCTATGGAGACACAACTACCAACAACAATGAGCTGACCCTGGAAAATACAACCCTCACCAATATAACCCAGCTTATTGGGGCAGAATCTTATGCTGGTAAGGTAGAGCATAATACCACGTCTATTACCGGCGGCTCCCTGTCCTTTACAGGAGAGGCCTATGGTGGTGGTCCTGCTATTGTCGGTGGATATATGGGAATACTGGTCAATGACAACGACCTTTCCCTGACCGGCGTGAATGTAACAGGGGCAAAAGCCATTGCCGGCGGCTATGGCTACTATTATGCCAATGATAATACGGTGAAAATAACCAAGAGCACAGCAGCAGATACAGAGTCCATCTATGGCGGCCGCAGCTCCACCCAGGCAGATGACAACGAAGTGTCCATAAGCGATTCCTCCCTTACAAAGCTGCAGGAAATCACAGGCGGCATATCGGAAGGCGAGGAACTGGAATATTATGATGATGAAACGGAATCCATCATCACTATCTCTCCCAGTGCCAATGTAAATAAGGTCTCTGTCAGCGGCGGCACGGTAACGATAGAAAAACTCTACGGCGGCTGGCTAAAAGATAGTGATGAAGATACACAAGGTACGACAGACAGCAATACGGTCACCCTGGGCGACGGCGTCACAGCTGGCACCGTCATCGGCGGCAACAATAAGCTAGGCGGCTCGTCATCTAAGAATACCGTCACCATCAACGGCGGCACGGTAGAGGAAGATGTTGTAGCTGGCCAGACCCCGGCAGGCGATGCTTCTGGCAACACCCTGGACATCTATGGCGGCACCATCGGTACGACCGATGCGGCTGAAGAAAATACAAATCTCATCGCCGCAGCCTACACGAAAGACGGCGCAGCCGACAGCAATACGGTCAATGTCTACGGCGGCACCTTAGGTGTCATGATGAGCCTCTACGGCGGCTATACACCGGCGGCTATCACGAAGAGCACGAACAACACGCTCAATATGTACACGACCAACAACACCGTCGAAAACCTGGGCTATTTCCAGACCCTCAATTTCTACGTACCGGGTGAAACCCAGGCCAATGACACGGTCCTGGAAGTCACGCAGACGGCTGACGTCCACGGCGCCGCTATCAACGCCGGCGTCGCAAAAAGCGTCGGCCTGCGACCGGGCCAGCACATCAACCTTATTCACGATGCCAATACCATCGACACGACCAGTGGCACGACGTACAGTATGATGCCGGACCGCGACTACGTCGTCACGCCGGGCCTCGTCCGCTACGACGTCCTCATCAAAAAGCAGGACCCGGAAACCATCGTCCTCTACATCCCGGAAGACAGTAAGGGCACCGTCATCCCGGCGACCAAGCTCATGACGTCCCAACGTAACCGCGCCATCAGCACTGTCACAGATGTTACAGACACGGCTTCTACCAGTGGCTATGAAGCCGCAATCGCTGCCTGGAATACAGAAACCGGCGTCAGAGGCAACATGGGCGGTAACTACGGCGATGCCGGCTGGGAAGACCACGAAGTCTGGAAGAAATATACACCGTACGTCCTCTTAGGAGGCAATGACCTCCGTTACGACGCAGACTCGACCACGAATACCCAAGGCTTCAATAGCGAACTGGGCTTCGTCAAACGCTCGTACCACGACGACTACATCGACACCTACATGCCGTTTTTAGAATACGGCAACGGCAACTACACCGAACGCTACCAAGGATCCCGCGGTGACGGCAACCAACAGTACATTGGCGCCGGTATTCTCGTTCGCAGAGACCGCACAGACGGCCTGCACTACGAAGCCGTTCTCCGCGCGGGCCAGCTCAATACGGACTACCACGCCGATATCGCCGGCCACCACATCAGCTACGACACGGACACGAACTACGTCGCAGCACAGCTGGGCTTGGGCAAGCTCTATACCCACAAAGACAACAACTACGACATCTACACGAAACTCTTCTGGTCCCATATCTTTAGTGACGACGTAGATATCTACAGCGACCTGGGCAAAGCCCAATACCAATTCGACAGCGCCGACTCCATTCGCTCGCGTATCGGCTTCCGCTGGACGAAGCATTACCAGGAAAACCAAACCTACTACGTAGGCCTGGGCTGGGATCATGAATTCGACGGCACAGCCCGAGCCACATACAACAACTTCAATCTCCCCGAAAAAGATGGCAAGGGTGACGCCGGTTTCCTGGAACTGGGCTGGTCCAGCCAAAGTCACAAAGACAATCCCTGGAACGCAGATGTCAAACTCCGAGGCTGGGTAGGCATGAAGAAGGGCATTGACTACACACTGACTATCGGCAGAGCATTCTGATGAAAAAATAATGCGCTCCGATCAGCGTACATTACCGTTTTGTACCACTTTTCCAGCAAAGGAAGCCAATCAGGATCCTCCTGTGGGACAGATGATGTGAAGCATTTTATACAGCAGGCATTTTCTAAATACAAAAATGCCTGCTGTTTTTATCTAAAAGACAAGAAAAAATACTTATATGCTATAGAAAGTTTTATCTCTTTTAGTTATAATATATATAAAGCAAAATGTTCTTGAATAAATTATTTTGAAATAGGAGGGTAAGTTATGGGAAATCGGAAGGGCTTGCTATATGTATCAGTCATGTTAACGCTCCTGGCTTCGGGTGTGGGAACCTTCTCAGCACAGGCAGCGGATATTACGAATCCTGAGCAAACAATTAGCGATACTAAGACCGGGAATGCATTTGGTGGCAAAGCTGACACCTCTGGGGATAATGCAGTAGGGAACAAGCTGACTATTAAGTATCCTGGCACTGTCGTTGGGAATGCGTACGGCGGTTATGCAGAAAATGGGGCAGCGACAAAAAATACCATGATTTTGAATGGAGGCATTGCCGGTGATCTAGACTATTATAACTACGGTGATGTATATGGTGGTTACATTAATTCAAAATCAAGTACAGCTTCAGCTACGGGCAATGTGGTTACAACGTATGGGAGCATCGCAACTGGCAATGTTATAGGCGGTGATACAGAAGGCACCGGCGAGGCATCAAACAATGAAGTGATTTTGGAAAATACACAGGTTGTAATGAATGTCTATGGCGGCTATTCGTACAATGGCAGTGCTAAGAATAATAAAGTAACCATCAAAGGTAGTAATAATAGCAAAGTTTACTTAGGCACTGTATATGGAGGACTGGCAAATAAGTCTGGCGATTCCATTAACAATTCTGTAACCCTCAGTGGCAGCACCATTGTAGGTAATGGTGCTGCGCGATATGGTATATTTGTTTCAGGTGGCTATTCAAGATATGGATCAGTCACGGATAATAAATTGAATATTAAGGATGAAAGTTATATTTGGAGTAATATTGCAGGTGGTTTGATTGACCTTGATACTACGAAACAAGCTAAAGGAGATGTATCTAATAACACCATTACTATGACTGGGGGCACAGTAGAATTGGCTGCTTTTGGCGGACTGAATCAAGGCTTAGGCGATGCTAAAGAGAATAGCATCAATATTAGCGGTGGGACTGTTGACATAGACGTTAGCGGGGGAGCCGCATTTACTGGTTCGGTAAAGCAAAATACTGTAACCATTTCAGGTACCGCGAAAGTAACGCGTAATGTTTACGGTGGTTCATCCCTTACGGAAGCTGGTGCAGGCACTGCCACGGAAAATCAAGTAAATATAGAAGGCGGCTCCATAGGAAAGAATATATATGGTGGTGAAACAAAAGGCACTGGCGACGCCTCAGAAAACGTAGTCACCATCAGCGGCGGTACTGTAAACGCTGATGTGTACGGCGGCTACGCAGCTGCTGGTAATGCTACGGGAAATAGTGTCAACCTCAAAGGAGGGACCTTTGCTGCCACCACCCTCTACGGCGGCTGGGTCAACGATACAGGCACAGGCCAAAGCACGGACAATACCCTCAACGTCTACGCCAAAGGATTGACCGTAGCCAATATAGACGATTTCCAAAACGTCAATTTCCTCGTTCCGGCTGATATGACAACGGACGATACGATGCTCACTGTCATGGGCACAGCCAAACTCAAAGGCGCCAACATCAGAGCCGGCCTCCAAAGCGATAAGGTACTAGGCGACACACCCAAAACCATCACCCTGCTCTATGCCAATACCCTAAACGTAGACGACACTACGTCGTACGGGCTCCTAAACTCAGCCGAAGTCATCACACCGGCATATCTCGTAGCGAGCGCTCAGGTTAGACAACTAGATGACAACACCATCGTCATGGACTTGCCAGCCTGGCAGGAAGTACCACAGGACGACCCGAAACCACAACCCAATGATGGCCTGAACGATAATTCTGACACAAAGGACGATCCGGAACCACAACCTGATACGAATCAGAGTGACAATTCTGACGCTCATGACGACACAACACCTGAACCGACACCGTGGCACATCTCACCCGACACGAAGCTCTTTGCTGAAGCCCGTGCCACAGCCATGCATACCTTGACGACGGCTGCTGACTTCGCAGCCACCAATGGCTATGACGGTGCCATCTCAGCCTATGCAGCCGAACACGGCATACGCGGTCAGTTTACGCCCTACCTCGTTCTAGGCGGTCACGATTTGCGTGCAGACACAGGTTCGCACGTAGACTCACAAGGCCTCAACGCCAACCTGGGCCTCGTCCGCCGGCTATACGGCAAAAACCATACCGATACCATCCTGCCCTTCATCGAATATGGCAATGGTAATTACACCAGCCACCTCGATGACGGAGCCCGTGGCGACGGCGACCAGCGGTACATCGGCGGTGGCGTCATCGTCCGCCGCGATCAAAGTGATGGCCTTCATTATGAAGGGATGGTCCGGGCTGGCCGCTTACAGGGTGATTTCAAGGGACGTATTGCAGGGTATCAGACAAGCTATGATAGCAGTGCGCCTTATGTCAGCGCTATGGCGGGTATAGGTAAAATTGTTCCTGCCGGTCAAAACGCAAGCTATGACTTTTACGGGAAATTTTTCTGGGATCACCTATCTAGTGACAGCGTCGTCGTGCACAACAGCCTGGGCACAGCCGGCTATTATTTCGATAGCATCAATTCCTATCGCACGCGTTTGGGATTGCGCTGGACAAAACATCAGAGCGAAACGAAGTCGTACTACGCAGGCCTCGCCTGGGACTGCGAATTTGGTGGCGACGCCCATGCCAAATACCGCAACTTCAACACTCCGAGTCCAAGCACCCAAGGTTCTAGCGCCATGCTAGAAATCGGCTGGGAAAGTCAAGCCACAAAGGATAATCCCTGGGGTGCCGATCTCCATCTTACCGGCTGGGCCGGCACACAGCGAGGCGTAACGTACAGTGTCTCTGTGACCAGGGCATTCTAAATGGGAATGCAGTGAACTTGAAGCACGTACTCAAAAAAAATCTCACACCGCTCCGCCAGATACAAATCAAGTCCTGGCGGAGCGGGGCTTTCCTTTTTTACACTTATATCAGATTAGTAAAATATATCTATTTTTGTTATAATAAGTATGTGAGTACTGCAATCATCTCGATTTGCATTTTGGGAAGAAGGAAGAAATCATGAAAAGAAAGAACATCATACTCTACGCCTCCATCATGGCTACACTCCTAACCACGACCATGTCCACCACACCGCTCTATGCACAAGACATCACCGAAGAGCCCAAGACCATAACCACAACAGAAACGGAAGACGTCTACGGCGGTAAAGCAACAGCAGCAGGGGACAATGCCGTCGGCAATCAGCTGACCATCAGCACCCCCGGCTCTGTTACGGGCAATGTCTACGCCGGCTACGCCGCTGGCGGCGATGCCCTAGGAAATATCCTGACGGTGGACACCAAGGGTGCCATTACCGGCGATACGATGGCCGGCGGTTTTTCCCATTACGGCGCAGCCAGCGGCAATACGGCCACTGTAAATAACCAGACCAGCACAGCGTGGCAAACCATCTACGGCGGACTTTCCGGCATCAATGCGGATCCGGATAACCTGATCGATTACAATCAGCTTACGCTCAATGACCTGTCCCAGGCCTACGTTGCCGCCTATACAGCGGACAACAACACCGTCTCCGTAAGTGCCTTGGTTGAATCTAAATTAACTGATCCATATACACCCAGATGGATTGTCTATGGCGGCCACGCCGCAGGCTATACAGAAGTAAAATTCGATGGTAAAACTGATGAGACCGTTACCGTGCCTGTGACCTTGACCGCACAGGCCAGCGGTAACACGGTCACCGTAGCAGACAGCATAGTGTATGAAATCTGCGGCGGCATGGCGGAAGGCAATCTCTTCACCTATGATGGGTTTGATAATAACCATATCACCATTTCTCCCCAGCTCATCATCCATACAGACGGCAATACGGTAAATGTTACGAATTCAACTGTGGCCGGGTATCTCTATGGCGGCCATAACTGGATACCGGAAGACTATGGCACCAATTCGTATGCGACACATCCGGATAAAGTGACCTTCCTCACTGCTGATGGAAATACAGTATACCTGGAAAACTCCCAAGTGGAACTCGTTATCTACGGTGGGTTAGCTCTCGATCAATACTATATTTATACACAATGGATACCAAGCCCCTTACAAGGCGAAGCCAATGGCAACACCGTGACCTTGGTGAATACAGCCGCTGAAAGCGGAGTCTACGGCGGCTATATCGAGGGCATGGGTGTTTTTTACGATGATAGTCTTACTATGGATGAAAGAGCTGCCATCATGAAACCATCTAGTGCCAACAATAATACGGTTACCATTACCTACCAGCTGGATACGCCGAATCATTCCATTGACATCAACGGTGGCTATACAACCTACGGTGATGCCAACGGCAATAAGGTCTCCATGACAGGGAAGATCCTCGATACCGGTACGGACGCGCAGGCTAATTGGTCTCTAGGAGGACCTAATACAGGCTATGGGGAACGTCTAAGATACATAGCAGGTGGCTATACCGAAGGCGGTAATGCCAATGACAACCAGGTTAGCGTAAAAAATGTGGCAATCCTGGGATCTGTTGTCGGCGGCTATGCAGATACGTATTATGCCTTTGTTTTGGATACGGCAGGCGCACTCTCGCAGAGTTGTAATAACAATACCGTAGCTGTGGAGGATGTCTACGGCTTTTCCAAAGAAGGCAATAGCACCATCCACGGCGGCTGGGTTGAAATGGACGGAGAATACGGCCCGTTCGTTCCCAGCTATAAGACGACGGCGCAAATGCAGCTGTCCGCCACGGGCAATACAGTCACCATGCAAGGTGACGCCGCTACGCCGACTATATCCACGGTGGATGGCGTCTATGGCGGCCGGGTACAGGGGAGCATTTCCATTGCAGTGCCTACAACGGCTACAGATACCCGCTCCTATACCGGTACCTATGCCAGTGATGACAATACAGTCGCCCTGACCGATTATCAGTCCGGATACGTCCTGGGCGGTGCTATAGAAATGAGCCTGGACGCCGAAAGTGAAAAAAGTGATGAGGCTGCGGGCACACCAGGCACCGTCACCTTAACTGCCACCGGCACAGCCAATGACAACAAGGTCAGCCTTTTCGGCAGTACCATCACCTCCTCCGTCCTTGGCGGCGCAGCCGTGGTCAATATCACCGTGGACGATGTCCTCGGCGAATCTGACATCACCTTCAAGCGGACCCATACGGACACAGCTCAAGGAAATACAGTCACCCTGGCGAAAACCAAGGTAACGGATAACGTCATCGGCGGCCTGGCCCTCCAAGGCACAGCAGATGCGAACACTGTCACTATGGGCACGGACTCGCAAGCAACCAGCCTCTACGGCGGCGTCTCCGGCTACGGCAAGGCTACAGGAAATACAGTCAACCTGGCCGGTGGCACCGTCGATAGCGTCTACGGCGGCGCCACCGGCGTCCTGGGCACGGGCAGCGACCTGCAGAATTCTTTAACTGATGTCATCACCACCTTGGCTGACGTTTCCGCGGCCATCACAGCCCCAGATGTTTCCCAGAGCGATGCCAATGGCAACACAGTGAACTACTACGGTGGCACCGTCACGGACAGCATCATCGGTGGCCAATCCGACTCGGCCGCAGTTAGCGACAACGTGGTCAACCTTTACGCAGCCTTAGTAGGGGAAAACCTGAACCTCTACGGCGGCATTGGCCAAACCGAAAGTACAGGCAATACGCTCAATGTCTACGCCAAAGGAAATAGCGTCGCCAACCTGGATCACTTCCAGAACTACAACTTCTACGTCCCGGCAGGCACCGCCGCTGGTGATACGGTCCTCACCGTCACAGGCACAGCGGACCTGACGGACGCCACGGTCAAGGCCGGTGTAGAAGAAACGATGAACCTCAGCGAAGGCCAGGTCATCGACCTCATTTCCGGAACCCATGCTTTGCAGGATACAGGCGCCACGTACACCATGCTGGACGGCAAAGACGTCGTCACTGATGCGGCCTTCCTGCAGCGTAAGGTTTCCATTTGGAAGCAAGACGATAACACCGTCGTTCTGGGCATCCCCAAAGGCACACAGCCGACCCTGAACGCTGACACGAAACTCTTCGCCGAAGACCGGGCCGCAGCGATGAACCTTGTCAACACCGGTAGCGACTTTGCCGCTACTGCCGCCTACGACGGCGCTCTCACTGCCTGGAACGGCGATGCCGCCACCAAAGGTGACTTCACGCCCTACCTGGTAGTAGGCGGCCACGACCTGCGTGCTGATACAGGATCCTACGTCGACACGTACGGTCTCAACGCCAACATAGGCTTCGTCAAACGGACCAGCCAAAAAGGCCATACAGACACGCTCATGCCGTTCTTAGAATATGGTAACGGCAACTACACGAGCCACCTCGATAACGGAGCCCGCGGCGACGGCGACCAACGCTACATCGGTGCCGGCCTCCTGGCCCGCAGAGACCTGGCTAGCGGCATTCACTACGAAGCCATGGTCCGTGCCGGCCGCACGAACGGCGACTTCCACGGCGTCATCGGTAAGCACATGGCCAGCTACGACACGAGCGCCCCGTACGTCAGTGCTATGTTAGGAGCAGGGAAGATCGACAAGAAAGACACGGCTTCCATCGACTACTACGGCAAGGTCTTCTGGACCCACCTGGGCAGTGACTCCGTGCAGATGCACAGTGACCTGGGTACATCGCAATACGATTTTGATAACGTGGATTCGTACCGTACGCGACTGGGCTTCCGCTGGACCAAAGACGTGAGCCCGACGACGTCGTACTATGCAGGCCTCGCCTGGAACTACGAATTTGGCGACAACGCTAACGCCCGCTACGGCACCTTCGACACGCCCGCAGCCGGTGTCAAAGGCTCAAGCGGCATGCTGGAACTGGGCTGGCAAAGCAAAATCGATAAAGATCACGACTGGGGCGCTGACCTTCACGTCACAGGCTGGGCAGGCGTACAACGCGGCGTGACCTACAGTGCCACCGTAAGCAGGGCGTTCTAAAAAAAGCGCCACCTGTGGGGGAGACGGGCCTGAAGGGGCATTTCTGTGGATTCAACCTCTATCGGTTCTTTCAGAACCACTTTCTCCGCTCTCGGAGAAAGCCAGCTGCAATTCAATCTTGTAGCCGGTTAGTAGCTCTAAACGTGGATATGGGTAAGTGCGAAGCAACTGGTCCTAAAAGCGGTTGATTTTTGTATACTCAACCTCTATCGGTTCTTTCAGAACCACTTTCTCCGCTCTCGGAGAAAGCCTTTTCGATATTCGATTTTAATCAAATGCCATGAAACAGCTTCAAAAATGCCTGCTTTTTCAGCTTATAACAGAAAATGTATACATTCGTATAATTGGCAGAACCATTAGTGCATTTTATAGTTATACTAAGAAAGAGGTATAACTTCCCTATGCAAAAGCATACAAACCCTCCTCACTTCGGAAAAGCGGACCATTTACCTAACCCCCCACAACGGTAAAGCGTCCGCTCTTCTGCATTTTCTAAGAGCCTAAGATTGTAATACGTGTTTTTTTGTGAGGAATGACTCATATTTAGTTCTTATGTTTTATACAAACAAACTATATGGCCAGCCATCGCAGGGTACTGATATGCTCCCTTCTAGGTAGACATGAGAAATAATAAAATCTCACTCTACTTGGAAGGGAGCATTTATTATGCATAGAACTAAGGTTTGTGCAGAAGAAAAACTACATACGGTGCTAGATATTCTTGCAGGAAAAGAATCAGTATCTCATGCTGTAGCACGATTGTCAGTAAACAAATCCTCTGTAC
>NZ_JACOGK010000017.1 GCF_014269395.1 Megasphaera hominis
AGCACCGTATGTAGTTTTTCTTCTGCACAAACCTTAGTTCTATGCATATTAAATGCTCCCTTCCAAGTAGAGTGAGATTTTATTATTTCTCATGTCTACCTAGAAGGGAGCATATCAGTAGGTACTACCGTTGGGAACCGGTCTTTTATACTACATAGGGTCTGCTTTGGCAGCAGCAAGGGTCGTTCGGAGTGCTTTAAAATCGTCGGCCGCCTGCAGGACGATCATGTCTTTGCGGGCTACAAGACCGTCTGTATTGGCACAGACGACAGGACAGCCACAGACGATGAGCCAGTAATCGGCTGTTGTCGTACCCTGCTGGGCGTAGATATAGGTGTGCTCTGGAAAGTCTGCCATCAGGCGCTGTACTTCAGCTGCACGGTCGTACGTGCTGTTACAGCCGCCACAGTATTTGATTCCAATAACCATAGTACCTCCTAGTGGTGCCGCTGGCTAAGGATTGCCTTGGCTTGGGCAATAAGGTCATCGCTCACACTGGTGTCGAGGATGACATCTTCAATTTCCGGGAAGGCAGCCTTTAATCGTTCGGCAACGATTTCTTCTGTCGTAATCGTCGCCGAAGGACAGCCGCTGCACATACCGGTCAGGCGGATATATACGTTTCCCTCTTCTAAACGCTGCAAAACGACGTTGCCGTTATGGGCGGCCAGAATAGGACGGATTTCTCGATCAAGAACATCTTCTATTGCTTGGGTTGTTAATGCCATATTACAATCCCCCTTTCTTTTTTTGATACTCTCATTGTAATATAGATGACAAACACTGTCAAAAGATAGTGGAAAAAATGATACGAATATACAAATTGATACGTAAAACCGTATAAAATTCTTCCTTTTCCGGCGGGGATGTGGTAAAATCAGGTCATACGTGTGTTAATATTTTACAAAGAAATTTATATGTTGTGCAGAACTCAAGGAGGATTTAGAAATGGCAGTAGTACTCAGAGATGTGGGTCAGTATATTCAAGGTGCAGGAGAATTAGATAATTTAGGTAAATTTGTCAAGAAATTAGGCAATAAATTCCTGCTCATTTGCTCTGAACATAATAAGAGCCGCATTGGAGACCGTGTAGAAGCTGCATTGGCAAGCGTAGAAAAAGAAGTGGTATATTCCGAATTCTACAATCAGTGCACGATGGAAGCCATTGATACGGCTGTAGCACATGGTACAGAAGCAGGTTGTGACGTCATTATCGGCGCTGGCGGTGGTACTGCCATTGATACGGCAAAAGCAGTAGCTACTCTCATGGGTGGTATTCCTTGCGTTATTCTGCCGACGATTGCTTCGAACGACGCTCCTTGTGCAGGCCTTTCTGTCGTATACAACGAAGAAGGCGTTGTCGTTAAGGTTATCAACATGCTCCGCAATCCGGACGTCGTTCTCGTCGATACGGGTATTATTGCCCAGGCTCCCAAGAGCTACCTCGTTTCCGGTATTGGCGATGCCCTGGCTACGTATTTCGAAGCCCGTGCCTGCTGGCGTACAGGTGCCCGTACCATGGCCCGTGGCAACTGCTCCCATACCTCTTTGACGATGGCCAAGCTTTGCTATGACCTGCTCCTCGGTCATTCCGTAAAGGCCTTGGCGGCTGTAGAAAACAAAGAAGTGAACGAAGATCTGGAAAACGTAGTAGAAGCCAGCATTTTCCTCAGCGGTTTTGGCGCTATTTGCGGTGGCCTGGCTGCTGCTCATGCTGTCAACGATGGCTTAGGCGCTATTCCTCAGATCCATGCTAATGGTACTTCGCACGGTGAAAAGGTTGCCTTTGGCCTTTTAGTACAGCTTATCCTGGAAAAAGCACCACAGGAAGAATGGGATACAGTACTCCGGTTCATGCAGACCGTTGGCCTGCCGACAACACTGGCTGAATTAGGCTTCAAGGATTTCGTTGAAGCAGATCTGCGCCGGGCTGCCAAAATTGCTGCATCGCCGAAAGAATTCACGAAAAACGTTCGTGCCGACATTACGGCAGACGAAGTATACGATGCTATTCTGGCTGCTGACAAAGCTGGAGCCCGCCAGTAATATAAAAAAGAATACATAGAAGAGGGAATAAGGGGGAACATACCTGAGGCGGCCAAGCCTGGCGTATGTTCCTCCTCTCTGTCTAAATACGCATAAATGTGATATAATATATGTGTTTTAGTACCTCTTGCCAGGTACGATAAGCAACGAACAACACCAGATGGAGGATATAAAATGGCACAGGTAAAAATTACCGAAACGGTTCTCCGCGATGGACATCAGTCTATAGCGGCGACGCGCATGCGCCTGCGGCAGATGCTTCCGGTTCTGGAAGCAATGGATGAAATCGGCTATAATGCCCTGGAATGCTGGGGCGGCGCGACGTTTGATACGTGTATGCGTTTTCTAGACGAAGATCCGTGGGAACGGCTGCGGACGATTAAAAAATATGTCAAAAAGACACCGCTGCAGATGTTATTCCGCGGCCAGAATATTTTAGGCTATCGCCACTATGCAGATGACGTGGTCTATGAATTTGTCAATCGGGCCGTCGATAACGGGATCGATATTATTCGCGTCTTTGATGCACTCAACGATCCGCGCAATATGGAAGCTGCTATTAAAGCTGCTAAGGATACGAAGAGTGTACACGTTCAGGGTACGCTGGTTTACACGATCAGCCCGATTCATACGCTGGAATCCTTTACAAAGGTAGCCAGTGAATTGGAATCTATGGGTGTCGACTCCGTTTGCATTAAGGATATGTCCGGCCTTTTGGCACCGTATGACGCATATAATCTCGTACGCATGCTGAAGAAGCATTTGAGCGTTCCTATTGAACTGCACACACACTGTACCTGCGGCTTTGGCGAAATGACCTACATGAAGGCCGTTGAAGCCGGTGTTGATATTATCGACACGGCCTTGTCGCCCTTTGGCGAAATTACGAGCCAGCCTGCTACGGAAACGATGGTTATGGCCCTGCAAGGCAGCATTTATGACACCGGTATCGATACGGAACGCCTGTGGCCGCTGACGGAACATTTTAAAAAGGTCCGCAAGGAACTGGCAGAAGAGTTCAAGCTCACCATGCCGAATCAGATCAATCCGGCTGTACGGAAATATCAGATTCCCGGCGGCATGCTGACGAATTTATACAATCAGCTCAAAAACCAAGGGGCAGAAGACCGCTTCGATGAAGTTTTGGCTGAAATGCCAAATGTACGCCGCGATTTAGGCTATCCGCCACTGGTTACGCCGACCAGCCAGATTACAGGGTCAGCTGCGGCCTTGAACGTGCTCTTTGGCCGGTATAAGATGATAACGAACGAAGTACGCGATATTGTACGCGGAAAATATGGTCGTGTACCCGGTACCATTACGGAGGAATTCCGTAAAATGTGTATTGGTGATGAACCGGTAATTGATCATCGCCCGGCAGACGATTTGGAACCGGAATTGGGGAAAGCAAAAGAAGCTTTAGCAAAGGAAGGGTTCCCCGATGCAAGTCCTGAAGATATCTTAAGTTATACCTTATTCCCGGAAGTCGCGTTGCCTTTCTTTAAAAGCCGCAAACAGACAGAACAGCCTGTAGATTAATGAAAGCATAAAATAGCCTTAGACCAGAATCCCTTTTTAGAGGCACGATGTGCCGGCACGGGAAAGATCCGGTCTAAGGTTTTCTTTTTGCACAACAAAAAAACCTTTGAACAAAAGTCCAAAGGTTTTTATATGGTCGGAACGGCGAGATTTGAACTCGCGACCTCTTCCACCCCAAGGAAGCGCGCTACCAAGCTGCGCCACGTCCCGCTGGCCTTTTAATTCTAATGGATTAAGCCGCTCTTGTCAAGGCCTAATGTATAAAAAACTGTATGGGTGGCGTTTTCAAACGAGTAGTTCTATGATATAATATTAATAAATAATAATTATCGATTACTTGAAGGGGGAATTCTGATGAAGAAGATGCCTGTTCTATTTGCCGGTCATGGTAGTCCCATGATGGCTCTTGAAGATACGCCAGTGACGCAGCAATTTACAGCCCTTGGCAAGGACATACGCATGCAGTTCGGTACACCTAAGGCAATTCTTGCCATTTCTGCCCACTGGTATACGCCGGATACGTATGTGCAAACAGCAAAGCAGCCACGCCAGATTTACGATATGTACGGCTTTCCGGAAGAACTGTACCGTGTTGTCTATCCCGTGCAGGGGTGTCTGCCGCTTTCGAAATCGGTACAGTCCCTGCTGGGCCATGACGTAACTGTAAACGATGAGTGGGGCATCGATCATGGCACGTGGACCGTTCTGGTTCATCTTTTCCCAGAAGCAGATATACCGGTTGTACAGCTTTCTGTGGCCCAGAGACTGACGACGACGGAAGCCTATGCCATAGGAGAACGCTTGGCTCCTTTGCGTGATGAAGGATATTTGATTGTGGCCAGTGGCAATATTGTACATAACCTGTCCCGTGTAGAATGGCACATGCGTGGCGGGTCACCTATGGCTGAAGAATTTAGCAATCAGATTCGCAATGCCGTCGTACGGCGGGCTGATGAAGCTGTATTGCAATACACCATGCTGCCGCAGGCCCGCTACGCCGTACCGGCACCGGATCATTTTATGCCGCTCGTGTACGTGCTGGGGGCAACCAAAGGGGAAGTTCCCCAGGTCTTTAATGACCACTGTGAATTAGGCGCATTATCCATGACCGGTTTTGCCTTTGGCATGGATAAAAAATAAGTGATTATTGATAACGATTTTCTATTGAAAATATCTGCTAAAATGAGTATAATAAATATGTAAGGAAAGCATTTTAGATCATCTGAATGAGGGAGGCGCTGACCATGGGAATAGAATCAGTAAAAAAAGTAAAATACATCGTATCGGAAGTGTTCAAAGGCTACGCCAGCAATACCTCTGGCGGGTGCTGCGGCGTGTCATTACCGCCGGAAGAACAGCATAAACTGAAAGAACTTAAAGAAGGATCCCAGTGCAGAAATAAATAAGGTTGCTGCGGCCCGGAGTATATACTTACGGGCCGTTTTTTGTTGACAGCACATATACGTTGCAGTACACTGAATACAGAAGAAAACGCACGGCGGGGACACCACCTAGGGTGTCAGGACGCCGTGCGTTTTATTTTGTATAGTGAGGTGTTCGTATTGAAAATCGTATTTAATGGAAAGCATCTGAACTGGACAGGTGGTACTGTAACGGAATTGCGCCGGCTTTACGGTGCAGGACAGGAAATTGCTATTATTAACGGCTTTGCTGCCGATGAGGATACGGCTCTCAATGAGGGAGATGAAGTATATCTCATTCCTAAGGACCGGCTGCCACCTAAGGCAGCACTGGAAGCTATGATGTGCTCCCGCCATACGCCGCGGGTACATGAAAAAGTGCATGCCGGCCGCGTAGCCATATGCGGCCTGGGCGGTCTGGGGTCCAATGCAGCTGTCTATTTGGCCCGTACAGGTGTAGGTCATTTACACCTGATTGATTTTGATACGGTCGATGCGAGTAACCTCAACCGTCAGTCTTACATGGTGCGCGACCTGGGGCAGCGTAAGACAGATGCGCTGGCAAGACAATTACGAGACATTAACCCGTTTATTGATGTGCAGACCAGCTTTGTACGCCTGACGGAAGAAAATGTACCTGAAATCTTAAAGGACGAGCAGATTATCTGCGAAGCCTTTGACAATCCCGATGCCAAGACGATGCTTGTCCATACGGTGCTGGAAAAGATGCCGGATACATATATCGTTTCCGCCTCAGGTATGGCTGGCTATGGTGATAGTAATCGTATCCAAACCAAAAAGATTACAGACCATTTCTACATCTGCGGTGACCAGACAAAAAATGCCTGCCCCGGCCGGGGACTTATGGCGCCACGCGTCGCTATCTGTGCCGCCCATGAAGCTAACCTTATTGTGGAACTGCTGGTAGATGTACTGAAATAATGAATCGAACGACCCTGAAAGTAGGCTGCTTTTAGGGTCTTTTTTTATTGGTTTCATTCCTTCCCTGTGGTACAATAAGGGCCGTAGAGGAGGCGCGTATTGTGGATTGGCTTGTATTAGCCCTGTTTATTGCCTGCCTGATCGGCTGTGTGCTGCAGGGGATTTCTGTTGTTTGGGCCTTGGCGGCAGGGTATGTGATTTTTTTTGCTTACGGCTTGTATTGCCACCTTACTGCAGGGGAACTTTTGCGTGTCTCGTGGCGGGGCCTGCGCACCGTGCGGACTATTTTGGTCGTCATGGTGCTCATCGGTATGCTGACGACGGCCTGGCGGGCCGGTGGTACCCTGCCTATGATTGTGGCCCTGGCAGGTCAGGTTATCCGGCCCGATGCCTTTATCGTTCTGGCTTTTATTTTAAATTGTCTCGTTTCTGTACTGACGGGAACGTCTTTTGGTACGGTGGCCACCATGGGCGTTATTTGTATGTCCGTATCCCAGTTGCTGGCTGTCAGTCCTGTACTGACAGGGGGCGCCGTCATGAGCGGTGCGTTCTTTGGCGACCGCTGTTCGCCTCTTTCGACGAGTGCCCTTCTGGTAGCGACGGTAACACGGACGAATATTTTTCATAATCTCGTCCACATGGCCCGCCATGCTGTTGTCCCGTTTGTCCTTTGCTGCCTTATTTACACCGTGTTAGGCTGGCACCAAGGAGGCGGAACGGTAAATCTCGTAATTCAGGATTTATTTTGGCAATATTTTGATCTCAATGGCTTGACGCTAGTCCCGGCTTTGGTCATTATTGCCTTTTCTCTGTTTAAGATAGATGTGCGAAAGACATTAGCCGTCAGCATCGTCATTTCTTTAGTGCTGGCAGTGTGGTTGCAGGGTATGGATATAGGCGTTTTGTTACCTATGCTCATCAGTGGTTATCATATTGCCAGTCCGGAGCTGGCGCCCATGCTAAATGGCGGAGGTATAGTCACGATGGTTCCGTCCATTGCAATCATTGCCTTATCGGCTACGTATGCAGGTATTTTTGAACGGACCGATTTATTGCACCGTTTGCGTGGCTGCATTACCCGTTTGGCAAAGGTGCTCAATCCTTTTGGCTGTATTTGGGTCGTATCCTGTTTTATCAGCATGATTTCCTGTGCCCAAACGTTAGCTGTTATCTTGACGAATCAGCTTTGCCGCGACGTGCTGCCAGAAAAAGAGGATATGATGATTGCCCTGGAAGATACGGTTATCGTCAGTGCAGCACTGATTCCCTGGTGCATTGCCGCGGCCGTTCCCTTGGCAACGATGGAAGCCCCTGTCCTAAGCCTGGCAGCGGCTGTGTATTTGTATATACAACCCTTGTACAGCTGGTTTACCTTTGGCCGCAAGGGGTGGTAAAGGAAAAGCGCTATTTCTTCATTTGGAGGAAGCAATAGCGCTTTTTTTGCGTTTTATCAGCCTTTGAGGACAAAGCGTTCGATGGCTTCGCCTACGGCACCTTCGTTGTTGTCTGCGTCCGTTACGACGTCGCAGTAGGCCCCAATGGCTGGGTTCAGGTTACGTACACCTACACTGAGGGAGGCGGCGCGCAGCATTTCGATGTCATTGATGTTATCGCCAATGGCCATGGTTCTTTCTTGCGGAATGTCAAGCAATCGGGCTAAGCGTAAGAGTGCCGTTCCTTTGGTGACCTGCTTATGGTTGAATTCCAGGTAGCGGTTACTGGAATAGCTGACGGTAACCTCATCAAGGAGCGGGCCTAAGTCCTGACGGTACGTATTTAAAGTGTCTATGTCCGGATCCATATAGACTATTTTGTATATCGTTTCGCCACGCAGAAAATCGAGGCTTTTTTCGAAGGTTTCTATATTCGGCATCCGTCCTTCAAGAAATGCCCGTTCAAAGGGAACGTAATTATACAGGTAGACCTTACCATAGGGATAGACGTGCATCGTGATGTTGTGTTCTGTGCCATAGGCATATAGCGCAGCTGCCAGGTCCCACGGTAAACCGTCTTCATAAAGAATAGTATTGCCTTTATTTTCTGTAATCAAGGCACCGTTATAGGAAATGACGTATTCGCCGGCTTTGCCAAACTGGCCCAGCGGCTTTTGTACCGGTCCTAAGGATTCAAAACCACGGCCTGTGCAGGGAACGAAGTGCAGCCCTGCGGCCATGGCCTGACGGATAACACGGATATTGCGCTGGCAAATAGACGCGTCGTCCCCTAGGAGGGTCCCGTCCATATCACAGGCAAGAAGAGAGTAAGTAAGCATCTAAAAGGTCCTTTCATGTAAAAGTGTATTTCTTTTACTATACCGTGCCAGCCTGGGAATAGCAAGGCTGCTTTGAAAACTACTGGACAAGCAATGCGTTTCTTCGTATAATAAGACTGTTAAATTTACAAAAAGAAAGGTATAGAACAAATGAAAAAGTTGGTAGATGATCTGCGATTGATTTACAAGTGCTGCAGCCTCTACTACGAGGAACAAAAGGGGCAGCAGGAAATTTGCGAGAGTCTCGGTGTTTCCAGACCCTCTGTGTCGCGTATGCTGAAATCCGGAAAAGAATTGGGTATCGTCCGTATTGAGGTGATCAATCCCCAGGGACGTACACAAGGCATATTGGAAAAGCAGCTGGAGCAGGCTTTTGGCCTGAAAGAAGCCATGGTCGTAAGTACAGGTGCGACTACGCCGGGGAATGGGACTGTCGGAGCCGCACTGGGGAGTACAGCCTTGGCGTATTTGGCCAGGGTACTGCACGGCGGCGATTGTGTGGGTATTTCCATGGGTTTGACCTTGCGCCAGGTGGCTCAGGCACCGTGTAATACGCTGGAACCGGTTCACTGTACATTTGTCCCCCTTGTCGGCGGTATTGGCGAAGGGGTCGATACGCATGCCAATTTTTTGGCCGGCGAATTTGCCCGTCGTTTCGGTGGCGAACGGCTGCAGCTCTATTCGCCTGCCATATTTACGGATCCTGCTGTCTTGCAGGGCTTCCGGCGGGAAGAAGCAGTGCGGCATGTCTTTGAAATGTACGAACATTTGGATACGGTCGTATTTGGTATTGGCACGTTAGATAACAGCCAGTCTACGGCCGTTCGTTTGCGTTACGTAGACAGGACGACACTGGCTGCCTTCTCGAAGGCTGGAGCTGTAGGTGATATTTCCCTGCAGTACTATGACAAAGACGGGAATACGGAGCCGTACCGGGCGTATAACGAACGTGTAGCCGGCTTGCAGCTGCCGGCGTTTAAAAAGATCACGCGGCGCATTGCCATTGCCGGCGGTGCCTATAAAGCCCAGGCTGTATTAGGGGCCTTGCAGGGAGGCTTTATCAATGTGCTTTTAACAGATGAAACCTGTGCACAGGAACTGCTCAGATTAAAAAATCATGCTCATTTACGGGAAAGGCAGGGAAAAACATGGAAACAGTAGCAGCCTTGGCGAATGGCTTTATGGCGCTCTTTAAAGCGGGCGGTGAGACCTTTACGGCTTTTGTAACAGGCATCATCCCCTTGATTATCGTACTCATGACAGCAGTTAACTCGCTGATTAAGCTGATCGGGGAAGAACGGTTTTACAAACTGGCAAAAAAAGCCACGCGGTATACACTGACACGGTATACGGTTGTGCCCGTTTTGGCTATTATTTTTATGGGTAGTCCGATGTGCTTTACCTTTGGCCAGTTTGTGGAAGAAAAGTATAAGCCGGCATTTTACGATGCGGCCGTCAGTTTTGTCCATCCTGTAACGGGTTTGTTCCCACATGCGAATGGCAGTGAACTCTTCGTTTACATGGGTATTGCTGCAGGCGTCCAGGCAATGGGCTATGAATTAGGCGAATTAGCAGTACGCTACTTCCTCGTCGGCCTGGTAGTCATTCTCCTGCGGGGAATTATTACAGAAAAAATTTATTTGTATTTGCGCGCCCGTGACGGACGGCAAGAAACTAAGGAGGCCGGCCATGTATAAGTCCATTATTGTACGCCGCGGCAGTGGCGGCTGGGGCGGTCCTTTGACGCTTATCCCGACAGCAGAAAAACATAAAATCGTCAGTATTACCGGTGGTGGCATTCACCCGCTGGCCTTAAAAATAGCCGACATGTGTGGCGGTGAAGCCATAGACGGTTTTTCCTCGGCTGTGCCGGAAGCCGAAATCCTGGCTGTCGTGATCGATTGTGGCGGTACGGCCCGTTGCGGCGTATATCCTAAGAAAAAAATCCTCACGATTAATGTGCTGCCTGTAGGCCAGTCAGGTGCCTTGGCAAAATTTATGACACCCGATTTATACGTTTCCGATGTCAAAGAGACAACGTTGGATTATGCAGACGAGTCTTCCGTTCAAGCTGCGTTGCTGCAACAGGAAGACGTAGATGCCGTGCATAAGCGGAAAGATCTGAAACGCAAAATCGATGCGGCCCGGGCTTCGCAAAAACGCAATATCGTCACCCGTATCGGGATTACAATCGGTCAGGTAGTCAATAAGTTCTATGCAGCCGGCAGGGAAACGATTGATGTAACCATCAAAAATATTCTGCCCTTTATGGCCTTCGTCAGCATGATTTTGGGAATCATCAATGCCAGTGGGATTGGCAATTTTATTGCCGAAACCATTTCACCGGCAGCAGGATCCCTGCCAGGCCTGCTGGTTATCTCATTTGTCTGTGCCATTCCCTTTATTTCACCGATTTTAGGCCCTGGTGCCGTCATTGCCCAGGTCGTAGGAACGCTGGTAGGGGCAGAAATTGCGTTAGGCCATATCCCCGTACAATATGCTTTGCCGGCCCTCTTTGCCATTGATGCCCAAGTAGGCGCTGATTTTGTGCCTGTTGGCCTGAGCCTGGGTGAAGCCGAACCGGAAACGGTAGAACTGGGGGTACCGGCGGTTTTGTATTCGCGGGTTCTCACAGGCCCCTTAGCCGTATTGATTGCCTATGCAGCCAGCATAGGGATGTATTGAGGAGGAATATACGTTGAAGTATCATAGTGTCATTACTGAAATCGGTGCAGAAGCCTTGAATTTTTTGACGGATGAGTCCGTACCGTTTATTATATTATTTGCTGACACAGTACCGCCAGAATTGGCGGAGGTAGCCGTATTGCACCATGCAGATTCTGTTTTTTCAGCGCCTGCAGCTGGAGATACGGTACTGATCGGTGAAAAGGTATTTGAAATTACGGCCGTAGGTGACAGTGTGGCCAAGACACTGCAGGAGTTGGGCCACTGTACGTTATGTTTTCAAGGCAGTGAAGAGCCAGAACGGCCTGGCTGTATTATGCTTGACGGTGAGGAAATGGTGACGCCTGATGATGTAAAAGCCGGGACTGTGCTGGAAATTCACTGACAGGATTCGAGATTAGTATCCCCTATGGTCTGGTTACGAATACCGATACATGCTACAATAGGTGTGCAGCTACTATTTTTTATTAAGATAGGAGATTATATCACATGAAAAATGAAGAACTGGCGCAACATGCCTGCCATGTGCGCAAAAACATCGTAAAGATGCTGACAGAAGCCGGCTCGGGGCATCCGGGCGGATCTCTTTCCGTTACTGATATTTTGCAGGTTCTCTATTTTGAAACGATGCATGTTGATCCGAAGGATCCGAAGAAAGCGGATCGCGATCGTTTTGTCCTTTCTAAAGGTCATTGTGCACCGGCCTTATATGCGACATTGGTTGAAAAAGGATATTTCCCGGAAGAAGAGTTATGGCATCTGCGTAAATGTGGCGCCATGCTTCAGGGTCATCCCGATATGAAACATACACCGGGTATAGATATGTCGACCGGTTCTTTGGGCCAAGGGCTTTCCTGTGCAAACGGCATGGCTCTTACGGCTAAGCTCGATAAAAAAGATTGGCGTGTATACGTCGTCTGTGGCGATGGCGAAATTCAAGAAGGTATGATTTGGGAAGCCGCCATGTCGGCAGCTCATTATAAACTGGATAACCTGACGGTATTCGTTGACCATAATGGCTTACAGATCGACGGCCCGAACAATGAAGTCATGACGGTTAATCCGATTGACGAAAAATTCCGTGCTTTCGGCTGGAATGTTCTTTCCATCAATGGTCATGACTACGACGAAATCCGTTCCGCTCTTACGCTGGCACAGCATACGAAAGGCCGTCCGACGGTTATCATCGCCGAAACCGTTAAGGGTAAAGGCGTTTCCTTCATGGAAAATCAGGTGGGCTGGCACGGTAAAGCACCGAGCAAAGAAGAATGCGCAGAAGCATTAAAAGAATTGGGAGGCGAAGCATAATGGGTATTGCTACACGTGCCGCATACGGTGAAGTTCTCAAAACTGAAATCTATAAGAACCCGAAAGTCGTCGTCCTGGAAGCCGACTTAGGTTCGGCTACTAAATCGACAAACTTTAAATCCGTCGCTCCGGAACGGTATTTTGATATGGGTATTTCCGAACAGGATATGATGGGCACAGCTGCCGGTTTTGCTGCTGCCGGACGTATTCCTATTGCCAGCACCTTTGCCGTGTTTGCCGCTGGCCGGGCTTTTGAAATTATTCGGAATTCCATTTGCTACCCGAATCTGAACGTAAAAATTTGTGCTACCCATGCAGGTCTCACGGTTGGGGAAGACGGTGGCAGTCATCAGGCTGTAGAAGATATTTCCCTCATGCGTACCCTGCCGAATATGACGGTCATCAATCCGGCCGATGCCAAAGAAGCAAAGGAAGCCGTTAAAGCAGCTGTTGACTATGTCGGTCCCGTATATATCCGCCTTGGCCGTGCGGCTGTAGAAGATATTCACGATGACAGCTACCAGTTCCAGTGGGGCAAAGGCGAAGTCCTGCGTGAAGGCAGCGACGTAGCCATCATCGCTACGGGCATCATGGTAGAAAAAGCCTTAAAAGCAGCAGAAACGCTGGCTGCTGAAGGGGTGCAGGCTACGGTCGTCAACATCCATACGATTAAGCCGATTGATGAACAGCTGATTATCGACGTAGCCAAAAAGACAGGCAAAGTCGTCACGGCTGAAGAAGCTTCTGTCATCGGCGGCCTGGGCTCGGCTGTAGCGGAAGTGCTGGCCAAAAATTGCCCGACGAAACAAGCCTTTGTTGGTATTCAGGACACCTTCGGCGAATCCGGCTCTCCGGCGGAGCTGCTTAAGAAATATGGCCTTACGGCAGAACACATCGTCAAGGCTGCCAAAAGCTTATAAGATAAGATACGTCGCACGACGTAAAAAAATCCCGCCCGGCGTTTGCCGGACGGGATTTTGTAGTTTACGGTAAAGGGCCTATCTGATAGATACGGGCTGCGTTTTTCCAGAAGACGTCTTCCCAGTGTTCTTCCGGAACGATAGCTTTGGTAAAGGCGATGTAGTCTTCCAAATTGGCTAAAGGCCAGTCGGTACCAAACATGACGCGATCCCAAAGGCCGGCATATTCGAGCCAGCCTGCCAGGGTCTTTACGTACCATTCCTTTTGCTTCAGGAATCTGGGCATGTCTGCAATCTTTCCTTCCAAAAGGCCGGATAAATCGACGGCTACGTTTTGATTCTTTTCCAAAACGGCAATAGCCGATTCGAGAAGCGGATTGCCAATGTGGCACATGACGAGCTGAACATTGCGATGGCGCGTGGCCGCTTCGTCCAGGGTAAAGGGATGGCTGTATTTGAGGAGCGCGTTATCCGTCGCTGTCAGGCCGGTGTGTACGGCCACAGGCTTATGGTATTTGGCAGCCAGTTCAAAAAAAGGATCCATGACAGGATCGTAGACGTAAAAGTAGTTATAGCCCGGGTACAGTTTAAGGCCGACGCATTCCGGCCGTTGCAGATGGGCTTCTACGAGTTCGAGCTGCTGCGTATGATCTGTACCTGCGGCAACAAAGCGGTCTAAGCCTATGCAATAACGCATGAAAGGCGGGTAGTGGCGATCCTCCAAGGCCAAGGTGCGATTGCCCATGACGACACCGCAGACAATGCCCAGGCGTTTATATTCTTTTTCCAAATGAGCTGCCGTATTTTCGTGGCCTGCCGCACGGGCCAGGTCATCAAAACCGGGAAAATCGGCAAAATGAAAATGTGCATCGATTATTTTCAAGGATATCAGCTTCTTTCTTTATGCGATCCCCCTTATTATAGCATATTTACGTCCTATTCCTGCGAGGGCGTTGAGATAATTTCTAAATTTTGTTTCCCTGAGGCTATGGGGACTCGACAAAAGGTCTTTGTCCATATACACTATAAGGGAGAGTGCGACAGGAACACCTGTCCCGGACTAAAAAAACAGCCTGCCGGAAACAGGCCGCCAGAGGAGGCGAGAGGATGAGACAGTGTATGGATGCAGACAATTTGCACCGCCGTTTAAAAAAAATTATTGGCCAGGTACAGGCTATTGACCGCATGATTGATGAAGATGTGCCATGTGAAGACGTGCTGGCCCAGATCAATGCAGCCAAGTCGGCCTTGCACAAATGTGGTCAGGTCGTGTTGGAAGGGCATATTAAACATTGTGTCAAAGATGGCATTGAGCATGGTGATGCGGACGCGACGATAGAGAAATTTACAAAGGCTGTCGAACGGTTTGCGAATATGGGATAAAAGCGGCTCCGTACAGGGGATGGTTACATACTTCTGTACGGGCCGTTCTTTTTTTATAATTGACATCCTATACCCCTATAGGTATAATATACCTATACCCCATACGGTATAAAGGAGGAGCTATGGATACATGCAAACAGTTTGTTACAGAAAAGGGGCCTGTCCTCTGCCTGGTACTTTCCGGACTGGCACTGGCCTCCAGTATCTTTGATCTCGTGGCACTGCCCTTTGACGCGGCTTGGGTTGCCATTCTTCTCTGCGGCGTTCCTATCGTCTGGGAAGCCCTGGCAGGGTTGGTGACGCGCTTTGATATCAAGGCCGATGTCCTTGTTTCCCTGGCCCTGGTGGCGTCTGTTCTCATCGGTGAGGACTTTGCTGCCGGGGAAATTGCTTTCATCATGCAGATCGGCAGTTTCCTGGAAGAACGGACGGTAGCCCGGGCTCAGGCCGGGCTCGAACGCCTGGTTCATCTCAGTCCGCGTACAGCCCGCCTGGTAGAAGGGGAGGCAATGCGTGTCGTACCAGCTGCAGAGGTACCTGTTGGTGCAATCCTGCGTGTCCTGCCCGGTGAAACGATTCCCGTAGACGGCGTCATCCGGGAGGGCCGTACTTCTGTGGACCAGTCCATCATGACTGGCGAATCCCTGCCAGTCGATAAGGAGACCGGTGACAGTGTCGCCAGTGGTACAGTTAACCAGTATGGTGCGTTTGATATGGAAGCAACCCGTGTCGGTGAGGACAGTTCGCTCCAGCGCATGATCCGCCTTGTCCAGTCGGCTGATGCAGGCAAAGCAAAGATCGTCGGCCTGGCCGATCGCTGGGCTACGTGGATCGTCGTCGCAGCCCTGGCCTCAGCAGCGGGTATTTGGGCTGTTGCAGGAGAAATAATCCGGGCTGTGACCATTCTTGTCGTCTTTTGTCCCTGCGCCCTGGTTCTGGCGACACCGACCGCAATTATGGCAGCTATGGGCAATGCCACGCGTCATGGCATTCTCGTTCGTGCCGGTGGTGCGCTGGAACGGCTGGCCCAGGTAACACGTATTGCTTTTGATAAGACAGGCACACTGACCTATGGCGAACCCCATGTGACGGCTATCCATAGCTTTGACGAAGCCATGCCGGAAACAACTCTCTTTGCTTGGACTGCCGCAGCAGAAGCGCGTTCAGAGCATCCGCTAGGCCAGGCGATCGTCGCTGATTACCTGCAGGAAGAAGGCCGTGTCCTCCCGGCGGCAACAGACTTTATGATGCTGCCAGGCCGTGGCGTCCGGGCCCTCGTCGCAGGGAAACGCCTCGTGGCAGGCAATCTGCGCCTCTTAGCAGCAGAAGGCCTGACACTCACGGAAAAACAGACGGCACAAGTAGAGCGTTTTCTATGTGATGGCTGTACGGTCATCTACCTGGCCTTAGACGGAAAGGTAGCCGGTTTTGCCGCCCTTTCAGACCGTCTGCGCAGTGATGCCAGGGAAACCATGGCAGGCCTGCGCCAGGCCGGCACGGAGCCGGTCCTGCTTACTGGGGATAATGAAAGCGCAGCCTGGCATATAGCCCGTACACTCAGCCTTACGGATGTCCGTGCCGCCTGCCTGCCGGAAGATAAACTTCGTTATATAGAAGCTCTTCAGACGAAAGGGGAAAACGTTTGCATGGTCGGTGATGGAATCAACGACGCACCGGCCCTGAAAAAGGCCTGGGTCGGCATTGCTATGGGCGGCGCCGGCAGTGATATCGCTATTGATGCAGCTGATTTGGCTCTCGTCGGGGATGACATTCATGAACTGCCTCACCTCCTGCGCTTATCGCGGCATATGATGCGGGTCATCCGCTGGAATTTGACCTTTTCTATGAGTCTTAATTTTATTGCTATCATTTTGGCGGCGACGGGGCTCCTGCATCCCGTTGTAGGTGCCCTGGTTCATAACGCCGGTTCCGTTTTCGTCATCATCAATTCGGCCTTCCTGCTTACGTGGCAGGAAAAGGGAAGCCGTTCCTATGGCGGACCGGCCGTTTACAGACAGGCAGAAACAACCTGACGCATCCCCTTGAAAAAGAAGAGCGTCCTGTAATAAAAGACAGAAGATAAATTATTTTAGCAGGTCATACACAGAAACCCGGATAGGAACGTCTTATTTAAGGCACAATCCGGGTTTCTTATATTTTTATTTTCCGTTTACGAAAAAATATTATGATTTTTCAGGTATAACTTAAAAAATAAGAAAATACATAGCGAAGATAAATGGAAGTGTATAGAAAACTTTCACTTTGACAGGTGTATATTATATTGCGTATAATGAGGCTTGTGGAAAACGGCGGAGGCTTCGGAAGGAGCTTCGCTTATCATGGTAAAAAAAGGTATGCAGATCGGTTTATTGATTTTCGGTATGACCTTTGGTGCCGGAAATCTTATTTTTCCACCGTCGTTGGGGTTTCAGGCCGGACCGGCCTTTGTGCCGGCTATTATCGGCTTTATTATATCCGGCGTCGGTATGCCTGTCGTGTCACTCATCATGGGGACGTTTAACCCTGGTGGCTTCCGGGCGGAAATGAACCGAAAAATATCGCCTTTATTCTCGTTAGTTATTTTAACCTTAATTTATTTGGCCATTGGACCTTTGATGGCCATTCCCCGTACGGCGGCTACGTCTTTTTCCGTAGGCATTTTGCCTATTGCTGGCGATGGTACATGGCAGCTGGCCGTATACACTCTTTTGTATTTTGCACTGGCTTGGTGGCTTTCGATTACGCCGTCCAAACTCCTTTCCCGTATTGGCAAGGTTTTGACACCTATTTTTGCTATTATGATCGTGATTCTTTTTGTCGTAGGACTCATGGTCTATACGTCTCCGGAATTGGCTATGCCTGCAGGCAAGTATGCTTCAGCTGCCTTTGGCAGCGGCTTTATTGAAGGCTATAATACGGTGGATACCATCGCAGCCTTTGCCTTCTGCATCATTGCCCTGCAGACGATGCAGCAAATGGGATTTGCCTCGAAACGGGAATATTATATCAGCGTTTGGGCAGCCGGTGCCTCCGTGGCAGTCCTCATGGGCGGCCTCTATCTGGGCTTAGGCCTTTTGGGGAACCATTTTCCTATTCCGCCTGAAGTGTATCAGAATCCCTCTATCAATCTGGGGGCCTATGTCCTGACTCAGGCTTCGTATACACTTCTCGGTTCTGTAGGGGTATGGTTCCTGGCGGTCATGGTAGCCTTGGCATGCTTTACCACCTCTGTCGGCCTGATTGCAGCCGTTTCGGAATTTTTTGCTGCAGAATTTCCCCGTATTTCCTATAAAGGCTATGTAACGATCATTACGGTTTTCAGCTTTGCCGTTGCCAATATGGGATTGAATCAGATCATTACGGTGTCCCTGCCCTTATTGCTGTTTGTGTACCCCATCGCTATTACGGTTGTCATGCTGATTATTGTCAACAAATTTGTCCGTCTCTCCCGTCCGGGCATGCGCCTTTGTGTAGCTGTTGCCGGTATCTGTGCCGTCATCGATATTCTGCATCAATTTGCCGGTGTGGCCCTTGCCGGTACGATTATGGAAGGACTGCCTTTGGGTACCAGCGGCTTAGGCTGGATGGTACCGGTTTGCATCTGTCTGCTCCTTTCCTTGGTGTTGCCACAGAAGATAACCGGCCAGGTTGACGTCGTAGAAGAGACAAAGTAATTGTAAGAGCCCCGTGCGTTTTCCCCAAAAAGACTGCTTCAATGAATGGGCGTTGAAGCAGTCTTTTTACTTTCTAAAAATATATTGACAAGAAATGAATTAGATTCTAGAATATAGATAATTATTTTTGTAAGGGGATACCTTAGCAAATGGAGGAGTTTTCATGAAAGAAACAGCCATGACCGGTAAACGGGTAACGAAGCGGCAGTTACAGACAGAGGCAAACCGGCAGTACATCATGAACGTGGCACAGGAATTATTTTCCCGGCAGGGCTATGAAAAGACGTCTATGAAAGAAATCAGTACAGCAGCCCGCCTGCCCATTGGCTCGTTGTATTATCATTTTAAGAATAAAGAAGACCTGTTGCTGAAAATCTGTGTCGACATTGCCAGAACACCTATGCCGAATCTGTCGCAGGATACGGTACAGAAGGCCAAAAAGCCTTATGGTCACCTGTTTAAAGAAATCGATATGTATGGTGATGTGTGGGCCAATGCAGGGGAAGCCTTCGCTTATAATGTGTATAAGACGTTTGAATACATTTATGATACGGAACACAGCTACTTATCAATCGATTTTTATAATAATATCCTCAATTTCATCAAGGTTGCCCAAAACATGGGTACCTTTGACACGTCCGTTTCGGCAGAAGAAGCGACAGAATACCTCTTCATGATCATACGGACACTGATCTACGAATGGTCCCAAACGCGGTCGCACCATGAAGACGTGTGGCTTTGTGGCAAGTACTTGCCGCGTATTTTAAAAACCTTTATGAAAGAGCAGACAGAATAACGCCCGGACGGGCGTTATTCTTTTTTTGGTGCCCCTGGTGTAGTATAATAAAGTACAGTGTTATGCAAAGGAGAAAACGCGATGAGACCTTTTGTACATCTGCATGTACATACACAATATAGTCTCTTTGACGGCATGTGCCGCATACCGGAAATGGTAAGCCGGGCCAAAGAGCTGAACATGCCGGCTGTTGCCATTACGGACCATGGCAACATGTACGGCGTCATCCATTTATATAAAGAAGCCGAAAAGCAGGGCATCAAGCCCATCCTGGGCTGTGAAGTCTATATGACACGGGGCAGCCGTTTTGAGCAGAAAACGAAGGAACGGCTCTGCCACCTGATTTTGCTGGCTAAAAATACGGAAGGCTACCATAACCTGGTGAAGATTGTTTCCAAGGGGTTTACGGACGGCGAGAACAATTACCATAAGCCCCGCGTCGATTATGATCTCCTGGAACAATATCATGAAGGCCTGATTGCCCTAAGTGCCTGCATTGAAGGCCATATGCAGCAGGATATTATTAACCATAACGAAGCCGGTGCACTGCGCACGTTAAAGGAATTAACACGCATTTTTGGCCAGGACGATTTCTATTTGGAAGTGCAAAACCATGGCCTGCCGGAAGAAGCATTGGTCCGTCAGGTCTTTAAACGCTGGTCCCAGGAGTATGATCTTAAACTGGTAGCAACGAATGACTACCATTATATTCATCGCAGCGATGCTGCAGCCCAGGAAGTAAAGCTCTGTATTTCTACGGGTTCGACCTTGGATGACCCAAGTCATTTCCGCTTTTCTAATGATGAGTTTTACATGAAAAGCGGCGACGAAATGGCAGCCCTCTTTCCCGATATGCCGGAAGCTCTCGATACGACGCTGGAAATTGCCGACAAGTGTGATGTCAAGATTTCCTTTGACGAACGGCATTTGCCCCAGTTTCCCGTACCGCCTGGTGAAACGGATGAAACCTACCTGCGCAAGCTTTGTGAAGAAGCACTGCCTAAGCGCTACCATCCCATTACGGACGAAGTACGCCAGCGCCTGGACTATGAATTGGGAGTCATCAATCAGATGGGCTTTCCGTCGTACTTCCTCATTGTTTGGGATTACGTCAAATTTGCCCGCGACCATGATATTCCCGTAGGTCCGGGCCGTGGCTCTGCAGCCGGCTCAGTCGTGGCCTATCTCTTAGGCATTACCGGCCTGGACCCGCTCAAGTATAACCTGCTTTTTGAACGCTTCCTGAACCCGGAACGGGTGACCATGCCGGATATTGATATGGATTTTTGCTACGAAAACCGCAGCCGTGTCATTGACTACGTAACGCGTAAATATGGCGCCGATCATGTGGCCCAGATCATTACCTTTGGTACCCTGGCCGCCCGGGCCGTCTTGCGCGATGTAGGCCGCGTCCTGGACATACCCTTGAACGAAGTAAACCGCATCCTGAAACTGGTGCCCAATGAACTGGGGATTACCCTCGACAAGGCCCTGGCGGAAAGCAAGGAATTCCGTCAGGAATACGAAGAGAATGAATTGGTACACCGCCTCGTTGAGTATGGCAAGGTTCTCGAGGGACTGCCACGTCATTCGTCAACACATGCTGCGGGCGTTGTCATTTCTGCTGCGCCTGTCGATGACTATGTACCTGTCCAGTATTCAAAAGAAGGCTATTTGACGACGCAGTTCGATAAGGACCTGGTCGAAGAGCTGGGCCTCTTAAAAATGGACTTTCTGGGCTTGCGCACGCTCACCGTCATGGGTGATGCAGTAAAGCTCATCAAAGCCAACCGGGGCATCGATTTGGATATCGATGCGATTCCCTTAGATGACCCTGCTACGGGAAAACTCCTTACAGAAGGCGATACGGCCGGTGTTTTTCAGATGGAATCCGATGGCATTACCAACCTCGTTAAGGAATTGGCACCTACCCATTTTGAAGATATGATACCGACCGTTGCTTTATACCGTCCGGGACCTCTGGGCAGCGGCATGGTAGAGGATTTCATCAAGGGCAGCCATGGGGAAAAAGAAGTCACGTACCTGCACCCGCTTTTAGAGCCCATTCTGAAAGATACGTACGGTGTCATCCTGTATCAGGAACAGGTTATGCAGATTGCCTCTGTCATGGGTGGTTTTTCCCTGGGAAAAGCTGATTTGCTGCGCCGGGCCATGGGCAAGAAGAAGGAATCGATCCTGATTGCCCAACGCCAGGATTTCCTGGAAGGAACGCGTAAAAATAACATTGATGACGAGATTGCCAATAAGGTTTTCGATCTCATGGTTTATTTCGCCGGCTATGGGTTTAATAAATCCCATTCTGCAGCCTATGCGTATATTGCCTGGCAGACGGCGTATTTAAAGGCGCACTTCCGGCCGGAGTTTATGGCGGCGACCATGACCAGTGTCATTAATGATATCAGTAAAATCAGTTACTATATCCAGGAATGTACGCGCCATGGCGTGAAGGTCCTGTCGCCTGATGTCAATGCCAGCGTCTATATGTTTTCTGTTCAAGGGGAAGACATCCGCTTCGGTCTCTCCGGCGTGAAAAGTGTCGGTGAAAATACGATCCATGAAATTGTGCGTCAGCGTGAAGCCGGCGGCCCGTATACGTCCCTGGCTGATTTTTGCGGCCGTGTCGATTTGCACGTCGTCAACCGGCGGGCTATCGAAAGCCTTATCAAATGCGGTGCTATGGATTCCTTTGGCAAACGGCGCTCACAGCTCATCGCTGTCCTCGACCAGGCCGTCAGTATGGGAGCGCTCCTGCAAAAAGAAGAGGCGTCAGGCCAGATGGGACTCTTCGATTTAGAAGATGAACCGTCTGTTGCCGAGCTTACGTACCCCGACGTTCCGGAATACCCTATTGAAATGCGCCTGGCCATGGAGAAGGAATATGACGGCTTTTATTTCTCCGGCCACCCCTTAAACGCCTATAAAGAGGCGCTGCAGCGTGTGACGCCTCTGTCTGTTTTCTTTGCCGAAGACCGGCAACAATACGATGGCAAAATTATTACCATTGGCGGCTTGATCACTGGCCGGCGGCAGGTGATGACAAAACGGCATGACGCCATGGCGATTCTCACGGTAGAGGATTATACCCATTCGCTGACAGTCGTCTTATTTCCCAAGACCTATGCCCGCTATGCGGCTGTAGCAGCTGTTGATGCAGCTGTGTGCATCCGTGGCCGGGCTGATATTACGGATGATTCTGTCCAGCTCCTGGCCGAAGAAGTGACTCCCTTAGGACAAATGAAGGACCGTGCAGCCGGCCCGGTACGCCCTTCGGCAACCCAAATGCGACAGGGGATGGCAGCAGCTCCTGGGAGTGGCGCTGTGTGGCATGCAGGTATGGGGACAAAACTCTATATTAAAATTCCGGCTCATCTGGAACGGAGTAATCTGAGCACTACCATTGCCAGTGTGCTGGAACGCCATCACGGCGACGTGAAGGTCTATTTCCACCTCATGGGCAGCCGGCGTACAATTCTTACCAATGAGTGCTATTGGGTGACGACAGATGAAGCACTGCACCAGGAGCTGCAGGCTCTCCTGGAGCCCCATTCGCTGGTTATCAAGTAACGTAAAGAAAATGCGTCCGCCGAGGCGGGCGCATTGTTTTAGGCTGATTTTTCTTCGCTTCCTTCAGGAATGATACGGGCTAAGACGACGTGCAGGCGTTTATTATACTTTTGCATGGACGCGTCGATTTCTTTCCGGATCCGGATGCAGTTTTCTTCCGTATATTCTTCAGGGGGGATGTGCAGATCACAAATTATATTGGGATGAATGGAACCGGCTGTAAACCGCAGATTGTCCGTATGATACTGGGGATATTCGTTTTGAATCATTTTATCTAACAGCTGGCGCATGTCGTTGACGATTACCGGATCCATACAGAGTGGATCCATATGGACGTTGATATTGATTTGAAAATTTCGTTTTAACTGGTCTTCCAGCTCGTCGATTGCCGAGTGGACTTCGACAATATCCGACGTAGAAGGTACTTCGACATGAATGGAAGCATACGTACGGCCTGGCCCGTAATCGTGTATTTTCAGGTCGTGTACGCCTAGTACATAGGGACAGCGAAGGGCACAGGCCGTAATGTCTTCAACGAGTTTAGGGTCCGGTGCCTGGCCGAGAAGAATATTGACGACATTTTTAGCCAGCTTGATACCGGAATAGAAGATCAGCACGCCAATAGCTGTGCCGGCTGCGGCATCGATAGGCAGCGTCGTGTATTGCTGGGCCAGCGTAGCAATCAGTACCCCCGTCGTTGCGATAGCGTCGTTAATACTGTCCGAAGCAGTAGCCTCATTGACACTGGAGTGGATCTGTTTGGCTATATAGCGGTTATACAGGCACATCCAGAACTTGACGATAATCGAGGCGACGAGAATAGCCATGCCCCAAAGGGAAAAATCAAGCGTTTCCGGTTCAAAAAACTTCCGGACCGATGCTTCGCAAAGCTTAAAGCCGACGATGAGGATAAGAATGGCGATGGTCAGGGAGGCAAGATATTCAAAGCGTCCGTGTCCGAAGGGATGGTCTTCGTCAGGCGGCCTGTTGCTGAGCTTGGCACTGATGATCGTAATAAAGGACGACCCCATGTCACTTAAGTTATTGAAGGCATCCGAAATAATGGCAATGCTATTGCTGGCCAGGCCGACGAGCAATTTGCCTATAAAAAGAAACAGATTACAGATAATGCCGACGATGCCGCCGACGATACTGTATTGTTCCCGTACTTTTTTATCTGTTGTATCCTCGTAATTGCGGACACAATGGTGTATGATATATTCAATCATAATCAGTCGCCTCTCTTTTTTGCATCGCCTCTATTATAACATGTTGCAGAAGGAAGGAACAGGCGAAAAGGCAAAGAAAGGCCGCTGGAGAGAGGAGAAAAATCCATAGGAAATTTAGATTTTTCTTGCAATTCCATACCTCCTATGATATACTATCCTAGCATAGGTTGTGTATGATAGATGAGGAGAGGTGTAAATCGTGAAAGAAGGAATTCATCCGAACTACGGTGTAGCTAAAGTTACCTGCGCTTGTGGCAATACATTCGAAACTGGTTCTACAAAATCGGAACTGCATGTTGAAATTTGCTCTAAATGCCATCCGTTCTATACGGGTCAGCAGCGTGCTCAGCAGGCTCGTGGCCGTATTGAACAGTTCAATAAACGTTATGGTAAAAAAGCTAGTAAATAAGCAGTACAAGTGTGCAGCAGAGCAGAAATGCTCTGCTCTCTTTGTATATATAGGAAAGGGGTGTGCCTTATGAGCAAGCCAACTACGTATGTAGGCGGACAGGCCGTCATTGAAGGCGTTATGATGCGCGGCCCGAAATACATTGCGACAGCTGTACGGACTCCGGTCGGTGACATTACCGTAAAAAAGGATGAAGTACATTCTCTGTCAGACCGGTACCCGGTTTTAAAAAGGCCCTTGCTGCGTGGCACCATCGCCTTATATGAGTCCCTGGTATATGGCATGAAATGCCTGTCCTATTCGGCCCAGGCTGCCGGTGAAGAAGATGAAGAATTAACAAAGCCGCAGATGATGGCAACGATGGCTTTTTCCATTGCCCTGGCCATCATCGTCTTTCTTTTGATTCCTACATATGGTGCCAAATTTGTACCCGGTGTAGCAGACAGTACGATGGGACTGAATATCGTCGAAGGCGTGCTGCGTCTGCTTATTTTTCTCTTATATATATGGGGGATTTCGCTGACGAGTGATATAAAGCGCGTCTTTGAATATCACGGTGCAGAACATAAGACCATTTGGACCTATGAGTCCGGGGAAGAGCTGACAGTGGAAAATGTGCGTAAGCACAGCCGGCTTCATCCGCGCTGTGGCACAAACTTCTTATTGATCGTCATGTTTGTGTCGATTTTTGTCTTTGCCTTCCTGGGCTGGCCGAATCTCTTTGAACGTGTTCTTTCCCGGGTGTTGCTCATGCCTGTCGTAGCCGGTATCAGCTACGAAATGATCCGTCTCGCTGCGCGGACAAGAAGTCCGCTCGTACAGACCCTGTTCAAGCCGGGTTTGTATCTTCAGTATTTGACGACGCGGGAACCGCATGATGATCAGATTGAAGTAGCTATTGAAGCACTCAATGCGGCAAAGCCGGAAGACGTGAATGATCAGGCACAGACGTGTACTGTAGAGATTATTGCCCAAGAAACTGCTCCGGCAGCTTCTAAGGTACAAGATGCTGTAACATCCGGAACGGAGTCTGCGTAATCGCAGACTCCGTTTCCTAGAGAAAGAGAGGAATTTACGTGTTTATAGATAAAGTGCAGGCTGTAGAAAATAAATTTATGGATTTGGAGCAGCGCATTAGCGACCCGGCTGTCATTGCCCGTCAGGACGAGTGGCAGAAGCTGACACGGGAACATGCGTCCTTATCGCCTATTGTCGAAACATACCGGAAATATAAGGATGTAAGCGAACAGATTGCAGGCGACCGGGACTTGTTGAAAGACCCTGACAGTGATGCGGAAATTATCGCCATGGCCAAGGAAGAACTGGCAGACCTGGAAAAGGAACAGGCGTCCCTCGAAGAAGAACTCCATATCCTCATGCTGCCTAAGGATCCGCGGGATGACAAAAATGTCATTATGGAAATCCGCAGCGGTGCCGGCGGCGATGAAGCAGCTCTCTTTGCAGGGGATCTCTTCCGCATGTACATGAAATATATTGAAAAGCAGCCTGGCTGGAAGGCCAGTATTATCAGCTCCAATGAACCGGAACTGGGAGGCTTTAAGGAAGTCATTTTTTCTGTCGAAGGGCATAATGTCTATGGCAAGCTCAAATACGAATCGGGCGTACACCGTGTGCAGCGCGTGCCCGTGACAGAAGCCGGCGGCCGTATCCATACGTCTACAGCGACGGTGGCTGTGCTGCCGGAAGCAGAAGATGTAGAAGTCAACCTGAACATGGATGATGTGCGCGTCGACTATTTCCGTTCCAGCGGTGCCGGCGGCCAGCACGTCAATAAGACCAGTTCAGCCGTGCGTATGACCCATATGCCTACAGGTATTGTCGTCGAATGCCAGGATGAACGGTCTCAGCTGGAAAACAGAGCGAAAGCTATGCGCGTCCTCAAAGCCCGTCTCATGGATAAGGCCCAACAGGAAGCCGATGCAGAAATTACAGAAGCCCGGCGCAGCCAGGTCGGTACAGGTGACCGCAGCGAACGTATCCGGACGTATAATTTCCCGCAAGGCCGGGTAACCGATCACCGCATCAATCTGACGCTGTACAAACTGGAAAGCGTCTTAAATGGCGACTTAGATGACTTTATTCAGGCTCTGGCAGAAACGCGGCGGACAGAACTGATGAAAGAAGAAAACGAAAATGAGTAATATGTGGACCATTGGTTCTATCCTTACGTGGACGACACAGTATTTTTCCGGCAAGGGTATTGATTCAGCCCGGCTGGACGCGGAAATTCTTCTCTCCCATGTACTCCAAAAGGAACGGATTTACTTATATGCTCATTATGACGAACCTCTGAACGGACCGGAACTGGCTGCCTATCGGGAATTGGTCAAAAAGCGGGCCAGCCGCTTATCGGTAGCACACATCCTGGGGCAGCGCTCTTTCATGGGCTTTGATTTTACTATCAACCGGCACGTTCTCGTGCCACGGCCGGAAACAGAAATGCTCGTCGAAACCGTTATGGAGGACGTCCCCACTGACGGTACAGCTTCCTTTCTCGATCTGGGAACGGGCAGCGGGGCCATCGTACTCAGCCTCCTGGCCTTGCGGCCACACTGTACCGGTACGGGCGTGGATATTTCTGCAGATGCCCTGGCTGTAGCCAGGGAAAATGGAGAAAAGCTGGGCCTGACCGAACGCGTGACATGGCTGGAAAGCGACTTGTTTGCCGCTGTGCCTCCGGCTTCGTACGACTGGATCCTGTCTAACCCGCCTTATTTGACAAAAGAGGATATGCAGCACCTGGAACCGGAAGTTCGCTACGATCCGCCACAGGCCCTCTTTGGCGGCGACGATGGGCTGGAACTGTACAGGCGTATTGCTGCGGGAGCTGCGGCATATCTGAAAGAGAATGGCTGTTGCGCTGTCGAAGCCGGTGCCGGCCAAAGCCAGGCTATTGCCCGGATTTTTACGGAAACAGGAGCGTTTACTCTGAAAAAAATTGTTAAGGACTACGGCGGCATCGAGCGGGTCGTAGTCTGCCAACGAAAAGAGTGTTGATAAATGAAACAAACAAAGATTGTCCGCATTACAGATGTAGAAAAAGATAAGGCCCTTTTAGAAGAAGCCGGCCGGATTATTCGCGACGGCGGCATCGTCGTTTTTCCGACAGAAACGGTATATGGTATTGGTGCTAACGGTCTTGATCCGGACTGCTGCCGTAGTATTTATGAAGCCAAAGGCCGGCCTAGCGATAATCCTCTTATCCTGACTGTGCCGGATCAGGCTGGAGCAAAAAAAATTGCTGCCTCTGTTTCACCGACAGCACAGAAATTGCTGGATACCTTTTGGCCTGGCCCCTTGACCATCATTTTTCCGCGAAAGGCTTGTGTCCCTGATGCGGCTACAGGCGGCCTGGATACGGTGGCAGTCCGTTGTCCTGATCATGCTATTGCCCATGCCTTCCTACAGGCTGCCGGCGTTCCTGTGGCAGCTCCCAGTGCGAATCTGTCCGGACGGCCCAGCCCGACTACGGCAGAGGAAGTCGCTCATGATATGAACGGCCGCGTCGATATGATTATCGATGGCGGTCCTTGCCATATTGGTGTCGAATCGACAATTGTCGAATGCAATGACGATGGCGGTGTCACTATTTTGCGTCCCGGTGGCGTTACGCTGGATATGCTGCAAGCCGTAGTAGGCGAAGTACACATCGACCCGAACATGGTAACCGGAAAAGGCGTACCCAAGGCACCGGGCATGAAATACCGGCATTATGCGCCTGCGGCTCCGATGACCGTATATGTAGGTTCTGTTGCTGCTGTGCAGCAGGCCATGAAAGAACAATACGAAGCTCTGACGGCAGCAGGGAAGAAAGTAGGCTTTCTGGTTAGCCGGGAAGTGGGAGAGATTTTTCCACACGATGCCATGTATATTTGGGGCAGCCATGATGATAAGGCCTCTCTGGCCAGCCAGCTTTATACGGGTCTGCTCAATTTTGATGCCGTTCAGGTTGATTATATTCTCGCCGAAGGCACAGATGAAGACGGATTGGGCATGGCCATTATGAACCGGATGAAAAAATCGGCCGGTGGCGATGTACGTCACGTGCAGGGATAATAAGATTACTTTATTTTTTCCTCGCAGGAGAGTATAATATTATCGGATTTGTATGTTGCGTATCATTTTATGATTTGCCCAACGTATATAAGGAGGAATTGACAATTATGAAATTAGTAATCGGCTGTGACCACGGTGGCTTCGACTTGAAGGAAAACATTAAGCAGTACTTGGATGAACAAGGCATTGCTTATACCGATTATGGTACGCTGACACCGGAACGGTGTGACTATCCGGTTATTGCGAAGAAAGTGGCAGAAGCTGTTGCAGATGGTACCTTCGACCGGGGCATTCTCATTTGTGGTACCGGCATCGGCATTGGCATTGCGGCCAATAAGGTGCATGGCATCCGGGCAGCCCTTTGCCATGACATGTTTTCGGCTGAATACTGCCGTCGTCATAACGATGCCAACATTCTCACCATGGGCGGCCGCGTCATTGGACCGGGCCTGGCCAGAGAAATTGTCCGTATCTTCTTGAATACAGGGTTTGATGGCGGCCGTCACGAAGTGCGCGTCAATATGATCAAGGAAATGGATAAATAAGCAATCAGTCAGCAGAGAAAGGAATTAATCGCCATGCAGGTACAAGTAATGAATCACCCGCTTATACAGCACAAAGTAACGCTCATGCGGAAGAAAGAAACAGGTTCTAAGGATTTTCGTCAGCTTTTGGAAGAAATTACCATGCTCATGGGCTATGAAATCACCCGGGACCTTCCCTTGGAAGATGTAGAAATTGAAACGCCTATGCAGAAAATGACGGGCAAGCAGATCAGTGGTAAAAAACTGGTCATCGTCCCCATCCTGCGTGCCGGACTGGGGATGGTTCAGGGTATGCTCAACCTGATTCCGACAGCAAAGGTTGGCCATATCGGTTTATACCGTGACCCGGAAACGAAGAAGCCTGTAGAATACTATTGCAAGATGCCCGATATCGACGGTCGTGATTTTATTATTGTCGACCCTATGCTGGCTACAGGTGGCAGTGCAGCTGCTGCCATTACGCTCCTCAAGCAGCGCGGCATTAAGAATATCAAGTTCATGTGTCTCGTCGCAGCTCCCGAAGGCGTACAGTGCCTGAACCGTGAACATCCGGATGTTAAAATTTATACGGCAGCCCTGGATGATAAACTGAATGAAAACTGCTATATCCTGCCTGGCCTTGGCGATGCAGGGGACCGTATTTTCGGTACGAAATAAAAAGACAATAAAAATCCGGACTCTCCCAGGAGAATCCGGATTTTTTCATTAATGGGGCAGGCACGGCCACGGAGGCAATCTGTTCGGGAACGTAGGGCGTTTCCTGATAGACCAGGTTGAGCCAGTTATGGTAGAAGATATGGGCATAGCTGCACCAAATGAAATTAGGCGTGTTGCGGTCGTCGTTGCCGGGGTAATAATTTTCCGGCGGAGCAATGGGCAGCCCCTTATTTTTATCGCGGAAGTATTCCTTCGCCAGCGTATCCCGGTCGTACTCAAAATGACCGAGAATGAAGAAACGGCGGTGATCAGGTGTGCCGATGATGTTGATGCCGTTGTGGACGTTGCGGGAAAGGATATCCAGTCCTGGTGTATTATAGACGGCAATATCGTCGATGGCTGTATGGCGGGACTGGGGGATGAAATAACGGTCGTCAAAACCGCGCAAGAGGGGATGGTTGCGTACGGTCAGCTGATATTCATAAATGCCAAAAAGCTTGGCCGGTAACAGCCGCTTTTCAATATTGTAGAAATGATATAATGCAGCTTGGGCGCCCCAGCAGAAAGAGAGCAGGGAGAAGACGTGGGTCTTAGACCATTCCAGGTATTGCAGCAGTTCATCCCAATAATCTACATCCGTAAAATCCAGCGTTTCTACCGGTGAGCCTGTAATGATCATGCCATCGTAATAGGAATCCTTGATTTCATCAAAGGTATAGTAGTTTTCTTCCAGATACGACGAGTCCGTATTGGCGCTGACGTGGGTAACGGTATGACAGAAGTCGACTTCGACCTGCAGCGGTGAGTCGCCTAAGAGACGCAGGTATTGTAATTCGGTAATCTTTTTTAAGGGCATCAGGTTCAAGATAAGAATACGCAAGGGCCGGATATCCTGGTGAATGGCTCTGCCTCTATCGATCGTAGAAATTCCTTCTTGTTGTAATTTTTCTTTTGCGGACAAACCGTCAATGATTTTGATAGGCATGAAATATTCTCCTCTTTTCTAAACTATAACAGGGAAAACCAGATAAAATTTGACGTTTGCAGACAATAAAAAAAGCTCCCTGTCCCACATGGGACGGAAGCACCGTGATACCACCCAACTTTACCATTGCCTCGCGGCAACAGCCTCTGCAGGTACGCTGGCCTGAGCCATTAATACCTTGGCACTGTAACGGGTGCACCCGGACGGTCTGACTATTCGACACGCCTGCTCGGAGTCCATCTTCAGCAACATTTCCTGCGCATCCTTTCACCAGCATGGATGCTCTCTGTGTCATTTCCTGTTGCGTACTCTTCTCGTTTTAGCAATACTATCAAATTATTTCCATAATCTTATCATGGAAACAAGCTCTTGTCAAATATAAGAAAAGGAGTAGCAGCGCAGCAATTGTTGCCAACGGGCATAGGCTGCATGTGAGGAAAGTATAACGAAGAGAAAAAAATCCTTGACAAATAGCAGTCAGATGGATAGAATATATAGGTAAGCTTTTCACTTGGACTCCACTAGCCCCGGAGAAAAAGAACCTAAAGCTTAGGTTTAGTCAGTATTCAGGGAGGATTGTACAGCATGAAAACTACATTTATGGCTAACGCTGGCAACATCGAACGTAAATGGTATGTTGTTGACGCTGAAGGCCAGACATTAGGTCGTCTTGCTGCCGAAGTCGCAAAAGTTCTTCGGGGAAAAAATAAACCGACGTTTACCCCGCATGTAGATACAGGCGATTATGTAATCGTTATCAACGCAGCAAAAGTCAAACTCACAGGTAAGAAACTCATTCAGAAAACGTATTTCCACCATTCCGGTTATCCCGGTGGTTCCAAATTCACACAGGCCGGACATATGCTTGAAAAACGTCCGGAACGCGTTGTTGAAATGGCCGTTCGCGGTATGTTGCCGAAGAACAAACTCGGTGAACAGATGTATCGCAAACTGAATGTATATGCAGGTGCTGAACATCCGCATCAGGCACAGCAGCCAGAAGCATTAGAATTGGACATTCGTTAATCGTACCGGGAGGAAGATTTCATGGCAGTAGCACAGTACTACGGCACTGGCCGTAGAAAAACATCCGTTGCCAGAGTTCGTCTGGTTCCGGGTCAGGGCAAGATCATCGTTAACAAAAAAGAATTAACAGAATATTTCGGCCGTAAAACGCTGGAACTGGTTATTAAACAGCCGCTCGTACTGACTGGTGTAACAGAACAGTATGACGTAGTCGCCGATGTAAAAGGTGGCGGTCCGTCCGGCCAGGCCGGCGCTATCCGTCACGGCATTAGCCGCGCCCTTTTGGAAGTGGATGCTGATTTCCGTCAGCCCCTGAAAAAAGCCGGTCTCCTTACACGTGACCCGCGTGAAAAAGAACGCCGTAAATACGGTCTCAAAAAAGCCCGTAAGGCTTCTCAGTTCAGCAAGCGCTGATTATTTTGCCAAAAACACTGCATGTCCTATGGACAGGCAGTGTTTTTTTTACGTATACAAAAAGAGGAAGACTGTGTTATGTCTTCCCCTTTTCAGGTATGAATCTATTATTTTACTTTTTCGACGAGGATTGCAATGATGTCGCGCATTGGGGCTGTGTCTTCTAAGAACGTAAAGGTGACACAATCCATACCCGGAATCCAGACTTTGATTTCCGTATCCATATCTTTATTCAGACTTACTTCAGCCGAATACGCGGAGATGCTGCTGTAGGGAATGCACAGGCCGGCCTTGTGTTTGGCCGTATAGGCTTCAATACGGATGGCGATAATCTTTTCATCTGTAAAGACAAGAACATTGCGCTGGGACATGAATTCCATGAGGACCCGTTCGTTTTTGCCAAGCAGTTTATCATACAGGTCATGTTTAAAGCCGATTTCATTCTTTTCAGAGAGCATAATTTTTCTTTCATCTTTGTCGTTAAACATAGACATACCTCCTTATGATGAAAAAGCATCTTTTGATTTTCTCATAGCGTATCCGTATGAGAGGTGAGTATTTTCTTTATTCTAATATATAGTATAATATACTTGTTATCAAATGGGAAAGACTTTTGCTTATAATAATGGGCAAAATGTTTTAAAAAGGGGGTTTTTGTGATGAGCAAATACTATATTGCAAGTTGTGTCTTTACGTGGCATTATCCGCAGCTTAGCCAGCGCGCCCAGGCCTATGCAGAAAAACAGGGGCTCACAGTAGTACGCTGCTGCGTGCCGAAATATAAACTGGAACATTTTACAGGCCATATGCCGGCAGCGTACCAGGATACATGGGCTGCTTTGCCTGATAGCGGTGATTTTGCAGCGGGAGATACGGTCTATACCCTTTGCCATAACTGTTCTGCCATTATCGAAGAAACCAAGCCGGGTGTAACCGTCAAATCTCTTTGGGAGCTCATGGATGAAGATCCGGATTTCTCCTATCCTGATTTTACGGGCCACACGATGATCCTGCAGGATTGCTGGCGCGCCTTTGACCGCACGGCAGAACAGGATGCAGTACGCTCGTTGCTGAAAAAAATGAAGATTACTGTAGTAGAGCAGGAAGAACGCCGGGAAAAGACTGATTTTTGTGGTGTTTCCACGCTCCGGCCGGCACCACCGCGCAATTTGAAGCTGGCACCACAGCGTTTTGTACACAATGCTAATGTGCAGGGGAAATTTGAAGATTGCACGCCTGAAGAACAGAAACGCCGCATGACTGAATATTGTCATCGCTTTAACGGCAAGGAAGTCGTTTCCTACTGTCATTATTGTATGGAAGGCCTTCTCCTGGGCGGTGCCCGGGCGAAACATTTGGCAGAACTGGCGTTTAATCAATTTGAAACATATCGGAAATAGGAGGGAGTTCCATGGCAAATCTGTATCCGTTTCACGGCCATTCGCCGCAAATTGATCCGGGAGCCTTTGTGGCAGATACGGCAACGATTGTCGGCGATGTAACCATAAAAAAAGGGGCCAATATCTGGCCCGGCGTCGTCATACGGGCTGATGAAAGTCCTATTGTTATCGGCGAGGGCGTTAATATTCAGGATAATACTGTCTTGCATACAGATCCCGGTTCGCCCATGATTTTAGATGATTATTGCATGATCGGACATAAAGCGATTATCCATGGCCGGCATATCGGTTCGGGTACGCTGATCGGCATGGGTGTCATTCTCATGGGCGAAACTGATATTGGCGACAGCTGCCTCATCGGCGCCGGTACGATGATCACGCAAAACAAGGTCATTCCGCCGCGGTCCCTGGTCTACGGCACGCCCTTCCGTATCGTGCGTAGCCTGGAAGAAGAAGAAATCAAGAACATCCATGAAGATATCATGGGGTATTACCGGCTGGGCCAGGAATATAAAGCCCTGCAGGACGAACGGAACCGGGGAAAATAAGGAGGAATCTGCCATGTTCATGTATGAAATGCCGACACGGCTTTATTTTGGTAAAGACTGCATTGCCCAATCGGGGCAGGAACTATGCCGTTTAGGAAAAAAGGCGCTGCTCGTTACAGGCCGTCATTCGGCTAAGATCAACGGTTCCCAGAAGGCAATGACTGAGCATCTCGAAACGTTGGGAATTGCCTGGGTTTTATTCGATGAAGTAGAAAATAATCCTTCCATTGAAACGGTCCGCAAGGCAGCGGCGCTCGGCAAAGCAGAAGGCGTCGATTTCGTCATCGGCATCGGCGGCGGCTCGCCTATGGATGCGGCGAAGGTCATTGCCCTCTTGTGCACGAATGAGCTCGATGATGCAGCCCTCTTTACAGGGCCGTATGTCCGCCCCTTACCGATCGTGACTGTACCGACGACGTCCGGCACGGGCAGTGAAGTAACGAAGGTGGGCGTTTTGACCAATCCGCATATTGGCACGAAGCAATCTGTCAATACGCCGCTTATATTCCCGGCTGTATCCTTTGCCGACCCGGCCTTTACAGAAAGCGTAAACCCTGTCGTCACAGTAGATACGGCAATCGATGCCTTATCACATGCCATTGAAGGCTATATGTCAAAAAAAGCAACGCCTATGAGTGATGTCTGGGCGGAAGAAGCGATGCGCTTCTTGGGCGTCCATTTGACAGAATTGGATGGGGCGTCCCTGTCCTATGCCGTACGGGAAGATTTGATGTATGGTGCCGTCTTGGCCGGTATGGTCATTGCCCAAACCGGGACGACGCTGGTACATGGTATGGGCTATCAGCTGACCTATTATAAGGGCCTGACCCACGGACGGGCCAATGGTATCCTTTTACCGCATTACATGTCGCTCATGGAAGAAACCATGGCAGACAAGGTGGAAAAGGTATGGGAAATTCTGGGGCTTTCGGGCCTCGCTGATTTTACGGCGTGTATTAAGAATCTCATGCCCGATACGGTATGCTTGACCGACGCGGAACTTGCCGAATATACGGCACTTACTATGCCTATGGGTGCCGTGACCAGTACGGCCTATGACGTAACAGAGGCCGTTGTAAAAGAGATGTACCAGTCCTTAGAACACTAATTACATAGCTTTTTTATTATAACCAGGTGCTAGTATCTATGCACCTGGTTATAATATTTTGTTTATAATTGTGCAAAGGGATAGACAAATTGTCAAAAAAAGTATATAGTACAGAGTATGTGATGAAAAGTACATAACGTGACTAAAACATTACAAATAATAATGAAATCTAAAACCTTTGCGCGTCTATAATAAGAAATTTAAGACGCATAATAAAAGTTTTATGTAAATATTTCGATAAAAAGTCTACAAATTTGTTATTATGTGATATAATGAACGTATATTAACGAAAGACGAGTGTTTGATTTCAGCAGTTGCCCCATGTTGGTAACTGTATGATATATTAATAGCCCCTAATGGCATAGTCTATACTATACTATTTTGACTATGACTTTATCAAAAGGAGAGATGTAAAATGGGTTATATTCTTAACAAAGACCAGCAGGACCTCGTAGATTTGGCGAAAGACTTTGCACAGAAAAAGGTTGCTCCGTTCGTAGCTGAATTAGACCGTGCAGAAGTACCGGGCGAAAAATTGTATGAAATTTACAAAGAAGCTGTAGATATCGGCTTCTGCGGCCTCGAAATTCCGGAAGAATACGGCGGCATGGGTCAGGATTACTACACAGTAGCAGCTGTATACGAAGAACTCGCTAAAGTAGATGCTGGCTTTGCTACAGCCGTAGCAGCATCCGGCCTCGGCTTGAAACCGGTTCTGCAGCACGGCAACGATGCTCAGAAACAGTTATATGCTGATAACCTGACAGGTGAAAAAGGCAGCGGTTTCTGCGCATTCTGCTTGACAGAACCTAACGCTGGTTCTGATGCTGCTGCAGGCACGACGGTTGCAGTTAAACAGGGCGATGAATATGTCATTAACGGCACGAAATGCTTCATCACAAACGGTGGTGTTGCTTCCGTATTCACAGTATTCGCTATTACGGACAAGACAAAAGGCGTAAAAGGCATTTCCGCTTTCATCGTTGAAAAAGACCGCCCGGGCGTTTCCATTGGTAAAGAAGAAGACAAGATGGGCATTCGTCTTTCCAACACGACAGAAGTTATCTTCCAGGACGTTCATATCCCGGCTGATCACCTGATCGGACAGGAAGGCAAAGGCTTCGTATATGCTATGCAGACACTGGACCTCGCTCGTCCGATGGTTGCATCTCTGGCTGTTGGTATTGCACAGCGCGCTCTTGATGAAGCTGTTAAATATGCTCATGAACGTGTTACATTCGGCAAACCGATCATCAAACATGAAGCTATTGCTTTCAAATTAGCTGATATGGATATTAAGACAGAAGTTGCTCGTTCCGCTATCATCAACTTCCTCAACACGTACTATGCAGAACCGAAACGCAACTATACACGTGAAGCTGCTATTGCTAAATGCTATGCTGGCGATATCTCCGTTGAAGTTGCTCTGGACGCTGTTCAGATCCTCGGTGGTTTCGGCTACAGCCGTGAATATCCGGTAGAAAAACTCGTTCGTGATGCTAAGATCATGCAGATTTATGAAGGCACCAACGAAGTACAGAGAATCGTTATCTCCGGTTTCCTCGCAGCTAAGAAATAATTTCTCTAACGCATGCCTTAAACGGCCCCTTGCTTGCAAGGGGTCGTTTTTTGCGGTGCAGCTGCTTCTTTTGCGCTTGCACCTGGTATTTGAAGCGCTATCATGGTATAATCAAAAGACGTGTATATTACATGTTTTTTCAGATAACAAAGGGAACAGGAAAATCACGGGTATGGTGCCTGTGATTTTTTCTATCCCTTTCTTACGAGTTAAGTAAGGATATGTACAGGAGGTACTATGGCAGAATTACTGGCCCCGGCTGGTTCTCTCGAAACGGTATTGACAGCTATTGATGCAGGTGCAGATGCTGTTTATTTTGGCGGCAAGAGCTTCAACGCCCGCAAGTTTGCACATAATTTGGCTGATGAAACAATGGCACAGGCCGTAGAAACAGCCCATTCTTTTGGTGTCAAAGTATATGTGACTGTCAATATCGTCATGGCAGATACAGAATTAGACGAATTAAAAGGATATTTGCAGAAATTGGATGCCCTGCAGGTTGATGGGATTATTGTGCAGGACTTGGCCGTGGCCGCCCTGGCCCGGGAATGTGCCCCGAATTTGCCGCTCCACGGCAGCACGCAAATGACGGTTTCTGATCTGCACGGCGTTCGTTTCCTCGAAAAGCTGGGCTTCACACAGGTCGTCTTGGCGCGGGAACTGCCCCTTACGGAAATCCGCTATATTTGTGCCCATGCTAAAGCGGCTATTGAAGTCTTTATCCACGGTGCGTCCTGTATGGCCTATTCGGGACAATGTCTCATGAGCAGTTTTATTGGTGGCCGTAGCGGTAACCGTGGCGCCTGTGCCCAGCCGTGCCGCTTGCCTTATCAGCTCTATGACGGTGAAAAAGCTGTTTCTCCGTCTGAACGGTATTTATTGAGCCTTAAGGATTTAAATGGCGCTGCCTATATCGATGACCTTCTTGATGCCGGTGTGGCGTCCTTAAAAGTAGAAGGCCGTATGAAGGGGGCTGCTTATGTTCGTGCTGTGACCCGGGCTTATCGGCTGCTCATTGACGGGCACTACCAGGCGCCGCGGCAACGGCAGGCGACACGGGAAGAAGCAGATCGCCTGCTGGCAGAAAGCTTCAATCGTACGTATCAGGATGACTTTTTAGGCGGCCACATCAGCCGCCATACTGTGACGGAACAAACCTCCGGCAATCTAGTGCCCAAGGCTGCCGGCACGGATCCCGGGTTGACACGCCGCATTCCCCTGTATGCCCATATCGATACAACAGAAGCAAAGCAGCTGCGCCTGACCTTTTGGGATGAAGCCGGTCATACAGTGCAGGCTGTGGCAGACTATGTTGTGCAAAAGGCCTCGCACCGGCCGGCTACGCAGGCCTGGGCTGAAGCGCAGCTCTCCCGTCTGGGTGACAGCCTCTTTTCCCTAGTACAGGCTACGCTTTGGGATGAAACGTATATGATTCCTGCCAGCGTACTCAATGACTTGCGGCGCCAGTGCTGCCATGCCTTGCAGAAGCAAATAACACAAAGCTACGCACGGCCTGCGGCAGGTAACCTGGCGGCCGCCCCACTGCGCGATGTGCCGGAACTGACACGGCCGGCCCGGCTGGAACTGACTGTGCGCTGTGACTCTCTCGACGGAGCAGAAGCAGCTATAACCAATGGCGCATCCCGCGTGATTTACGGTGGTGAAACGTATACGCATAGCTTTACCCTGGGGGCTGATTGGGAGCGGCTGGCAGGTCTTGCTGACGCAGCCGGCATTCCCTTCTGGGTAGCCACACCCCGTGTTTTTTGGCCCAGCCAGGCCACAGCCGTATTGACCGAAATCAAACAGGCTATGGCAGCCGGTGCAGCCGGTGTCTATGCCGGTTCTATGGGGATTTTTGACCTCCTCCAGGAAAACCATATCAGCCTGCCCGTAAGTGCAGACTGGTCGCTCAATATATTTAACCACCTTAGCGCCGGCCTTTATGCCGGACTGGGCTGTCAGGAAGTGACCTTGTCACCGGAGCTGATGCTGCGGCAAATAAAGGACATCGTAAAACACCTTTCTGTTCCTGTTGAAGTGCTGGCTGAAGGGCGTATCGAAATGATGATTACAGAATACTGCCAGGCCGCTGCCTTATTGAGTAAGGAAGGCAAGACTCATTGCGGTGGTGCCTGCCGCAAACGGAATTTGTCTTTAAAAGATCGTCATGACGAGCATTTCCCTGTCGTTACAGACGAATTTTGCCGTAATCATATTCTTAACAACCGGGACCTCGATATGGCGCCGTATGTGAAGGAACTGCGTCAGGCTGGTATCGCCCGCTTACGGATTGAAGGACGGGGCCGGACGCCGCACTGGATAGCAGAACAGGTACGCCGCTATGGCCGCCTCTGTGACGGTACGGAAACGATGCTGCTCACGAAGGAAGACAGGACCGTAACGCGGGGTCATTTCTTCCACGGCATTTTATAAAGAGAACAAGGAGCAAAGAGTAATGAATAAACGTAGTATGCGGATTTTAGGGTTTTATCAGGTCCAGAATATGCTCGTACAATTGACACCGTCGCGGTTATCCAAGGAAATTGCCCGGCGCCTGCGGCCGAGCAGTGATGAAACGGAAATCCGTCAGATGCTGAACGATACGGAAGAAGCATACCTCTGCCTGCAGCGGGAAGTTTCTACGCCCTTTGGCGGCATCACGGATATTCGTCCGGCCCTGGAAAAGGCTAAACGGGAAGTAACCCTTGACGGGCAGGAATGTGTCGATATTTGGAATAATATGGAACGCTACAGTGCGGTACAGGCTTATTTTGCAGACCGGAAGGACCTCTATCCCCACTTGTATGAACAGGCCCAGAGTATTGGCGAGTTTTCTTTCCTCAGCCATAAGATGGCCCAGGTTTTTGACCAGAACCATCAAATACGCGACAATGCCTCACCAGAGCTGCTGCGCCTGCGCAACCGGATTATGGAGCTCGAACGGCAGACGAAGCGGTACATGCAGAGCGTTCTCCAGAGTAAAGAATATCAGAAATATTTTCAGGACGTCCTCATTACGATTCGTAACAACCGCTACGTCATTCCCGTCAAGCAGGAGTACCGCCATGCTTTTCCCGGCATTGTCCATGATACATCGGCCAGTGGCTCGACGCTCTATATTGAACCTATGGCCATCGTTAATGCCAATAATGACCTGCAGGCAGCCCGTATTGGCGAAACGCGGGAAATCGAAAAGATCTTCCGCCGTCTGACTACGCAGGTGCGGGAAAAATATACGGATCTCTATGAGAGCACCCTGTGTACGGGACAGCTGGAATTTATCTTTGCCAAGGCTCAGCTGGCACAGCAGATGAAAGCCTGCCGGCCGGATATATCGAAGAGCGGACTGGTACGGCTGCTGCAAGCCCGTCATCCGCTCATCGACCCGAAGGTTGTCGTGCCGAACACGATCGTCCTGGGTGGCGACTACCGCATTCTCCTCATTACAGGCTCGAACACGGGGGGCAAGACGGTCTCTATGAAAACGCTGGGCCTTCTGGTTCTCATGCATCAGGCCGGCCTCTTTTTGCCTGTAACGGAAGGATCGGAATTGCCCGTATTCCGCGATGTTCTGGCTGATATTGGCGATGAACAGAATATTTCCCAAAATCTCAGTACGTTTTCAGGTCACATGAAGCAGCTCATTTATATCATCAAGCACTGCTCGGCTAACGATCTGATCCTGGCAGACGAATTGGGCTCCGGTACCGATCCGGCAGAAGGCAGTGCCATTGCCATTGCCATTTTGGAGGAGCTGTACCAAAAAGGGGCTTATGTCATGGTGACAACCCATTACAACGACCTGAAAAACTATGCCTATCGTACGGAAGGCATAGAAAATGCCCACGTTGAGTTTGATGTGGAAACGCTCAAACCGACGTATAAACTGCGCATCGGCTCAGCTGGCAGCTCTCATGCTTTCAGTATCAGTGAACGTTTGGGCATGCCCAAGAATGTCCTTGAAAAGGCACGAGACCTGCGTAGCAAAGCACAGGACGTGAATATGGAAGCTATCCTGACGAAGCTTAACAACCAGGTTAAGCAAGTGGACGAAGAACAGGCGGAATTGGAAAAACGCCTGCAGGAAACACGGCGCCTGGAAGACGAGCTGCGCAAGGAAAACGAAAAAGTCAGGGAAAAACGGCAGGATATCATCGACTCGAGCCGCCGTGAAGCCGTCGATCTCAAGCGGGGCCTGCGGCTCGAAGCAGAAAAGATCATCCGCGAATTAAAGGAACAGACGAAGGAAAAGCTGACGGAAAAAGAACGGACTAAGGCTATCGAACAGGCCCGCCGTGCCATTCAGCAGATTTCCTTGCCGGAAGCACAGGTGGAAAAGCGGGATCCCGTCGATCTGGCCCGCTTAAAAGCAGGCCAGCAGGTGTACGTCAATTCCTTGTCCGGCCTGGGGACGGTGACGGAAATCAACTGTAAGAAACTGACTGTTTCCGTACGGGGCATGACGGTCCGCGTCAAGGCCTCGGATATTAGCGCTCCCTACTTATCGGAAATCAAGCAGGAAAAGCAGGCCGAAAAGAAAGAAGCTACTCGTTCGTCATACCGGCCCATCCGTACCGGCGCCGTAGCAACGGAAGTCAACGTCATCGGTATGACCGGTGCCGAAGCCATGCCGGTGGTTGAACGCTTCCTTGACCAGGCCTTGGCGGCCGGCTTCAGCCCTGTCCGCATCATCCATGGTAAGGGAAGCGGTGCCCTGCGTAAGGCCATCCATGCCTTTTTGGACCGCCAGCCCTTTGTTACGTCGTACCGCCTGGATGATGCGCAAAACGGCGGCGACGGTGTTACGTTAGTATATTTCTAAACCTTGTTTACAAAAAAACGCTGCCTGTTAAGGCAGCGTTTTTTGTAAAACAGTACTATTTTCCCCTTATTCGCTTGTAATCTGACGGGCAAATTCCCGGGCGTGCTCTGCTTTATTTTCATCCATAAAGACCGTCTTATAGCCCAAGTGGCGTTCCGTAAACATGGAAAGGTATGTGAGCTTTGAGTGCTTACAGTAGCGTTTGATGCCTTCTTCAAAGAGGTCAGCCCCTTTTTCCGGCTTGTAGCCGCAGGTGACGAAAAGGGCCAGCTTCTTGCCGGCCCAAAGGGCCGGACCGACGTCATCGCCGTAATATTTGTTGAAGCCGTAGACGAAGCGGTCCAGGACATTTTTCATAGGCCCCGTACAGTACCACGAATAAATGGGCGTAGCCAGGACCAGCAGGTCTGCTGCCAGGACGTCTTCGGCAATGGGCGCCAGGTCGTCGTGGCGCACGCAGGCAAAGTGCTGCCAATCCTTTTGACAGGCCCGGCAGGCGTAGCACGGGTCGATTTTCTTTTCGTATAAATAGTGCAGGGTATACGTATGGCCCAGCGTTTGCAGCTCGTCACAGAAAGGTTCCAGACATTGGGCCGTGTTACCATGTTTGCGGGGACTGCCCATGAGAATCGTGATCTTCATAGAGCCTCCTAAAGCGTGATTTTGGCGAATACCTGGCCGATCGGTTCGTGCAGGACCAGATCTGCCCGGCTATCCATATCAGTGGACGATTTGTTGATGAGGACCAGCTTGTGGCCGTGATAATAATTGATTAGACCGGCTGCCGGATAGACAACGAGGCTCGTGCCACCGATGATCAGCATATCTGCGTGGCTGATGTAGTAGAGCGCCTGCTGGACTGTATCGTTATCAAGGCCTTCTTCGTAGAGGACGACGTCCGGCTTGATCGTGCCGCCACAATCGTCACAGTGGGGAATACCCGTTGAATTTTTGATGTATTCTGCCGAAAAGAGCTTGTGGCAATGCTGACAGTAGTTACGATGTACGCTGCCGTGCAGCTCCAGGACATTTTTACTGCCGGCTTTTTGATGGAGGCCGTCAATATTTTGGGTGACGATGGCTTTTAATTTGCCGGCCTGTTCCAGCTCGGCCAGTTTGATGTGGGCCATGTTGGGCTGGGCGTCTAAGGCCAGCATCTTGTCCCGGTAGAAACGGTAAAATTCATCCATATGTTGTTCGTAAAAGGTGTGGCTGAGCATCGTTTCCGGCGGATATTTGTAATGCTGATGATAGAGGCCGTCTGTGCTGCGGAAATCGGGAATACCACTTTCCGTAGAGACGCCGGCACCACCGAAGAAAACGATGTTGTCTGAGTGTTTTACGAGATCGAGAAATGTATCTATGTCTGCCATGTTACCAGCTCCTTTCAACTGCAGGCGTGATGCGGCATAGGTGCCGCCTATGATAAAGCAAAGGTCGTGTTGAGGAGGTCTATGCCACTCTTGGTACGGAAAATTTTATCGCGGAAGGTAGTGATGGCCTTCTTGTCGAGACTGTCCTCGTAGGCATTAACCAGGAAATCGGCTTCTAACAGAATCTGGTAATCGGCACCGTCGACACTGGTATACGTATGATGATGGGCTATGAGCCAGCATACGCGTTCTGTCAAGGCTGGCGGGCACTGCATCTGGTCGAGAATCTCTTTGGCAATGGCCGGGCCCTCCAGTTCCTGATACTTGCCGGAAGGACTGCCGTATTTTTCTTCTGCTGCGTGAATGCCAATATCGTGCAGAACGGCGGCTACAGTGAGAATTTCCTGCGTTTCTGCCGGCAGTTGTTCCAGACGGCCAATGAGGTCGGCATAGGTATAGACCTTAAGGAAGTGCTGGATGCGCCGGGCATCGCCGCGATCATAGGCGACGGCCCGTTGTATGAGCTGAGGGATGTTCATAGGTAAACCACCTTTCTTTTATGTAAAGTACAGTATATGCTTATATTATACAATAATCCTCTTTGGACGTACAAGAGAAGAGGCAGCCATCCCAGTCCGGCAGGTAGTCCGGGACGGATCAGGCCGTGATTCTCTTGACAAATAGATAACAAACCTTTAAAATACCCGTATATACAAAGTATAAAGTATATAAAAGTAATAAGCTAAAATGCCAGGAACAAGACGGCCTGCGTCGTCAGTCTTTTCAGCGAACCGGGGAAAGTGTGAGCCCGGGAAAGACCGTATGCAGGCGGATCACTTGGGAGCAGCAGCCGCGTACCGGCTGCCGGGTTGCACCGTTATGACGCAATAAAGTGGCTGCGAGGCAGTCAATAGGGTGGTACCACGGTGATTACGTCTTCGTCCCTTTGGGGGATGGAAGGCGTTATTTTTTTACTTTAAAAGGAGGAACAACAATGGATTACGGTAAGACGCTGCATTTACCAGAAACCGAATTTCCTATGCGTGGCAATTTGCCGAAACGCGAACCGGATATGCTTGCATTCTGGACGGAAAATAAGATCTATGAAAAAAGACTGGAAAAAAGAAAGGGCTGCAAAAAATTTATTTTGCACGACGGTCCTCCGTATGCCAATGGTAAACTCCATATCGGTCATGCCCTGAATAAGGTGCTGAAAGATATCATCTTAAAATATAAGACCCAGACCGGTCATTATACGAAATACATCCCTGGCTGGGATACGCACGGCCTGCCGATCGAACATGCCGTCATCAAGGCTACGGGCCTCAACCGTCATGAAATTGCGCCGCTCGATCTGCGTGCCAAATGCCGCGAATACGCTTTAGAAAATGTAGAAATGCAGAAAAAGGATTTCATCCGCTTCGGCGTCCTCGGCGATTGGGAACATCCCTATCTGACACTGCAGAAGCCCGTTGAAGTCGCTCAGATCGGCGTCTTTGGCGAAATGGCTAAAAAGGGCTATATTTACAAGGGACTGAAAACAGTCTACTGGTGCCCGCACTGCGAAACAGCCCTGGCTGACGCAGAAATCGAATACAAGGACGATAAATCCTTCTCCCTCTATGTCCGGTACCCGGCTCATGACCTGGGCAATGACAAGGGCAGCCACATGCCGGCCGGCGCCGATCCCGAAAAGGTTTCGGCCCTCATCTGGACGACGACGCCCTGGACCGTACCGACTATCATGTGTTTGTGCGTCGGCCCGGACATCGACTATGTATGGGTCAAGGTTGGCGATCAGTACATGCTCATGGCTAAAGAACTGGTAGCATCTGCTATGGCTGCCGGCAAGGTAGAAGATTACGAAGTATTGCCGGACGTCATGAAGGGCAGCCAGCTCGAAGGCCTGGTCTTCCAGCACCCCTTCTACCCGGATCGTAAGCTCCCCGTCGTCTGCGGCGACCACGTCACCCTGGAAAGTGGTACCGGTGTCGTCCACACGGCTCCTGACCACGGCGAAGATGACTTCAACGTCTGCAAGAAATATGCGGCTTGGGGCCTCAAACCGATGGGTACGACGGACTCCCGTGGCTGCTACACGAAGGTCATTCCTGATTACCAGGGCATGTTCGTCTTCGATGCCAATGTGCCTATTCTGAAACGACTGGCTGAAGAAGGCTGGCTCTTTGCCAAAGCTTCCATGCGCCATCAGTATCCGCATTGCTGGCGTTGTAAGGAACCGATTCTCTACCGTGCTACGGAACAGTGGTTTGCTTCTGTCGATGGTTTCCGCCAGGAAGCACTGGACGCGATCGATAAAGTCCGCTGGATCCCGGCCTGGGGCCACGACCGTATTTACAATATGATCCGTGACCGCGGTGACTGGTGCATTTCCCGTCAGCGTGTCTGGGGTGTGCCGATTCCTATTTTCTACTGCAAGGATTGTGGCGAACACATCATCAATGACGAAACGATCCAGCACCTGCAGGAAATGTTTGCCAAGGAAGGCTCCAACACGTGGTGGATGCACGACGTAAAGGAACTCCTGCCGGAAGGCTACAAGTGCCCGCACTGCGGCGGTACAGAATTTACAAAAGAAACGGATACGATGGATGTTTGGTTCGATAGCGGCTGCACGCACCAGGGCGTTATGAAGAATGATCCTGATTCGGGCTACCCTGTCGATATGTATCTCGAAGGCTCTGACCAGCATCGCGGCTGGTTCAACAGCTCCCTTCTCACGTCTGTTGCCATCAATGGCATTGCACCGTACCGTCAGGTACTGACCCACGGCTTCACTGTAGATGGCGAAGGCCGTAAGATGAGTAAATCCGTAGGCAATACGGTAGCACCGCAGGAAGTTATTGATCAGTACGGTGCCGACGTCATGCGTCTCTGGGTTTCCTCGGCTGACTATCAGGGTGATATCCGCCTGTCGCCGAAGATCCTGAAACAGCTTTCCGACGTATACCGCAAGATCCGTAATACCTTCCGTTACCTCTTGGGCAACCTGGCCGATTTCAATCCTGAAACCGATGCTGTAGCCTATGAAAATATGACGGAACTCGATAAATGGGCACTCCTGCGCCTGGAACAGGTCTTTGAAACTGTCACAGATGCCTATGAAAACTATCAGTTCCACGTTATGTATCACGCTATTCACAACTTCTGCACTGTTGATCTGAGTGCTATCTACCTGGATATCATTAAAGACCGCCTCTATACGGAAAAGACGGATGCCCTCAGCCGCCGCAGCGCCCAGACCGCCATGTATCAGATTCTCGATACACTGGTCAAGATTATCGCGCCGGTTCTTTCCTTTACGGCAGAAGAAGTATGGCAGAACATGCCGGCTGTCACAGGCAAGGAAGAAAGCGTCCTTCTCACGGATTGGCCCCAGGCTCATCCGGAATACCTGAACGCCGCTTTGGACGAACATTGGCGTCAGCTCCTTTCCTACCGCAGCGACCTCATGCGGGTCCTCGAAAATGCGCGTAAAGCCCACCTTATCGGTCATCCTCTTGATGCGGCTGTTACCATTTACGCTAGCGGTGAAGATTATGACTTCCTGGCAGCGGTTCAGGATAAGCTTGCTACACTCCTCATCGTCAGTGAAGTTACCCTGGTGCAGGGTGATGCTCCGGCTGAAGCTGAAGCAGGCGAAGACCATCCGCAGATGAAGGCCGTCGTCGCTCCGTCGGCTAGCGAAAAATGCGAACGTTGCTGGCGTCATGACGCCACCGTTGGCACGGATGCCGATCATCCGACACTGTGTGCCCGTTGTGCATCGGTTCTTAAATAACAATACTATATTGGGGGTATCCCCATGTGCTAAAGAGTACTGCAGCGTTTTTTCTGCAGTACTCTTTTTTTATATATGCATTTAGTTTATATATTTGTAACCATAGTAACAAATATGTATGATGAATATTTCTAAATGTATTGACACTATTGCAATGGAGTAGTATGCTACATACAAGTACTGTATATTAAGAAGGTGAGTTGCAGGAGGAAGTCGTGATTACCAGAATTTCAATTAAGGAACAAGTCTATGAATACTTAAAAAAAGGCGTTGTCGAAGGCAAGCTTCAGCCTGGTATGGTCTATTCGGAACAGATGATTGCCGATACGCTGCACGTATCGCGGACGCCTGTCCGTGAAGCCATCCAGTTGCTACGCCATGAAAATCTGGTAGAGGTATACAGCAACCGTGGCTTTGGCGTCAAAGATATTTGCGCTGCCGATATAGAGGAAATTATCCAGGCACGTCTGGCTATCGAAGGCTTTGGCGTCCGGTTATTGGCGCGCCAATACGCTAGTGCTCCGGCACAAGACACAAGACGGCAGTTACAGAAAACAGTAGAAGATATGAAAAAAATCAAGGCAGGCAAAAAAAATCACTATTTGTTTACCCAAGCCGATGTATCTTTTCACCGTTTACTCGTTCAATTCACGAATAATCCGTATTTGATGCAGGTTTCGGATATGATACAGACGAAGCAGGCACAGGCAACAGTACATTCGTTACAGGAACAATCGCGTATGGATCAGGCTGTTGAAGAGCACGAAAGAATCCTTTCTGCGTTGGCGACAGGAGAAGAAGAGGAAGCCGTACATGCTTTTGAATATCACATGCAAGTAACACGGCAGATTCTTCATGCTGAAAGTGGTCTCGAAGACGCGTAAAGTAAGAGTGGTATTTATTTTTACATGTAGTTATATTAAAGGAGGAAACGAGTATGTTAAAAGTTGGCTTTGTAGGATTAGGTGTTATGGGTAAACCGATGGTTATGAACATGCTGAAAGCAGGCATTGAAGTAACCGTATCGGATTTGAAACAGGAATTAGTTGATGAAGTCGTTGCTGCAGGTGGTAAATCGGCTGCATCGCTGAAAGAATTGGCAGCCGGTAAAGACGCTGTCTTCACGATTTTGCCGACGGCTGCTATCGTACAGAGCGTACTTACGGCTGAAGACGGCATCCTCGCCGGTGTCGATGCCGGTACGGTAGTCGTAGACAGCAGCTCCGTATCTCCTATTGAATCCCAGCAGTGCCGCGATTTGGCAGCTGCCAAAAATTGCCCCTTCCTCGATGCGCCTGTAAGCGGTGGCGAAGAAGGCGCTATTAACGGTACCCTGGCTTTCATGATCGGTGGCGACGAAAAAGCAGCCGAAAAGATCAAAGAAGCCTTTGAAGCTATGGGTTCGAGCTGGCTCGTCGTCGGCCCGACAGGCAGCGGCTCCGTTACTAAACTGGCTAACCAGATCATGGTTAACGTCAACATTTGCGCCGTTGCTGAAGCACTCGTTCTGGCACAAAAAGCCGGCGCCGATCCGAAAAAAGTTTTTGAAGCTGTTCGTTGCGGCTTAGCAGGCAGCACCGTATTGGAAACGAAAGCTCCGAAAATGTTCAACCGTGACTTCCGCGCTGGCGGTACGATCAAGGTTAACCTGAAGGATATTACAAACGTCATGAATACAGCCCGTGACCTCCAGGTACCTCTCCTCCTTTCCAGCATTGTACAGCAGATCCAGCTCAGCCTTAAACAGTCTGGCCATGTCATGGACGATCATGCCGGCTATGTACAGTTCTACGAACAGATTTCCGGCGTTACCGTAAAGACCAACGAAAAATAAGACCTGAGCGAAAGGGGAGACAAACAGCATGGCAAAAGTATTAAAGGCTGAATTATTTCAGTCCTTGCCGAAAGTACAGGTAGATGAAGAAAAAATCAGTCAGGAACTCCTGAAGGAATTAAAGGAATTCAATAAAAAAATCGTTGTGCTCGATGATGATCCGACAGGTACGCAGACGGTTCACGACATTTCTGTATATACAGAATGGACGGAAGACACGCTGACCCAGGGCTTTAACGAAGAAAATTCGGAATTTTATGTGCTCACCAATTCCCGTGCGTTTACCCAGGACTATACGCGCCAGGTACATACAGATATTGCCAAACGCGTGTCCGACGTAGCCAAAGCAACGGGTAAAGATTTCATCATCATCAGCCGCAGCGACTCTACACTGCGCGGGCACTATCCGCTGGAAACGAAAACCCTGAAAGAAACGCTCGAAACCAACGGAGCTCCCGTCATCGATGGGGAAGTACTCATGCCGTTCTTTAAAGAAGGCGGCCGCTTTACCATTGGCAACGTTCACTATGTACAGGAAGGGGAATACCTCGTTCCGGCTAACGAAACGGAATTTGCCCAAGACAGCACCTTTGGCTATAAAGCGGCTACGATGCCTGAATACATTGAAGAAAAAACGGGCGGCGCCTTTAAAGCAGACAGCGTAACCTGCATTTCTTTAGAAGATCTGCGGGCCGGTAATGTCGATGCTATTGCTCAGCAGTTGGTTGCCGTTCATGACTTCAACAAAGTAATCGTCAACTGCACCGATTATATCGACGTAAAAGTATTTGCGCTGGCTTTGCTGAAAGCCATGCGTGAAGGCCGTCATTTCATGTTCCGTTCGGCAGCTGCACTGACGAAGGTATTGGGCGGCGTGTCCGATAAAGAATTGCTGACGAAAGATGAATTGGTCGTCAAAGGCAATACGAACGGCGGTCTCATCATCATTGGCTCCCATGTAAAGAAGACGACTCAGCAGCTGGAAAAGCTGCAGGAACTGGATAGCATTGAATTCATCGAATTCAATCACCTCATGGTTCTGGAATCGGATGAAAAACTGGAAGCTGAAATCGAACGGGTTATTAAAAAGACGGAAGATAATATTAAACATGGCGTAACGACAGCCGTTATGACAGGCCGTAAGCTGTTAAAGATGGATACGAAAGAAGATTCGCTGCGCGTTTCCGTTAAGATTTCTGATGCCCTCGTACAGATTGTCAACCGTCTGACGATTCAGCCGAAATTTATCATTTCTAAAGGCGGTATCACGTCCAGTGACGTAGCTACCAAGGGCCTGCATATTAAAAAAGCCCTGGTTCTGGGCCAGGTTGCTCCGGGGATTCCTGCCTGGAAAGCCGGCAGTGAAAGCAAGTTCCCGGGTATGAGCTATGTTGTATTCCCGGGCAATGTAGGCGAAGTAACGACGCTGCGTGACGTCGTTGCTATGATGAATGCCTGAGACAGGAGTTAGTCTATGCTGATCAATCTTAAACAAATGCTGCAATATGCAGAGGAAAGGAAGATTGCTGTACCTTCTTTTAACGTGTATAACGTAGAATCGGTACAAGCTGTCTGGCAGGGGGCGCAAGAAACCCAGACGCCGGTTATTATCTCGTTTGGTGAGTCCTATGACAGCCATATGCCTATTGAAGCAGCTGCAGCGCTCATTTTGTCTTATGTACGTGATGCGTCTTTGCCTGTCGTCTTGCATTTGGACCATTGCCGCAATGAAAAGAATATTCTTCGTGCCCTGCGGGCTGGCTTTACTTCCGTCATGTTTGATGCGTCAGCCCGTCCGCTTCAGGAAAATATTTCCCTGTCCCGCCATATTGTCTCCCTGGCCCATGCCTTGGATGTCAGTGTAGAAGGGGAACTGGGCTACATGAATGAAGAAGACGGCAGTGGTGTAGTGCAAGGACCACAAGGGTATACGACCGTTGCAGCGGCACAGCAGTATGCGTTGGAAAGCGGTATAGATGCATTGGCAATTGCTATTGGCAATGCCCACGGTATTTATAAAGGAACACCGACACTCGATTTGGAACGCCTTTCTGAGATTGAAGCCGCTACGGATATTCCCTTGGTGCTTCATGGCAGCTCCGGAATTCCGTTCCCCTTACTGCAAGAGGCCATTGGCCGGGGCATCCGCAAGATCAACATCAATACGGAAGTGTCTACTGCAGGCATTCAGGCTGCGCGTGTGTTCCTGGCAGAACATAAGGATCCGAATACGCGGTTTGAAACCATGACCAAGGCCGCTGAAGCAGCTATGGCCCAGGTAGTAAAAAAATATATACATTTATGCAGCCAGCAGTGAGTAACTGATGACTGCGCTTACGCACGACACCGGATAAGGGAAGAATCGGGTGTCGTGCGTATTTTTTGTGTCTAAAAGGCGATCATTGCATTTTTGATATAAGAAATGATTTATTTATGTTTTGTATGCATGACACACATTCCTGATTGACATTTTTTAAATATGTTATATAATAAAAATATAAAGAAACCAGTGTGATCATTAAGTACGTACTTAATGTAACATTGTTAGTGTCCTAGTATTATACAAAAACGATTCCCTAGCATTGCGAGCGAGAAGTCAAAAGGAGACTCTGCCTTACCGTACTCTGCGAGTAGCTCTGACAGTATTGGTTCTGCCCCCCGTTTTAACAAAACGAACGATGAACAACGCTGAGAACCAACTGGAGGGGAGGGCATCATTATGAATAGAATTAAAAACGCTATTCCGCTGTTAACAACTGTGGTTATCATTAGCCTTGCAGCTGCCGTCATTTATTTTGAATAATTTGTTTGTAGAGATGATACAGAAAGAGGCATAGAAACTGCCGCTGCGTTAGTGCAACGGCAGTTTTTATTTTGTCCGTGTGGCTCCTAGGCTACACCCCGCCAGATGGCGGGTCGTATGCAGAGGTACTGGAACACTAACAACTGCAACGATCACAGAGGAGAAAAAGGAGAGGCATATGGCAGAAAACCGTATTTTAGCACAAGATATAGCCGATCAAATTTTAGCCATGATTACGGAAGAAAAACGCTTCCATGCAGGCGACCGGCTGCCCAATGAAAACGATTTTTCCAGGGAACTCCATATTAGCCGCAATACGTTGCGCGAAGCAATCCGTATTCTCAGTGCCTATGGCATTTTACATATCCGTCGGGGCAGCGGTACCTTTGTTACCGACGCTGTCAAAAAAAAGGATTTGGAAAAACGGATCAATCCCTTTTCGGAGATGGAATTGGACGTACACGACTTTAATGAATTAAATGAAATGCGGCTCATTCTGGAACCGGCAGCTGCCTATTTGGCGGCCAAACGGGGCAGCGAGCGGGAAATTAAGCGTATCGTAGAATTAGGTCACGAAGTTGAAAAAAAAATCCGTAACCGTGAAGACCGCACGGAAGCGGATAAAGCGTTTCATGCAGCCATTATCCAGGCTGCGCACAACCGCTATCTGGAAAAGATGATTCCTATTTTGTACCGCATCATAGCCCAGGATGTATCCTATTACGATCAGTATGTACAAGCCGGCGAAAGCACCATAACGGATCATCTGTTAGTAGCAGAATTTTTGGAACGCCGCGATCCGATTGGAGCGCGTGATGCCATGCGAATCCATATGCAGCATGGTATTACTAAAAATCATTTTGATATATAATGTGAACGATAGAGAGAATACTTCCACCCTTTGTGGCAGAGGTATTCTTTTTTTTGAATTTATCTTTCTAAAGGTTTGGAAATTTCCTTGACAGAAGAAACAAGTAAGCATATAATATCCAAATTAGTTGAACAACTTCATCATGTCCAACTAATGTGAGCATGTTTGCCACCAATACAAATAATAGCCACATCCACAAGAGAAAAAGACTCCGGAAGCCACGCCGGAGTCTTTTTCGTTATATAGAGATACCTCTTGCTATAGTATATAAAAAAGCCAGCCTATAACAGGCTGGCCTTTTTATATGTTCATTAGTTATTGCTGTCAGCAATGCATTCATTGAGATCGGCAACTAAGGCATCTACGTCAATTCCGTGTGCACCGGCACCTTCGCCGATAGTTTCGAAATGAGCGGCCATGCAGCCAATGCAGCCCAGACCATAAGCCTGGAAGATCTGAACGATCTGCGGATATTTCTGGACAGCAGCAATAATACCTGTATCTTTAGTAATAGCTGGCATTTTGATTCCTCCCTACGAAATACAGTTCCGGACGTTAATCTCCGGACTTGAGTTTATTATATCATACTTATTTCGCTTGACTAGTGCCATTTGCAACGAAAAATGAAGAAAGTTTACGTTTTTTGTCCTCTTAAGGGAAAAGACGTTATTTTTCGACACTTGCCGTATCGAGAAGGGTACCGTCAGGCAGGAAGCACTGGAAGGTAAGCTTATTTTTCGTTGCTTCCATGACCATGTAATTGTCTGTTTCCGGCTGGGGTGGTACGTATTCGTCTAAGGGATGGGTGGCCCAGAGGCTGGGATACCGTACGTTGCCGGCAACGCCCGTGAGGATGTAGAGCGGACCTGCGGGATCGCGCTTAAACTGGCGGATGTGGCCGCGGTTACGGTACGTGTGGAGATGGGCCGACAAGACGACGTCGACGCCGATTTGGTCGAAAATAGGCATGAACGTTTCCCCTTCAGCAGAAAAGCCGTTTTGCCGGTCGCCACTACGTACAGCCGGATTGAAGGCGTATTGCAGAGGATCCTTGTGCATGATGATGATTTTCCATTTCTTGTCCGTCTTAGCAGCGTCGTCCGTAAGCCAGGCCACTTCGTCGGCTTCCAGGGACGGCTGGAACTGTTCCATTTCCGTAAACTGCGTGTCCAGGCAGATAAAGTGGATGTCGCCGTAATCGAAGGTATAGAACTGGTTCTTGTATTTCTTCAGGCCGTTATCGGGCAAGGAGAAGTAATGTACGTAGGCTTCGGGGAAGCGGACCTTCCAGTCGCGGTTGTACGTTTCGTGATTGCCCGGAATGGGTGCAATCGGAATGGTACTGGCCATCTTTTCAATGGCACCGAACCAGGCGCTCCACTGATAGTGGTCCTGGCCGTTATCGACGAGGTCGCCCATGTTGATGTAGAACTGGGCGTCTTGGTTGCGTTCATACGCCGGCACGGCCGTATCACGTCAGACGGAGTAGTCACTGGACTGGGAATCGGGGAAGATGAGGGCCTTAAAATCGCTGCCCTCTGCCGTGTGAAGCGGATACCAGTCACTCCGTTTGTCGCCGTAACCAATGCGGTACTCATACGCCGTACCGGGCTTTAAATCCTGGATTGTCGCTGTGTGGAGGTACGTCGTCGTATCGTCGTCCGTAAAAGTTTCATTGCCGGCAGAAATGACAAAGGCATCTTCAGCATCCTTTAGGCGGTATTCGACAACCGCTTCTTCCTCAGAAAGGGCTGATTGCCAGGAAATGGTACGTGACGTACGGCTGTCTGCCGTAATGACCTGCCACAAATGGAGCATGTCCACATCGCTCGTGAGCTCATAATGGGCAGCCGCCGCCTTGGTCGAGCGCACAGCCTGATGGGTCACGGTTTTGGCGCCGGGAATAAATTCATATGCTAAACCGCCGGCAACACCGATAGCGGCCAGGCCGGCGAGCTTTAAAAATGTTCTGCGTGAAATAGGTTCCAAATAAAAGGCCCCCTCTATATCCTTTTAAACATAAAGAAATAATAATATCTATTATAGGACCTGAAGTGTGCTTTAAGTCAAGTATTGGCAGGGAAAAATATGACTTTTAGAGGAAGGTATCCCCTTGAAGGCAGTGATTTCTGTGTCATATATTGACAAGGCCTGTGAGAGGATATACAATTACACCTGTACAAAGAGATACAGTCTATGAACGGGAGCAAGTACCTTTTTCAAAACCCTTTTCAGCGAGCCGGTGGTGGTGCAAGACCGGTAAGAGGCGGAAAAGCGAATGGGCCCGGGAGATGCCGTCTGAAGCGAGTAAGATAGGCCGGAGCTTTCACCGTTACCACGAAAGAGTGCATATGATGTGCATTGCAGAGCCGGGCATTTAGCCAACCAGGGTGGTACCGCGGAACCTACTTTCCTTTCGTCCCTTATGATAGGGGATGGAAGGCTTTTTTTATATCTAGGAGGAACAGACTATGTCTATTATTTTTTCCGGCATTCAGCCGAGTGGTAATCTTACATTAGGTAATTACTTAGGCGCCCTGCGCAATTTCACGAAAGTACAGCATGACAACGAATGCTATTATTGCGTTGTAAACCAGCATGCCATCACCGTACCGCAGGACCCGAAACTCCTGCATCAGCGTACGCGCGAGCTGGCGGCAATCTATTTGGCGGCCGGTCTCGATCCGGAAAAAGCGACGCTCTTCGTGCAGTCGGAAGTACCGGAACATGCCCAGCTCGGCTGGATCATGACGACCCTCTCTTATGTGGGCGAACTGGAACGCATGACCCAGTACAAGGATAAGGCTTCTAAGCGGGGCGACTCCATTCCGGCAGGCCTTCTGACCTATCCGCCTCTCATGGCTGCGGATATCCTCTTGTATCAGACCAACTACGTTCCTGTCGGTGATGACCAGAAACAGCATATGGAAATTACGCGTGACCTGGCCCAGCGCTTTAACCGTCTTTATGGCGAAGTATTCACCATTCCCCAGATTCTCTTAGGCCACGACGGTACGCGTGTCATGAGCCTCCAGGAACCGACGAAAAAAATGAGTAAATCTGACGATAATACGACAGCGACCATTTATCTCCTCGACAACCCGAAGGACATCGAAAAGAAAATCAAACGGGCCCAGACAGACAGCGAAAACACAGTACGCTACGATATCGATTGCCAGCCAGGCATTTCTAACCTTATCGAAATCCTCTCGGCTGTGACGGACAAGACACACGAAGAAATTGAAGCCGCCTATGCAGGCAAAGGCTATGGCGTCTTCAAGAAGGACGTAGCTGATGCGGTCATTTCTGTTCTCGAACCGATTCAGAACCGCTACCAGGAACTCGTAGGCGATCCAGAATTAGACCGTATTCTCGATGCCGGTGCGGCAAAAGCCCACGCTAAGGCCAGCGTAACCTACGAAAAGGTCTGCCAGGCTATGGGCCTCTTCCGCAAATAAGGAGTCCCTATGAGCCATTTCTTTGCTATCCTCGCGAGAATGCGCTTTATCCGGCGCTGGAGCCTCATGCGCAATACGATTGAGGAAAATATTCAGGAACATACCCTGCAGACGGCTATGATTGCCTATCACCTGTGTCTCTTGCACAATCAGCGTGTAACAGCAGCAGAGGATCAGGTTGATGCCGGCCGGGCGGTCCTCCTGGCTATGTATCATGATGCCAGCGAAGTCTATACAGGCGATATGCCTACGCCAGTCAAATATTTTAGCCCTGTTATGCGTAAAACCTATGGCGAAGTAGAAAAGCTGGCGCAAAAACGGCTTTTGGAAACACTGCCTGTCTCTTTACAGGCTGCGTATGAACCGTTGCTCTGCCAGGCGGAAGAGGATCCCGTCTGGCCCTATGTGAAGGCTGCGGATATGCTCAGTGCGTACTTAAAATGCTTGCAGGAAAAGTATGCCGGCAATCGCGAATTTGATGAAGCGTATGATACGATTGGCGCTAACCTGCGCGCCCTGCCCTTACCGGAAGTAACCCAGTTTCTTGAGGACTATGCGCCCAGCTTCCTCCTGTCTGTAGATAAGATGAATACGTTGTAAGATGTGCATGATAAAAGGCAAGCCGTTTTGTGCGTGATATAGCATGAGGACGGCTTGTCCTTTTTGTTTCCTTTTGTTCTGGCCTGGGAGTTGCAGAATTATTGAAAAATGTATAAAATTATGGTAATGGAAAGGTCACAGTTTGTTTTGATGAACTGTGCTTTTCCTTATCTAATGTAAGCCGAAGGAGCGTACCTCTACAGGCAGTATATGCTGTCATCAATGGGGAATTGCACCTTCTGTGTAAAAACAACGTTGCGGGCCTTAGTGCCCTATACGCCACAGGCGAAGTGAATGCGCCTGTAAGAATAAGGGTAGCCTGAATCCTATGGGATATATACCAAACTTCTTAAACGGATACGGATCGTATCCCCAAAGCCCCTGCTTCCAACGGCTTACGTTATGCGGGGTGCAATTCACTATATGGATATACCATTAGGAGGTAATCGGAATGACTCTTGGTTTATTCTGGTCCCGCTATGAACTGGAATTACATGGGCAACATTTGCGTGAGATCGATGCGAAATACGAGTATCTTATACAATATGAAATGTGGAACTGGCTCATTGCCAAAATACCGGAAAAGGTACAGATACAGATTTTGCGCGGTCACAACCACGGAGAACAGTCCTGGTCCTGTCATGATTGGGTAATACATATGCTGGAATGGCTGAAAGAAAATAAATCAGCTGAAGTGTATGATGCCGTCATTGACAAAATTTCTATTGTAAAGGCGCAGCCACGGGAAGAAGCAGAACGGCATGCAGCCCGGACGCTTTCTGACTCTGAGCTGGCAGCCATGCAGGCTGCAGGATATTTTAAAGGGATCGAACGGCGGACCAAGGGGGAGGAGAAACCATAACGCGGAGGTGAGGCCATTGAAACGTGCCAGATTAATTGGCATATGCTTATTTATTTTCTTCTTTTGGGCCGGGCTGGCAGGCATGCAGCCAGCGCAGGCAGAAGATGCCGTCCGGGTCATTACAATCTCCGGCGAAATCGATGCCGGCCAGGCTGCATTAGTCCAACGCGGCGTAAAGGATGCTGAAGAAAATCAGGACAAGGCCATTGTCGTAGAGATCAATACGCAGGGCGGTCTTGTCGACAGTGCGCTCCGTATTCGTGATATCTTGCAGGGGACATCAATCCCGACCATTGCCTTTGTTTCGTCACGGGCCTGGTCAGCAGGGGCGCTCATTGCCCTTTCCTGCAGGCACATCATTATGGCACCGGGCAGCAGTATTGGCGCGGCAGAACCCATACCGGCTACGGAAAAAAATATTGCTGCTTTAAAATCAGAGTTCAGTACGACCGCTGCCGATATGGGGCATAATCCGCGTGTAGCCGAAGCGATGGTAGATAAAAATGCCGGCCTGCCCCATTATGCGGCGGCTGGTGAAATTTTAGCACTTACAGATACGCAAGCGCGGGAATTGAACCTCTCAGAAGGGTCCGCTGATACCGTAGAAGATGCGCTTCATTTGTTCAGTCTGGGTAATGCCAAGGTCTACTATGAAAATAAAACCTGGTGGGATAGTGGTCTCGGCCTGTTGCAAAATGAATACGTGCGCATGCTCCTCATCGGCCTCATTCTGACAGCTGTGCTTATTGAGATCAAGACGGCCGGCGTCGGTATAGGCCTCTTGACAGCCCTGCTGCTCAGCGGTGTCCTCTTTATTTCCGGCGATGGATCGCTGGCTGATGGCCTAAAAGGGTTAGGTGCCTTTTTTGCCGGCCTTTTGCTCATCGGGCTGGAATTGGTCACGCCGGGCATCGGTATCTTTGGCGTAGTGGGGATTTTGTTTGTATTTGGCAGCTTGTTTTGGCTGCTGGGGGCTACAGTGCAGGCGTGTTATATTCTGGCTGGTGGTATTGTCATTGCCATGGTGCTCTTTTATTTCATTGGCAAGCATTTACCAAAAAGTCGTCTTTTTGCCAAAATTGCCTTGACTACCCGCTCGACGAAAGAAAAGGGATATACGTCACAGGAAGATAAAAGCAAGTACCTGTTTCAACGGGGTACAGCGATTACCGTTTTGCGTCCTGCCGGGATTGTCCGCATCGGTAAGGAACGGGTAGATGCCGTTTCGAATGGTTCCTATATCGACCGCGGCGTGGCAGTACGGGTCATTGAAGTGGAAGGTACACGGGTCGTCGTCGAACCGGTACCGGAACAGAATAAAGGAGGGTAACGTATGTCTATGCTTTCGTTATTGGCGGCACCGCTGGTCATCATTGTAGCGGCAATCGTCGTAATTTCCCTGTTTTTACATTTTGTCCCTATTGGTCTCTGGATTTCGGCCATGGCAGCCGGTGTTTCCGTAGGGATTATCAACCTTATCGGTATGCGCCTGCGCCGTGTCGTACCGTCGAAAATTATCCTGCCGTTGGTAAAAGCCAACAAGGCCGGCCTCGATGTCAATGTCAATCAGCTTGAAGCTCATTATTTGGCCGGTGGCGACGTCGACCGCGTTGTCGATGCCCTCATTGCAGCGCACCGGGCCACGATGTCCCTGACCTTTGAACGGGCCTGCGCCATCGATTTAGCCGGCCGTGATGTCCTTGAAGCCGTACAGATGAGTGTCAATCCGAAGGTTATTGAAACGCCATTTATTTCGGCCGTCGCCAAAAACGGTATTGAATTAAAGGTACGGGCCCGCGTCACGGTTCGCGCCAATATCGACCGTCTCGTAGGCGGCGCCGGTGAAGCGACGATTATTGCCCGTGTTGGCGAAGGGATTGTTACCAGCGTCGGGTCTGCTTCGGATCATTCGCAGGTACTGGAAAATCCTGATGAAATCAGTAAGACCGTCCTCAGTAAGGGCCTTGATGCCGGGACAGCCTTTGAAATTCTTTCCATCGATATTGCCGACGTCGACGTAGGCCGTAATATCGGTGCCCGTCTGCAAACCGATCAGGCTGAAGCAGATAAGCAGATTGCCCAGGCGAAAGCCGAAGAACGCCGGGCTATGGCGGTTGCCAAGGAACAGGAAATGCAGGCTTACACGCAGGAAATGCAGGCTAAGGTCGTAGAAGCCCAGGCTGAAGTACCACTGGCTCTGGCCCAGGCTTTCCGCGAAGGTCATTTGGGCGTAATGGATTACTACACCATGCGCAATATTATGGCTGATACAAAGATGCGTGACGCCGTAGCCCAAGCCGGCGTGCCTAAAGGCCAGGCGCCGATGACGACACATAAAGACGATCATACTATGCCGCCGGTTACAGATAAGTAGGTGAGCCTATGGAAACCATCATTGGTATAATCTTGCTCATGGCACTCCTTTCGCTGCCTGATTTGCTACGGAAAAAACGCAAATATCCTACACGCGGCCATAGCCGTCCGGGACAAAAGCCGCCTCAGACGACAGGCCGGCCACAAACGCCGCCGGCACAGGCGCCTTATGAGACTGAGCCCGAAGAAGAAGGGCCGTGGCCGTGGCAGCGTCGCACACCGGAGCCGGAACCGGAGAGCGTACCGGAACGGCGCCGCACTTCTTCTTCTCAGCCGGCGTATACGCAGGCCCAGCTCCAGGCGGCAGCAGCGTTACCTTCTTCACAGCATGATGCAGGTCCGGAAACGGTGGTGCCTCAGCGGGTGCAGCCTGCGTATTGGAGCGGCCTTGAAGGGCCGGCCCGGGATATTTACGCTGGCCTCGTGTGGTCGGAATTACTGCAAAAGCCTGTCTCAATGCGACCGAAAGAACGATAGTACGACTCTCAATGGCCGTGCCGGAAAGAGGACACGGCCCATTTGATTTTTGTCTCAGAAGGATGATACGTGAATGATTACAGAAGAAAAAATATATATTGGGGACATTCCTTGTCTCAAAATTGAAGGCCATGAAAAAGTAAAGGGCGTCATTATTTTTTACCACGGCTGGAGTTCCACGAAAGAGCTGCAATCCCTGCGCGGTCATATTCTGGCAGCCTATGGATATGACGTACTGATTCCGGAAGCTATTTATCATGGCGAACGGGGGCTGATCGATTATGACGAAAATCCCCGGGCGTATAAACGGTTTTGGGAAACGATTTTCCGTAATCTGGAAGAGGCCCGCCAGCTTATTGACTATGCCCAGGCTTGGCAGCCTCACGTACCGTTGGCTGTTATGGGACATTCCTTAGGCGGCTTTACGGCCTTAGGCGTACTTACTTGGTATTCTGAAGTCGTAACGGCCGTGTCTATGAATGGGTCCGGCTGGTGGGATGAATCAGAGCGGCGTCTGCGGGCAGAGCTGCCCCTGAAGCCTATGGATTTCCTGCCGGAATTACAAGAAAAAATTGCCTGCTTTGATCCCTATACGCATGTAAATCAGTTGTCAGGCCGCTCAGTCCTGGCCTTGACGGCAGGAGACGATGATACGGTCAATCCGGCAGCGGAAACCTTCTATATGGACAGGCTGTACCAATACGCCGGCGTACGTAGCCGCTATATTACGTATCCGGGCTTAAAGCACTTCGTTACGACGAACATGATGCAAGATGCGATCTCGTGGCTGGAAGATATTTTAGCATAAAAAATGGGAGTGTGACAAAATGCGAAAGCATTTTGTCCACTTCCTTTTTTTCATGCTCTTTTTCCTTTTTTAGAGAATGACCTTTGAAAAATGGGCGCAAAGCCCCTTTCCCCATAAAGCAGTATTTTTACAGTTTATGCGGATTTCTGCAAGCGTAGTTTTTTATTGTGATATTTATAGAGGTTATGTCCGATGGAAACCAGGAAAATCTCTAATCGAAC
>NZ_JACOGK010000018.1 GCF_014269395.1 Megasphaera hominis
TACTTCTCCAAGTTGATTCCCTCCATGAATCTGTTGAAAACCAACACCGGATCGCAAATATCCAGAAAATCTGAAATATATAGTGGCAAAATTGCCTGTTTTGGTTTAGAATAATTAGTAGTTGAATTTTTCATTGGTTATGTAAATTTTACCACAAAAGGAGGTCCGCTGACTCGAAAGAGTCGGTGGACCTCCTTTGTTATTTGGGTCTGTGTTATTTCACAGCCCCTGTTTTTATTTTGGCAGTACCTTTTCTTGTGGTATAATATCCCTAATCTTGTCTTGAAAGGAGAACAGTATGGCGCATCTAGTTTTAGCTACCGGTGGTTCCCGCAGCGGGAAAAGTGAGTTTGCCGAACGGTACCTGGCTGCCTGTCCCGGCCGGCATGCCTACATAGCGACAGCCCGGGCGTTGGATGCAGAAATGAAAGCCCGCATTGACCGGCATCAGGCACGGCGGCCTGCAGCGTGGCAGACCTTTGAAGTGCCGTCAGGCCTCTTGGGACAGCTGGATCATATTTTGGCACATGCCGATGCCTTGCTTATCGATTGTCTGACTCTCTATGTATCTAATTTTTTGCTGCAGCGTACAGCGCAGCCTTTTGCAGACAGTATTGCAGAAGCCGAACATGAATGGGCGTTGGTTTTGCGTACGCTCAGGCAGAGTGGTGAAAAGACCATTGTGATCGTAACCGATGAAGTGGGCTCGGGCATCGTGCCTATGGAACCTCTGAGCCGGCAGTACCGGGATCTGCTCGGCCTGCTGAATCAGCAAACGGCAGCGGCCGCCGATGAAGTGTATGTCAGCATCTGCGGTATTACGACGGAAATAAAAGCCAAGAGTGTACATCTGCCGCCGGTGGAGGACCATTCATGACACGCTTCCTCATTGCCCTGCAATTTCTGTCACGGATCCACCTGGCCAAGCAAACGGTGTGGACGAATGAAGCCTTTGGCGGTTCCCTGTGTTATTTTCCCTTAGTTGGCACGGTCATTGGCGCCATTCTCTGCCTGCTTTGGTGGTTCTTTTCCTTTGCCTTTTCCGGTCTCTATCTCGCTGTTTGTATCGTAGCTGCCTGGTTTTTGCTTACGGGCGGCCTCCATGCCGATGGCTTTATGGATACAGCGGACGGACTTTTTTCCGGGCGCAGCCGTGAACGCATGCTGGAAATACTAAAAGACAGCCGTGTCGGGGCGAATGGCGTCATGGCCTTTTTTCTCCTGGCGATACTGAAGATTTGCTTTCTCGCTAATGTAAACGGCCCCTTAGCGTATGTGGTTCTTTTAGGCGTACCTGCGGCCGCCCGCTACGGGACCCTCATCAGTGTTCTCGAATTTCCCTATGCCCGCGAAGAAGGGCTGGGCAAAGCCTTTGCCCGCTATGCCCCGGCCCATACGCTATTCTGGGGTTTCTTGGCAGCCTTAGTGCCTGTCCTTGCCGGCACCTGGTATTATCTCATCCTCTTAGGGGCTGCCATGCTGACCAGTCTGGCAGCTAACACGTATATTACACGCCATTTAGGCGGCGTTACAGGCGATACCTATGGGGCTGTCACAGAGCTCACGGAATTAGTGCTCTTAGGAATGAGTGCCAGCCTGCACGGTATCCTATAAGAAAGGAAGTAATGTATGATCAAATTATATTTGGTTCGTCATGGTGAAACGGAAGGAAATGCCCAGCAATGGTTCCAGGGATCGTCGGATATCCCTTTAAATGAAACTGGACTAGAACAGGCCCGGCGTCTCAGTACCTTTATGAAACCGGTCCATTTTGATGGTATCTATGCCAGCCCCTTATCGCGGGCGAAAAAAACGGCAGAAATTATTGCAGCACCGCATGGGCTGACGGTACAAACCTATGCGGAACTACAGGAAATTAGTTTTGGCGTTTGGGAGCGGCATACATACGATCAAATTACAAAACGCTGGCCCGGTGAAATCGAGGCCTTTTATGCCTCAGAAGGAAAACTGAGAGCCCGCGGTGGTGAATCCTTTTTGGAAGTTCGCGATCGCATTACGAGGAAGACAAAGGAAATTCTGGCACAACATACAGAGGGTGATTCGGTCCTCATCGTTTCTCATGGTGCGGCCATCCGTTGCCTTCTTTTTGGCCTCTTAGAGCTGGATTTTCGCAAACTCTGGTGCTTCCAGCAGTATAATACAGCCTTTACGATTATTGAATACTATGGCAATCGCAGCGTCATGACGCTCATGAATTGTACCCAGCATTTAGAAGGTATGCCAGGCTACGAGCCCCAATGGGTAGGCAGCCAGCATACGGTCATGTAGGAGGAGCTATGAAAGGAACTATGCGCCTGGACAAAATGCTGGGCCACAGCGGCTATGGCACGCGCCGGGAAATTAAAGAATTGTGCCGTAGCGGTGTCGTTCGTGTTGCCGATTGTGTCGTTAAAGACAGCAGTGCCAAAATAGACCCGCAGCAGGACGTCGTCACCGTCCGGGGGGAACGCGTGCTGTATGAAGAGTTCTCCTATGTCATGCTTTACAAGCCGGCTGGCATCCTTTCGGCGACGACAGACCGTATGGCACGGACGGTTCTTGATCTCCTGCCGCAGGAATTTTCCGGTGCCGGCCTCTTTCCTGTAGGACGTCTCGATAAGGATACGACAGGTCTCTTGCTGCTCACGAATAACGGCGACTGGGCCCACCGCATAACAGCCCCGAAAAAACATGTAAACAAGGTATATAAGGCGACTGTAAGCGGCACGATTCCGGCTGATGTGGATGCCCGTTTTCAGAGCTCGTTGGTGCTCGACGATGGCCTCGTCTGCCTGCCTGCCCGGGCGGTTCCCAGTGGTGCGCAAGAGCTTACAATCACGGTACAGGAAGGGAAATTCCATCAGGTCAAGCGCATGTGCGCTGCCGTGGGCCTTACCGTAGAAGCCCTGGAACGATTGTCCATCGGTGCCCTGGTATTGGATCCCAGCCTGACACCTGGCCAATGGCGCCGCCTGACGGAAAGGGAAAAAGAAGCCGTTTTTATACAGCCTGACCCGTAAGAAAGGCATTTTTGTGCACCTATGACGGGTATTTGAGAAAAAACGGCAGTTTTTTCCTTTTCAAGGGGTACTATATATGATATGATAAGTTGTAAAATAAAAAATTAGGTGATGAACATGATTGGAGAAAGACTCGTCCGTTTGCGTACGTTTTTGCAGGCACAGCAGGCAGACGGAATAATCGTGATGCAACCTGAAAACCTCCGCTATTTTAGCGGTTTTACCGGTGGCGAAGGCGCCTTGGTTGTGACGAGTAAAGTGGCTGTCCTCTGGACAGATTCGCGTTATACGGAACAGGCAGGCAGTCAGTCCGGAAGCTGGTATACCATTTCTAACCACCAAGGCCGGCTGACAGCGTGTATGGCGCAGACGCTGAATGATGCAGGCGTACAGCACGTGTTGTACGAAAGCAATTTTCTGACGCATTTTGCCTATGAACAGATTGCGTCGCAAACGTCATGCCGTTTTACCGGGTTAAACCTGAACGTCCTGCGGGCCGTAAAGGAACCTTATGAATTGGCGGCTACGCGTAAAGCCAGTGCTATTGCTGACAAAGCCTTTGCTGAATTGCTGCCTTTTATCAGGCCCGGTGTGACAGAAAAGGAACTGGGCGCACGCCTGGAAAGCAATATGCTCTTAGCCGGATCTGAAGAAAAATCGTTTACGACGATTGTCGCTTCCGGTGTCCGGTCTTCCATGCCCCACGGTACGGCCAGTCCCAAGGTCATTGAAAAAGGCGACTTCGTGACCTTTGATTTCGGCGCCGTATGGGAGGGGTATCATTCCGATATTACCAGGACGGTCGTCGTTGGGAAAGCCAGCGATGAACAGAAAGCGTTTTATCAGATGATTTTGGAAGCCCAGCAGTTAGGCGTTGCTGCCGTACGGGCAGGCGCGCTGAAAAAGGATATTGATGGACTTGTACGGGATTTCTTTGCCAAACATGATCGGGCCCAGTATTTCACACATGCCCTGGGGCATGGCACAGGCCTGGAAATTCACGAAGAACCCGTTTTGGCACCGTGTAGTTCCGGTGTCCTTGCAGAGAATATGATAGTCACGGTAGAACCGGGGCTGTACATAGAAGGCAAATATGGCGTCCGCATAGAGGATTCCGTTGCCGTTACAGCTGATGGCTGTGAAATTTTGACTAAAACACCCAAAGAATTAATGGAGCTGTTATAGGAGGAGTTAAAAGATGATTACGAGTAATGATTTCAGACCAGGTGTAACGATTGAAATTGATGGCCAGGTATGGCAGGTTGTCGAATTTCAGCATGTAAAACCGGGCAAAGGCGCCGCTTTTGTTCGTGCTAAAATTAAAAACCTGGAAACGGGTTCGGTAGTTGAACGTACGTGGAATGCTGGCGAAAAAGTACAGGAAGGTCATGTAGACCGCCGTCAGATGCAGTACCTCTATGAAAATGAAGGCATGTACTGTTTCATGGATAACGAAACGTACGAACAGATCGAATTGAACAAGGAAAGCCTTGGCACAGCTGTTAACTTCCTGAAAGAAGACATGACCGTATCGGTTATGCTCTTTAAAGGCAAGGTTATCGGCATCGATTTGCCGGCTGCCGTAGAACTCAAAGTAGTAGAAACGGACCCGGGCGTACGTGGCGATACAGCAACAGGTGGCAGCAAACCGGCTACACTGGAAACTGGCTATGTCGTAAAAGTGCCGCTCTTCATCAACGAAGGCGAAGTTCTCCAAATCGATACCCGTACAGGAAACTATATTGGCAGAGCATAAGGTCAGTTAACTTGCAAGGGGCTGTCGTAAGAAGTAGAATGCTTCTTGCGCCGGCTCCTTTTTTATCAATAAGGGAGCTGTCATGGAAACGACAAAGCAAAATGCCCTGGGCAGTATACATATTACAGATAAAGCCATCTCAGCTATTGCCTCCCAAACAGCCCTATCTATACGGCACGTCTGCGGTCTGGAGGCGAATCTGGCCGAAGCGGCGGCACAGCGCCTGGGCCGGGGCAGCCTGAGCCGCGGTTCCGATACGGTACTGGCAGGGAATGAAGCAGAAATTACAGTGCGTCTCATTGTCTCCGGTGGCTGCCGCATTCCCGACATAGCCCTGCAAGTGCAAAAAGCAGTCAAGGAAGCGGTAGAACGGCTGACCGGGTGTACAGTGAGTGCAGTGAATGTCATGGTTACAGGCATCACGTTTCCGGCAGACGGAGCAGAGGAGGCGCGGCCATGACGGAAATGGAAGAACAGGTAGAGTATATTGTCCCCAACACGGTATATGAACAATTGGTAACGATGGCTTTGCGGGAGATTCCCGGCGTGGCAGGCACGCGGGGCCGCGGCATCGTCGTACGCCGTGCCGGCGAAGCCTTGGCAGTAGAAGTCCATATTGCCGGTTATTTTGGTGATAATCTGGAACAACTGGCCCTTACGGTACAGCAGCATGTAAGTACTGCCTTAGAAACTATGGGCGAACCGGAATCCCTGGCCGTCCAGGTAACGATTGAAGATCTTGTTTTAAAGGAAAAATAGGAGGCTTTTGTGAGCAAACATACAAAAGGAACCCGGCATAGAGCCCGGCAGCGGGCCTTGGAAATTCTCTTTTCCCGGGAGTTCCACGAAGAAAACGATATACAATACGCAGAAAATGAAATTTTGCGCAGCGGCGCAGCGGAAGATGAAACAGACGACGAAGTAGTCTTAGCTGCTGAAAACGAATACTGCGAATACTTGGTGACCACTACGACAGCCCATGTGGCTGAATTTGACGCGATTATTCAGTCCTTGTCAAAAAAATGGGATTTATCCCAGATTAACCGGGCGAACAAGAACATCATGCGCCTGGCCCTGTGCGAACTTATCTATCCGAAGGAAGCAGGGCTGGCGGCTTCTATTGTCATCAATGAAGCTATCGTGCTGGCTCGGGAATATAGTGATGATCAGTCTGCCCGTTTCGTCAATGGGATTCTGGGCGCTTATACGAAGGAACGAGCCTGATGGATCTGTACCTGGGATTGGATACGAGCTGTTACACTACGTCTGTATGTGCCGTCACGGCTGACGGACGCATCGTCGGCGATGAACGGATTATCCTTTCTGTTTCTGCCGGTGGCCGGGGCTTGTCCCAGTCAAATATGGTCTACCAGCATACGCGCAACATGCCTCTTCTTATGGAACGGCTGGCGCCGCGTTTGGCAGGCCATACGATCCGGGCCATTGCCGTCACGAGTCAGCCACGGCGCCGGGAAGACAGCTATATGCCGGCCTTTTTGGCCGGTTTGGGCTGTGCCCGTTCTTTGGCAGCTGTACTGGCTGTGCCCCTCTATACGATCAGTCATCAGGAAAACCATCTCCTGGCGGTCCTGCGCAGCCGCAATACCATTCCGGACCGGCCTTTTTATGGCCTCCATCTTTCTGGTGGTACGACCGATCTGGTCCGGGCTGTTCCTGATGCGGACGGTCTGGCGATTACCCGTGTAGGCGGCACCAGTGATATCAGTGCCGGCCAGTTTATCGACCGCGTAGGCGTTGCCCTGGGCCTGCCCTTTCCGGCAGGCGTACACCTGGAAACGTTGGCCCGTCAGTGCACGGAACACGTCAAGGGCAGCCACGTCTTTTGCCGTGACGGGGAACTCAGTTTTTCCGGTCCCGAATCACAGGCCCAGCGTTCCATTGCCCAAGGTGATGTGGATCCGGCACGCTGCAGTGCCTGGACCCTGGCGACGGTATGGCGCGGGCTGGAAATCCTTCTTGATCAATGCGGCGCTAGCGCCATGCAGCAGTTGGCCGCTGCCGGCGGAGTCATGAGCAACGGCTTTTTGCGTCAAAAACTAACTGCCTATTGCCACCGTCATGACGTAGAATTGCTCCTGGCAGAAGACGGATTTAGTGCCGACAATGCGTCAGGCGCTGCTTTTTGGGCGGCCTGGCAGGAAAGGAAGAAAAGCGTATGAACATGAAATACGCGTCTGTTACTGAGGTCGTACGGCGTATCAAGGACGACCTCATGCAGGATTATCGCCTGCAAAGCGTAGCTATGGAAGGCAACATTATTGGCCTGAAGCGTGCGTCGAATGGCCATTATTATATGAATTTACATGATGAGCAGTGCTCTATCCGGGCCATTTTGTTCCGCAGCCGTGTGGGCCGGTCCATGGATACTGTACGCGAAGGCGATCATGTTATCGTTATCGGTGCTGTCAATGTATATGAAAAAGGCGGTACCGTTTCTTTTATTATAGAAAAGCTCTTTGCCCAGGGTATGGGCAGCTTGCAGCAGCAGTACGAACAAATCAAGGCGAAGCTCTATGAAGAAGGTTATTTTGCACCGGAGCATAAGCAGCCTATTCCCCGCTTCCCCTGGACTGTCGGCGTCCTTACGTCGGCCACGGGTGCTGTTCTCCATGATATTCATAAGATTGCAGCCGAGCGGAATCCCTATGTGGAAATTCGTCTGCTGCCCATTCCCGTCCAGGGGAAGGGCGCTGAAAAGACCATTGCCGTGGCGCTGAAAAAGGCCGGAGCAGATACGTCTCTGGATGTACTGATTTTGGCACGGGGCGGCGGCTCTATGGAAGATTTGTGGTGTTTTAACAGCCCCGACGTAGTCAAGGCTATTTATGCGGCGAAGGTGCCGGTTATTACAGCCATTGGCCATGAAACGGATACGACCCTGGCTGACTACGCTGCTGATGTACGGGCGGCAACGCCTACCCACGCGGCAGAACTGGCCTTTCCCGATTTTGCGGAAATCCAAATGGAAGTAGCCGATTTAGCCGACCGGGCCTACCAATCGGTTGTCCTGCGCTTAGAACGGTGGGAACGGGACGTGGCGCGGACGAAAGCCCAGCTGCAGCCGCGGCGGTACGATGAATTTTTACAGCTGAAAAGGGCGGCTGTAGACCATCTCGTCAGTCTGGCAAAGCAGCAGTTTGATCTGACCCTTACCCGCCAGAGCGGACAGGTGGCGGCACTGACCGCTTCCCTGAAGGCCATGAACCCTGCTGAGCTCGTACGCAAGGGCTATGGCCAGCTCGAGCAGGAGGGTACGATCCTTACGGCACTGTCAGCCCTGCAGGTAGATAAACCCCTGCGCATTCACGTGACGGAAGGTACCATAACAACTGAGGTAAAAGAGGTGACCACACATGGCAGGAAGCAACACTAAATTAAAGAATTTCGAAACGAATTATGCGAAACTGGAAGAAATGGTCCAGGCTTTGGAAGCGCCGGATCTGACGCTGCAGGAATCGCTCGATTTGTTTGAAAAGGCTATTAAATTATCGCAGGCCTGTGAAAGCGCGCTGGAATATGCCAGACAACGGGCACAGGCTTTGGCCGATGTGCAGGCGGAACATACGCTTTCCGGTACAACGGAAGAAGGGACCTTGGATTTATGAATTTCAAAGAATACATGCAGGAAAAAAAGACGTATATTGATCAGCGCCTGAGAGAATTGCTCCAGCCGGAAACGCCGGAATTTGCGAGCTTATACGAAGCCATGAATTACAGCCTTCTGGCTGGCGGCAAGCGGCTGCGTCCGATCCTTTTTCTGGCCGTGCTGGAGGTCCTGGGGAAAGACGCACAGCCCTATCTGGATCTGGCCTGTGCTCTCGAATGTGTACACACGTATTCCCTGATTCACGACGATCTGCCCTGTATGGATAATGATGATCTGCGCCGGGGCAAACCAACCAATCATGTTGTCTATGGTGCCGGGCTGGCTACCCTCGCAGGCGACGGGCTGCTGACCTTCGCCTTTGAACTCATGGCCCGTCAGAAGCACCTGGATGCAGCCAAACTCAACCGTTGTATCGCTGTATTCGCCAAAGCTGCCGGCCCGGCCGGCATGGTAGGCGGCCAGGCTTACGATTTAGCCTGCGAAGGGCACGCATCTATTGGGTTATCCGGCTTAAAGCTATTGCATCATGCCAAGACAGGCATTATTTTTAAGGCAGCCATTGAGCTGGCGGCTATCTTAGGTGATGCCACGGCAGAAGAACAGCAAATGCTATCGGATTACGCCGTCCATATGGGCCTGACCTTCCAGATTACAGATGACATCCTTGATTTTACAGGTGATGAAAAGACGCTGGGCAAACCCATTGGCAGCGATGAACGCAATGATAAGGCTACGTATGTGACACTCTTTTCCCTTCCGGAAGCGCAGCGCCTGGCAGACGAAGCAGCGCAGGCGGCTGCTGCGGCTATCGAACCCCTGGGCGACCGGGCCTGGCTTTTGCGCGACCTCGTCCTTTCTATGCTGACGCGCGTACAATAAGGAGGGGATGATATGCAGCATAAAGAACGACTCGATGTCCTTCTCGTAGAACGGGGCCTTTCAGAAAGCCGGGAAAAGGCGAAGGCTACGATTATGGCGGGCCTCGTATTTGTCGATGGCCAGCGGTGTGACAAAGCCGGTACGAAGCTGCCGGCCGATATCGACATTCTCGTCAAGGGCAATCCCATTCCTTACGTAGGCCGGGGCGGTCTGAAATTAGAAAAAGCCATGCAGGAATTTCCCCTGCAGTTAGAAGGCGTCACGATGATGGATATCGGTGCCTCGACAGGGGGGTTTACTGATTGTGCCTTACAAAACGGGGCGGCTAAGGTCTTCGCTGTCGACGTAGGGTATGGCCAGCTGGCGTGGAAACTGCGTACAGATGAACGGGTAGTCAATATGGAACGGACCAATATCCGCAACGTGACACCGGAAGATATTGGCGAACCTGTCGACTTCATTTCGATCGACGTGTCCTTCATCTCGCTTTTAAAAATCATGCCCGCCGTAGCACCTCTCTTAAAGGCAGGCGGTTCTATGGTGACGCTCATTAAACCGCAATTCGAAGCAGGCCGGGAACACGTTGGCAATGGCGGTATCGTGCGGGACAGAGATGTACACCGCCAGGTAATCCGCCACGTTACAGATGGTATTGCTGCCTGCGGCTTATCGCCGCTACAGCTGACCTTTTCTCCGATTAAAGGGGCAGATGGCAACATTGAATACCTGCTCTTCAGCCGTAAAGATGAACTATGTCACAATGACATAACCGATGAAATCATAGACGAAATAGTAGACATATCGCATAAAATGTAGGTGATAACGTGAGGATCGGTATTTTTCCTAATCTAGTAAAAAAAGAGAGTACGCAGATTGTAAAGAAATTAATAGATCTCTGCGAAAAATATGGGCAAAATTATTATCTTCCTGCCTATGTCGCACAGAGTACACAAGACTTTTATCACCACGTAGAAGCATCTCATTTGCTGCCCCATCTGCCGCTCCTGAATACCATTGATGTGGCTCTTGTCTTAGGCGGAGATGGTACGATTTTAAAATTAGCCAGCCAGTTTGCGGCAGCGGATATCCCCATTTGCGGAGTCAATCTCGGTTCCCTGGGCTTTTTGTACGAAGTTGAAATACGGAATCTGGAACAACGCTTTTGTGATATCCTGGAAGGCCGCTATTTCTTGGAAAAGCGCATGATGCTTCACTCCGAACTGGCCTATGAAGATGGCTCTGTCCAGGTCTTGTCGGAAGCACTGAATGATGTGGTCATCGGCCATGGCAATGTAGGCAAAATGATCCGTATCGATATGAGTATTAACGGTCATTTTATTCAGCAGTATCCCAGCGATGGCATGATTATCTCCACCCCGACGGGCTCTACAGGCTATACCTTTTCTGCCGGCGGCCCCATCATTTCACCGGATGTGCACTGTCTCATGGTTACCCCTATTTGTCCTCATTTGCTTCTCAAGGTGCCCCTGGTTTTGAGCAATACCGATACGGTCAGCCTTTCCGTTGCTAACAGCCGCAACAGCATCCGTATTTCTGTAGATGGTATGATGGACCAGGAATTTACTAAGAATATGGTCATTCATATTCATGAATCGGATAAAGTGCTAAAGATTATCCGCTTTAATAAAAATTATTTTTATAAGAATCTTTTTACAAAATTAATGGGGAAGGGCTAATGGAACAGTATCCTTTAAAAAATGCCGTATATGTAGGACATGCCTTGTTACAGCCATACATTCCGACAGCACGCGTACTCGTAGATATGACCTGTGGCAACGGACATGATACAGCCTTTTTGGCCGGCCATATGTCGCCACAAGCGACGCTCTATGCGTTTGATCTGCAGGCACAGGCTATTGAAGCGACGCGAAAACGGCTGGCCGCAGAAAATCTGTGGTCCCCTCAGATCAAGCTGCAGCAGGGATCGCACGATAAGCTCCTGGAAGAGCTGCAGGAAACAGCGGATATTATCCTCTTTAATTTGGGCTATTTGCCGTCAGGTGATCATTCTCTTTGCACAAAAGGTGAAATTACCATAAAAGCAATAAAAATAGGCTTGCATAAAATTGCGAAAATGGGTATAATTATGATAGCAGCGTACCCCGGCACAGAAACAGGTGCTGCCGAGGCTGAGGCTGTCCGTTCGTTTTTACAGAAGTTGCCCCAGAAGGAGTTTGATGTATCCTCCTGGCAGCCTCTTAACCAGATACATTTTCCGCCGATTTTATATATGATACAGAAAAGAGGGTAATTATGAAGAGATTCCGCTATACGAAAATCAAAGAAATTGTGCAGTCCCGTCCGATTGAAACACAGGAAGAACTGGCCAAGGCCTTACAGGAAGAAGGTATTGAAGTTACTCAGGCTACGGTTTCTCGTGATATTAAAGAACTCATGCTGGTCAAGGTACCGACGAGCGATGGCCACTACCGCTATGCTCTGAGCCAGGAACAAAGCATGCTCATGTCCAAAAACCGTGTAGCCCGCCTGTTCCAAGATTCGATCGTCCGCGTCGATTCGTGCCTGAACCAGATCGTTGTCCGCACCATGCCCGGTTCGGCATCGATGGTGGCATCGGCCATTGATTTGGCTAAATGGGAAAACGTAATTGGCACCATTGCCGGCGACGATACGATTCTGATCATTACCAATAATCCCGATAGTGTACCGAAAATTACTAAAATTATCGTTTCTTTAATGAAGGACTGATGCCGTATGCTGCAGTCGCTGCATATACACAATTTTGCTCTCATTGAAGATTTGCACCTTAGCTTTGCCGATGGCGTGACGATCCTCACCGGGGAAACCGGCGCCGGGAAATCCATTCTCTTGGACGCCATCGGTATGCTGAGTGGCAAACGGGCCTCCGCGTCGTTCGTCCGGCACGGTACAGACGTATTCCTCGTTGAGGGAGCGTTCTTTTTTTTGGATAAAAAGGGTGACCTGTCCAAGCTCTTACAAGAAAATCACATTGAATGGGAAGACGGACAGCTTATTATTTCCCGCCGCTTTCATCGTAACGGCCGTGGCTCCATTCTGGTCAATGGCACGCTCGTACCGGTAACGGTCGTGCGTCGTATTGCCGCCTATTTGCTGGATATTCACGGCCAGTTTGATAACCAGCTGATTTTTGACCCGGCCTATCACGTGCAGATCCTCGATGGCCTCACACCGGCCCTAAAACAGGCACGGGAAGAATACGATGATCTCTACAAGGATTGGGCCAGGCTTTGCCGGGAAGCCAGACACCTGCAAAAGGACGAACAGGAAAAGGCCCGCCTCTTAAGCATTTATGATTTTCAGATCAAGGAAATTGAAGGGGCCCAGCTAAAAGAAAAGGAAGATGAGGAACTGGAAGAACAAATCAACAAGAGTTCCCATGCCGAACACATTAAGGATACGCTGCGGACGGCCTTGTTTGCCTTTGAAGGCGGCGAGCGGCAGAAAGGTCTGACGGAACAGATCGATGCGGTCCATCGCAGTCTTGAAAAGGCCTCTGCCTATGAACCGGCCTTTGTGGAATTGGCAAAACGGGCAGAAACCCTGTCGTACGAGCTGGAAGATGTGCATGATCAGATTGCCCGCTATGCCGATTCCTTCCATTTCGATGAAAAGGCCTTAGACAAAATGCAGTCCCGCCTGGCTGCCATTGAAAAGCTGAAACGTAAGTATGGTTTTACTATTGAAGAAATTTTTGCTTTTCTCAAAAAGGCCAAGCATGAGTATGGCCGTTTGGCCGAGTCGGAAAGTACGCTGGCCGAACTCGAAGCAGCCATTCAGAAAAAGGAAAAAGCGTTGCGCCGCAAGGCCGATGAGCTGTTGTCACTGCGCCAGGCTGCGGATACGGACTTCCGCCAGCGCATGGAAGACACGCTGCAACGGCTAGGCCTCATCAACAGCCGCATTTGTTTTCATATCGAACCGATGCAGGCTATTACAGCGGACGGGGCAGCCAATATTGAGCTGTATTTTTCCGCTAATACAGGCGAAGCGATGCAGCCCTTAGCGAGAATCGCCTCCGGCGGGGAAGTGTCCCGTATTGCCTTAGCCTTGAAGACGACGAATCCCAATCAAAATAATGGCCGCACGGTTATTTTCGACGAAATAGACGTGGGTATAAGCGGTCAGACTGGTCTTCAGGTAGCTGCAGAAATACGCAAATTAAGACACCGCGGCCAGGTCTTCTGCATTACCCATCTGCCACAGACGGCGGCCATTGCCGATCATCACGATTTCATTTATAAGGAAGAAAAGGAAGGCCGTACGCTGACCCGGGTCCGTTGCCTTACCGAAGCAGAGCACGTCCGGGAAATTGCCCGTATGTTTGCCGGTGATGATACGAGTGAGGCCAGTTTAGAGGCTGCCCGGCAGTTAGTAGAGCAAGTACGGGGCAACGATCAGAAATGCTGATAAGATGATGCTTTTCCTGCATGAAAACTGCAACGAAAAAGGTAAAAATAATTGGTAAAGCGTGTCAATGTGTGCTATATTTATAATTAGCATAATGTAAAGGGATAGTCTTTATGTATCTGTTGCACTGATACTATGAATTCGCAGCGCCGATGAGAGATACAGCTATTCATTTATTTTATAGTAAGGCGGACATCACTGTTGCCGTGTGGCATCAGAATCTGCCGGCAAGGAGTGTGATAATATGCTGAAGGTACTCGTAAATGGGGCAGACGGCCGTATGGGTAGCCAGGTAGTAAAAGCCGTGTATGATGATAAAGAATTGGAACTGGTCGGTGGCGTCAGTATTTCGCACGTTGGCGAAGATGCAGGCGTATTTGCCGGACTTGGCACGTTAGGCATGCCTATCCGCGCAGGCTTGGGCCAGGCCCTGGATGATTTAAAACCGGACGTCGTCGTCGATTTCACGTCGCCTAAAGCCATTTTCGAAAATGCGAAAACGGTCATTGAACATGGTGTAAATATGGTTGTCGGCACGACAGGCCTGACGGCAGAACAGCGGACGGAACTGGGTAAACTGGCTGAAGCCAAGAAAACCAGCATTTTCATTGCGCCCAACTTTGGCCTCGGTGCTGTACTGATGATGAAAATTTCTACAGAAGTGGCCAAGTATCTGCCGGATGTAGAAATCATTGAAATGCATCACAATAACAAGCTAGATGCTCCGTCCGGTACGGCTATCATGACGGCGAACCAGATTGCGGCAGCCCGCAAGGAAGCCGGTATCGAACCGGCACCAGATAAGACCCACGAAAGTCTCGACGGTGCCCGTGGTGCCAAGGTTGACGGCATTACCATTCACAGTGTGCGCCTGCCCGGCTATGTAGCCCATCAGCAGGTACTCTTTGGTGGCTATGGCGAATACCTGACGATCCGTCACGATTCCATCGACCGCAAGTCGTTTATGCCGGGCGTTATCCTGGCTGTAAAGAAAGTCGGTTCCTATCCGGGCCTGACCTTTGGTCTGGAAAATTTCTTATAATCTAAACGAGGGAACCGGGGTTATAGGGGGAATTTTAATATGACAAAGAAACCGGTAGTAGCTATTTTAGGTGCCACAGGCGCTGTAGGACAGGAATTTATCCGCTTGATTGAAGAACGGAATTTTCCGTACAGTACGTTAAAATTACTGGCGTCCGCCCGGTCTGCTGGCAAAAAAATGACTGTTAACGGACAGGAATATACAATTGAAGAAGCGAAACCGGAATCCTTTGACGGCGTAGACATCGGTTTATTTGCCGGTGGCTCCATTAGTAAGGAACTGGGGCCGGAAGCAGCAAAACGAGGCTGTGTCGTCATCGATAATTCCAGTACCTTCCGGATGGATCCGGAAGTGCCGCTCGTCGTGCCGGAAGTCAATCCGGAAGACATTTCGTGGCATAAAAATATCATTGCCAACCCGAACTGCTCGACCATCATCATGCTCATGGCCTTAAAGCCTATTCACGACCTTTCTCCTATCAAGAAAATCGTCGTCAGCACGTACCAGGCCGTATCCGGTGCGGGCAAAGAAGGTCTCGATGAATTGCGGGAAGAAACGGTGGATTATCTCAATGGCAGAGAAATGCAGCCACATATCCTGCCGAGCAAATCCCTGCCCAAACATTATCCGATTGCCTTCAACCTGATTCCGCAGATCGATAAGTTCATGGAAAATGATTATACAAAAGAAGAAATGAAAATGGTAAATGAAACACATAAGATGCTTCACGATGCCAGCATTGCCATTACGCCGACGACGGTCCGTGTACCGGTCTTCCGCAGCCACGCCGAATCCATCATGGTGGAAACGGCCGATGAACTGAGCGTAGAAGACGTACGCAAGGCTATTCAGGCCTTCCCAGGGGCACAGGTACAGGATAATCCTGCTGAAATGGACTATCCTATGCCGCTCTATACATCGGAAAAATATGATGTATATGTAGGCCGTATCCGTAAAGATATTTATAACCCGAAAGCCATTAATCTTTGGGTTTCCGGTGACCAGATTCGTAAAGGGGCAGCATTGAACGCGTTGCAGATTGCTGAATACATGCTGGCTCATGATATGATCTAATACGCATTGTTACGGGAGTTGATTTACTATGTTAACCTTTCCAAATGTAATCACAGCCATGATTACCCCGTTCCATGAAGATGGCTCCGTCAATTATGAAGCCTTCCGGGAATTGGCAGAAAAATATACAGCCCAAGGTTCGGGCATTCTCGTTGCCGCGACGACCGGTGAAGGTGCCGTCATGACGGAAGACGAAAAGCTGAAGCTCTTCAAAATTGCCGCCGATGCTTTGAAGGATAAAACCCTCGTCATGGCTAACGTAGGTACTAATAACACAGCGCAGACCATCGATTTGATCAAACGGACCGAAGGCCTTGGCGTCGATGCCCTCTTGTGCATCGTGCCGTACTATAATAAGCCGAACCAGGACGGCTGCTATGCACACTTTGCAGCTATTGCCAAGTCGACGAAATTGCCGATCTTCATTTATAACGTACCGGGCCGTACAGGCGGCAAAATCGAAGCGCCGACCCTGTGCCGTTTAGCCCATGACTTCCCGAACATCATCGGCCTGAAGGATGCCAGCGGCGACCTGGATTATGCCGGTTATGTGGCAGCTAACGCCCCGGCAGGCTTCCACCTGTACAGTGGCGATGATAACCTGACCCTGCCGATCGTTGCTGTCGGCGGTGAAGGTGTTGTCTCCGTCGCGTCCCACGTGATCTGCAAAGAAATGAGCGAAATGATTCAGGCTCATAAAGACGGTGACGTTAAAAAGGCTGCAGCTATGCACCAGAAATATCTGCCCTTTATGAAGGGGATTTTCTGTACGGTCAGCCCTGTACCCATCAAGACCATGGTCAACATGCTCGGTTTCCCGGCCGGCCCGCTCCGCCTGCCTTTGGTAGAAGCTTCGCCGGAAGTTCGCGCTAAATGCCAGCAGCTCCTCAAAGATATTGGCAGACTTTGATCTGACGTAATATAAACAACCCCCGTTATCAGCCTATGCTGGTAACGGGGGTTGTTTTGTTGTATCCGGTTACTTGCGGCGACGCCGGTTGTCGCCACCTTTATGAAGTGTTTTATGGCGCTTGCTCTTCGTGGCCTGATACGTGCTGGCTGGTAATTTATCCTTGAATACCTTTTTGCGTTTAGGCGCTGTATTCGCGGCTTTTACGCGCACTTGGCCGTTGGCAGCGTACTTGGTAATCGTCGCCTGAATGTTGTGTTCAATGCGGCGTACCCACGTTTCATCAGCGGCCGTAGCGAACATGATGGCCAGACCTTCGCTGCCGGCACGGCCTGTACGGCCAATACGATGAATATAATAATCGACGTCGTGAGGCACGTCATAGCTGAAGACGTGCGTGATTCCTTCAATATCGATGCCGCGGGCGGCAATATCCGTGGCTACGAGGATTTGCGTTTTCGCCTTGGCAAAATCGCGTAGTACCTGCGTACGCCGGCCCTGGCTCATATCGCCGTGGAGCTCGCCAATATTGAAGCCCCGGGCGATGAGATCGCTGGCCAGGATAGACGTGCGTTCCTTCGTATTGCAAAAGACGATGGCTAAGTAAGAATTCATGTCCGTCAGCATCCGGCAAAGGAGATCTAGCTTGTGTTCTTCACTGACCATATAAATACGCTGTTCAATCGTCTCCAAGGCAATCGTTTCGCCTTCACGCACGTTGAGTACTAAGGGATTGGTCATGTGTTTCTTGGCCAGATTACGAATCTTGTCGGGGATCGTAGCCGAGAAGAAGAGGAGCTGCCGGCTCTTCGGCGTCATGGAAATGAGCATATCAATGTCTTCCAGGAATCCAGCCTGAAGCATTTGGTCTGCTTCGTCGACGATAACCCGTTTGACGTTGGATAAATCGAGGGAATTCCGGTTGCAATGGTCTAATAAGCGGCCCGGTGTACCGATGATAATATGCGGATGGCGATGCAGCTTTTGCAGCTGATTTTCAATGGTTTTACCGCCAATCAGACTGAGTACGTCTACAGAGAGGGCCGGAGCCAGTGTTTCTGCTACGTCGGCAATCTGCTTGGCCAGTTCCCGCGTCGGTGCGACGATGAGTACCTGTTCCCGTGAGAGATCCGTACGGATCTGTTGCAGTGCCGGCAAGAGAAAGGCCAGGGTTTTGCCTGTACCGGTCTGGGCCTGGGCCAAAACGTCGCGGCCTTTAAAGAGCGCCGGGATAGACTGGGCCTGAATTTCTGTAGGCTCGTCAATGCCCTGTTTATGCAATAAATCGGAAATAAAGGGCGTAACACCCAGGGTTTGAAATGTTTTCATATGAATACCTTTCTATAGAGAAAATGAAGGGCTGTCAAACAATGACTCAGCCTGCAAAAAAGGCTGTGAGAAGCTGCGTCAGGGCATCCTGGTCCCTGGTTCCCATGAGTTCCCGCGCCGAATGCATGGCCAAGAGGGGCACGCCGATATCCATGGCGCGGATAGCCAGGTTAGCTGAGACGAGAGAGCCTAGGGTAGAGCCGCCGCGGATATCCGAGCAGTTGACGTAATACTGCCAGGGAATGTCATTCGTTTCACAGAGCGCGCGGATGATGGCAATTGATTCGGCATCGCCAACGTAGCTCTGGCTGGCAGCCGTTTTCAGGACGACGCCGCCGTTTAAGACAGGGAAATTCGTAATATCGTTTTTTTCCGGCGCATTGGGATGGAGGGCGTGGGCTACGTCTACAGAGAGCAGGAAGGCCCGGCTGAGATCTGTCAGATAGTCGTTTTGCGTAAGACTCAGGGCGGCATAGATGCGCTGCAGGATGTTGGGCAATGCTGCCGATAAGGCACCCTGTTTGGTCCGGCTGCCTACTTCTTCATTATCGAAGAGGGCAATGAGGGAGAGGCCGTCGGCCTCTTTAGCCGTTACGAGGCCGTCCAGGCAGGCCAGAACGGAGGTCATGTTGTCCAAACGCGATGCGGAAATGAGTTCGTCGTGAGCACCTAAATAGCAAGGCGGTTCTACGGGATAAGCCGTCAGCTCGTAGGCCAATATGGCGTCGCTGTCGACTTGTAAGGCATCCGCCAAATAGGAGAGGAGAGATTCTTCCGCCAGTTCTGTACCGTCACAGGAAAAGAGGGGCAGCATGTCCTTTTGTGGATTGAGGACGAGTCCGTCGTTAGTCTTTGGTTCCATATGAATGGCCAGGCTGGGAATGGTCAGCAAGGGCCGCTTCAGGTTCACGTATTGGGTGCGGGGCTGAAAGGCATCACTGCCACGCAGGACGATCTTGCCGGCCAAGGATAAAGGACGGTCCAGCCAGGTGCTGCGGTTCATACCGCCGTAAACTTCCACGTTCAGGCGGCTGTAGACGCGTTGTTTGGCAACGGCCTGAGGCTTTATGCGCAAGCAGGGAAAATCTGTATGGGCAGCGGCCAGACGCACATGGCTGCGTACATTCTTGCCGACATGAAAAGCCATGAGAGCCGAGCCATAGAGGGACACAAAATAGGTGCCTTCCTGGTGCAGGCGCCAGGCCTGTGTCCACGGCAGTTCTTCATAACCATGGCGGCGCAATACGTCCTTGCCGGCCCGTACGGCGTGATAAGGAGAAACGGCTTGGGTCAGGAATGAAAAAAGAGGTTCTGTTTGTATGGTCATATGTCTTTCCTTTCGTCAAAGCAAATATATCATGTTTATTATACCATGGATGCGCCTATCGTGCAGTCTCCCCGCTGTAACGCAAGGCTACCCAAGGCTTCTATAATTTGATATACTAAAGAAGATGTAGCCCAAAAGACTACGAGTACAGGAGGCAGATACCATGAGCTTGTGGCGTGATCTTATCCGTCAATGCGTTTTTATGAGTTTTTTCATTATTCCCATTCCCATCGGTTCGTATACGATCCATAGCGGTTCCAGTGCGGCTGTCGCGCTGATTTCTTATATCGTTCTTTCTTTTGTCATTCCTTTGGCCTATCTGGGCAGCCGGGAGGCTTCCTTTGGCCCGCGCAGTGAAGTGATTACGCGCACGAGTTATGTGTGCGTCTGGATTCTTCTGGCACTTGCCGGCATTGTTTTCAGCAAGTTCATGGGGCCTGTATGGAAGCATTCATCCTTTTGGAATTGGCCGACCTTCGGCAGGGACATCGTTTTTATCATTCTCATGTATATTGAACTTTGTCTTACTATGGCCGGCGCCTACGTGCAAACGCGGCTCATGGGCAAGACAGAAGGGAGGGGCCTATGAATAGAGAAGCATGGCGTCAGCGGGCCCTGTCTATTGGCTGGCTGGCCGTCTGCCTGATTCCGGTACCCTTTGGGGCCTTTGCGTCAGACCGGGTATTCTTTGTCACTCTTTCCTTTTTGATCTTCGCTCTGGGCTCGTTTTTGTTGCCTCTATGGCTGCGGCACAGACAGATAAAAAAACAGGGGACTTCAGCCTATGCGACAACAGCTATGCAGCTGTACGCCTCATTGACGGGGCTCCTCTTTTCTCTCAGCTTTTTGGATCTGCTCAATTCGTCAGTCCTATGGCAGAACTATTACAGCCGCGTGGCAGCCTATTTTTTGTGGATGCTGGCGACCTTGATTTTGCAGAGCCTGCTGGCACGGGGCTTTGACTGGTGGAAAGATAACCGCCGCAAGCACGCCTATTCCGAATTTTTGGATCCCTGTCTCTATGCTCTGCCAATTCCTTGTGTCTTCTTTGGCACTACCTTTTTTCATTCTATGAATGAGTTCGATCAGCTTAGCCTTTTCGGTCCGGGAATTTTCGTCCTCATGGGACTTTGTTATTTCCTCATGCTTATCTTTGTCATCGGCACGCTGGTCTTATATTTTTATCCCCGTAAGAACCGGTACAGCTCGTCGGCAGAACGGGCCTGGCAGCTGGTACGGCTGCTGATCATGCTCCTCGTCTGGGTGGGACTGCACGTGCCGTCTTCTCCCTATATCAGCTTTGCCGTAGGCATTACGCCTATTTTCCAGGGGAGTTATTTGGTCTATCTCATTCCCCTTGTGGCAGAAGCATTGGCTCTTTGCGTAGCTGTAGCCTGCAGTAATCTCGTATTCCTCGTGCCGTCTAATAAAAAGTATCTATAGTCGTGCAAAACGCTGTTTCCCCTTCATGGAAAACAGCGTTTTTTTGCGCCCTGGAGACCTGCTGACGGCCTGTAGCACAAATAGAGTAATCTTTCCTAGGGCGTATAGATAAATCGGCACAGAGAGGCACGTAGGGGAAATTTATAATACACGGATACAAAAGAACGGCACCTAATGGAAGCATACATTCATTAGGTGCCGTTCCGTTATGACTGGTTGTATCGCTTAGCTTTTTACGCGTTGTTCCTGAATAAAGGTCTGTTTCATAATGTTGAAGCGGACGACATAGGTCATCCAGCCGATGAGCAGGGCACTGCAGCCACCGAGGAACGTGGGCAGATCCAGTGTCGTCATGGCATAAAAACAATAGATAATCGATACGCCGGCGAGGAAATACGACGTATTCCGGTTACAGACACTGCCATCGATACCTTCCTGATCCAAAATGGATTTCAAGGCTGCCGAGCAGAGAATGTAGGGGATGACGTTGGTAACGACGGCCAGATTGGCCAGGTTTTCGAACTGTTCCGACAAGGTCGGGCTGATGGTCATAAAGGATAACAGAGTCTGGATGATGAGAATGACGATGATGCCCTTCAAGGGTACATCCGATTCGGTAACCTTGGCAAAAACCTTCGGGAAGAGACCACGCTGGGCGCTGGTTTTAAAAACACGGGCTAAGGTGAACTGCCACGAAAGGAGCGAGCCTGCGCAGGAGAAGACCATGAGACCCATGACGACCTTACCGGCTGTAGAACCCATCATCGTAGCAAAGGCCAGACCGAACGGGGCGCTGGAGCTGAGAATATCTGCATTAGGCACAATGCCGGCAATGGCATTGGTTGAAGCCACGTAGATAAAGGCCACCGCCAGGGTGCTGACAAAGGTTGCAATGGGAACGGAACGCTGCGGGTTTTCTACGGCATCCATGTTGACAGCTGCCGATTCGAGCCCTAGGAAAGACCAGAGCGTCAGGGCAATAGAATTGCCTACGGCATCGCTGAAGCCAAAGCTGTTGGGATTCCACGAGGAAATCCAGAGCTGGGGATCAAACCAAAACCAGCCGATAAGGGAAATGCCCAAAACGGGAATGATGGCACCCCAGATCGTAATCGTACTGAGCTTGCCGGAGTAGCGAGAGCCGCTGAAGTTGAGTACTGCAGCGAGCCAAAGGAGAGCGATAGTATATAGACACGTTTGCACCGGCGTGAGGTCGACACCGAAGAATCCGGCACCGTAGCCTACGGCGGAAATGGCAATAGCCACATTTGCAATAACGATCGATACGGAGTAGGAGTAGCTCGTCATAAAATGTCCAAAGCGTCCAAACCGATACTCAGCATATCCTCCCATGCCACCCGGCTTGGTAGAGAACATGCCACACCTGGCAAAGGTGAGAGCCAGTGCCAGCGAGCCAAGAGAAGTAATAATCCAAGAAATAATAGAAATCGTACCAACCTCGGCCAGCTTGGTCGGCAACATTATAATGCCGGCACCGAGCATATTGGCTGCAGTGACAAACGTCAGCTGAACCATAGACATTTTACGACGGGAAGTTTTCATTATCAGTCCTTCTTTCTTAGGCCAGACACAATGTAAAAATGGACGTGTCTTTTAAAATAATAGAATCAGCCTTAATTTAAGCTAATTCATTTTAGCACTTTTAGGGTTAAAATGAAATATTTTTTTGATAAAAAAATAAAATAGATGAATAAAGTTTATTTATTGAAAAACGGAAAAAGTGTAGTCTTTTATTATGTTTCTGTAATAAAAAAGACAGCCAAATACATGGCTGTCTTTTTTAAGACCATCTAGTTAGGAATTAGTCACACATTTTAATAGCAACTGCTGTGCCCTGGCCACCGCCGATGCAAAGGGCAGCAAGGCCGAGACGGGAACCGTTTTTGCGTTCCGGTTCAGCAAGAGCATAAAGCAGTGTTGTCAGGATACGAGCGCCGGAGCAGCCAACGGGATGACCGAGGGAGATACCGGAACCGTAGATATTCGTTTTTTCCATGTCAGCATGGAGTTCACGGCAGCAATATACAGCCTGAGCTGCGAATGCTTCGTTCAATTCGACGAGCTGGAAGTCTTCCATCTTGAGGCCAGTCTTGTCGAACAGTTTGTGGCAAGCCGGGATAGGACCAGTACCCATGATAGCAGGTTCAACACCAGCGGAAGCCCAGTTGAGGATCTTAGCAATCGGTTTGATGCCCAATTCTTTAGCTTTGGATTCGCTCATGAGAACGAGTGCGCAAGCAGCATCGTTCAGGCCGGAAGCATTACCAGCTGTAACTGTGCCGTCTTTTGTGAAGGCCGGTTTTAATTTAGCGAGACCTTCAAGCGTCGTGTCCGGACGGATATGTTCGTCAGTGGAGATAACGATATCGCCTTTTTTGCGGTTATGAATCGTTACAGGAACGATCTGAGCGTCGAATTTGCCTTCCTTCTGAGCTTTAGCAGCGCGCATCTGGCTGTTGTAAGCGCAAAGGTCCTGATCTTCACGGGATACGCCGAAACGGGAAGCAATGTTTTCAGCCGTTACGCCCATGTGGTAGCCGTTTTCTGTGCAAACGAGGCCGTCACGAAGCATGGTATCTTCGAGAACGCCGTTGCCCATACGATAGCCGCGACGAGCTTTAGCGATTACATACGGAGCGTTGGACATGGATTCCATACCGCCTGTTACAACGATGTCAGCATCACCGAGTTCGATCTGCTGAGCTGCCAGGGATACAGCACGGAGGCCGGAACCACAAAGCTTGTTGATCGTAAAAGCAGGTACTTCCTGAGGAATGCCGGAGTGGAGAGCTACCTGGCGAGTTGTATTTTCACCGCAGCCTGCTGTCAGTACATGACCCATGATAACTTCGTCGATCTGGTCAACAGGAACTTTAGCACGTTCAATTGCTGCTTTAACAGCTACACAGCCGAGTTCTACAGCCGTTAAGTCCTTGAACTGGCCGTTGAAGCTGCCGATAGGAGTACGAGCTGCACTTACGATAACTACTTTTTCCATTTGTAAAACCACCCTTTCTGAATAACATAAAATAATTTAAATAGTATATTTCTAGTAGATGTAGATATCTGCTAAGTAAATCACTATTTGTCTGCGTAGGGAGAAAAAATTTGGAACCCATACCAGGTCAGCTGGTAGATCTGAAAATATCTGAGTTCTAAATTTCACAATCTCTATGTGTATATAGTATATTTTTTCAGAACTATTTGCAAGTCAAAAATGTATATTTCCTATATCGAATACGCATATTAGTAGCTCCTGATTTCTTCCCATGCATAAATAGTAGAATTTTAGGTCATTTTGAGTGTATTTGCGAACGAGTTTGCAAATACACTCACATAATCCTTCATAAATCAAAATGGAATGACATGAGATAATTTTCACGAATAGTATAGATGAAGTGAATTTAAAATATCAAACTAATGTCCTCTTGGTTATTCATAGAATAACCGCCTTTTTCTACGAAGAAGAATTCTGATGCCGGCGTTTCTTCCAGCATGGGTTTCAGGTACTTCACAAGGCCGCACGGTTCTTTTAACGATAAGGAATCACCATTACCGCCGATGAGCCAAAGAATCTTATAGCCCGATGGTTTAGTGCGCAGTACCTCTTCGCCTTTGCCGTCTGTAAAATAGAGCAGTAAATCGATCTTGTGTTCGTTGGCATACTCGATAACCGGTGAATAGCTCGTGCCGCCACGTCCGGCTGGCCGGGCCATGAGGTCTTTAATCGTACGGACTTTATAGACTTTACGGATTTGGTCATCACACTGGATGACTGTAATCTCGGTCTTGTATTCCCGTACGATTTGAAAGACTTCTTCCATGGCCTGCTTGAACTCGTCATCGCTGATGCTGCCGCTAATATCGAGAGCAATGTAAATCTTAGCCTTGTAATTGCGCAGTTCACCACGCAGATCCAGGCGGTCCGGCTGACGGCGGTTGCGCCGGGCCGTTGTCTTCTTATTGCCGCTGGCCACGGTGCCGGCTAATTTCTTTAAATAGAAGTGCCATGGCAGGGTACGATTGCTGTCTTTGATAGCAGCAATGGCGTTGGCCAGATGATCGGAAACCTGACCGTGATTGGCACTGTCCACATACTTTTCTGTGAACCGTCCTAAGAGCTGGGCATCAATGGTGTCCGCTTCATTCCAGACGTCGTGGGTCCGCAAGGGATCAAATTTGGTCAGGATGTCTGTCTGGGCCGTATTATCGTCATCCGTAACGGTAGTCGTCTTTTCCCTGTTTTTCAAAGCCGTTTCAATTTCATCGACATAATTTTCCAGCGTGCCGAAGGGTGTCAGATAGAGGTGATATTGCAGATTCACCCAGTCTAATGTTGCCGCGTCATCGGGCAAGGGGTGCAGGTACGTGTTGACGACGATATCCATGGCCAGATTGAGGGCGAGTTTGCTGTAATGATCGCGCAGATCCCGGGCCCGCTGCAGATGCTGGAAGACGATGTGCAGGATTTCATGACGAATGCAGTTTTCCATCTGCTCTATCGTAAGCGGCAGAAAGATAAACGGATTGAAGTACATGACGTACTTAGCATCCTTAAAGGTCACGGCTGTAGCAGAGCCGATGTTGAGGCGGATTTCTTTTCCCATCTGGAAAAAGAAGTAGCCGTAAAAATTATCCTTCGCATCGACGAGCTGCAGGCTTACCTTACTGACAAAGGCAAAAAACTCTTTTACAAAATCATCAGGCAAGGTGGCAGCACGCTGTTCTTTTTCTTCCAGGCGCATGTGATTGTCTGCCCAGATATTTAATTTTTGGCCGAGAAGAATGGACTCGGCCTGCAATGCATTTTTCAAGGCTATCACCTGATTGCTTCATACGTTTTAAAATACGCGTCAATAAAGTTGTCATTTTCTAGGGCATATTTTTTTACTACTTTCGTATTGTTGCGGACATCCTTCATGACGCCAATCATTAAATCGGCCGGATAGTATTTGAGGAACAAGACGAGACGGTCGATCGCCGGCTGGGGATCGCATTCGTGCGCTTCCAGCTTGGCGTCGAGCTGGCGCAGAATATTTTTGGCGGCCAAATAGAGACGCGTGTGGGATTCGGCTTCGATCTTCTTGATGACGTCCTGGCTCAGTTCAGAGCCACTGTAGACTTCGTTGTAGGTCACTAAGGGAGCCGCATCGGAATGAACAAAATTGACAAATTCTTCGGCAATGACTTTGCCTACGTTACCGGCAATGACATTGTAAAAGACGTTCTTCGGATATCGTTCAGGGTGCTTGGCGTAAACGCGGTAAATATCAGAAATACGTTCATAGCTGCGCGGCGTCGCATCGATATCGTCTTCGTTTTTCTGAGATAAATAATCAGGGAAGGTAGAAATGAATTCCATAACTTTTTGATCGACACCGGCAGCAGCGGCCCAGTCGAGCCACTGCATATAGTCCGGTTCCATGTAGAGCCAGACGAAGCGGTTCTTTTGGGCATTGTCCATTTCTACGGTCTGATAATCATACGTATCTGTCGGATTCATAGCGGCAATAATGCGCACGCTGTCATGCAGGTGGTAGCCGTTGATTTCGTGGTTCAAAATGAGGTTCATCAATTCCTGCTGTACAGCATGTTCACAGCGGTTGATTTCATCGATAAAGAGCAGAACCGTCCGGCCCTGGCTGAGCGCTTCGTCAATTTCCCGCAGCTTGTGATGAATGGCATAGACCGTCGTGCGGTTTTCGACTGTCGGCAGGCCGCCGATTTCCCCTTCTTTCAAAATATTCCCGTCAATATTGATAAGACACCAGTCGTTTTCATCGGCAAGCTCGGCAGCCAGGGCTGTTTTGCCGATACCGGTTTCACCAATCAATAAGGGAACTGCCTGGGCTTCTAATACCAGTTTTACACTTTGTAACGTATCATTGTAGTTCATCTATTTTCCATCCTGTCTCAAGGCCTGTCATGCAGGCTTAGTAAAATAAAAAGCAATTGAACATAAGTGGCCATTTATAGGCCCATATATTATTAATGTATTATAGCAGGCTGTATACCTACTGAATTTTCAACTTTTCGTCGACTGTAATGCGTTTGGCTTTACGGCTGCCATAGTGATAGACGAAATAAAGTTTGTCTATTTGTGTCCAGCCATATTCTGTTTCAATGCGGTTGCACGTAATGAAATCACGCACGTATTTTTCGGATACATCGTCTTTAGATAGGGTATCCTTCAAGACGTCAGTCAGTTCTTCCGGACTGACGAGCTTATTACGCGGCAAGTACCGGATCACGAGAATATTGAGCTTTAAGAAGTGTAAGAGCGTCTTTTTATCGGCATTCATAAAGAGGCGGATTGCTTGTTCGTCCTTTTGGATGGCAATGCATTGCGCTTCAAACGTAGGCTCTGCCACGTAACGCAGGGACATATAGTTAATAGCCGCCGCTTCTGCCTGGACACGCGGTGTTGGCTTCTTTATATATTTAATGGCGTCGTACGTGTTACGGACTGCCAGGAGCTGCAGTTCTTCACTGGGGTTTTCGGCATACTGAATGGCCCAGCCTGACTGCGCCAGGGCGTCGCGGATCAGCCATTCCGGCGGTGTATCAATGTATGCCAAATTGGTCCAGCTTTTGCGTACAGCCCGTCTCAGGAATTCGTCTGATGGGTGGAGGATGAAGCGGATGGCTTTAGCTGTATTCTGCAAAGCTGTGAGCTGCATTTCCCGTGTAGGGTCCTTAATAAATTCTAGCACCAGACCATTCTCGCGTAAGGCTGCCAGCTTCATCTCTTCTGTTGGGTTAGGAATATGTTGCAGCGCGTAGGGATTAATTTTTATCATGCGCATATAGTCGTCAACCGTTTTCCCAGCAGGCGGTATGGTATGTACGTGTGTGTCATACATGACCGGAAACACCTCCTTTACGATAAACGTTTTTCTATAGTTCCTATTTTACTTTTTTTGCGACTCTTTTACAACTAGAAAGCAACTAAAATCTTACGGTCTATTAGTAGAAAAATGATTTTTAGTAATTTATAATTATTTTACAATTTTAATTTTAAGAACTTTTTTTTAAGTTTAAAATTAAAATTATAAAGTGTAGAAAAGAAACGGTAACAGGTCTGTGGTCCTGGACGGGACAAGCAAAAACGTATGGCGTGATGGTGCCATAGCAGAAGAGAAATACCACTTGAAATTGCTGTTTAACAGCGTTACTATAGGTTCAGATAAAGAAATAAAAGCACTTGGAGGACAGGCCGGAAGCGTACGGCAGGGCCTCAGGCGGCTTCGTTCTTATCTGCATCATTTACATCGTTTATTTGTTTGCTTTTATAAAATACATTATTTTTTTAAGTAAGGGGGAAATACTCATGGGGACGAATGCAAAATTAGTAGTTGCTGTTGGCGCATTAATGTCTTTTAGCTTTATCGTCAACCTGCTTTAATCATAACGACAGAAAACCTCTTGCCTTCGGGTGAGAGGTTTTCTGTCGTTTAAGAAGCGGCTTCAAGCAGGGAGACTTGTTTTTCCTCCGCATCTTCCGTTGTCAGTCAATTTATGGTATCATAGTACTGTTAAATACTTTTCTGCTCGAGGCAGAATGCGTCTATGCTGGAGGAATTCATATGATTCGCTTTTACGCCGTTTGTGTTATTGCAGCGTTTTGGTTTTTTGGCGCCGGCTATTTCTGGGTTCAGTATCATGATATATCCACGTCGGCTTTATATGTTGTTGCAGGCTTGATTGTCACGGCTATTGCCGTCTATGCAAAACGCCAAATCAATCAGGGCCAGGAGGCAGAAAAAGCACCGGGAGGAAAGAAAAGCAGAGCGTAACAGAGGGTATAAGCGGGGGATCTGATACTATCAGCCCCTGCTTTTTTTTGTGCATTTTTGTGTATAATAGAAGGAGAAGGTACAGGTTCCGGGTGCAGAAAAATTGTTGTAAAACTGTAACCGTATCGTCATGGTAATGATCCGGAAATTTTGTTACAATATGACATTATACTATGCAAACAGGAATAGTATGTGCCGGTAAGAAGAAGGTGTACTGATATGAGTAATGATATATACGGTAAATACAGCGCCTATTTACCACAAATCATGAATCACATGGCGGCTGAAATCCGTGCCTATAGTGAAAAAGAAAAAGCAAGAAGCGGCTCTATGATTTATGAGCATCTGCTCTTTCGTATCAAGGCCGACCAGAGTATGCGCAGTAAGTGCGACAAACGAAATTTGCCCCAGACGCCACGTTCGGCCCTGTATGATCTTCATGATGCCATTGGCTTTCGCATTGTCTGCCGTTTTATCGATGATATTTATACGAACATCGAGTATATACGGAAGTTGCCGGCTTGCCGCGTCGTAGAAGAGAAGGATTACGTCCGCCATGCCAAGCCTAATGGCTATCGCAGTTATCATATGATCCTGGCAGTCACGGTGCCCTATGAAGATGTGCTGGGGCAGCTGCCGGGAACGTATTTCGTAGAAATCCAGCTGCGCACGCTGGCCATGGATTCCTGGGCCAGTCTCGAACATGAAATGAAATACAAGAAAAACATTAAAAATCCGGAAATGATCAGCCGTGAATTGAAGCGCTGTGCCGACGAACTGGCATCGTGTGATTTGTCCATGCAGACCATTCGCAATTTGATCAAGGAGGAAGAATAAGATGAGACTGTTACTTGCTGAAGATGAACGGGACATGTCGGCGGCTCTGGTTGCCATTTTAACTCATTCCGGCTATGACGTAGATCCCGTCTACGACGGCGAAGCAGCTGTCGAAATGGCGGCGCATAATACGTATGACTGTATGATTTTCGATATTATGATGCCCAAATTGGACGGCGTCCAGGCGTTGCAGCAAATCAGGGAAAGCGGTGACGTAACGCCGGTAATCATGCTGACGGCCAAGGCAGAAGTGTCTGACCGCATCACGGGCCTCGATGCCGGTGCCGATGATTATCTTACCAAACCTTTTGCTATGGCCGAACTCCTGGCCCGCATCCGTGCTATGACCCGCCGCTCTACGTCATTTACACCACAAAAGCTACAGAGTGGTTCTGTCGCTCTCAACATAGAAGAACAGGAATTGCGCTGTACGAATTCCGTGCGCCTGTCTGCTAAGGAAACGAAACTCATGCAGCTCTTTATGCTCAATGAAGAAAAAGAATTTACGACCGAAGAAATTCTCAGCCGCATTTGGCAGGAAGAGGAAGAAGACGGTAAAATCGTCTGGATTTACGTATCCTATTTGCGGGAAAAGCTGCTGGCCATTGATGCCGATATTTCGATTGATGGCGAGGAAGGTGGTACGTTCCGTCTGGTAAGGAGGTAAGGCCATGAATATGATTAGCAAGCTGCATCGCAAATTTATCCTGGCCGGTACGCTGGCGGTCATTTTGATCGTCGTCGGTGCCCTGGCACTCCTCAATGCCACTGTTTATATACACGAAACGTCAGAAATCGAAGGTATTATTACGGCGATTGCCGATAATGGCGGTACCTTGCCGGACAGCCGTAAAATTCAGCGGGATGCTGACGATTGGTCCGCTGTCAATAAAATACTCAACGGCGATGACTGGATTACCAGTACACCTGATTTTTTATATCAGGTACGCTATTTTTCTGTTCTCTGGGGACCCCAGCGCGACGTAGAAAAAGTAGATATCAGCCATACCGCCGCTTTTACCATAGCCGAAGCCGTAGCCTATGCCGATAAGACAGCAGCGCTCAGTTCTGCATCGGGCTTTTTAAATAAGGACAAGGCCATTTATGCCTATTTGCGCAAGGACCTGCCCGACGGCTCGCGTCTTCTGATTGTACTGGACTGTACAAAAAATATTCTATCCATTAATCATATGCTGCGCTATTCCTTTTGGTTTGGCCTGATTGTCATCATCTTATATGTGCTCATCGTAGCAGCCTTGTCGAGTGTCGCTATGCGGCCCTTTGTGCGCAATATGGAAAACCAGAAACGGTTTATTACCAATGCCGGTCATGAATTAAAAACACCTATTGCAATCATATCGGCTAATACGGAAGCTATTGAAATGCTGAACGGCAAGAGCCAGTGGACGGATAATATTTTAAAGCAAGTGCGGCGGCAGTCACAGCTTATTAATGACCTGATCATGCTCTCTAAAATGGGGGAACGCTCTCTGGCCGATATCACCCTGGTCGATTTAGACGTGTCCCAGCAGGTGCAGACGGCCGTCCAGGCCTTTGACGCCCTGGCCAAGGATCAGGAAAAAACACTGACTGCCAAAATACGCCCGGGAATTCACGTGACTGCCGATCAGAAATGTCTCTATGAAATTGTCAGTATCCTTTTGGATAATGCCGTCAAGTACTGTGATGACCAGGGTACCGTACAGGTGACGCTGAGCGGGAAAAAACTGGGTAAAGGTGCCGTCCTTACTGTTTCCAACCAATATGCTGCCGGCAAGGATGTAGACTACACCCGTTTCTTTGAACGCTTTTATCGTGGTGATGAGTCCCACAATAGTGATCAGGCCGGCTATGGTATCGGCCTTTCTATGGCAGAAGAACTGGTCCAGCTCCTAAAAGGATCGATCAGCGTGGCCTATAAAAATGGAATTATCACGTTCACGGTCACATTGTAAAAATAAATAAATTATAACATAAAAAATAAATATCAGACTAATTCCGTCTATAATTGTAAAATTTCTGTAAGGTTCCGCAGATATACTGTAATGATTATTCATTGTATCAAAAAAACAAAGAGAAAATATGGATTAATATAGCATATTTCCTGCTTTTAGTGCTGAATAAAAAATATAAAATATAGTATATTCTTATTAGCTAAAAGTATCAATAATTTATATTATATTAATCAGAAAAAATATTTATAAATCAAACCTTATATGATATAATAAATTAAACAGATGAATTGCCAAACCTGTTCATGGCATGCGTTTCTGTTTTTATTACCCGGCACTGTCAGTGCTCTCTGACATGCCGCATATACACGCATCATTGTGGGACCTATGGATGAGACCGCTATTTTTTGGGGAAGGAAAGATAACGGATTGAACCATACGAGAGCGGTATATGATAAGGGAAAATTCTATACCTACAGGAGGGGTAACTATGCTTTACAGACAGATGAAATACTATGTGACAGTTGTGGATCAACACAGTTTTACCAAAGCATCTTATGAGTGTAATATTTCTCAATCTGCAATTTCCCAGCAAATACAGGCACTTGAACGTTGCCTGGGAGTTGCCTTGATCGTCCGTAAAAACCGGACCTTTGTATTAACGCCAGCAGGTAAATATTTCTACAATCATAGCAAAGTCATTTTGAAAAGCATTTCTAAGATGTGCAAAGAAACAACTCGTATTGCAAATGAACAGGAAATGATGGCCGAAGAAGACATGTGTAAAGCTAATATTGGCTGATCATACGGCGATTCGGAATCGGTTAAAGGGCCTTCCATAATTGGGAGGCTCTTTTTCGTACGTCCCGGTCCGTAGTCATAATTTCGTCCAGACTGGGAGAACTGATGCTTTGGTGTTCTTCTATGATGCGGGCTAGGAGAACGGGAATATCGCTATAGCCGATGATTCCTTGCAAAAAGGCCTGGACGCAGGCTTCATTGCCGGCGTTAAAGGCGCACGGGTAGGTACCGCCTGCTTTACCGCAGTCAATGGCGAGTTTCAGGGCCGGAAAGGCTTCTGTATCGGGAGCCTCAAAGGTCAGCGCACGGGCCTGTACCAAATCGAGCTGGCCAAACGAGCAGTGGTAACGTTGTGGCCAGGACAAAGCGTATTGAATGGGCAGGCGCATGTCAGGCAGGCCTAATTGGGCTATGACGGCACCGTCACAGAAGGCTACCAGAGAATGGACGATGCTCTGGGGATGAATGACGACTTCGATCTGTTCATAGGGCATGTCGAAGAGCCAGTGGGCCTCCATGACTTCCAGGCCTTTATTGGCCAGCGTAGCGCTGTCGATGGTTACCTTAGGCCCCATGTTCCAGTTCGGGTGTTTCAGACACTGCTCGCGTGTTACGTGACGTAGTTGTTCCTTCGTGTAGCCGCGAAAGGGTCCGCCTGATGCAGTGAGAATCAGTTTGCTCACTTCACTGTGGCTGCCGCCGCGCAAGGACTGGAAAATGGCACTGTGCTCGCTGTCTACAGGGAGAATGTGTACGCCCTTGTCTGTAGCGGCTTCCATGATCAGGTGGCCGGCAGCAACGAGTGTTTCTTTATTGGCCAGGGCGATGTCTTTACCGGCCTGGATCGCGGCCAGAACGGGCTGCAGGCCTGCATAGCCGACGATGGCGCCGAGGACGGTATCGACAGGGCCATACGTAGCGGCTGCTATGAGGCCTTCTTCGCCACTCAATATGTCACAGGCTGTTCCCAGTTGCTGCTGCAGCTTATGGGCTGCCTCTTTATCCGTCAGGACGGCAAAATCCGGCTGAAAACGACGTATTTGTTGGGCCATGAGCTCTGCATTGTGCCGTGCGGCAAGAACGCGTACGTGCAGGGTATCCGGATTGGTTGCGATGACTTCTAAGGCTTGCGTACCGATGGAACCGGTACTGCCTAAAATAGTTATTTCTTTCATGGGGAATCTCCTTTTTTATTTTCTTTTATCATGAAAAACAGGTATACTAATAGCGTATGATTTGAGAAGTAAGAGGGGGGATTTTGTGAACTGGAAACTGGTGCTTGGTATACTGGTTTGTAATATCGTCTTTATGTCTTTTAGTTACACCATGCTTATTCCATTTTTACCGCTTTATTTGACCGATGAATTAGGTGTCAGTGCTGCTGATGTGCACGTCTGGTCCGGCCTGGTCTTTTCGGCGACCTTCGTCGTCAGTACGATTATGGCACCGGTTTGGGGAAAACTGGCCGACTCGCGGGGCAAGCGGCCCATGGCCATCCGCTCGTGTCTCTTTTTGTCCCTCAGTTATTTTTGTGGCGGTCTCGTCACGTCACCGGAACAGCTCGTACTCATGCGTCTTCTCCAGGGCTTTGCCTATGGGTTATGGCCTATGGATTTGGCCATTATGACCTTGTACGCACCGAAGGAAAAGCTTGGCTTTTGTCTGGGCACCATGCAGGGCGTCATGACTGCCGGCAGCGTAGTAGGCCCTCTCATCGGGGGTACACTGGCTGAGCTCTTCGGCATGCGCTATTCCTTTTTTATTGCAGCAGGACTTCTGTTTTTAAATGGACTCATGTTCATTTTCTTTATCAAAGAACCGCCGGATCCGGATAGAGGCACGGTACATCAGACAGACAGCGGCGGGATTCTTTCCCAATTCACGGTTTTACGGGTACCGCTCATTCGCAATATGCTCTTATGCGGCGCTTTAATTCAGATGGTCATATTTATTTTGCAGCCTATCCTTTCTACGTATATTACATCATTAGCAGGGGATTTGCCAAATCTGACCTTCGTTACGGGCCTGATCTTTTCTCTGGCCGGTATTTCCGGCGCCTTTGCAGCTCCCGTTTGGGGACGCATTGGCCAGCGGAGAGGATTTATCCGTACCCTTATGTGGTCTTTAGTTTTGACGGGCTGCTGGATGATGGTACAAGGCCTGCCGTGTACGCTGACGCTGTTTGCAGCGACGCAGTTTATAAGCGGCCTTTTCTTTTCCGGTATCAATCCGTCCCTCAACGCCATTATGGCCCAGCATACGCCGTCTAACTTTAAAGGACGGATTTATGGGCTCCTTTTTACGGCCCAACAGCTCGGCTCCATTGCCGGTCCGCTCTTAGGCGGTATAGTAGCGACGTGGTGGGGCATGCGTTCCGTATTCTTTGTAGCGGCTGCGTTTTTACTAAGTGCCAGCGTCATGCTGTATCGCACCTATCACAACCGGGAACCTAAACCGGTATCGTTTTAAACGGAAAATCAAAATCCCGTCCCAGACAGTGAGGTGAACTGTTCGGGACGGGATTTTTATAAGGAAGAGAGAGTGGTGTTAGCTTTCATATAAGCCCGATGGCTTTTCGGAAAGATTGATCATAATATTCTTGGTCTGTGTGTAGTGTTCGAGGATGATCTTATCCGTTTCACGGCCGATACCGGAGAGCTTGTAGCCGCCGAACGGTGCACCGGCAGGAATGCTGTTGTACGTATTGACCCACATACGGCCTGTTTCAATAGCCCGGCATACGCGGATCGCACGGTTGATATCACGGGTCCAGACGCCGCCGCCAAGACCGTATTCGCTGTCGTTCGCCATAGCGATGACATCTGCTTCGTCTTTGAAGGGGATGATGCAGACAACAGGCCCGAAAATTTCTTCCTGGGCAATGCGCATGTCGTTCTTCACGTCAGCAAAGATGGTCGGTTTAATGAAGCAGCCTTTGTCCAGACCGTTTTCCGTAGCCCGTTCACCACCGCAAACGAGGCGGGCGCCTTCCTGCTTGCCAATTTCTACGTAGTCCAGAATCTTTTTGACCTGAGCTTCGTTGATCTGGGAGCCCATCTGTGTTTCCGGATCCCAAGGCAGGCCTACCTTGACGCGCTGGAAGCGGGCAGCCAGTTCATTGACGAATTTATCGTAAATGCTTTCCTGTACAAAAATACGGGAACCGGCGCAGCATACCTGGCCCTGGTTGAAGAGGATACCCAGCTGGGCACCGTCCATAGCCATATCCCATTTGGCATCTTCAAAGAAGATGTTCGCCGATTTGCCGCCTAATTCCAGTGTGGCCGGGATCAATTTATCCATTGCAGCCTTGTATACGCCACGGCCGACTTCTGTTGAACCCGTAAAGGCGAGCTTTTGCAGATCCGGATGATCGAGGAGATACTGGCCCGATTTGGAGCCTTTGCCGGTAATGACGTTGATTACACCAGCCGGAACGACGTCGCCAATGAGGCGCATCAATTCAAGGACACTCAGGGACGTGCTGCTCGACGGTTTGATGACGGTCGTGCAACCGGCAGCCAGGACCGGAGCTAATTTCCAGGCGGCCATGAGGAACGGGAAGTTCCAGGGAACAATCTGGCCGACAACGCCGATCGGTTCGTGGAGCACGATGCTCATGGTGTTGTTGTCGAGCATGACTGCCCGGCCTTCCTGTGTACGGATGGCACCAGCGAAGTACCGGAAATGATCGGCAGCAGCCGGAATATCGACGTTCAGCGTTTCGCGGATCGGTTTGCCATTATCCAGCGTTTCAATCATGGCCAGATGTTCTTTGTTTTCATCGATAATGTCGGCGATTTTGAGCAGAATTTTCTGCCGTTCTATGGGTTCGACGAGACGCCACGTGCGCAATGCTTCGTGGGCTGCTGCAACTGCTGTATCGACGTCTTCTTTCGTCGCTTCGGCACAGGTAGAAAGGACGTCGCCGTTAGCCGGGTTATAGGCTTTGAAGGTCTTGCCGTCACTGGCGGGTACCCACTGGCCGTTAATATATAAATTATAGGATTCCTGAATCTGCGTATTCATTGTAAAAACACCTCCGTAATAAAAAGAACAATATAATAGGGTCTTCCTTACTTACTGATATATTTTTACACGTTCTTCGATGGGCAATTTTTTGACGGGATCCGGATAGGCCTGTGGTTGTCCAAAGGGCATCTGTCCGATCAATTGCCACGTATCGGGAACGGAAAATTCTTTTTGCAAGGCTTCATCAATGAGAGGATTATAGTGCTGCAGGTTAGCGCCTAAGCCTAAATCGGCAAAGAGCGTCCATAAGGCAAACTGGATCATGCCGTTGCCCTGCTGGGCCCAAATGGGGAAATTGGCTGCATACAAGGGATTTTGTTCCTGCATGGCTTTGACCACAGCCGTATCATCGTAATAGAGGACCGTACCATAAGCAGCAGCGAAGGAATCAATTTTGGCTTCAGTCTTGGCAAAGGCTTCAGCCGGTACTACCTTGCGCAGCGTTTCTTTGGTAATCTGCCAGATAGCATCGTGTTTGGCGCCAAAGGCGAGGATAATCCGCCCGGACTGCATATTAAAGGCTGAAGGAATTTCCTTGACGACAGCCTGGACCTTTTCAATAATTTCTTCCTGGGAAAGGGATACGTTTTTGCCTAAGGTATAGTTCGTGCGGCGTGCCGCATAGGCCTTGATTAACGATTCCATATATACCACCCCTTGCATATCAACTGAAATGAAATATTAATGGATTACAATTATTTGTTATTTATACGCTTATTATAGATGATTCCTGCACATAAATCAATACCTGAATACTCATAATTTGAGTTCTTTAATAAATGTTTCGGCCAGGCTGGAAAGATAGCGGTTTTTCATCCAAATGACGGCAATACTCGTATATAAGCGGGGCTCATCGATGATTTTGTAATGCAGCCGGTCGTGCGCCGCCAGCTGGAACGCTGACGCCGGTGTAATGGCAATACCCAGACCGGCGTTGGCCCAAAGAATGGTCGTGCGGGCATCGTCGTTTTGACAAAATAAAGTAGGCGTAAAATTATAGACGGCACAGGTATCACTCAGGAGCTGGGCAAAGCGGCGATAAATGATAAGGGGTCTGCCGGCCAGTTCGGAAAAGGAAATGGTATCTCGGTCAGGGCACCAATCCAGGTCGCCGGTCAGGGCAGCGATCATGGGCTCCTGTGCGAGCATCTTACAATGAAATAATTCGTGTTTAAAGGGCGTGCGCACGAGACCCAGTTCGATTACCCCTTTTTGGAGCATATCGATAATGGTAAAGGTATTGCCATCATGTATTTCAAAATGGATTTCTCCATGGCTTTTATGGAAATCCTGCATAGCCGAGCTGAGGATGATACTGCCGGAACTCGATACGGTGCCGACCTTCAGGGTACCCCGCAGGCCATGCTGCAAGTCCGCAATTTCCCGCTCTGTCGCGTCGGACAGATCCAGTATTTGCCGGGCCCGCGTATAAAGGAGCTGGCCTGCTTCAGTCAATTCGATGTGGCGGTGCCCCCGTTTAAAAAGGGCCGTACCCAGTTCCTCTTCTAACGCTTTTACCTGCTGGCTTAAGGGCGGCTGGGCCATATGGAGCCATTTGGCCGCCGCTGTGATCTGGCCCTCTTCGGCAATAGCAATGATATATCTGAGTTGTCGTAAATCCATGTTAAAACACCTCTCAAAATATATTCAAAATATATGGTAACTAGATTTAACAGATATTTTTAATATATCATATTTCCTGCTATAATGCCTATAGAAACAGAAAAGAAAGTGAGAGGAAGGCTTGTATGGATTGGTTGACACATTTGGATATTAGTACGTTGTATTGGCTGCATCAAAGTGTAGGCAGCACGGTGATGAACCGCTTTATCGTCTCCCTGACGACACTCATCAATTGCCTGTGGTTATGGCTGGCTGTTGGCATTACCGGCCTTTGGCAAAAGCGGAGCCGCTGGCTCGTCGTGACCGTGATCGTCGCCGTAGGCGCGGCTGTCCTTATCGGCGATGGTGCTTTGAAGCATGTGGTTATGCGTACGCGGCCGTGCTTCCTCTTGTCCGATGCGCCGCTCCTCATGCCGCTGCCGTCGCTGCACAGCTATTCCTTCCCGTCGGGACATTCCTTTTTCTTCTTTAGCGGTGCCACTGCTATTTACGGCTGGAATCACCGCCTCGGCCAGGTGGCCTATGGCGTAGCCCTTTTGGTGGCCTTTTCCCGCCTGTATCTGTTCATGCATTTTCCCAGCGATGTCCTGGCCGGCGCCATCCTTGGCATTCTCGTCGGCCGCTGTGCCTATCTGGCTTGTCGTCATGTGCAAAAGAGTATTACAAAATAATGTGTTATGTGTGGTATGATAAGGGTAAGTATATTAAAGGAGGTCTTTCACGATGAGTGAAGAAGAATTTGTCCTCGAACATCCACAGCGGGATGCGCACTTTTTCTGGATCTTATTTAAATCGACATTTATTATCAGCGCATTTACTGTCGGCGGGGGCTACGTCATTATTCCGCTTTTGAAAGCTAAGTATGTAGATGAATACCATTGGATTACCGATAAGGATACGCTCGATATGGTAGCCATCGCCCAGGCCATGCCTGGTGTCGTCGCCTGTAACAGCGCCATTATCCTGGGCTACCGCATGGCCGGTATCTTAGGAACCCTGACCGCCCTCTTGGCGACAGTTCTGCCGCCGCTCATTACGCTGAGCATCATTGCCTACTGCTACGATTTCTTCATCCAGAGCACCATCATCAAGATGATCCTGCGGGGCATGCAATGCGGCGCTACGGCCCTTATCGTCAACGTGGGCATCGACATGCTGGTCAAGCAGTGCAAGCGGAAACAGCTTTTGCCGGCCCTCATCATTATCGCTACCTTCATCGGCAGCGTCGTCTTTGACCTGAACATCATGTATCTTATCCTCATCGATGGAATTATTGGCCTCTTCTTCATGAGAGCAGCCAAGTATAACTAAGGAGGCGGACTACGATGATTTACTTACTTCTCTTTTGGGAATTTTGCAAGGTCGGCGCCTTCTGCGTCGGTGGCGGTTATGCCTCCATGCCGCTCATTCAGGCCAGTGTCGTCGATACGTATCATTGGCTGAGCATGAGTGAATTCGTTAATATCTTTACTATTTCTCAGATGACACCGGGCCCAATCGGCATCAACGCGGCAACCTTTGTGGGAACGAAAATTGCCGGTGTTGGCGGGGCTATTGCTGCGACAGTGGGCTTTGTGACGCCGTCGTTCTTCTTGGGCATTATCTTGGCCTATGTATTCCTTAAATACGGCAACATCGGCCCCATCCGCGGTGCCCTCAATGGCCTGCGTCCGGCCGTCGTTTCCCTAATCTGTGCGGCCAGCCTGAGCTTCATTTGGCTCGCTATCTGGAATGTCGACGATATCCCGACGGACTGGAGCACGTACAGCCTGGCAGCCGTCTTTATCCTGGCAGGTTCTGTCTTCTGCCTGCGCCGCAAGGTCGGCGTCATTACGGTCCTCGTCGGTTCCGGTGTGGCCGGTCTGGCTCTGGGGCTCTTAGGTCTCCTGCCTGTATAAAGCGTGTAAAGAATAGTCTTTCTGCTTGACAGCCGCTTTGCTCTAAGGAGTATACTAGAGGAAACGGCAAAAGGAGGAATAGATCATGCATTTGGGAGCACAGGAATTAATCCTGATTTTAGTCATCGTACTGGTTCTCTTCGGCGGTAAGAAAGTAGCCGGCTTGGGCAAGGCCTTGGGAACGAGCATGCGCGAATTCAAGGAAGAAGTAAATAAGGATGAACAGCCTGCCGATACAACCGTTCAGGCTGCGGCAAAGACGGAAGAAACACCGGCTGCTAAGGCACCGGAAACCGTTACGGCAGGAGCAGATAAAAAAGAAAACTAACCGTTTATACATAAAACCCTGCAGCAAGGGCCCCGTGTTATTCCTTACGGATAACGCGGGGCCCTTTTGCCATCGCTGCAGGCGATAGATATAGTCTTGTCTCGGTGCTTGTTTCAGTATATGATAGATATATTATAGACGCCAAAAAGAGGCAAAGGGGGCCATTCCATGGACATACGAATTATTAACGGCAAGCCTGTTGCACCAGATATAGAAGCCGTGCTGCGCGCGTTGGGCTGTCATCGAGGTACGCCGGGCTGGGAAAAGACAGCGGCTGCCTGCCGGGAACTTGTGCCTCCTTTGCGGCGCCTCGTACGGCCTAAGGCAGCCTTTACCCTGGCAGAGCAAGACGGCAGACCCTGCATTTTTGTACTGCTTACACTAGGGGCTGCTGTGTGCCGCAGGCAGACGCAGCTTAGTGAAAGCGGTGACACGGCGGCGGCCCTCTTACTGGGCGCCTTGGCTGATCAGTGTCTCTTTGCCTTTGAAAAAGAGCTGCAGCCTGTTTTGCGCGCCTTTTGTCAGGAACAGCAGTGCGGTATAGCGGCACGCCACGAAGCCGGTGTCGACGTACCTCTGGCTGTACAGCGCACAGCCTGGGAACTGCTCGATGCCAAGCGGACCCTGGGCCTTTCTATTACGCCGGAGGCCATGCTGATTCCGGAAAAAACGCTCTGCCTGATCTTTGCCGTCAGCTCTGACCCGTCACAATGGCATGCAGACCATGATTGCCGGCAGTGTCCTAAGACGGGGTGCCCCCAGCGTCATTCGGACGTTGCAGCAGAGGACGGACAACGCGTCATCTGTCCGCCCGGACCGCTCCTGGACAGCCTCATGGCACAGGGACTGGCTGTGAATGCCCTGTGCGGCGGCAAAGGTCTGTGCGGCCGCTGCCGCGTGCGGCTCTGCCAGGGGCAGCTGGCCGTGACGGACGCCGATGGGCAACTATTTACGGCGGCAGAACTCGCTTCCGGTTGGCGTCTGGCCTGTACAGCTTGGGCCGAGGCGCCGGTCACGGTCTTTGTACCGTCTGTTGCTAAGGAAGTCATGCAGACCGCAGGGGCAGAGGCTGTTGCCGTGACGGCAGCAGTCCGAGGCCCCTATGGCGTAGCTATCGATATGGGCTCGACCACCTTGGCTGCGGCCCTCGTCTCCTTAGAGACAGGAATCATCGTCGCCACGGCGGCCTGCAGCAACGGCCAGCGTCGCTTTGGTGCCGATGTGGTGAGCCGCATCCAGGCCGCCAATGAAGGCCACGGTGCCGCATTGCAACGGCTCAGCCGCGATGGTGTGCAGGCCCTCCTGAGGGAGCTTTTGGAGAAATACCCGGCCGCCTGTGGCGCCGTAGAAAAAATCACTCTGGCCGGCAATACGACGATGGAGCACCTCTTCATGGGCTGGTCCTGTGCGGGCCTCGGCAGCTGGCCCTTCCGGCCTGTTTCCTTAGGCGGAGAGACTTACGCCGCAGCAGACCTTCTGGGGGCGCAGCCGGCCTGTACGGCGACCTGTACGCTCTCGCTCTTGCCGGGCCTTAGCACTTACGTCGGCGCCGACATCGCCGCCGGCCTCGTCGCTCAGGACCTGGATCGCACAAACGCGTTGACATTCTTCCTCGACTTGGGCACCAATGGTGAAATGGCCTTAGGCCGGGCCGGCCGGCTGCTTACGGCTTCTACTGCTGCCGGGCCGGCCCTTGAAGGCGGTCATCTGCGCTGGGGCATGAGCAGCGTTGCCGGTGCCATCAGCCATGTGCAGCTGGCCGGTAAGCAGCCAGTCGTAGAAACAATTGACGGTGCGCCTGCCCAAGGACTGTGTGGCACAGGGATTATTGAAGCCATGGCAGCCCTGGTCGAAGCAGGGCTTGTCGACCGGCATGGCACGTTACAGGAAGCGTATTTTGCTACAGGTTTTCCCTTGGCTGTGACTCCAGCAGGAGAGACGATCGCCCTCACACAGGCGGATATACGGGAAATACAAATGGCAAAAGGAGCCATCCGGGCCGGCATAGAAACGCTGCTCGCGTCGTCCGGTACGCCGGCAGAGGCTGTAGAAACGGTATACCTGGCCGGCGGTTTCGGCTGTTATCTGAACGCAGCCAAAGCAGCGGCTATCGGTCTCATTCCGCAGGTTTGGGCAGAAAAAGCCTGTGCGGCCGGCAATACAGCCCTGGCCGGAGCCATACGGAGCCTCGTTGAAGACGAGGCCCTGGTGCGCATGAAAAGCCTGGCCCATGAGGCGGAAGAAATCATCTTGGGTAACGATGAGAAATTTCAAGAACGGTATATCCGCTATATGGAATTTTAGACATAGAGCAGATATAATAAGAACTACCAATATAACAATGGCTGGCACACTGGCTGCCGGCCCGGCAGGGGGAGCAATATGACGAGAGAGGAATTTAAACAGCTTATCAAGAGCGGTATCGTCGTCTTAGACGGTGCAACCGGTACGAATTTACAAAAGGCAGGCATGCCTGTAGGTGTGTGCCCGGAATTATGGATTATGGAACATCCTGACGCGATTCTCACGTTACAGCGCCAGTTTGTAGCAGCCGGCTCACAGATTGTCTACGCACCGACTTTTACTGGGAACCGCATTAAGCTGGCCGAATATGGCCTGGCGGACAGACTGACAGAAATCAACACGCGTCTCGTACAGCTCGCAAAAGAAGCCGCCGGCGATCATGCCTACGTGGCCGGTGATATGACCATGACGGGCCAGCAGCTTTATCCTATGGGCGACCTGACCTTTGAAGAATTAGTCGGCGTCTACAAGGAACAGGCCCGCGTCTTATGGGAAGCCGGTGTCGATGTCTTTGTCGTAGAAACGATGATGAGCTTGCAGGAAACGCGGGCGGCTCTCCTGGCGATTCGCGAAACGTGCGATCTGCCTATTATGGTAACGCTGACCTTTGAAGCCGACGGGCACACCCTTTACGGCACGCCGCCGGAAGTGGCCGTCGTGGTCCTGCAGGAAATGGGTGCCGACGCGATTGGCATGAACTGCTCGACCGGTCCGGCCGACATGGTGGAGGCAGTTAAAGCCATGTATGAATATGCCACCGTGCCGATCATTGCTAAGCCAAACGCAGGGCTGCCGGAAGTAGAAAACGGCCAGACCGTCTATCGCACGACGCCAGAAGAATTTGCCCGGGACGCAGAACTCCTCATCGCTGCCGGTGCCCGCATTGTCGGTGGCTGTTGTGGTACGACTGTGGAACATATCCGGGCCCTTAGCGACACGGTCCGTAGGCTCACACCACAGCCTATTGGAACAACGAAAAAGCGGGTTCTCACGTCAGAACAAAAGCTCGTCACGATTCCTTTAGACGGTCCCTTCCAGGTCATTGGCGAACGCATCAACCCGACGGGGAAGAAGGCCCTCCAGGCAGAATTGCGCAGTGGCAGCCTGGCTATGGTGCGCGCCTTTGCACGGCAGCAGGAAAAGGACGGTGCTGCCGTTCTCGACATCAACATGGGGACTAACGGCATTGACGAAAAGGAAATGATGATCAAGGCAATCTACGAAGTTGGCAGCGTTTCTTCGTTGCCGCTTTGCATCGATTCGAGCTATCCCGAAGTTATCGAAGCGGCCCTGCGTATCTATCCCGGCCGGGCTCTGATCAATTCCATTTCCCTCGAATCGTCTAAAGTCGACCGCCTCCTTCAGGCAGCCAAGAAATATGGCGCCATGTTTATTCTCCTGCCCTTGTCGGATGCAGGACTGCCCAAGTCCGTAGAGGAAAAGCACGCTGTACTTCGGCAGATCCTGGCCAAAGCACAGGCAGCAGGACTTACCAAAGAAGATATCCTCGTCGACGGCCTTGTCGGCGCTGTCGGTGCCTTGCCTACGGCGGGCCTCGATTGCCTGAGTACCTTCCACTATTGCCACGACGAGCTGGGTGTAGCCACCGTGTGCGGTCTTTCCAATATTTCCTTCGGCCTGCCCGAACGGATCTATGCCAACATGACTTTCCTGGCCATGGCCGTTTCTAGCGGCCTGACCATGGCTATTGCCAACCCCGGCCAGGACCTGCTCATGAACGCTGCCGCTGCGGCTAACCTGCTCATGAACCGGCCCGGCAGTGACATGCAATACATTAACCGCATGCAGTATTTTGCCCAAAAGGAAGAAACCCGCACGGCTACAGAAAAACCGGAAAAAACGCAGAAAACAACGACCGTCACGACCGGTACTACGCCACAGAATCCTGTCTATCAGGCCGTCCTTGAAGGGGAAAAGGAACTCATTACGGCCTACGCTAAGGCGGAAGTAGAAAAGGGCAGGGCGCCGGAAGCGGTTATCAACGACCTCCTCATCCCGGCCATCACCCAGGTAGGCCAGCTCTATAACGACCAGGTCTATTTCCTGCCCCAGCTCATTGCCAGTGCCAACGCTATGGAAACAGCCATTCATTATTTGGAACCACAAATCAAGAAGAGCGGTGACGAAAAGCAGCTGCCCGCTATCGTCGTTGCAACTGTCGAAGGCGACGTCCACGATATAGGCAAGAACCTCGTAGCCCTCATGTTGCGCAATTACGGCTATGACGTCATCGACCTGGGCAAGGACGTACCGGCTCAGGTGATCATCGACAAGGCTATCGACACCGGTGCGGCTATCGTCGGTTTGTCGGCGCTCATGACGACGACCATGATGCACATGAAGGATGTCATTGCCGAAGCGGCCAAACGTCACTACACGGGCAAGATTATCATTGGCGGCGCTGCCGTGACGCCGAGCTTTGCGACGGAAATCGGCGCCGACGGCTATTCAAGTGATGCCGCCGACTGTGTACGCCTCGTAGGCAGTCTCTTAGCATAGAAAGGAGAAAAAAATGAAAAAACAATTGGTAAAACAGTCTTTGCTTACCACCGTTGCTGCTTGTATCTTTGCCGGCGCAGCCTTTGCCGCTGCACCGGCTCCTGATGCGGGTACGTCCTGGGCGGGCATGCCCAACCCCATCATAACCTATGATACGTATGACCAGGCCCGTCAGGTCGTAGGCTTTGCGCCGTTATACCTGACCCGCGATTCGGGCTATAGCTGCAACTATATTTCTGTTATTTCCAAAAACCTGGCCGATCTGGGCTTCCAGAAGCTGGGCAGTACAGCTAATGTACGCGTGCGGACACTCCTGCGTGCTAAAGACCAGGGAACTCACGGCAATATTAGCGGCGTCTATGGTGCTGAATGGAAAAAGGAAACGATCCACGGCCAGACCGTTTATACGGCACGTCTGAATACGAACGAATACGCAGCGTACTGGCAGAACGATACGTACCTCTTTTCTGTCCAGGCCGAAGGCATTACCTATGCCGATTTCCAAAATCTTTTGGAAAACAGCCTCATCGATGATACCCTGCATTATTTCTAAAAGACCTATGTCTAAAAGGAACTATATACCTATACCCCTATACATATAGGCATCACGCAAGAGGTAGAAAGTATACCTTTTCCGTGTTACAATAAAACTGAAAGAAAAGAAAAAAGGAGTGATTCCAATGATTCGCAAAGAAAACAGAGTAGCCGTAGAAGGCTTAGCAGGCGGGAAAGGTCCTGCCACGGTTTGTCACATTTTATCGAAAGAAGAACTCATGGGCCATGGCCGCATGTATGCCAAGGTAATTCTTCCGCCCGGCTCCTATTTGGGCTTCCACCAGCACATCCATGAAACGGAACCGTACTATATCCTTTCCGGTACAGGCGAATTCACGGACAACGACGGCTCCGTTACGCAGGTAACTGCCGGGGACTGCTGTCTCATTGAACCGGGCCAGTCACACAGCATTGCCAATCACAGCGACGAAGACCTGGTTTTCATGGCCCTCATTTATAACGATTAAGATACGTCGTTTCGTATAGGCCTAAAAACAAAGACCCTGCTGTTACAGTGGAATGGTATGACATAAAGGGAGTGATCATATGACACAGCTTTTTGGAACTATCATTGCAGCATTGGTTACGTTTACACTGTATATGTTATATATTAAATTTGTGCAACATTAGTGAGAAATATAAGGAAGGTGAATATATTTTATGGGAAAATACCTTGAGCAGGCCAAAGCACTGCGTAATGACGAAACGGTTCATTACAACTGTGCCCAGGCTGTGACCTGTGCGTTTTCAGAGGCCACAGGCCTTAGCCGCGAATGGTCTCAAAAGGTAGCTGCTAATTTTGGCAGTGGTATGAAACGTGGTGGCACTTGCGGTGCCATTACGGGCGGTTTAATGGTCTTAGGCTTACTTGGGAAGGACGATGGTCCCACTGTAGCTGCCTATCACAAGGCATTCCGCGACAACCACCAGGGCTGCCTGGAATGTGCCGATTTATTGCGAATCAACCAGAAACAGGGGTGTGAGAAAAAATGCCACTGTGACGGCATGGTATATGAAGCGGTAGAACGTATTGAATCGTTATTGGAAGAAAAAGAATAAGAAGTAAAAAAAGCTGTTCCCTTCTGATCGAAATATAATCAGAAGGGAACAGCTTTTTTGTTAGGTAAAGAGTGCTGTATCCATCGTAAGCAGCGGTTCTGCTAGGCGCGGACGGAAATCCATTTGGGCCAGTACATCCTCTTCCAGACGGATACCCGGAGCGATTTCCGTAAGGACGAGGCCATCCGCCGTAAGCCGGAAGACCGCCCGCTCGGTGACGATTAACACGTCCTGACCGGTTTCTACGGCATAGGCAGCAGAAAAGGTGATTTGCTCAACAGTCTGCTTGAATTTCTTATAGGCACCCTCATGCACTATGTGGAGTTTTCCCTGACTGATTTCTTCTTTCAGGCCACCGGCTGTAAAAGTGCCCATAAAAATGAGGCGCTTCGTGTTTTGGGCAATATCGATAAAGCCTCCCGGACCGGTTACGTGACCGTTAAATTTGGAAACGTTAATATTTCCCAGCCTGTCGATTTCAGCCAGACCCAGTACGGCCAGATCGAGACAGCCGCCGTCATACAGATCGAGCATATCGGCAGTCTTGCAAATGGCTTCTGGGTTAAGGGCGGCACCCATATCGGTTCCGGTCAGGGGAACCCCGCCGAGGACACCTGATTCTACAGAAAAGGTAAGGCCGTCAGCTAACCCCTTTTCCGCAGCCGCGGCGGCTACGCCCTGAGGCATACCGATTCCCAGATTGATCAAGGCTTGTGGCTGTAGCTCCTGTACGGCCCGGCTGGCACATACCTTGCGGGCATCGAGGGGCAGCGGCTGCAGGGCCGTTAAGGGCGTGCGTATGGCACCGGTCAGTTCAGGCAAAAAGTCCGGCCGCGCCAGGCTCTGACAGTGATAGGCCGGTGGTGCCTGTACGACATAATCGACGAGCATACGCGGTACGACAATGCGGCGGGCATCAAAAGAGCGGCGCTCTACGATGCCCTCTACCTGGGCGATAACGATGCCTTTTGAGGCGTGGGCCGCTGCAGCCAGTTCGAACTGGTCGGCGATGAGGGATTCTTTATCCATGAGGATATTTCCGTCTTCATCGGCATAGGTACCACGGATAAAACAGACCTGAATAGGCAGGGACGGATAGTAGAGGTATTCCTTGCCGTCTACTTCGACGAGCCGGACCAATTCGTTACCCTCTGTCTGCGTCCGCAAATTGACCTTACCACCTTCCAGGCGGGGATCAATAAAGGTCATAAGTCCCGTACGCGTCCAGACGCCGGGCTGGTGGGCCGCCTGAGCCCGGAACAGCTTGAGCAAGGTGCCTAATGGAATCATATAGGCCAGGCATTTTTCTTCGTGAATATAGCGGGATAAGGCCGGTTCCAAGCCTGTATGCGACGTGATAATCGTGCTGATGAGGCCGTCTGCAGCCAGCCTGTCTGCACCACGCCCTTTTTTATCGCTATCACCGATACTTTTGATATAGGTGAGACCCTGGGGGGAGCCTGTACGGTCAAAATGATCGCGCAGGGCTTTGAGCAGAAAATCAGGCAAACCGGCGCCGACAAAGCCGCTATGGGCAAAGGTAGCATGATCGTGAATCAAGGATACCGCTTCGTCTGCAGAGATGAATGTTGTCATAACACACGTCCTTTCCGGTCTTAGTCCGCCAGCTTCTGCAAGATCGCATAGCGGTGTTGGACCATGACTTGTATTTCTTCCAGGACCTGTGGCGAAAGTCCTTTAAATTTGCCGATTCCCTGTACAAACTCTGCTATGGGTAAGGGCTTTGGATTCGCTGTGAGGGTCAGCTTTCCGGAACTCATTTCCCAAAGGGGAAAGAGGTTGCTTTGTACGGCTTTGCGGGCAATTTCAATGCTTTGACTGCTGTTGAAGGACCAGCCTGTAGGACAAGGAGAAAATACATGGATATAGGCAAATCCTTTTTTACTGGCTGCCAGCCCCTTTTCTACCTTTTCTATAAAGTCCTTCATATGGCTCGGAGAAGCGGTGGCACAATATTCTATACCGTGCATGGCCATGATGAGGGGGACGTATTTTTGCTGCTGCTGTTTTCCTTGCAAAACTGTGCCGGCAGGAGTCGTAGAAGTCTTAGAACCCCGTGTCGTCGTAGAGCTGCGCTGGTAGCCTGTATTCATGTAGCCTTCATTGTCGTAACAAAGGTAGAGCATTTTTCCCCTCTTTCAGCAGCCGCTGACAAACTCTGGAAACCACAATCGGCTGTGGCACCGTCACCGGCCAGGGCAACCAGGTTGACGTCGGGGCGGCCTTTTTTTCCATATATGCGGGATAAACCGCTTAAAAAGGCGGCTGTATTATCTAAGAGCGTAATGTGAACCGGGGTTTTTTGGCCGTTGGCATAGTTCCAGCCAACGACGCCGGCTCCGGCCATGCAGCCAGGCGGAATGGCAAAAATAGAATTAGGTCCTGCTACCTGCAGGACACGGCGCAAAATGAGTTCGGCACCACAGCCCTGACAGGCAGAAATGCCGGGGGAAACGAGGTCAGGTGATTTTTTCAGGGTATCTAGATAGCTCATAATATACGACTCCTTAGTCTTTCAAAAGCCAGTGTACAGGATATTCGCGAGGTTCATCTTTGACTTCTTCCAGCTTATCGATGACCTGCCCTAGTTCAGCCAGCGAAATGTCAGCACCACCCAGTCCGCCAATCGTGGAGAAGTGGCTGAAGCGGGCAGATTGGTCAGCCAAGGCAGCTTTTACTTCCATGTGCATGGGGCCTTGGTTCCAGCCAAAGCAGACAGAACGGTCGACGACAGAAAACGCTTTTTTGCCGCGTAACGCAGCGGCAATCTGCCGGGCCGGGAAGGGACGGGTTACGCGCAGGCGGATCAGGCCGGCATGAATACCGTGTTCCCGGGCCAGGTCGACTGCGTCTTTGGCCGTTCCGGACATACCGGCAATGGTGATTAATACGAGGTCTGCATCGTCAGTGCGGTACGCCTCAATCCCACCGCCATATGAGCGGCCAAACTGCTTGCCAAAGGCTGCATCAATTTCTTCTAAAACAGGGAGTACGCGGGTCATAGCTTCGAGATGATCCTTACGATATTTCATAAGTATCGGGCCGGCTGTCAGGGGATCGAGGGAAAGGGGGTGGTCCGGATTGAGCAGAGCCGGTAAGGACATACGGGGGTCTGGCAAAAAGGCATCTACTTCTGCCTGATCCGGCAGCCAGACGCCTTCGGTCAGGTGGGAACTGTAAAACCCGTCAAAACAGACATTGACCGGAATCCGGATACGGGGATCTTCAGCCAGACGATAGGCCTCAATGATCATATCGACGATTTCCTGATTACTTTCACAGAAAATTTGAATCCATCCGGCTTCGCGGACACTCATGGCATCCTGCTGGCCGCTCCATACGGTTTCCGGGGAGGTCATTTTCCGTGTAGCCAAGGCCATGACCATGGGCAGCCGCAGGGTAGACATGCGGAAGTACGGTTCATACATTAACGCCAGGCCTTGTGCTGCCGTTGCCGTAAATACGCGGCCACCGCCGGCAGCGGCGCCCTGAACGGCACTCATGGCAGAATGCTCACATTCTACCTGAATCATTTCCGCGTCTAATTCCCCGTTATATACCTTTTCGGATAACCGTTCGACAATCGAAGACTGCGGTGTAATCGGATAAGCAGCAATGACTTCCGGACGGCACAGGGCAGCTGCTTCGGCGGCTGCATAATTCCCCGTTAGGACAACTTGTTTAGCCATTTGCTTTCACACTCCCTTCAAGCTGCATAGAAATGGCTTCTTTGGGACATTCGTGGGCACAAATACCACAACCCTTGCAGTAGTCGTAGGTAATCGTGTAGTCTTTTCCGTCAGCCTGAATCGCATTGACGGGGCAGTAGGAAAAACAAAGTCCACAATGTATGCAGCGGCTCTTATCCATTACAGGACGGTATACCCGCCACGCTGCCGTATCGAGAATATACATGCCTGTATCGCCGACTGGTGTAACATAGGTGCGTTCACTCATGATAATCGTCCTTCCTCAAAACGAACCTGACGTAATAACAAGGGAGGCAGCAGCTGTTTCTGCTGCCTGGCGGTTGGCAGCCCCAAAGGCCGCTTCAATTTCTGAAAAGAGGCTGCCTGCGTCTACGAGCTGCGTAGCAGCGACAAACGCACCGAGCATCGCCGTATTGGGACGATTGCTGCCCAGGAATTTTTCAGAAATACCTGTCGCATCGACAGTCACAATTGTTTTGGCAGCTTTGGGGACGTGCAACTGATCTGCTCTTTTCTTTGTATTGATAATGATCATGCCGCCCTCTTTTAAGCCTGCATACGTGCCAGTGCTGGTAATCAGCGTGTCATCGAGAATTACTAAGATATCCGGTTCATAGACCTGCATTTTGCGGCGAATCGGCGTATGGGAGAGGCGTAAATAACCGAACACAGGCGAGCCCTTGCGTTCTACGCCAAAGGCAGGGATAGATTGCCCATACAAACCGCCGGCAACCGCTGCTTTAACCACGAGCTGCGACGCCTTTACAACCCCTTGGCCACCACGGCCATGTAAGCGTATTTCATACATAGCTATACTCACTCCTTTTCACGAATCGATTTTGTTCATATACAGATACAATTGTATCTGTATATGAACTATTTACTTCATTATAGTAACTGACAAGGGAAAAGTCAATCCTATGAAACGTACGCACCTGTGCCGGCATCCGGGAAATATGGTAAAATAGTGTGCGTGAGGAGTGAGACGATGATCAATGATATAGAGAAGAAGAAATATATATTAAGCTCCGTCGACAATGTATTGAACCTGTTAAACCTGTTTTTTGATTATGAGGAGCTGACTGTTAACGATATGGCCCGGCTTCTTTCCATTAGCCGCAGTACGGCGTTTCGTTTTGCCGTAACCTTGGAAAATAAAGGCTTTTTGGCAAAAACAGATCACGCGTCATACCGGCTGGGTTTAAACTTGTTTTCCCTGGGTATGCTCGCCTATAACCGCATGGAGCTCGTGTCTGTTATCCATCCCCATTTACAGAACTTAGCAGAAGAAAGTGGCGAAACCTGTCACCTGGCCATGCTCGATGATGCCGTACATGTCATGTTTATCGACCGGGCACTTGGCACAAATCAGCTGAAAATGGAAACGGCTCTGGGCTACCGGCAGTATGCACACCTTACGGCAACGGGCAAAGCGATTCTTGCCTATCAATCCGAACAGACTGTAAACCAGTACCTGAAACAGGCTGGGTTTCCTCAGCTGACGCAGCATTCACTGCCGCATGCGGCGGCTTTGCTGCAGGTGCTCGATGCGATCCGGCAGGCGGGATATGCTTGTGATGATGAAGAGGCCGAAGATGGCCTGACGTGCTATGCTGTTCCGTTATTGGACGTAACAGGCCGGTCGTATGGGGCCGTCAGCATTTCCGGACCGACGACACGCATGAAAAAAAATAAAGAATCCCATATACAGCGGCTGCAGACACTGGTAGCCAGCGTGTCTAAGACGTTAATTCCATGAGGAGGAAAGGAAGTACATTCAGACCATGATGATTCATAATGCGATACTCCATATTTTGGATTTTGATACGAATATGTGTATTCTTTCGAAGAAAGAACTGGATTTTTCCAGTGATGTCGTCTATGAATACGTAGATAAACGCGTAAACGGACTGATGAAGGATCCCGGTCAGCAGACAGGCATCTTTTATGCGACCAGCGCCTTGCAGCAGTGGCTGCAACAACTGATTGAAGGGAATCTTTCCTTTACAGATTTTGCCGCTACGGCAGCGAAGAAGCTGTACGATGTGTTGGCGCCTTGTGACAAAAATGAATCTGTCGATTTTTTGGTCGTCGACTTTCAGGATGACGACGATGCCCGGACGCTGGCCCTGATCCTTCTCGATCATAAAACGGCCTACACACACCAGGTTTTGGATGAAGATGGCGAAATCTATAACAAGCTCATCAAGCATTACGCTATATTGCCGGGCTCCAGCCAGAAGACAGAGGCCTATGCCCTGATCCGTCTGACGGACATGTCCATCCGCTTTGTAGACAAGAAGCGGACCTGTAATGGCGAAGAGCTGTATATCCTGCCGGACCGGCTGCTGCAGTGTACAGCACGGATTTCCGGTCGCCAGGCTGTCAAAATGGTCAACAAGATTACTGAAAAGGTAGCCGAAGAACACGGCGGCAGCAGTGTAGAAGCCCTGTCACGGGCCAAATCATTCCTGGCAGATAATGCAGAAACGTCAGAATCCTTTTCGCCTAAAGAATTGGGGCACGCCGTTTTTGCTGATAATCAGGCTATGCAGCAGGAATTTATTCAGGAAGTGGAAGCGGCAAAGCTGCCGGACGACGTGCCGGTACAGCGGGAATTTGCCCAGCGGACAGGGAGAAAACATAAAATTAAGACGGACACGGGCATTGAAATCACCTTTCCGTCGGAATATTTTGATAATACCGATTATATCCAGTTCATTAACAATGATGACGGCACCATTTCCATTGAGTTAAAGAATATCGCCAAAATTGAAAATAAGTAGACCCTTGAAAAAAAGCCCCCGGGAGCAGCGTACTATAACTGGCTCCCAGGGGCTTTTCGCTTATGTAAGGCTTTTTTGTACGAAGCCGGTTAAGGCATTATGGTCTATTTTACCACGGTCGTTAAGGGGTAACGCATCCAGAAAGAGGATGGCTGCCGGCTGTTCTTTTACCGATAATAGGTGGTGTATGGCTTGGCGCACGGCCGCTTGCGAGGCAGCTGCGGTGGTTACGATGCAGGCCGCCCAGTTCTGGCCGCGCAGTCTATCCGATAGCGGCAGGGCAACGGCTTCACGGATTGTTGGCAAGGTTTTTAACTTGCGTTCCAAATAGAGGCAGCTCAGCTTATAGCCGCCCTTATTGATCCAGCTTTGTTTGCGTCCCGTAAAGAATAAGTCCCCCTTTTCTGTCAGGCAGCCTGTATCTTCCAGCGTATAGGGAACGCTGATGCCGCTCACATGGTACGGCGAATTCACGTAGATACAGCCGTCTTTGACAAAGAGACTGACGCCGGGAAAGGGCTTGCCCATATTTTGCGGATCTGTGGCGGAACCGTCGTAAATACGGTACGTAATGTAATTAAGCTCCGTCGCGCCGTAGTAGGCAATGATTTCTGCCTGCGGGAAATAGTGATGCAGCGTGCGGTAAAGAGACTGCGAAAGGAGCTGGGAGCCCGTAAAAATACAGCGCACAAGCGGTAAGGGTGCCGTGAGTACGCGGCTCAACAATTGCAACTTTGTCGGTACAAGGTACATGGCCGTTACGTCATACTCCTGCATGAGGCGGACCCACGTCCTGCTATACAGGGTATCACAGGCGATGAGTGTGGCACCGGCGTAAAGGATGCTGAGCCAGACGTTCAAATTGCCTGTAAAACTCAGATTACCCTGTAAAAAAAGGCGGGTCTCCCGGCCAATATGAAAAATTTCGTTTTGTACAGGGAAGAAATCCGCCCAGCTGGCCCAGGTCCGGTACAAGACCTTAGGCAGTCCCGTCGAGCCGGAACTGAGTACGCCAAGGCAATCGTCCGTAGAAGGATGCGCCTCAGTGTACGGAAAAGTCTGGCAACTCAGTTTGTCGTGCCACGTGACCAGGCCTTGCAGCTGATACTGCGCGGCTAAGTGCAGGCAGTCGTCGTGACTGAGCTCGTGATGGAGAAGAACGGGACGGCAGCCTTTCTTTTGCAGGGCAAAAAAGAGTACGGCCTGCTGCCACAGGCCGGCGCCGGATATGAGAACCGTTCCAGATAGCTCCGGCAGAGCAGCTGCTAAGGTATCTGTTGCGGCCAGTGTGCCTGCATAGGTATAGGCATGGTTATCGATTTGTAAAAACAACTTGCCGCCCAGCCGGGCAGCCTGTTGTACTAGGAGATCGTAGTAATTCATGGGCAGGCCTCCAGCAGTAATGCTTCCCCAGTACCGCCGGCGCCGGCAATGGCTGCGAGGCCGTAGCGTCCGTGTACTGCTGCCAGGGAGTGCAAGGCGTGCAGCACGAGAACCGCACCGGATGCACCGTACGGGTGGCCGTAGGCCAGGGCCCCGCCAAACCGGTTGTAGCGGTCCAGCACCTGAGGCTGGGAACGGGCGAAGAGGACGTCGATGACAGCAAAGGCTTCGTTAAATTCGATAGCATCCAGGTCGTCGTAGGCAAGACCTGTTTCCTGTAGCAGTATATCTGCCGTCTTTTGGGCTGCCCGCGGGCTTTCGCCAGGATCGCCTGTGCCACCTGTGACGTAGAGCAGCTTGGCAGCCGGTGTATAGCCGGATTGTTGCAAAAAGCGGCCGGAACAGAGAACGACGAAGGCCGCGCCGTCATTCAAGGGACAGACATTACCGGCTGTAGTCACTGTGCCGGGCCCCAGGAGGCGTGGCATGCGGGCCAGAAGGCGGCTGCTTAAACGAGGGTGAATACTTTCGTCGTTCCTTTGGCCGTCAATGGGGACAATACAGTCCCTGAGACTGCCGGCTTTCCGGGCGGCCGTTGCCTTTTGATGACTCCTGAGGGCCCAGGCATCTAGCTCGTCCCGGCTGATGCCGGCCAGGTGCGCTGTTCGTTCGGCCCCTTCAAGCATGGCCTTTTGGGACAATGTGTCCGGTGAAAATTGAGCCGTTTCATACCGGCCATTTGGCAGCCGGTTGTAGCGGTCGTCCTTTGGGTCATATTGCCGCACAGGCTGCAGAGAGGCGCTTTCCATGCCGCCGGCGAGATACACATCGCCCAGGCCTGCACGGATGCGGGACCAGGCGAAATCTATCGCAGCGGCACCAGAGGCACACTGCATATCGACAGTGCATGCCATAGGGGCAGAAAGGCCTGCATAGAGGGCCATGAGACGTGTCAGATTGCCACCCGTACCAGTGGCATTGCCGCCGAAAATACCGTCTAGCTTGGTCAGTTCATAGCGCTGGCAGAGCTCCCGTAGTACGGCAGCGCCGAGATGCTCCGGACGGATGTCTTTGAACTGGCCGTTCTTGGCACCTAAGGGGGTGCGCAGACCACCGAGGATGTATACCTCCTGCGGCGCAGACGAAAAAAACGTTTTCATAGAAACCTCCTCTTAGCGTTGCAGATGGTTGATCTTTACGCCCAAGAAGGCAGCCAGGAGGCACTTGGCAATATCGCCGGGAATAAAGGGGAAAACAGCCATGACACAGGCCTGCCAGAGTGTCACGTGTAAGACGAGAACCATGGAAATGATGCCGCCAATGTAGGTAACAGGAATGCCCAGGATGATGGAGACGAGACTGTAGCGCCAGAAGGACGGCGTGCTACCCTTAAAGAGGCTGACTAAGGGATAGGCCAGGGCGAAGGCAATGATAAAGCCGCCTGTTGGCCCAAATAGTTTGCCAAATCCGGCCGTACCGCCGACAAAGACGGGCAGACCGGCAATGCCCAGGAGAATCCAGACGCAGATGACGATGAACGTCTGGCGTGGCCTGAGCAAAAAGGCTGTCAGATTTAATACTACTGTGAGAGCCGTAATCATGGCCGTCGTAAAAGGCAGGGGAATAGAAATGTAGGCCGACACGCAGCACAGGGTTACGCAAATGGACATCTTTGTTACAGTGCGGATAGAAAGGCCCGCCGGGGCCGTGGCTTCATGCGTCATGTGATTCACCAATTCCTTTCAAGATTGCTTTAAAGCACAAGCGATTCTGGACAAAGCCTGTACACAGAGAACCAGCCAGATAGAGCGAAAGCGTTTCCCCGGACCAAAGGGGCTGGTGGAACCGGATGTCTATGCTGTCCGGTTGTAGTAGTGTTGCCAGGCGATCCAAAAGCAAGAGCCCCGGGACCAGAGGACGGTCGCCGGTGTGGAGTGCATTCGTATCGCCTACGCGGCGGACAAAGTCTGTAATTTCTTCGGCCGAAAAAGAAAGATGCCGTAAAGACGGGACAGCAGGCTGAGCCGCTGCCGGGGCTGCTGCGGCTGCGTGGCAGCCTAAGAGCAGATCCGTTTCCAGCGTACTCACGCGCCGGCCTGTCATATACGTACAGCAGACACGCTCTACATGCTGTTTTTGCTGCCGGATGCACAGGCCGGTTTTTCTTTCTCCGTCAGGCTGTGTGTGCCGCCAGTGTGCCCGCACCAAAAGGGAACCGGCGTAGCGTTCCCCCTTGAGCTGTGCCAGCAGGGCGGCTAAGGCTTCTAGCTCGTTCATGCATGTGTGCTCCTTTACCAGAGGATATAAAGACAGGCATATTATACGTCCTTTTATTTTATAAGTCAACTTTTTTTAATTTAATAAAAGTTGACAATAAGAAAAAACTGATGAAAAGAAGAATAAAAATGATGAGACATAGAAATACTGGTGGCGTTTCTCAGTTGCACCGCGTTTTTTTAGCGTGCTATAATAATAGTAAATATAAGGGAGGACACAGGCTATGGGATTTTTTGAGAAATTGTATGAAGAGGGGCCGCAACGGACGCGAAGTGAAAAGCTATATGATTCGGCCCTGGAAATTATGAATAATACAGAACGACAAAATAAGGAGTTACCGGAAGCGGAACGGCAACGGGTTCTGGCTGGCGAAGCTTGTGATGTTCTCCCCCAGGCCAGCGGGGATTTTGGCCATGACCTGACAAACCCCATTCCTGTTAACGGCGCCATTGGTGAATTTTCCTACTTGTCGCGCTTACGCATGCGCACGACCGGCGGCCGTGTGTTTTTCCATAAGCGGAGAAGCATCGGTACGATTGATGAATTCGAACTGACAAACGTAAGTGGCGCCTTTGCTGACCGGCTGTATGTGGATCCGTGTCACCCCCAGGCGACGGCCTATTATCCGGACAATTATTATTTGGAACGGGAAGCCGTCCAGCCCCGGGGTATTACGACGACGTGCCCCGATTTTCCCCGTAATCTGTATAAATGCATTCAGGATGAAGCCGAAAAATGGCTGCACGTACGGGTAGCTGAAAAAGAAGCACAGCACATTCAGGTAGAACGGGCGCAGGCCTCCTTACGTCAATGGCAGAAAGACCATCCGGAAAAGCCCTAGCAGTGTATTTTATGCAGGGCGTACTGAAAAATTGACGTAGATAAGAAGAGTGTGATCATGATACATGGTTCAAAATTAGATAAAGTGATGAAATTGAGCGTGCTTTTAATCATTATCATTGAATTGGCGGCCGTTCAATATTTCATTCCTGATTTTTACCGGACTCTGTTCCGCCTGACCTTGGATGGCAACGTACAGGGCCTAATCGAATATATCGGTTCTTTTGGCTATGGTGCGATTGCCATTACGACCTTTATGATTGTTATTTGTAACGTAACGGGCTTGCCGTCTATTCCCTTTTTGACGGTCAGCGGCGCAATTTTTGGCCTCATACCAGGGATCTTCCTCTCCTGGGTTGGGGAGGTATTGGGAAATATCCTCGGCTTCATCATCATGCGGACTGTCTTGCGGGATAAGGCTAGGCAGCTTGTAGAACGGAGTCACTTGACGGATAAACTGGATAAATACAGCACCATTAAGACCGTATCCATCGCCAGGGCCATTCCCTATTCTCCTAATCTGGTTATTACAGCTGTAGCGGCCATGAGCTCCATCGGTTTCCGCGATCATCTCATTGCGACGCTGATCGGCAAGGTTCCTTCGGTCCTCGTCGAAGTATGGCTGGGCCATGACCTTCTGAAATTTGGCCAATACGGCGGCCGTGTCATCATTTGGGCAACCCTGATTCTGACAATATATTACGTATACAGACAGTATAAAAAGAAGTAATGAGGGGGCATTGGCGTGAAAAATTCCTTTTTCCCGGTGCGGATGGATGAACAAAATCCGCACTGGCCTATGGCTATTTCCCGCAAGGGAACGTTATATCACAGACCTGATGATTTTCGTACGGAATTTGGCCGCGATTATACCCGTATCATTCATTCTACGGCGTATAGCCGCTTAAAGCATAAGACCCAAGTTTTTTTTACGACTAAGAACGATCACATATGTACACGCATTGAACACGTCAACCAAGTCTCTTCTGTAAGCGGCACGATTGGCCAGTATTTAGGCCTCAATACGGAACTGATCCAGGCTATTGCCAACGCCCATGATTTGGGTCATTCGCCTTTCGGCCACTTAGGCGAACGGGTTTTGAGGGATATCAGTAAGAAGGAATTGGGCGAAATGTTTTGGCATGAACAGCAAGGCCTGCGCGTCGTAGACGATATTGAAACCCTTCTCGATCCGGCCGGGCGTACATCCAATCTCATGCTGACCTATGCAGTGCGCGATGGTATTATTTGTCACTGTGGCGAAGTCCACCAGACTGTTCTTCGGCCGCGGACAGAAGCCATTGCGTTAGAGAGCATCAGCAAGCCGAATCAATGTGAACCGTATACGTGGGAAGGCTGCGTCGTCAAGGTCTCTGATAAAATAGCGTATCTCGGCAGGGATATTGAAGATGCTGTGCGCCTGCGTATCCTAAAAGAAGACGGTAAGCCCTTGAAGGATTTAAAACAGGAACTCAATGGCCATCTGCACGCCCAACTGGAATCGGTGACTAATACGGCCATCATGTATCCCCTTATTACGAATATTTGCAAAGAAAGTACACCGGACAAGGGTCTGGTCCTGTCAAAAGACCATTTGGATCTCATGCGGCGGGTTATGGAATTCAACTATACCTATATTTATCATAATAAACGTCTGGAAGTATACCATGCCTACGCCCGGCTCATCTTGGAATCGATCTATGGCATCCTCAAGGCGTGCTACGCCGGTGCCCAAACCCTGGCGAATGTGGCCGCTTTAGAGGAAGAGTATCCGACGCTGGGCAAACATTTTCTCGAACGGCTGCGCAAGTATTCCGATCTGGGCCGCCGTACAGCCCATGCAGATAAGTTTGGCAACGACTTTGGCAACCGTGTTATTTATACTATTGCTACCTCTGAAAAGGCGTACCGTCAGGCTTGTATCGACTATATTGCCGGCATGACCGATACGTATGCCGAGAAAATATTCGATGAACTGACTACCTTTTGATTACTATTTTTGCTGATTTGTGCTACAATATATATCAACCTGCTGAGTAGACAAGAATTGCCTTGTCTAATGGGGAGCAGAATATATTACAGGTATTTTCAGGAGGATGTACTGATGAGAGAACTGCCAAAAGCAAATGAAATCTGGCTTCATTTTAAAGGAAGCAAATATCAGATTATTACGCTGGCCGAACATACGGAGACAGGCGAAAAGTTTGTCATTTACAAAGCCCTGTCGGGAACGATGAAAACCTATGCCCGTCCGCTTAAAGACTTTATGAGTGAAATAGATAAAGAAAAATATCCCAAAGCAGAACAAGACTATCGCTTTGTGAAAAATGCGTAAGTAAAAACTCCGGCCCGATCCTTGCGGAAATGGCCGGAGTTTTTTGCCGGGAATGTTCCCTGCATGTACCGTTTCCGTCATTGCGTGCGGTGTTATCGTATGGAATGACACCTTTTTCATGGAGCGGCAGAAACAAAAAAAGGGAGTGTGACAAAATGCGAAAGCATTTTGTCCACTTCCTTTTTTTCATGCTCTTTTTCCTTTTTTAGAGAATGACCTTTAAAAAATGGGCGCAAAGCCCCTTTCCCCATAAAGC
>NZ_JACOGK010000019.1 GCF_014269395.1 Megasphaera hominis
GTTCGATTAGAGATTTTCCTGGTTTCCATCGGACATAACCTCTATAAATATCACAATAAAAAACTACGCTTGCAGAAATCCGCATAAACTGTAAAAATACTGCTTTATGGGGAAAGGGGCTTTGCGCCCATTTTTCAAAGGTCATTCTCTAAAAAAGGAAAAAGAGCATGAAAAAAAGGAAGTGGACAAAATGCTTTCGCATTTTGTCACACTCCCTTTTCTTTATCCTATATATGTATATGGTACAATACAGACAGGAAAAGAAAATGAGGTGATTCCATGCAGATACATGAAGAAGAACAATTAACGATCCATTTGCAGCAGTTTATCCGCTGCAGCACGATTTCCAATGAAGATGTAGAACAATTCGACTGGCCTGAGTTTACGAAACTCCATGGCCTGTTTAAAGAGTTTTATCCTACGCTGTATAAGGAGTTTTCTGTAACCGATGTAGGCCGGGCAGGCCTTCTCTTTCACTATGCTTCAGGCCACAAGGAAAAGACACCCCTCGTCCTCAGTGCCCATCAGGACGTGGTAGAACCGGGTGTCCTGTCGTTATGGCACCAGGAACCCTTCAGCGGAGCCTATGCCGACGGCTGTGTGTGGGGCCGCGGCACGACAGACTGCAAGCATCTCTTCCTGGCCGAAATGGAAGCCGTAGAAACACTCTTTGCCCAGGGCTTCCGGCCTGACTATGACCTCTATATTGCCTTAGGGTACAGTGAAGAAATATACATGACCAGCGGGGAAGATGGCGGCCGCTTATTGAAGGAGGCCTTTGACGCGCAAGGCGTCAAGGAAATCGTTCTTTTTGACGAAGGCGGCAGTATTACGACTGACGCACAGGGCCATCGCGTAGCCCGCGTCGGCCTCGGGGATAAATCGCAAATCGTATATGAATTATACAAGGAAGGGACAGGCGGCCATTCCAGCGTGCCGGGGCTGCACACAGATATGGGCGCCCTGGCCCGCTCTATCGTAGCCTTGGAGGATCATCCCCGTCCGTATAAGCTGACCGACCTGGCACGGGGCCAGCTGCAGGGCCTGGCGAAGCTGGAAACGGGAGAAAGACAGCGCATCTTTGCCGACCCTGACCGCCACTGGGACGAAGTGTGTGCCCTGGCGGCGGAGGATCCGCAGCTCGACGCCCTGTTACATACGACGCTTTGTGTCACCATGGCCCAGGGAGCCCGGCAGGTAAACGTCATTCCTGCCCGGGTCAGTGCCATGATCAGTGCCCGCGTCCTGCCAGGCGAAACGGGAGACGAAATTCTCGCCTATATTCAGCAGTATCTGACCGGTGGCATTCAGGTGCGCCGCGTGTCCGGGATTGATCCGGTTCATGAAGATACGCCGCATAGTGAAGAGTTTGCCTGTGTCGCCAAGACGATTCAGGACGTGTACGGTACGGATGTCATGGTTATGCCGTCCCTCATGCTCTTTGCTACGGATTCCCGCTATTATGCCGACATTGCCAAGCACATCTTTCTCTTTAGCGGCTACGAACAGGATCAGCGCTGGGGACCCATGCATGGTGTAAACGAAAAGATTCCTGCCGATGCCCTGCCGGGCGGCCGTGCTTTCTTCATGCAGCTGTTGCAGAATTACTAAGTATCAAAAAAGATAGTATAGAACAATAAAGTGCGTTCTTCCTAAAAGGTACTATAAATGATAGGATACACTCAGAAGCAAGAAGGAGGCACTTAGCTATGCAAAAAGATGTAGGTTCTGTTATGGCGCTCTATCCGACGCCCGTTACGATTGTCGGTCTGGTCAAAGACGGCCAGGTCAATTTCCTGACTGTAGCCCATGTAGGGGTTGTTGAACATGGCCATTTGCTCATTAGCATCGACAAGGCTCATACCTTTTCTGATGCCGGCATTAAGGAGCACGGTGTCGTTTCCGTAAGCCTTGTCAACCGGGAGCTTTTGACCGCTGCCGATTACTGTGGTATGCATAAAGGCGCGCAGGAAGATAAGTCCGGCGTGTTCCGCTATCATTTTGGCGAGCTGGCCTATGCGCCTATCCTCGACGATGCGCCCGTATCCATGGAATGCCGCATTGTGGACTCTATGGAAGTGGGCAATTTTACCAACTATATCCTAAAACCGGTGCATACCTTCGTCCAGGAAGAATGCCTGAACGAACGGGGCCGCGTAGATTACGAGAAAGTGGCGCCTGTCCTCTTTGAATTCCAGAACGGCCAATACCTGAGTACAGGCAAGGTTATAGGGAAATGCTGGAGCGAAGGCAAAAACTATACACCAAATAAATAAGCAGAAAAAATGCCGGACCGTGAACGGGTCCGGCATTTTTATATCATAGACTGATATAATTTTTCCAGATTTTTCTGCATGGTTTCCAAATAGGTCTCTGTCCCATCCCCCTCTTCAAGGGTTTCAATGACTTCTACGCGGGCACCGATTTCCCGGGCCAGCGTATTGGGAATACGGGGGCTTTCCCCGGCTTCCATAAAGACCGTCGTCAGACCGTCACGGCGGCATTCATCAGCCAGATTCTTCAAATGGTGGATGCTGGGCTCACCGGCAGCGAAGACGTTGCTCAGGCTGAGCTGGGTTAAGTTAAAGTCGCTTGCCATATAAGAAAAGGCAGCGTGTCCTGTGACGAAGGTGTGCCGCTGAGCGGCAGCAAATTTCCGGGTGTATTCGGCTAAGAGACTGTCAGCTTTGCCGGTAAACCGGGCGTAGCGCTCGTTATAATAGGCGGCGTGGGCCGGATCGGCAGCGACGAAGGCATCGCGCATATTGCGGGCTTCCACTTTGGCGTTCTTTAAGCTTAACCAAACGTGAGGGTCGGCGGCCTTTTCTTCCTTTTGGCCGGGCAGTACCTGTTTCATTTCAATGTAGTGGATGTCGGCGCCATCTGAGGCCGTGACGACGCGAAGCTTCGGGTTATGTGCTGTAGCGATGGCTTTGGGTGCCCACTCTTCCAGATCACAGCCGTTGATGATAAACACATCGGCCTGGGAGAGGGCCGAAAGGTCCGACGCTTTTGGCTGGAAATCATGGGGTTCTTCGCCAGACGGGATAACCGTATGGATGGTAATTGCATCACCGCCAATTTCCCGGGCCAGTTCTTCCATGGCATAAAAGGAAACGACGACGGACAGTTTATCCTGTGTGGCCGGCTCCGGTGCTGCCTGGTGCTCACTGGCACAGCCTGAAAGAAAGACGAGAAGAAGAGCGAGAAAACAAAGAAGAAGGCGTTTCATACTAAGTCCTTTCAAAATTCATAATTGCGAATACCTTGCGTTTGCACTTAAAAAGAGGATATAATATAAAATATTACTTGTCAACGCCTGTACCTGTATTTCTTATGAATCTATTAGCCGGCGCGGACAGGGATTTACAGAAAGAGAGGATTTTCCATGATCCAGTTGTCACACGTCTATTATGCGTACGAGATCGGCACGCCGTATTTACTGCGCGACTTGAATCTGACGATCCATAATGGCGATTATATTTCTATTGTCGGTGAGAATGGATCCGGCAAGAGTACCTTTGTCAAATTGCTCCTGGGACTTTTAAAGCCCTCAGAAGGCAGCCTGGTCAATGATTTCAAGCGCACGAGCTACGTCTCCCAGCGCTTTGAAACGCTGAACCAGCAGTTTCCCATTACCGTCCGGGAAGTAATGAATACGTACTGCAAGGTCCTGCACATCAAAGACCGCAGTCTCGTCGACCACTATTTGGAGCTCATGAAAATGGGCGAGTACAGCGACTCCCTCATTGGCAACCTGTCTGGCGGCCAATGCCAAAAGGTCTTTATTGCCAGAGCCCTCTTAGGGCATCCGGATTTGCTGATCCTCGATGAACCGTCGACAGGGATCGACGTCAAATCCCAGGCCGAGCTCTACCCTTTTTTAAAGAAGCTCAACGAAGAGCACGGCCTGACCATCGTTACGGTCGAACATAATCTGCGGGCGGCCATGCGCAATTCGAAGTTCCTTTATCACGTCGCCAATGGCAGCGGTCATTTATGCTCGCCGGAAGAATATATCCGTGAATATGTAAAAGAAAATACAGGAAGTGAATCGTATGTTTGAATATTCCTTTATGCAGAACGCCTGCATTGTGGCCTTGCTCATCTCCCTGGTGTGCCCTATGATCGGCATGTTCCTCGTCCTGCGCCGCTATTCCATGATCGGCGATGCCTTGTCACACGCCTCGTTAGCAGGCGTAGCCGTAGGTCTCCTGATCGATGTAAACCCTATTATCAGCGCCTTTTGTCTGACCAGCTTTTTTGGCGTCCTCATCGAAGCCCTGCGTAATCAGTTCCGCCGCTACGCGGAATTGGTTCTGATCATCGTCTTGTCCTTGTCGGTAGGCATTGCCATTACGATTATCAGTGCCGGCCTGGTTCATACCAATGTAGAATCATTCCTCTTTGGCAGCATTCTGACGGTTTCCTCGACGGATGTCTGGTCCGTCGTTATCCTCAGCATTATTTCTCTGACGACCATCCTTTGGCTCTACCCCCAGCTGGTCATGATTACCTTTGACGAAGACGGGGCCCGCGTAGCCGGTGTACGGGTCAAACTGATCAATTATATTTTTTCTATTCTCGTAGCAGCTACGATTTCTGTATCAATCCGCATCGTGGGCATTCTGGTCATCAGTTCCCTCATTGCCCTGCCGGTGGCAACGGCCTTGCAATTGCAAAAGGGCTTTCGCCGAACTCTGCAATTTTCCGTGCTCTTTAGCTTTATCGATATTTTAACGGGCCTTTTTGTCTCCTATTGGATTGATGCGGCACCAGGCGGTGTTACGGCCATTACGTCCGTCGTTCTCCTGCTCTTCGTGCTGCTAGGCAAGCAGCTGCGCCTTTCCCTGGGCCAGCGCCAGAAACGAAAGGAGCTGAAAGCATGACAGACAGCAAAAATTATGAAGAGTTCCTGCACCAATATGGCCTCAAAAATACACGGCCCCGCAAACGGGTGCTGGAAATTCTCTTCGGCCAGGAAGAACTGTTGACGGCAGAAGAAATCTATCAGGAATTATTAGAAGCCGGTGAGACCGTCAACGTATCGACGGTCTACCGCGTCCTCGAGCTCTTTACGGAAAAGAAGCTCGTCGAAAAGACCTTTCTGCCGGAAACGAGAAAGTATGCGTTCTCCCTGCGTATGCCGGGACACGTCCATTATCTTATTTGCATCCGCTGTCATAAAAAGGTGGATCTGTCCGGCTGTCCCTTGTCGGAGTATGAAAGGAAGGTAGCCGCTAATACGGGCTTTGATATTATCGGTCACCGCCTGGAATTATATGGTCTCTGCAAGGAATGCCGGGACAAGGACGCGGCAGGAGGGACAGAACAGCATGAATAGTACCTGGCTGGCAGAACACGTACCTGCCTTTGTAACGGTGCCGACGCAGCTTTCCCTGTATTGCCGCCGTTTGTCTGATAGTGAACCCTGGTTATACCAGGACCGGATCATGCCGTCGGCCAGCTTGATTAAGTTACCGATTATGAGTGCCCTGTTCCGGCAGGAAAAGGAGGGCGCCCTGACACTCGAAGAACGCTGTACCGTAACGGAGAGTGTCGAAGGCGGTTCTTTTTATGGCCGCGACGGCGCTGTCGTAGCCTTGCAGGAGCTGGTCTTTCATATGATCGTCGAAAGTGACAATACCTGTGCCAACCTGCTTATAGAACGCCTGGGACTGGATACCATTCAGGCTGAAATCGACAGGCTGGGGCTGGTACATACGAAAATCTGCCGCAAAATGATGGATTTTGAAGCAGCTGCCGCTGGCCGGGAAAACCTGACCTGCGCTGCCGATATGGGCCGCTTTTTCAGCCTGCTTGCAAACGGCCAGTGTGTCGATCCCCGGCGTGACAAGGCTATGCGGGATATTCTCAGCCGGCAGGAGGATAACTGTATTCTTCCGGCCCAGCTGCCACATACGGTCCGCGTCGACCATAAGACAGGCGAACTGGATGGAATCTATCATGACTGCGGCCTCATCTATGCGCCAGGCGGAACCTTTATTCTCTGCCTCTTGGCCCGCCATGTGGCAAATGAGCCGAAATTATTTTATGAATTATCTTATTTTACGCGGGCACTGTACGATGAACTGCAAAAAAAGTAAAATTTTAGAATACTTTTCTAGAAACACATACAGAAATACATGCATGTATGTTATAATTAGATATTCAGGAAAGAGGGCAGCGAGGCTATCGGTCGTGATGGGGGATTTGCATGTTGGCTGACGAGGGGAAACAAACAGAAGCGCCAGTGCCGCAAGAGTATATTGTGCCACTGGCCGGTATCTTTAAAGTGTTGGGAGACCCGACACGGTTGCGCATTTTGCAAGTACTGATGCAGGGCGAATGCTGTGTAGGCGACGTAGCAGAACGCTTGTCCATGGAACAGTCTGCTGTATCCCATCAACTGCGTATTTTGCGGGACGCCGGCCTGATCCAGTACCGGCGCCAGGGAAAACTGGTCTGGTATTCGCTGGCTGACGACCATGTCTATACGCTGCTCGCCGTTGGCTTGCAGCACGTAGCCGAATAACGGGTGCCCTTAGGGGAAGAAGGATATAATTATATGTATATAGGTTTAATGCGTCATGGAAAAGCAGAACCCTTTGTCACCAGTCAGGATGACGCCTTGCGGCAGCTGACAGAGCGGGGACGGCGGGACGTGACGGCTATGGCAGCCTTAGTACGTCGCTGGTGGCCTGCCGGTACTACGCAGATCTGGACCAGTCCGGTACTGCGGGCACGGCAGACGGCAGAAATCATGGGACGGCAGGTCCGCCCCGAGGCGGTACAGCAGCAGGATGCCCTGGCGACAGGCAATCTGGATGGGTTATACAAGAGCCTGGCCAGGTACGACGACAAGGCTTCGTTGCTGCTCATTGGCCATTCACCGTATCTCGAAAGCTGGACAGAGATGCTGACGGGAATGAAATTAGACTATAAGACAGGCAGCCTGGCCTTTTTTTCGTACGATGCCTATGATGGGGCTTACGGCAAAGCCAAGCTACTGCTTTATATACACCCTGCAGCAGCCCAGATGCTGCTGCGTCAATAAGATGCATTACTATACCGGGAGGTTTTATATATGAAACATGTATTATCTATTGCAGGTACGGACCCGTCAGGTGGTGCCGGTGCAGCGGCGGACTGCAAGACCTTTTGTGCTCATGGCTGTTTTGCCCTTAATGTCATTACAGCCGTCGTATCCCAAAATACGCAGGGCGTGCGTGGGTACATGGATGTCACACCGGATTTAATTGCCGATCAGATCGATGCCGTCTTTGAAGATATCGACGTAGATGCCGTAAAAATCGGCATGGTCAGTGTACCGGAAACGATTCGCGTCATTGCCGATAAGCTCAAACAGTATACACCGCGCGTTGTCGTCATCGATCCCGTCATGGTAGCGACGAGCGGCCACCGCCTGCTCGTACCGGAAGCGGAACAAACTTTGCGGGATATTCTTTTGCCTTTGGCAGATGTATTGACGCCGAATATTCCTGAAGCAGAAGTGCTTACGGGCAAAGAAATTCACAGCCTGGCTGATATGGAAGCGGTGGGCCGGGAAATTGCAGCCATGGGAGCCAAGGCAGTACTCGTCAAGGGCGGTCACCGTGTAGAAGATGCGACGGATTTGCTCTTTGACGGTACGGACGTTCATTATTTTAAAGGCCAGCGCGTAGAAAGCACGAGTACCCACGGTACGGGCTGTTCCTTGTCGAGTGCCATTGCCTCTAACCTGGCTAACGGCATGAAGCTGAGCGACGCTGTAGCAGCGGCCAAGCACTATGTATTTACCGGCATTGCCCATGCCGAACCGATTGGCAAAGGGCACGGTCCGATCCATCATTTCTATGAATTATATAAAAAAGCAGGTCTCATATAAACGTGAAGTTGAGGTGATACTATGTTCAAGACGAAGATGAAAAACGCAATTTTGGCAGCCGCAGCGATCTGTATGGTCGGCGGCTCGGCTCTGGCTTATACACCGGCAGAACAGACGTATCAGGAGGCTCTGGCCTACGCGGCTGCCCATCCGGAAGGCAGCTATACCTTACAGGCCGATGCTGAGTTACCCTTCTTGGGCAACGCTGCTGCGACCAGCGTAAGCTATGTAAAACTGACGCCCTTCCAGGTCCGCTCTGACAGTCAGGTGACACTGGCAGGTAAAAGCAGTGAGTGGACGTCGTGTTACGTCGAACAGAATGGGGCCGATTTGATTGCCTATTATCCCGTCCAGTCTGCAGAAGGACAAAAGCCTGTGTGGCACAAAATGAGTGTACCCCTGCCGAGCGCCCAGCCCTTAGGGCAGACGTTAGCCAAGCAGAATGAAAAGCATAACGTCCTGAGCGGTGTCAAATCCGTTACGGCAGTGGGGAATAATACGTACCAGGTCGTTTATGACATGTCCCGTGTCTATAAAGAAGGGGACGAAGCCGAATGGAAAAAGGAAGGCCTGACGAAGAAAGAGGATATTGCCGCTGTGAAACAGTTCCTCGTGGCCTTACGTGATTCCGGTGACCTGACGGTAACCTTTACGGTCGATCCGGCAACGAAACGGATCTTGAGTGCGACGGCGCCGGTTACACCGCAACTGCAGGCCGTACTGGGCAGTGCCCTCGATGCAGCAGCACAAAAAGCTCCGGACAAAAAGGCGGAATTGTCCCTCATGAAGAGCTACCTGCAAAACAGCAAGGTGAATCTGCAATACCGCTGGGCCCAGCTGCCGCAGAATATAGAACTGCAGGTACCGCAGACCGTTAAAAAGGATGCTATAGCAGATAAGAATGTTCATTAAAGAAGTCATCTTATCATATAAAAACTTTTCGCGTTAATAAATACTTTTTATTGACATATAGCTCAAAATAAAAGACAATAGAAGCAGGGAGTATTAGCGGAAAAAATATGATAAGTGAAATCAGGAGGTAAGAAATTGGCTAAGAAGGAAAAGCTGCTCGTAATTCCTTTGGGAGGTCTGGGTGAAATCGGCAAAAACATGACGGTCATCCAATATGGTGATGACATTATCGTTGTCGATGCCGGTTTGGCATTTCCGGACGACGACATGTTCGGCATTGACCTGGTCATTCCCGATATGAGTTACCTGATAGAAAACAAAGATAAAGTACGCGGTGTTGTCATTACCCATGGTCACGAAGACCATATTGGCAGCCTTTCGTACTTGCTCAATGAAGTGAACGTCCCCGTATATGCCACTAAGCTCGTCTGTGGCCTGATTGAAGGGAAACTGAAAGAAAATCACATTACAAATTATTCGTTAAATGAAGTACATCATGGCGACGAAGTGCAGATCGGCTGTATTAAGGTAGGGTTCATTCATACGAACCATTCCATTCCCGATGCCAGCGCCTTGTATTTCCGTACACCTGTAGGAACGATTGTCCATACAGGCGACTTCAAGATGGATTTGACACCAGTAGACGGCATGCCCATGGATCTGCATAAGTTTGCCGATCTCGGACGGCGCGGCGTACTGTTGCTCATGTCCGATAGTACCAACGCCGAACGGCCGGGCTACACGGAATCGGAAACGACCGTCAGCTCTGCCTTCCGCAAGGCCTTTGCTGACGCCAAGGGCCGCATTATTCTGGCAACCTTTGCGTCTAATATCTCCCGTATTCAGCAGGCCATCAATACGGCCGTCCTGTTTAAGCGCAAAGTCACTGTCTTGGGCCGCAGTATGGTCAACAATGTCCAGATCGCCATTGAACTGGGCTATTTGGAAGTGCCTGAAGGCGTCCTCATTGAACCGGATGAATTGAACCGCTATCCGGCCGATCAGGTACTGATCCTGACGACGGGCAGCCAGGGTGAACCGATGGCCGGCCTGTCCCGCATGGCTTCGAACAATCACCGCAGCGTGAGCATTATGCCGGGCGATACGGTCATCATTTCCGCAACACCGATTCCGGGTAATGAAACAGGCGTAGGCCGGACTATCGACAATCTCATGAAGCTCGGCGCTAACGTCATTGCCGGCAGGGATAAAAAAATGCATGTATCCGGTCATGCCAGCCAGGAAGAGCTGAAAATAATGCTCAGCCTGATCAAACCGAAGTATTTCATTCCTGTCCACGGGGAATACCGGATGCTGCGCCGTCACGGCGAACTGGCCGTACAGATGGGTGTAGAAAAGGATCATATACTCATTGGCGACAATGGACAGATTTTCGAATTTTCCAATCGTGCCGGTCATAAGACGGGTCACGTCAATGCCGGCCGGGTCTTTGTCGACGGTCTCGGCGTCGGTGACGTCGGTAATATCGTCATCCGTGACCGCCAGCAGCTGGCCATGGAAGGCATGGTCATCGTCGTCATGACCTTGGCCAAGGGCACGAGCCACATCCTGGCCGGCCCGGATATCGTCTCCCGCGGCTTTGTCTACGTCCGCGATTCGGAAGAACTGATGCGGGAAGCCCACGAAAAGGTGGCTGCCGTTCTGGAACGCTGTGAAGCAGGCAATATCCGTGAATGGGCCGTAATCAAATCGCAGGTACGGGATACGCTTAGCCGTTACTTGTACGAAAAGACGCGGCGCCGTCCTATGATTTTACCGATTATTATGGAAGTGTAAGTACACAAAAAAATTGACAGCGGAGGTAGACACCTCCGCTGTCATGTTTCGTTTTTGCTGTTTCTATTACGGAAAGGAGTGAAGTTGCATGGATCAGAAGCATGCTACTTCTTTGACAGCAGCAGGCTTCTTTGTTGCATTGATGCTGGTGCTGGCGTTTTTTAGCTGGTCTGTGCCGATCTTTCCCTCTATCGGGGCTATGGCACTGGCCTTTGTATTGCCTGTCTTTGCCGTTCGTTACGGCTGGCAGCAGGCACTGGCAGCCGGTGTCTTACCTGTCCTTTTTTTGGCCACCCTGTTTGATCCGTACCTGGCCGTCATGCATTGGGGGCTGGCAGCCCTGCTGGGCTTTGCCGTCGGCGTAGGAATGCAGCGGAAATATGATCCGGTCTATATCCTGCTGGCCGTGGCGGGCACCTTGATCGCCTTGACCGTTCTCACGTGCGTGGCAGCGTATCTTTTCTGGCAGATCAATATCTTTACGGTACTGCAGCAGTGGTTTGGAGAAATCGTAGATATGGCCTTTGCCAGTTATCAGCAAAGTAACCCCGGGTCTGTGCAGCTCATGAGCCTCCACCAGCAGATGGAAATGCTGAAGGAAACCGTTCCGGCCCTGATCCCACTGGAATACTGCCTGGGCCTCGTGGTCATGGTCTATCTGAGCCTGCGCGTGGCTCAATACCTGCTCACGCGCCAGGGCATTTCCGTACGGCCGTTCATGCCTGTACGCCTTTGGGAAATTCCCCGCTGTATGGTATACTTATATGTACTGGCATTGGTTATGAAATACTGGGGTGTATCGCGTAGTATTGACTGGCTCAGTATGATTGCTGTCAATGTCGATCATTTTTCAGCCTTTTTTATTACCCTTCAAGGGGTAGCTTTTATTTTATATCTCTTGCATCGCCGTACGCCCTTGCGTTCAGCGACGCAGGCGATGCTGATTGTCATCACTCTTGTTATCCCCATATTCCAAATGGTGGCCTTCATTCTTGGCCTGGTTGATATGCTCTTCAACTACCGGAAGAAACGGGAGGCTGCATAACTGCAGGAGGCGGGAATATGTTTAAAAAATTACTGTACAATCGCAATGAGGAGACTTTCCTATGCGTGATTTTCCTCTTATTGCTGATCATCGCCGTGTACAACTGGATCATCGCCCTCTTGGTGGGCATTGTCATTGGCGGCGTATATGTACTGACACATAAAACCAACAACGAACGAAATAAGGAAATCAGTCAGCTTTTTGATGCCATTTCCCAGAGCGTCGATCAGGCTTCGACCTATGCCGTACAAAACCTGCCCATTGGCATTGCCATCGTCGATATGGAATCGAGCCTTTGCTGGGCCAACAGCGTCTTCCGCGATTGGGTAGGCGATATTGACGAAGATCAACGCTTGGATTATATTATGCCGAATCTCAATATTGATAAGTTTTGGGGCAAATTCGGTTATTTTTTCGAGCACATCGGTCAGCGGTATTACCGTGTCGTATATAAGTATTTACAAACAGAAGCATCGGATGACGAAAACTACTTGATCCTGTACTTTGAAGATATTACGGAAACCGAACGGCAGAAATTAAACTGCCTGGCAGCTATGCCCGTCTTTTGTGATATTGCCATCGATAATATGGAAGAAGTCGGCAAGGGCATGACCGCCGTCCAGCAGGCTACCCTCTGGACAAACGTCAACAACTGCCTCATCGACGAGCTGACAGCCCACAAGGCCTTCGTTCGCTCGTATGACAACGATAATTACATTGCCTGCCTGAGCCGGGAAGCCTTGAATGAACTGAAGGAAGATAATTTTTCCTTCCTCGAACGGATTCGTTCCATTCATACGGTAAACCGTATTCCCGTTACGGTCAGCATGGGGATCGCCGCTTTTCCAGAGGACGTAGTCCTGCAAGGGACGGCTAATTTCAATGAATTGGCTGATAAAGCCCGGGCCGGCTTAGACTTGGCCTTAGGCCGCGGTGGTGACCAGGTCGTGGTCTACGAAGAAGACGGCTCAGCTCATTTCTACGGCGGCAAAACCCGGTCTGTAGAAAAGAATACCCGTGTTCGTGCCCGCGTCGTTGCCCAGGCTATCCGCGAATTGATTGAAACGAGTGATTTCGTCCTCGTCATGGGGCACGAACGGGAAGACTATGACAGCATCGGTTCAGCTATTGGTGTAGCCCACATGGCACGGCTTCTGGGCAAGCCCGTACACGTCGTCATCAGCCATCAGACAGAAGCCATTGAACGCATCGAATCGGCTATCCGCGACGTGCCGGAATTTAAGGATCTCCTGATTACGGCAGAAATGGCAGAAGCGGCTTGCAACGAGCAGACCCTGCTGTTTATCGTCGATACACACCGGCCGGATATGACCGTGGCGCCAAAACTGCTGGAAAAGACAGAACGCCGCGTCGTCATCGATCATCATCGCCGCAGCAGTGATTTTATTCAAAAGCCGCTCCTTACGTATATGGAACCGTCCAGCTCCTCGACGAGTGAATTGGTGACGGAGCTCCTGCAGTATTTTGATGATGATATTGAATTACAAAAGATTGAAGCAACAGCCTTATATTCAGGTATTATTGTCGATACAAAGAATTTCTCTGTCCAGACTGGCGTGCGGACCTTTGACGCGGCTTCGTACCTGCGCCGCAGTGGCGCAGACCCGGACATCGTACGGTCCCTCTTTAGCTCTGACTTTGATTCTGTTAAACTAAAGGCACGGCTCCTTTCGGAAGCACGCATAAAAAACGGTATTGCCATGGCGAGCTGCCCGAAGGATGTGCCCAATGCCTCTATTATTGCTGCCCAGGTGGCAGATATGCTGGTCAACATTACAGACGTAGAAGCCAGCTTTACCTTTTTTGAATTACCCGATGCCGTTATTGGCGTCAGTGCCCGTTCTAAAGGCGATATAAACGTACAGCTGATCATGGAAGCCATCGGTGGCGGCGGTCATCGTACCGTTGCCGGCGTCCAGCTCAAAGGCCGTACGCTTGCCGAAGCACAGCGGGACGTCATGGATGCTATTCATGAAGTATTAGATAAAGGGAGAGATAAAGGATGAAAGTAATTTTATTACAGGATGTCAAAAAATTAGGCAAAAAAGGCGATATTGTAGAAGTTTCCGAAGGCTACGGCCGTAATTTCCTCCTGCCCCGTAAACTGGCAGCACCGGGAACGTCGGAAAATATTAATGATGCCAAACAGAAAAAGGCAGCTGCTGCCCATAAGGCTCAGGTAGCTTCTGACGAAGCCGTAATCCTGGCGAGCCAGCTTAAAAAGGTGGAACTTACTATCCCCGTTAAAGTAGGCGAAGGCGGTAAAATCTTTGGTACGGTTACCGGTAAAGATGTGAGCGAAGCAGCGCAGAGACAGTACCAGCTGGATCTGGACAAGAAGAAAGTAGAAATCAAGAACCCTATTAAAGCGCTGGGCACGTACGAAGTCATTATCCACGTACACCCGACGATTACGAGTAAAATTACCATTCACGTTGTGGAAGGCTAAGTTACATTTTTTGAGGATACGCGTATGAAAGAATTATTAGATAAACTGCTGCAGCGTCATAAGTACTTGGAACCGACGGCAGAAGAAGAACTGCGCCGTCAGGTCAATGTCTTATACGGTGCGTTTACGGGACTAATTGGCCCGGAAAAAATGGTTCTCCGGGCGAGCAAGTTTTCCGCCCTGGCTTATGTTCATTCTGAAGATCCACGCCATCGTTTGGTGGGCTTGCAGCGACTGATCTATGAAGATGCTTCTTACGATAAAATCCCAACGGACGATGAAGTAGTTGATGTCCTGAATGAAATGGAAGCGGTACTGGCTGAAATGTTGGCCCGTCAGGCTGTAGAAGAACGGCTGGAAAAGAAAATCACCCAGCGTATGGAAGAAAAGCAACAGGAGTACGTTCAGGAAATCAAAATGCAGCTCATTAAGGAAGAACTGCATGATGTAGAAACACCACAAACGAAAGAAAAACTGGAAGAACTGGAAAAACTCGATACGGTCCACTTGACCGAATCGGTTATGCAGCGCGTACGGCCGCAAACGCTGCGCGCTATTGTCGGCCAGGACCGGGCTGTGGAAGCTATGGAAAGCAAACTCGCTTCCGTCTATCCCCAGCATTTGCTCCTCTACGGCCCGCCGGGTGTAGGCAAGACGACGGCAGCCCGTATTGTGCTCAATGAAGCAAAAAAGCTGCCCTTTACGCCCTTTGGTCCCGATGCGCCCTTTGTAGAAACCGACGGGACTACGCTGCGCTGGGATTCCCGGGACATGACGAACCCTCTCATCGGCTCCGTGCACGACCCGATTTATCAGGGCGCCCGGCACGACCTGGCGGATACGGGGATTCCTGAACCCAAGCCGGGCCTGGTGACGGAAGCACATGGGGGCATTCTCTTTATCGATGAAATCGGCGAAATGGACCCGATGCTCCTCAACAAGCTCTTGAAAGTTTTGGAAGATAAGCGTGTAAAGTTTGAATCTGCCTATTACGACGAATCGGACCCCAATATTCCGGCGTATATCCGCAAGCTCTTTGCCGAAGGGGCGCCGGCTGACTTTGTCCTCATCGGGGCGACTACACGGGATCCGTCGGAAATTAATCCGGCTATCCGTTCGCGTTGTGCAGAAATTTATTTTGAACCTCTCGTACCGGCAGATATTCAGGAAATCGTCCGCAATGCGGCGAAAGAGCTGGGGGCTGTCATGGAAGACGGCGTAGCTGAGCTGATCAGTACCTTTACCATTGAAGGCCGAAAGGCCATCAACATCTTGGCCGATACGTATGGCCTGGCCGTTTTCCGCGCCGGAAGCAAGGATAATCTGGTTCTGACGAAGGATCTGGTAAACCGCGTTGCCCAAATCAGCCGTCTCGTGCCGTACGTAACGGAAAAGGCTTCGTCTGAACCGGCTGTAGGCAAGGTATTCGGCCTGGGCGTTGCCGGCTTTTTGGGCTCGGCCTTAGAAATAGAAGCCGTTGCATTTCCGGCCCGTACACAGGGAAAGGGCTATTTTCGTTTTAACGATACGGCCGGCTCCATGGCCAAGGACTCCATGTTTAATGCGGCCGCTGTGGTGCGCCGTGTAACCGGGCAGGAGCTTTCTGATTATGATATTAATATCAATTTCGTCGGTGGCGGCAATATAGACGGCCCTTCAGCGGGCTGCGCCATTACGACGGCATTGATTTCCGCCGTCACCGGCCAGGCCGTGCGGCAGGATATTGCCCTGACGGGAGAAATTTCCGTACAGGGCCTGGTAAAGCCTGTAGGCGGCGTTTTTGAAAAAGCCTATGGTGCCCGGCAGGCCGGTATGAAAGGGATTATTATACCGGAAGAAAACCGGCGGGATATTCCGGACAATCATTTGAATCTGACCATTCACTGTGCCCGGACCATTGAAGATGTCCTCGCCGTCATGTTAGTGAAGTAGGAGCGAAGTTATGGAACAACGTATTCCACCGCAAAACGTAGAAGCGGAACAGGCCGTTTTAGGCGCTATGATGCTGGAACATAATGCCGTCATTTCGGCTATGGAAATATTAGAGGCCCATGATTTTTACCGGGATGTGCACCGCATCATTTTTGAGGCCATGGAGCATTTGCACCGGGAAAACAAGGAAATTGATCTGATCACCCTTCCGGAAGAGTTGCGGCGTATGAAAAAACTCGATGCAGCCGGTGGCCTGGAATACGTCCTCAGCCTGCCCAATTTAGTGGCAACAGCAGCGAATGTAGAATACCATGCCAATATTGTCAAAGAAAAGGCCATGGTACGGGAACTCATCACGGCCTGTTCCGATTTGAGCGCTGAAGCGTATAACGGCAGCAAGGATGCAGAAGACCTCATTGATGAGGCCGAACGGAAGATATTCCATTTGGCAGAAAATAAGAAAAACAGTGATTTTGCTCCTGTAGCGTCCATCGTCGAAAAGACCATGGATAAGATAACCCTCCTTTCCCAGACGAAGATAGGCTTTACGGGTTTAAGATCGGGATTTACGGATCTGGACAAGCTTACGTCGGGCTTTCAACCGTCTGACTTGATTTTGGTCGCCGCCCGGCCTAGTATGGGCAAGACGGCGTTTACCTTGAATATTGCGAATAACGTAGGCGTTAAACAGCATAAGACAGTAGCCTTCTTCTCTCTCGAAATGAGCAAGGAACAGCTGGTTCAGCGTATGCTTTGCCAGCTATCCAAACTGGATTCCCAGAAGCTCCGTACAGGCCAGCTGCAGCAAGGACCGGAATGGAATGCCTTGACGGATGCCTGCAGCCTCCTTTACGAAGCGCCTATTTATATCGACGATACACCGGGCATTTCCGTTCAGGAAATGCGCTCTAAGGCCCGGCGCCTGAAATCGGAGCACGGCCTGGATTTGATCATCGTCGACTATCTGCAGCTCATGCAGGGGCGTAATCCGGAAAGCCGGCAACAGGAAATTTCAGAGATTTCCCGTTCCCTCAAGGCCTTAGCCCGGGAACTGAACGTGCCTCTCATCGCCTTGTCCCAGCTGAGCCGTAGTGTAGAAAGCCGTCAGGATAAGCGGCCTATGCTCAGTGACTTGCGTGAATCAGGGGCTCTCGAACAGGATGCGGATATCGTATCCTTCCTCTACCGGGAAGCCTATTACAACAAAGAAACAGAAAATCCGAATATTACAGAAGTCATTATTGCCAAGCACCGTAATGGTCCGACCGATACGGTCAAGCTCTTCTTCAAGAGTGAATGTACCCTCTTTGAAGATCTGACTCCTGTAGAAGGTCCATAAACGAATCCCCCTCCGGCCACTGCAGGAGGGGGATTGTTATTTGCCCTGTGTAATATCCAGGTTGCGTAAGAGAATTTTTTTGCCGCGCCAGGCAAAGGGATAGGTCCCATAGGCGCTGCGGAATTGCTTGTTTGTCAGGCCCTCTAGGTCTGCTTCTGTCAAAAAGGGCAGACGGCTTTGGTGAAACTCCGCGATAGGCGTCTCCGGAACCGCTGCATTATGGGGACACACGCGCTGGCATTCGTCGCAGCCGAAAATCAAGGGCGTCTGGCGGATAATGGCACATTCCTCCGGCGAGAGATCGCCTTTTTTTTGGGTCACATAGGATTTGCAGCGCTCGTATACATAGCCGTCTTTAGAAAGGCAGGCGCCGGGACAATGGCGGTAGCAGGCACCGCAATGGAGACATTCGCCCTGATTGGGTGCATCCGGGTCTAAGGGCAGGGTAGTCAGGACGGCGCCGATAAAGCAGTACGAGCCGTAGACCGGATGAATGAGGCACTGGTTGTCACCGACAAAGCCCAGGCCGGCCTGGACGGCTAACAGCCGTTCTGTCAGGGGCGATGTGTCAGCAATCGCACGCTGTGTACCGCCCAGGCCGGCCAGGCGGGCAGCAATCTTTTCTAAGTACGCCGGTACGATGAGGTGGTAATCGGGCAGCTGGCAGTAGAGAGATAAATTGGCCGGCTTTACTTCAGGCAGAGAATAGGGGAAGAGAACGACGACGGCAGCCTGGCAGCCAGGCAAAAGGCCTGTCAGATCGTAGCGTTCAGGGCCGTAGCCACTGGCCAGGGGGCAAACGGGCGCCGCTATGGCCGGTTCTGGCAAATGGGCCGGAGCAATACCCGTACAGGTAAGCCCCAGCTGGGCGGCATATTCTTTAATAAAGGTACTATTCATACGTATCTCCCCGGATTTCTTCCTGTTGCTGCAAGGCTGCGGCAGCGTCCTGGCGGCGAATGTAATCATAGGCTGTGATATAACAAATATCCAGATGTTTTTCCATAGCCTGGCCGGCGGCCTGGGCGTCGTGCCGTTCTAAGGCGGCGAGTATGTGGGCATGCTCTTCTGCCGCTTCTGCACAGCGGCTGCGCCGGCTGTACAGGGAGTTAATGCCGGTACGCTTGATTTTGTCACGCATTTCTTCAATGAGCGTGCGCAGCATGAGATTGCCACTCGATTCGATAATCGTGTTGTGAAATTCTGTATCGTAGCGGATAAATTCCTGATAATCCGGCGCTGCGTGACTGCGCTTGTATTTATACAGCTGTTGCTGTACTGTCTGGCGGAGCACGTCCAACTGGTCGGCTGTAATATGCTCACACGCCAGCTGGACGGCCAGCTTTTCCAAGGCTGTGCGGATTTGGAAGATGTTTTTCAGGTCCTTCATTCCCAGATCTTTGATCAGGATGCCGCGATGGGGCAGGTACTGGACCCAGCCTTCTTTTTGCAGCTCCAGAATGGCCCGCCGGACCGGTGTCCGGCTGATCTGCAACTCCGCAGCCAGCTTCCGTTCGCTCAGTACTTGGCCGCTGGCATATACCTGATCGAGGAGCCGCTTTTTAATCGTTTTGTATACTTGTATCTGCAAGGACTGATGTTTATACTCCATGGACATAAGGCCTCCTTCCGCGCCGCGTGTTTCTCTCTGTATTATACCATATGCCGTACCGGCCAGGGCAGGCTCCGTCAGGAGCACGCGAATATGGTATAATAGAACTGCACAGGTATGCGAAAAACGGATAAGGAGGCGTAAAGCATGAAAAAAGAAGAAATACGCCAGCGGTTTGGCTGTGGCAGCGTAGAAAAAACGTATGAAAATTCAAAGTGGTTTTCTGTCTTTATGCAACTCGTATTTACCGTTGTCGGCGCCTGGTTTTTCTGGCTCATGCTGGCAGAACCTACATTGATGGCCCGGTTGGATAATATTGCTGTCCTTATCTTTTGCCTTTGGCGCATTGACCGGCAGCGTGATATCATTTGCTATGTCACGGAAAAGGGGCTGATCGTCCGGCGTCAGTTCATGTCGTTACAGGAATTTACAGATGAACAAATACACAGTGACCGCAATCTGGTTTTTGTGCGCTATGGCGATATCTTTGAAATTGCCGATAACTGGAAAGAAATACAGCTTGGCGCTGCTGAAGATGGCGGCCTGGCCATTTTGCCCGTGCACTTACAATTCTTATCCCGTCAGAGCAAGCAGGAAATCATGGACCGCATTAAGGAAGAACAGGCTAAGGCTGATGACGGGGAGTAAACGTACAAAGGCAGATGTACTAAGATGAATAAGACGGCTTTTTCCTATGAGAATTCTGTATACCTTTAACACTTTATTATTTTAACGAAATAAAGTAAAATATAGGCATTGATTGATATATCCATAGCGTCGCAGACGCAGATAGAGGGGCGATCAAATGACAAATTGGAAGAAATATATAACGGCCGGTCTCGTAACCGTAGCAGCAGGTCTGCTGGCCGGTTGCGGCAGCACAGATAAAAAGGCAGATACATCTGCTACAGGGGATAGCCATAAGATTGTCATTGGCTTGGATGATAATTTTCCGCCTTTTGGCTTTCATGACGAAAACGGGGATCTCGTAGGCTTTGATATCGATATGGCTAAAGAAGCGGCAAAACGGCTCAATATGGACGTTGAATTTAAGCCCATCGACTGGGACAGCAAGGAAACAGAGCTGAACAGCAAGAAGATCGATGCCATTTGGAACGGCCTTTCCATTACACCGGAACGGGAAAAGAAAATCCTCTTCTCCCGGCCTTATGAAAACGGGCCGCAGATCCTTTTGGTCCGGGCCGATTCTCCTATTCAGGGCAAAGCCGATCTGGCTGGTAAAATCGTGGGTACCCAGCAGGGCAGCACAGGCCTGGAAGCTATCAATCAGGAACCGGAACTGCGTGATTCCTTCAAAGAACTCAAGCAGTATTCCGATAACGTGACGAGCTTTATGGATCTTGAAGTAGGCCGTATTGATGCCGTCGTCGTAGCGAAGACGACAGCTGCCTATTTCATGAATAAGAACAAAGCGAATTTCCGGATTATCGATGTGGGCTATCCGGATATTCCCAGCGGCGTAGGTATGCGTAAGGAAGATACGGCGCTGAAAGCGAAATTAGATAAGGTGTTGGAAGATATGCATAATGACGGAACCAGTAAGAAAATCTCTGAAAAATGGTTCGGTATGGATATTTCCATGTAACGTACAGGAGGAATACGCGCATGAATTGGAAAAAAGCAATACTCGCAGGTACTTTGGCAGTAACGACAGTGGCCTTGATCAGCGGCTGCGGCAGTGACGACAAATCAGCAGCACAAAAGATGCCTGATAAAATCGTCATCGGCTTGGACGATAATTTCCCGCCTATGGGGTTCCGGAATGAAGCAGGCGAGCTGGTAGGGTTTGATATTGACCTGGCCAAGGAAGCATCGAAGCGCCTGGGTGTACCTGTAGAATTCAAACCGATTGATTGGGACAGCAAGGAAGCAGCCCTGCAAAGCAAGCAGGTAGATATGCTTTGGAACGGCCTCACCATTACGGAAGACCGGGCCAAGAAAATTGCCTATTCCAAACCGTATATGAATAATGCACAGCTTCTCGTCGTGCGCGCTGATTCCCCCATCACGGACCGGGCAGGTCTGGCCGGGAAGGTCGTAGGCACGCAGGATGGCAGCAGCTCTATCGATGCCCTCGATAAAAATACAGAATTTAAAAATTCCCTTCAAGAAGTGAAGAAATACGGTGACTTCGTAGCAGCCTTCATGGATTTGGAATTGGGCCGTATTGATGGTGTCCTCGTCGATAGCGTTGTCGGCCGTTACTATATGGCCAAGAAACCGGGCCAGTTCAAGGTCATCGATGACAAGATGGGTGATGAACAGTTCGGCGTCGGTCTGCGCAAGGAAGATACGCTGCTTTTGGATAAACTCAATGGCGTACTGAAGGATATGAGTGATGATGGTACGCTGACCAAATTATCCCAGAAGTGGTTTAATGAAGACATTACAGTCAAAGTGAACTAATACAATGAGGGACTGCGGTCCCTCATTTTTTAGGGAAGAAAAGGAAGTGCACTATGGATTATCTGTTGAATATTATACCTGCCGTAGCCGTTGGCCTGCAGGTTACGTTAAAGATTTTTGTCATTACCATCGTCCTGAGCCTGCCCTTGGGTATTCTCATGTCGATCGCCCGTATTTCCAGTATTAAACCGTTGAGCCGTTTTATGTATATGTATATCTACATCATGCGTGGTACGCCGCTCATGCTGCAGATCCTCTTTATCTATTACGGCCTGCCGTTCATTATTGAAGGCCTGCGCCTGTCTGATTTCCCGGCTGCCATCATCGCCTTCGTCCTCAACTATGCGGCCTACTTTGCCGAAATTTTCCGCGGTGGCATTCAGTCTATCGATAAGGGGCAGTATGAAGGGGCCAAGGTTTTGGGTATGAATTATATCCAGACAATGCGCCGCATCGTCCTGCCGCAGGTCATCAAGCGCGTCTTGCCGCCAGTAGCCAACGAAACGATCAACCTCTTGAAGGATACGTCCTTGGTATACATCCTGGCCATGAACGACATTCTGCGTCTGACGCGGTCCATCGTACAGCGCGACTTCGATACGACAGCCTTTATCGTCGCTGCGGCGTTCTACCTCTTCTTCACGTTTATCCTGACCCGTTTCTTTGGCTATCTGGAAAAACGCTACGCTGTATACGATGAATAAGGAGGCATAGTCATGAGCTTTGTTGAAATGAACCATATACGTAAACAATTTGGCAGCTTAGAAGTCCTGAAGGACGTGACGCTGCACATGGATGCCGGCGAAGTGGTTTCCATCATCGGCCCGTCGGGCAGCGGTAAAAGTACCTTCCTGCGCTGCCTCTGTCAGCTGGAAACGATCAATAAAGGCGAAATCATCGTCGATGGACAGACCATGGTCAGCACCCCGGCGGGCAGCTCAAAGGCCGTCTATGCGCCGGCCTCTCAGGTACGGGCCATTTGCCGCCGCATGGGCATGGTGTTCCAGCACTTTAATCTCTTTCCGCACATGACGGTGCTGGAAAATATTTTGGAAGCGCCGCGTGTGGTAAAGGGTATGAAGACGGACGAAATTATGCCCATAGCCGAATCCCTCTTAAAACGCGTAGGCCTTTGGTCAAAGAAGGATGCCTATCCATCCCAGCTTTCGGGCGGGCAGAAACAGCGTGTAGCCATTGCCCGGGCCCTGGCCATGAATCCGGATATCATGCTCTTTGACGAACCGACATCGGCCTTGGATCCGGAACTGACCGGTGAAGTATTGCGGACTATTAAACAGCTGGCCGATGAAAATATGACCATGATCATCGTTACCCACGAAATGGCCTTTGCCAAAGAGGTCTCTGACCGGGTTCTCTTTATGGCTGAAGGCATCGTGCAGGAAGACGGCACGCCTGATCAGATTTTTGAACATCCCGAAAACGAACGGACCAAGAGCTTTCTCCAGTCGATGCTTCGTTTCTAAGAAAAAAAAAACGATTCCGTACAGGATTTTCCTGTACGGATTTTTTGATGTATACAGATCTTTTACAAGTAAGCATATCCCTATCTTATTCTATTTATGTTATAATAGGAAAGTAAGCAATAACCTCGAAAGGCAGTGAATAGTATGGCAGAGATTACGTTAAAATCCGGGCTGATTTTAGATTTCAGCAATTTATATGGTCCGGATCAATTAATAACGGAACAAGAAGTAGCAGAATTTGCGCCTGTATATGAAAAAGCACACGCTTCTATGCAGACCATGCGTAAGACCGGGACTGTTGCTGGCCATCTGTCTAAGGACGGCGAACCGGAAATGGTGCTTTTTCCACAGCTTCCGTATATTGTGGAAGGCAATATTAATAATCCGGAACGGATTATGGCCTTGGAAGAATTAGGCAGACAGGTTCGCAATCATGTCGATGCTGTCGTTTTCTTTGGCATTGGCGGCTCCTATTTGGGTGGTAAAGTCCTTTTTGATGTGCAGTGCGGCGAATTTTGGAATTTGAAGAGCCAGGCAGAACGGAACGGATACCCGCAGGTATTTTTTGCCGGCAATAACGTAGATTCCCATAAGCTGACGGGCCTGATCCAGACCCTGCGTGCTGCCGGCAGTGTGAAGCCCGGCTATACCGTCATGGCGGTCATCATCTCTAAGTCCGGTTCTACCATTGAACCGATGTCTAACTACATGGTCTTAAAACAGGCTCTCAGTGACGCCGGCATCAGCGTAGACACGGTAGCCGTTACGGATCCGCACGAAGGCGACAAGGAAACACTCCTGCACGGCATGGCCCGCAAAGCCGGCTGGCCCATTTTCTACGTACCCGATGGCGTCGGTGGCCGCTTCAGCGTCTTTTCTGAAGTAGGTCTCATTGTAGGCGCCCTCGTGGGCTTTGATATCCGGGCCTTCCTCGACGGAGCAAAGGAAGCCGACCAGGCCTGCAAGAGCGATAATATCCGTGAAAACCCGGCGCTCCTCAACAGTGTGCTGAAATATTTAGCCGGTGCCCGTCATGGCCGGGACCTGGAAGTCCTCATGCCTTATGCGGACAACCTGAAATCCCTGTCGGAATGGTATATCCAGCTTCTGGCAGAATCCCTGGGCAAACGGCTCGACAAACAAGGTCATATCGTCAATTACGGCCGTACGCCCATCGTGGCTGTCGGTACGACGGACATGCACGCCCAGACACAGGAACATCAGGAAGGGCCTAAGGACAAGATTGTCCAGTTCGTTTCTATCCGGAAATGGGCCGATGATCTCATCGTGCCCCATATGTACGATGATTATGAAAAACTGGCTTCCTTTAGCGGCCTGCCATTGAGCAGTATTTTGGAAGCAGCCCGTAGTGCTAATGCCGAAGCACTCCTCGGCGATGGCCGTCCCAGTGCAAATTACATCTTGCCCGAATTAAATGCGTTTTATCTGGGCGAGCTCATGTTTATGCTGTGCTGGTCTATTGCCTATGAAGGCGAATTCGCCAATGTCGATGCCTTTAATCAGCCCGGTGTTGAAGTATATAAGCGTTTCCTCAGTGGCCGGCTGAAGAAATTACAAGAAAGGTAGGATCTGATTTGAAGATACTGGTTACAGGTGGTGCCGGGTATATTGGCAGTCATACCGTACGGGCACTGCGAGAAAAAGGACACACGGTGATCGTTCTCGATAACCTTTCCCGCGGTCACAGGGGAGCTGTTCCCGGTGATGTCCGCCTGATTACAGAAGACATTCATCATGTGGACGCTGTACGCCAGCTCCTCATAGAAGAACACATCGAAGCAGTCATGCATTTTGCTGCCCATAGCCAGGTTGGCGAATCGATGGAAAATCCGACCATCTATTACGATAACAATGTGGTCGGTACGTATTACCTGTTAGAAGCAATCCGTCAGGCCCATGTGCCGTACGTCGTCTTTTCTTCGACGGCCGCCGTCTATGGGGAGCCGGAACAAACGCCGATTACAGAAGACATGCCTTATGCACCGACTAACGTCTACGGACAGACGAAGCTCATGATCGAGCACATGCTGGCCCAGTTTAGCCGGGCGTATGGCCTGCGCTATGTAGCCTTGCGCTACTTCAATGCTGCCGGAGCGGCTGCCGATGGGACCATCGGTGAAGATCATACGCCGGAAACCCATTTGATTCCGCTCATTTTACAAACGGCTCTGGGGCAGCGTAAGAGCATTAAAATTTTTGGTACGGACTATCCTACGCCGGATGGCACGTGTATCCGCGACTATATCCACGTTACGGATTTGGCAGCAGCCCACGTGCGGGTACTCGAGTACCTGGCCGGCGGCGGCGAGTCCCAATACTTCAACCTCGGTACGCAGCAGGGCATGAGCGTACGGCAAATGATCGACGCGGCAAAGAAGGTAACGGGCCGCGAGTTTGCTGTCGAAGAAGCGCCGCGGCGTGCCGGCGATCCGGCCATACTGATTGCCAGTTCGGCCAAAATCCAGGCCGTTACGGGCTGGAAACCAACGCACAGTAGTGTAGAGACGATTATGGCTGATGCCTGGCGCTGGCATCATACCCATGAGCACGGCTATGGGGATACGAAATAAAAGCGCTGCTTGTTTGGAATGGATACGGAACTATACAGTTCATCACACGAAAACGTGGCTCCCGTACGGGGCAATCCTGCTCTTTTTGGCAGGCGTCTGGTTTTTGTGGGATGGACCTACAGACCGGCAGGAAACCATACGGGAGAAAGAGATCGCAACGCGTTCTCTTTCTCCCGCTTTTTCGTCTTCTGACCAAACGAGCAGCGCTATAGAAAAGACCACCGCCGGCCGGCCGGTATACAGCCTGGCCGGGACGCTCCGCAGAAAACCCCTGGGAGACCTGTTTTCTGGCGCCACAGAAACAGGCACAAAGGCGGCCGCTCCGGAGCAGAAAGAAACCTCTCCCGGAGTAAAACCGCCGTGGAAAGACGGGCGTACAGACCCTGCCCGCCAGGCCAAAGCAGAACCGCTGCCCGAGGTGTGCGGTTTCATCCGCCAGGGCAGCCTGGGCCTGGTCATTTTAAAAAGCTCTGCGACGACCAAGGCCTGCGGCCCGGGCGATACGATCGGCGGCTATTACGTGACCTACGTGCGCCACGATGCCGTAGGTCTCACGCGGCAGGGGGAAACATATGAAATCTATCTATAGGAGTGGCAAGCGTATGTACAAGTATGTGACAACAGGCATTTTGGCGGGCTTTTTGGCCCTGTCTGCAGGGCCGGCAGAGGCGCTGGATGTACGCGTTCATGATGTACCCGTGCGTACCGTATTGGCCGGCCTGGCACGCAGTGAAAATATGAATCTGATCATCAATGACACCGTAGAAGGGCTGCTGACCATGGAACTGGCCGACGTAACGGCTGAAGAAGCCATTGAGGTCATTGCGTCCAGTCAGAATTTGCTCTACAGCCGGCAGGGCAATATGGCGGTCATTACGGCAGGCCGGGAAAACACGCATGCCCACAGGAGTTATACGTGGCAGCTCCAGTATGCAGACCCGGAAACGGTGCGCAAGGCAGCGGCAGCTCTCGTAGCAGAAGATGCAATCCGCAGCCATGGCGATACGAATTCCCTGGTTTTTGGCGGCACTACGCAGGAAGCGGCGGCCCTTGACAAGCTCGTAAAAGAATTGGATGTGCCCATCCGGCAGGTCGATGTAGAAGTGGAAATCCTCTCTTTAAACAAGGACGCTATGAAGGAGCTAGGTGTGGCCTGGAACTGGTCTGCCTTATCGGCCGGCCCCGGCCATACGGAGCATTTCGTCTATGAAGCGCAGCTGCATGCTTTAGAGAGCCAGGGCAAGGCCAAAATCCTGGCACGGCCCCACTTGCTGACCGGCAATGGCAAAGAAGCACAAATTCTGATTGGTGACCGCATTCCTGTCCTTACAGAACATATTTCTGATGGGGAAGTAGCACTGAAGACGGAATACGAGGATGCCGGTATCAAGCTGAGCTATACGCCCCGTATCCATGCTGATGGCAGCGTGACGGCGCGGCTTAAAGCTGAAGTCAGCACGCCCGTGCTGGTGCCGGACCTAAAAGCTTACAGGATTACGACGCGGCGGGCCGATACAGAAGTGCGCATGCGTCCCGGCCAGGACCTGCTCATTGGCGGCCTCATCAACAGGGAACAGATCGAGAACCTGCGCAAGGTACCGCTGTTAGGCGATCTGCCTCTTTTGGGAGGCCTGTTCCGGCACCGGTACAAGTCGGAAAAAGAGACGGAGGTCGTCATCCTCGTACGGGCGAAGGTGGCAGGAAGCAGCCCCCTTCCGGGAGAGGCAAAAGCCGGGCGTTTGTCGTATTGACAGAAGAGAAACAATTTGCTACTATGGGCTTTAGCATAGAAAGGAGATAACCCTTTAGTATGGAAAAAGTATTGTTTGTGGCTTTGGGCGGCGGTATCGGCGCTGCCTGCCGTTATTTGCTGACCCAGTTCAGCAACGCCCATGGCGGGACGATTTTCCCTTACGGTACCGTACTGGCAAACGTCATCGGATCGTTTCTCATCGGCCTGCTATTCGTGTTTTTTGAAGCCCATAGTAATCTGTCACCAGTTTGCAAATTATTGCTTGTAACCGGTGTGCTAGGCGGTTTTACAACCTTTTCAACGTATAACATGGAACTTTTAACCTTTGCACGCAGTGGGGAATTTACATCGGCCCTCCTCTATCTGACCTTAAATGTCGTCGGCGGCTTTATCGCCTGCTGGCTGGGCGTCACTGTCGGCAACTCTGCTATGTAAGGAGTTTTCTTGATGAACCAATACCAATGCATTCTCGTGCCGGTCGACGCGTCGCCGGCGTCTATCCGGGCCGTCCGGCAAGGGGCTATGCTGGCCCAGGTCTTTCAGAGCAAGCTGATTATCCTGCAGGTAGCACCTCTCGTCTCTGTCGTGGCCCGTTTGGAACGGCAAGATCCGGAACAGGTTTCTCCAGCGGGAGAAAAACGGGAAAGCCAGCTGGCCAGTTACTATTCGTGCTACATTCCGTCCGGCGTGGAACCGGAGTATTTGTCCCTGGATGGGACGCCCGGGCCGGAAATCCTGCGTGTCGCAACGGACAGGGGCTGTGATTTGATCGTCATGGGCAACCATGGACTGAGCCGCTTAAAGGAAATTCTCATCGGCTCGGTCTGCCTGCATGTCGTACAGCATTCCCACTGTCCGGTCCTGGTCGTTAAATAAATACAGCGCGTTTTTGCCTGTACCTTACAGGTTTGAATGACGCACAAAAGCCTGCCTTGATAATATCAAGACAGGCTTTTGTGTGAAATACTGTAGCTCAGGCCTGGGCCGTAGCGTCAGAACGCTTGCCGGCAACGGCACCGATAAGGGCACCTGTGATGTAGCCGGCGATGAATGGGACTACCCAGCCGAAGCCATAGGCAGAAAGCGGTGTAGCCGCGACGATTGCCTTGGCAATGGCCAGATCAGAGAGGAACGGCAAGGCTTCTATGAGCGCATAGAGCGTAACCAGGTAGACCGCCCCTTTGCAGGCACCGTTGTTGGGTGTAACCTTGGCAAGGACACCCAGCACGAGGAGCGCCAGACAAGGCGGATAGGAAATACTGTACACCCAGCCGACGTAGGTTACGATACCATCGACGCCTAAGAGAGCTGTAAGAGCCGACAGGCACGAGCAAAGTATAGCCATTTTCTTGTAGCTCGCTTTGCGGGAAAACCCGCTCGTAAACTGGGCTACAGCAGCGACCTGGCCAATGGCCGTCGTGAGGCAGGCCAGGACGACGGCCACGCCCATGGGAATCATGACGGCGCTGCCGAAGCGGCTGATAATGGCGACTAGGAGCTCTGCCCGGCCGATGGTCTGGGGATAGTCGCCGCTGACGCAGGCCCCCATGTAGAGGAGAGAACCGTAAATGACGAAGAGCAGGACGAAGGCGACGATGCCGCAGTAGATGAGGCAGGTATTGCGCTGTTTAATCGTCTGGTAGCCTTTGCTACGGATAGACTGGATGAAGACGGCGGCCATGATGAAGCTGACCAGGACATCGCCTGTATTATAGCCGCCTAAGAAGGCATTGACGAAGGGATTGGGTACGGCCGGGTCTACAGGCGTACCTAACGGCGAGACGACGCCGGCAATGGCGATGACGACGAGAATGAGCGCTAAAAGCGGCGTCAGGTACTTGCCCATGCGATCCATGACGTTATTGGGGTCGGCAACGAAGAAATAGGAAATGACAAAATATAAAATGACCAAGGGAATAAAAGGCGCTGCCGGAATGTTTCCCTGTATACCTAATTGGATGGCTGTGGCAGCCGTACGGGGAATAGAAACGAAGGTACAGACGATCATGAGGGCGGCCAAGAGGACGTTGTACGTATATTTGCCGACCCGGTCCGTAATGGCATGAACATCACCGTTCAGGCCGATGACGATGAGCGTAAAGATAGGCAGGAAAATGCCGGAAAGGGTCAGGCCCGATAAGCCGGCGATGAATTCCGTGCCACTATTCAGGCCCAGCTGCGGCGGAAAGATAAGGTTGCCGGCACCAAAATACGTGGCAAAGAAGGCAAAGCCCAAAATAAAGATGTCCTGCAGGCGCGGCCTGTTTGTATGGGTAGTCGTGTTTTGCGTCATAGTGAAGCCTCCTAAAAGAAAACCGGCGATCTGCGTCAGTGCAAATCGCCGGTGGTAGAACTGGGTCTTATGCTTTTTCCAGAGCCTGTTCGATATCAGCGAGAAGATCATCGACATTTTCCAGACCAATGGAGATGCGGATGGTACCGGATGTGATGCCAGCTGCGACGAGAGCTTCCGGCGTCAGCTGCTGATGTGTTGTCGATGCCGGATGTACGAGCAGGGATTTGGAATCGCCTACGTTAGCCAGGTCAGAGAAGATTTCTGCCGAATCGATGAACTTACGGGCAGCTGCATAGCCATCTTTCAGTTCGAAGGAGAAGATGGAGCCTGTGCCCTTCGGGAAATACTTCTGAGCCAGTTTATAGTACGGCGAGCTCGGCAGGGACGGATAGTTTACTTTTGCGACCTTCGGATGGTTTTCCAGGAAAGCGGCAACCTTCTGGGCGTTGGCGACGTGACGTTCGACGCGCAGGGACAAGGTTTCCAGGCCCTGGATGAGGAGCCAGGCGTTGAACGGGCTCAGGGATGCGCCGAGGTCACGCAGGTATTTGGCGCGAACGCGGGTTACGAAGCCGGCACCCGGTACGTCTTTGGCAAAGCTGATGCCGCCGTAGGATTCGTCCGGATTGACGAAATCGGGGAAACGGCCCGAGCCTTCCCAGTCGAAGTCGCCTTTTTCTACGATGACACCGCCTAAGGTCGTGCCATGGCCGCCGATGAATTTCGTTGCCGAATGGAGGACGATATCGCAGCCGTGTTCAAAGGGACGGAAGAGATACGGTGTAGCGAAGGTATTATCTACGAGAACGGGGATACCGTTTTTATGAGCGATTTCGGCAATGGCTTCAAAATCCGGAATGTTGATGGCCGGGTTGCCCAGGCTTTCGAGGTACACGGCTTTCGTCTTGTCCGTAATGGCGGCAGCAAAGGACTGCGGGTCATCGGGATTGGCGAATTTTACGGAAATGCCCAGGTGTTTGAACGTATCGCTGAACAATTCAATCGTGCCACCGTAGAGCGTCGGAGCGGCAACGATTTCATCACCGGCACCAGCCAGGTTGATCAACGAAAGGGAAATAGCAGCGGCGCCTGTAGCTGTGGCCAACGCAGCTGTACCGCCTTCGAGAGCGGCAACGCGTTTTTCCAGGACATCCCACGTCGGGTTAGCCAGACGGGAATAGATGAAGCCCGGTTTTTTCAAGGCGAACTGGTCTTCGCCATCCTGCGTGTTGTCAAATACATAGCTCGTCGTCTGGTAAATAGGTACGGCACGTGCGCCTGTCGTAGGATCGGGTACCTGGCCTGCATGCTGCTGTAATGTTTCGAATTTGTAGTTTTTGCTCATAATATGATTCCCCCTGTGAATGATAAAATGTAGAAAGATAAAATTCACTTGAAAAGGTGTGTTGTAATAAAAAAAGCCTCCATCCCCTCTGTAAGGGACGGAAGCACCGTGATACCACCCAATTTCATCTGGCTTTCACAAGCCAGACCTCTTCAGGTACGCAGACCGAAGTCCTGAATACCGTAGCACTGTAACGGGTGCGCCCGGACGGTCTAAATTATTCGACCAATCTGCTCTGAGGCCATCTTCCATGAGTTGTTGCGGTCTCCCTTTCACCATTCAGGAGCTCTCTGTGCCGTTCCTCGTCATGTACTCTTCTCTTCATTGCAACACTATCAAGTTGTTGACGTAAGTCTACCATGTACGCTGTCATTTGTCAAATGGTTTTTTGTAAAAAACTTGAAAATACGTAGAATTTCGTTCTGCAACATATACTTGCTGGCAGGCCCATAGATGTATATATAATATAGAGAGGAACGTTGGTCAGAAAAAATAAAAAAATTTCATTCTAGAAAAAAGAAAAACTCCCCTGGTTAAGCAGGGGAGTAAAAAGAAAATGGATATTTATTCAAGTTCGTCGTCGTAATCATTGACGTAGAATTCAAGGATGTCCGGACGGGAATAATGGCCTGTTGCATCGAATTCCATACGGCTCATGGGTACCATATCGAGATCAAGGTCGGCATAGATAATGGCTTCCTTGTTCCATACGGGCTCCGTGACATAGTGGCCATAGGGATCGATGAGGCACGTACCACCCGAGCAGGTTTCTTCTTTCAGGCGGCTGATTTCGTCCTGTTCCAGGAGATCCTGCGGGTACTGGTCACGCGTGAAGTACTGATCGACGTTGAAGACGAAGCAATGGCCTTCAATGGCAATGTGTTTGATCGTGTCCTGCCATTCCGGGTTGTCGTTGGTATTGGGGGCCAAATAGAGGGAAACACCTTTTTCATAGAGCGCTACGCGGGCTAAGGGCATGTAGTTTTCCCAGCAAATGAGGCTGCCCATAGCGCCCCACGGCGTATCGACGACGGGGAAATACGTTTCCGGTACGTGGGAATCTGCCCAAATATAGCGTTCCGAACCGGTCGGCTTAATTTTCCGGTGTACCGATACGAGTTCGCCTTCCGGTGAGAAGATCAGATTGGTGCAATAGAGAGAGCACGTTTGATGATCCCGTTCTGTGACGCCAATGCTCACATAGGCCTGGGCCTTTTTGGCGGCAGCGGCAATGCCTGCCGTATCGTCAGGTACGAGGACGGCGTTGTCATAATATTTTTTCCAATCCTGCCGGCCCGTATTATTGCGGCTGCCTACAGTGAAGCCGAAGGTCAGTCCGTAGGGATAGCAAGGGATAATCGATTCCGGAAAGACAATCAGCTCAGCGCCGTTTTGTCCGGCTTCGTGAATTTGCCTGATGACCTTTTCTGTCGTCGCCCGTTTATCAAACATAATAGGCGACGCCTGTACGAGTGCAGCCCGTAAATTTTTCTTTAAATTTTTCATGCTCTATCCCCTCCTAAGCTAAGTGTAGGTTACAGGAGTATTATAACATAGGTATACGCCTGGGTAGCAAGGGAAATCTATGTTATACTATACGTTGAGGTGAATCTTAATCATGAAAAATCCGTTTTCAGATTTATTTATATTAGACTTTACGCATGTATATTCTGGCCCGTATTGTACGATGCTGCTGGCCGACCTGGGGGCCAGGGTAGTAAAAATAGAACGGCCCGGCAGTGGTGACGATACGCGTCATTATCTGCCCTTTAAAAACGGCGAAAGCGGTTACTTTGCCTATCTCAACCGCAATAAGGAAAGCCTGACCCTCGACCTTAAGAGTCCTGAAGGAAAACGTATCGCCCTGGAGCTCATGAAAAAAAGTGACGTAGTCATTGAAAATTTTTCTGCCGGCACGATGGACCGTCTCGGCCTGGGCTATGAAGCGGCTAAGGCCGTCAAGGACGATATTATTTATGCCTCCATTTCCGGCTTTGGCCAAAGCGGTCCCCTTTGCCACAAGGCAGCGTATGATATTATTGCCCAGGCCATGGGCGGCCTGCTCAGACTGACCGGCTTTCCAGACCAGCCGCCGGTCAAGGTAGGCGTTTCCATTGCCGATGCCAACGCAGGCATCCACATGGCCTTTTGTCTCATGGCAGCCCTGTACCAGCGTGATCATACCGGTGCAGGCCAGTACATCGACGTGTCCATGATGGATACGACCATGTCTGTATTGGAAAATTTTGTCATGCAATATACCTTAAACGGTGTCGTACCGGAACGGTCCGGCAATGAACACTCGGCATCGGCGCCCTTTGATATGTATGAAACCAAGGATGATTACGTGGCCGTAGCGACCGGTAATAATACACAGTTTTCACGAATGCAGGCGGCTATGGGCATGGACATCATGTCGGACCCGCGCTTTGCCGAAAATACGCTGCGCCGCAAAAACTATAAGGAACTGCGGCCTATCCTGGCGGCTTGGATGAAGGAGCACACGACGGCAGACATCGTGGCTCTCTTTGACCGGGCTGCAGTCCCGGTGGCACCGGTGCTGGGCATCGATGAATTAGTGAATCATCCGCAGATCCGGGCGCGGGGGATGATCGAAACACAGCATCATCCGGTCTTAGGGGATTTGGAAATGCCCGGTTTTCCGGCAAAATTTTCGACGATGCAAACACCGGTCCGCAAAGCGGCACCGCTCCTAGGCGAAGATACGGATGCCATTTTGTCCGGTGTCCTCGGGCTCGATGAAAAGACCATTGCAGCCCTGAAAGAAAAGCATATTGTAGAACAACACGAGAAAGGATAAAAAAACAATTGGGTAGCATAAAAGTACAAAAACTTTCAAAAGCATTTGGCGTTCACGTCGTCTTTCATGACGTGTCCTTTGAACTCAGGCGCGGTGAACGCTTAGGCCTTATCGGTGCCAACGGCGCCGGCAAATCGACGCTGCTCAAGTGTCTCATGGGGGAAGAAGAGTATGACAGTGGTGCCTTTGTCCTTTCTGAAGGAGAAAGCGTGGGCTACCTGCAGCAGGATATTACCTACGCCGATACTATTACCTTAGGGGACGTGATTACGGAAGCGTGGCAGGATGTGCGTCATTTGGAGCAGAATCTGAAGGCCGCAGAAAAGCAGATGCAGGCAGAACCGGATAACGAAGCCCTCATGGACCGCTACGCCCGCCTGCAGGAGCGTTTCGAATGGCTGGGCGGCTTTTCTTACGAATCGATGAGCCATAAGATCGTGCAGGGCCTGGGCTTTTCCGAAGCCGACTGGTCGCGGCCTGTCCAGAGCTTTTCCGGCGGCCAGAAAACGCGTATTAATCTGGCCCGGGCCCTCGTACGGCGGCCGGATTACCTCTTTTTGGACGAACCGACGAACCATCTGGACATGGATATGCTGGAGTGGCTTGAAGGCTATCTCCTTTCTTATGGCGGCGGTATCCTTATCGTGTCCCACGACCGGTATTTCCTAGACCGCGTAGCTACAGGGATTTTGGAAATGAGCCATGGTACGATTACCAAGTATAAAGGCAATTACACGCGCTATATCAAACAGAGCCGGGAACGGCGGGAAGCCTTAGAACGTGCCTACAATAAACAGCAGGAACACATTAAAGAAACGGAAGAATATATCCGCAAGTATAAGGCCGGTATCAAGTCCAAGCAGGCCCGGGGCCGCCAGTCCCAGCTGAACCGCCTGGAACGGATTGAACTGGCACCGGAAGATGCGACGCTCCACTTCCATTTTGCCCCGGCCGAAGGCTGTGGCGAAAAGGTTCTGGTCCTCGACGATATTTGTGGCGGCTATGGCGATAAAGAACTCTTTTCCCATTTGTCCCTGCTCCTGCGGCGCGGTGAAGCAGCATCCCTTATCGGGCCGAACGGTACGGGCAAGACGACGCTGCTGCGCATGATTATGGGCGAAAAAGAGCCGGACCACGGCCACATTACCCTGGGCAGCCGCGTCCACATCGGTTATTTCTCACAGGAGCATACGGAGCTTAAGGGAAACTGGACCCTCGTCGAAGAAATGATGAACGAATTCAGCTATAGCGAAGACGAAGCGCGCAACGTCCTCGGCCGTTTTCTCTTTCAAGGTGACGATGTCTTTAAGACCGTGAGCAACCTGAGCGGTGGTGAACAGGCCCGTCTGGCTCTCTTGAAGTTATTCCTGCAGGGGCCGAATTTTCTCATCCTGGACGAACCGACGAATCATCTCGATATTCCGACGCGGGAAATTCTGGAACAGGCGCTCCTCGATTTTGGCGGCACCTATCTCGTCGTATCCCATGACCGCTATTTCCTCGATAAGATTACGAGCCGGACGCTGGTCCTTGAAGCTAAGCAGCTGCACGAATATTTGGGCAACTACACGTATTACCGGGAAAAAGAACGGGAAGCAGAAGAACTGGCTGCCCAAAAAGCAGCAGAACAGGGAGAGACTGTGACGGCAGCTTCTAAGGCAGAGGCAGCGAAGAAAGAAGCGGAACCGCAGCGGCACACGCCGCCGGCGAAAAAGGCCCAGTCCTACGGCACGACGCGGCAATTGGAAAAGATAGAAATGAAGATTTCCGAGCTCGAAGCGACGGCCAAGATGTACGAATTCCAGCTTAATCAGCCGGAAAACCAGACCGACCCGGAAAGGGCCATGGAACTGACAGCACTTTACGAACGTACCCAGGCTGAACTGGAGGCTGCGTACGAAAAGTGGGAAGAACTTTCTGAAGCAGAGTAAAGTGATACAAAAAGAGCAGGCAGCATTGAGCTGCCTGCTCTTTTTGTATCTGTATTTATGGCGTATTTGCCCTTTTTAGACGTTAAAACGGAAGTAGGTGACATCGCCATCCTGCATGATGTAATCCTTGCCTTCCAGGCGTACGAGACCTTTTTCCTTAGCAGCCTGTTCACTGCCGCAGGCAATGAGGTCGTCATAGGATACGATTTCGGCGCGGATGAAGCCCCGTTCGATATCCGTATGAATCTTGCCGGCTGCTTTCTGCGCTTTCGTGCCGTTGACGATGGTCCAGGCGCGGACTTCATCGGCACCGGCCGTGAAGAAGTTGATCAGGCCCAGCATGGCGTAGCTGGCTTTGATCAATTTGGCCAGGCCGGCTTCGGGCAGGCCCAGTTCCTGCAGGAAAACCGTTGCTTCGTCAGCCGGCAGTTCGGCGATTTCCGCTTCGATCTTGGCCGAAACGGCAACGACCTGGGAGCCTTCCGCGACGGCGAATTCCTTCAGGGCCTGTACGTGCGGATTCGCGTCCGGTTCGGATGCTTCGTCTTCGGCTACGTTGGCAATGTAGAGGATGGGTTTTAAGGTCAACAGATTGAGATCGTGTACCCACGGCAGCTCGTCCTTGGTCAGGCCAACCTTGCGGGCCGGTTCGCCGTCTTCCAGCGCCTTGAGGATTTTCAGGAGAATGTCGAGCTCGGTCTTGGCTTCCTTGTTGCCGCACTGGGCCACCTTGCGGATGCGGTCTGCCCGTTTCTGTACCGTGTCCATATCGGCCAGGCACAGTTCCGTATTGATGACGTCTACGTCACGGACCGGGTCGATGGAGCCCGATACGTGCGTAATGTTGCCGTCTTCAAAGCAGCGGACGACTTCGGCAATGGCGTCGGTTTCACGGATGTGGCTGAGGAATTTATTGCCCAGGCCTTCGCCCTTGGAGGCACCGGCTACGAGGCCGGCAATATCGACGAAACGCGTTACCGCAGGAATGGTACGTTTCGGATGATACATATCTGTCAGGACCTGAATGCGTGCGTCCGGTACTTCGACGACGCCTACATTCGGTTCAATCGTGCAGAACGGATAGTTAGCCGCTTCTGCTCCGGCCTTGGTAATTGCATTAAAGAGCGTGCTCTTACCGACATTCGGCAGGCCGACAATACCGATTTCCAAATTGGTACTCATGAATGAGGTGTTCCTTTCTACGACTTCGATTATTTAATGATATGCAGATCGGCAATACGCTGTACGGCTTCTACCGTGTTTTCCCGTGTGCCGAAAGCTGTCAGGCGGAGATAGCCTTCACCGTGCGGGCCAAAGCCGGCACCCGGCGTGGTAACGACGTTGGCTTTTTCCAGGAGCAGATCGAAGAAGTCCCAGCTCTTCATGCCGTTCGGTGTCTGTACCCAGGCATAGGGGGAATTGGTAGCACCGTAAACCGTATAGCCCGCAGCTACGAGGCCGTCGCGGATAATGTGGGCGTTTTCCATATAATATTCGACGTAAGCCAGGCACTGTTTCTGGCCTTCTTCACTGTAGTACGCTTCGGCTGCGCGCTGAATGATATACGGCGTGCCATTGAAGAACGTGCACTGGCGGCGGTTCCACATGGGGTTCAGTTCGACAGCTGTGCCATCAGCCTTGTAGCCGACGCAGGCTTTCGGGACGATGACGTAGGAGCAGCGCGTACCCGTGAAGCCGGCGCATTTCGAGTAGGAACGCAGTTCGATGGCGACTTCCTTGGCCCCTTCTACTTCGTAGATCGAGTGGGGGACGTCCGGTTCTGTAATGTATGTTTCGTAAGCCGAGTCATAAATGAGGACGACTTTATTTTCCTTGGCATAGGCGACCCAGTTTTCCAGTTCGGCCTTGCTCATGGCTGTACCTGTCGGGTTGGACGGGTTGCAAAGGTAAACGATATCCACCTTTTCTGTCGGCGGCTGGGCTTTGAAGCCGTTTTCCGGCGTGCACGGGAGATATACGACACCGTCGTACATGCCTTTTTCTTCATTGTAGAGGCCTGTGTGGCCGAGCATGACGTTGGAATCGAGGTATACCGGGTAGACCGGATCGGCTACGGCAAATTTCATATCACTGCCGAAGATTTCCTGAATGCAGGCAACGTCCGTCTTGGCGCCGTCGCCGATGAATACTTCATCGGCGTCGAGGCTGATGCCGCGCGTTTCGTAATCGCCTTTGATGATGGCTTGGCGCAGGAAATCATAGCCCTGTTCCGGACCGTAGCCGCGGAATGTTTCGGCTTTTCCCATTTCGTCAACAGCCTTGTGCATGGCGTCGATGATGGCCGGAGCCAGGGGACGCGTTACGTCGCCAATACCGAGACGGATGATGTTGGCATCGGGATGGGCCTTGGAAAAGGCTTCTACTTTTTTGCCGATCGTAGCAAAGAGGTAGTTACCCGGGAGTTTTAAATAATTTTCATTTACATGAGCCATGAAATGACCTCCTTTATATTCGATAAGAATGTACATATATACTGAAATGTATACCTGAATGTCACTGTTTATTGTACTACAATCATAAACCCTTGAAAAGGTACGCAAACGCAAGGATTCATGATAAAATAGAATGGTAACCATTTGAAATATTGAAACACCTGCCAGAGAGAGAAAGGGGCGGAGGGTATGGATTATCGTGATAAGAAATGTCTCATTGCTTATTTTAGCCGGCCAGGCGAAAACTATTCGCGGGGACAGCTGGTACATTTGCCCATAGGCAACACGCAGATCGCCGCAGATATTTTGCGTGGCCATGTTCAGGGGGATATGTTCCTCATCGAGGCGGCAGAGCGCTATCCCGACTCGTATGCCGCTACGGTCGAGCGGGCGCGGCAGGAAAAACGGGATAATGCCCGTCCGGCCTTGCGCTATGATCTGTCTGAGGTAACGGCGTATGACGTTATTTTCCTGGGCTATCCGAATTGGTGTGGCACTATGCCCATGCCTGTGTGGACCTTCCTGGAAGCCCATGATTTTTCCGATAAAATTATTAAGCCCTTCTGCACGCATGAAGGCAGCGGCTTTGGCCATAGCCTGGAGGATATTCATGCCCTGGCGCCGCAGGCCAAACTCAGCCGTGGTATAACCCTCTTAGGTACAACCGTTGCCGATGCCGAAGGCGATATCCGCCGCTGGCTGCAGCTGGAAACAATCTGAACCGGCACATACGCGTAAAAAAGAGCCCCTTTGGCGAGGAGCTCTTTTTCTGTACGGTTTATTCGTAGCGCAGTGCTTCAATGGGATCGAGGCGGGCTGCTTTCTTGGCGGGATAGATGCCGAAGAAGAGGCCCGTGCCGACAGAGAAGGTAAAGGAGAGAATGATCGGCGCGGCTGTGATATACGTCGTAAAGGTCGAGAAATGCGAAATGAGCAGGGAAATGGAAACGCCGAAGAACACACCTAAGAGTCCGCCGGCGACGCCGATGACGACGGATTCAATGAGAAACTGCGTCATAATATCCTTAAAGGTAGCACCTAAGGCCTTGCGGATGCCGATTTCCCGTGTCCGTTCCGTAACGGATACCATCATGATGTTCATGATGCCAATGCCGCCGACCAAAAGGGAAATGGCGGCAATACTGCCGAGGAAGAGGGTCAGCATGGTCGTCGTGCTGCTCATGGTTTCCATAATGCTCGTCAGGTTGCGGACGTTAAAGTCGTCGTCTTCACCGGTGCGGATATGGTGGCGCTGGCGCAGAAGTGTTTCGACCTGTTCCTGGACGGCGTCCATATCGTTCGTATTGGTAACCTGAATATTGATGGAGCGGATGTACGTAATGCCCATGAGCCGTTCCTGGGCGGTCTTTAAGGGGACGAGGACTACGTCATCCTGGTCACTGCCCATAGAGGACTGGCCTTTGCTTTCGAGTACACCAATGACCTTGAAGGGCTGGTTGTGAATACGGATATTGCTGCCTACAGGGTTCTTTGTACCGAAGAGATTGGTGGCGACGGTAGAACCGATGACGGCTACACGGTTACGGCTGTTGTCGTCGGCGTTGGTAATAAAGGAACCGGAGGCGACAGTGAGGGAGCGGATTTTCATGTAATCCGGCGTGACGCCGTAAACGGACGTGTTCCAGTTCTGGTTGCCGTAAACGACCTGGTAGCTGCTGTTGACCGTCGGTGCCACATAATCGATGTCCTTAATGCGCTTTTGAATGGCTTCGGCGTCATCGAGCTTCAGGCTCTGGTTGGACCCGGCAGCAGAACGGACGCCGCCTTTATTGGCCGAGCCCGGCGTGACGATGAGCATGTTGCTGCCCAGACTGGCAATGGAGTTGGTGACGTTTTGCCGCACGCCCATGCCGATGGAAATCATGACGATGACGGCACCGACGCCGATGATGATGCCCAGCATAGTCAAAATGGAGCGGAGCTTATTGGACAGGAGGGCTGCAATGGCGATACTGACACTTTCTTTAAACAACATCCATGACCACCCCTTTCCCTGCATCACGCGTAATCATACCGTCACAGAGAAGCAGCTGCCGGCTGGCACAGGCGGCGATGTCCGGTTCGTGCGTGACCAGGATGATCGTCTTGCCTTCTTCGTGCAGGTCCTCGAAGAGGTGCATAATGTCCTTCGTCGATTTTGTATCCAAGTTGCCTGTCGGTTCATCAGCCATGATGATGTGCGGTTCATTAACCAGGGCCCGGGCAATGGCGACACGCTGACGCTGGCCGCCGGACAATTCGTTAGGCTTGTGATCGGCCCAGGTCTTGAGGCCTACATCGGTGAGCTTTTGCAGGGCCCGTTCGTGCCGTTCCTTGCGGCCCACGCCGGCGTAGACCAGAGGCAGGGCTACGTTATCTAAGGCAGAAATACGCGAGAGGAGGTTGAAGTTCTGGAAGACAAAGCCAATGTGGCGGTTGCGGACAACGGCCAGTTCGTCGTCAGAAAGATGGGCCACTTCTTCACCGTTCAGTTTATACGAGCCTTCCGTCGGCCGGTCGAGACAGCCCAGGATGTTCATGAGCGTCGACTTCCCGGAGCCCGATGGCCCCATGAGGGCGGCAAATTCTCCTTCACGGATGACGAGATTGATACCTGCCAGGGCGGCAAAATCCTGGCCGCCAATATGATATATTTTTTTAATGTTTGTCAGTTCAATCAGTTTCTCATTCATAGTGTTACACCTGATTTCTTGCCCTTATGGCAGTATTACATGGGTGGCGGTCCCTGGCGGCTGTTGCTCTTAGAGCTGCTGCTGGAGGTGGTCTTAGCAGCCGTATAGGAAATAGAAACCTTATCACCGGCGTTGAGGCCGCTCAGGATTTCGACGTAATCGTCGCTGTAAATGCCTGTCGTAACGGGTACTTCTTCGGATTTGCCGTCATCACCGACGCGCAGGACGTACGTGCCGCCGTTATTGGTCTTGAGAGCTGCAATGGGCACGACGAGGGCGTCGTCCTTTTCCGACGTGATAATGTCTACGCGGGCTGTCATGCCCAGGCGCAGTTCGTCGTCCGGATCATCTACGTCGAGAATGACGTAGTAGTAAATAACGCTGGCTGACGAAGAAGAGGAAGAGGTAGAACTCGTGCCGTTCGTATCCCACGTGTTGCTCGTATCGGTTTGGGAAATCTTCGTGACGTGAGCTGTAAAGGTCTTGTCCGAATACGTATCGACTGTAAAGGTGGCGTCCTGGCCGACCTTGATCTTGCCGATATCCGTTTCATCGATGTTGGCGAGAATCTGTTTTTTGCTCGTATCGGCGATGCGCATGATGACCGTCGGGTTGCTGTTGCCCTGGACGGCCATGGTACCGGCCGGTTTCGGTTCACCAACGATGACGCCGCTCATAGGCGCCGTAATGGATGTTTCAGCCAAATCCGATTCGGCGGCTGATAAGGTTGAAAGGGCCGTCTTATATTCGTATTCCGCATTGTCGAGGGCCTGCTTGGTACCGGCACCTTGATCATACAATGACTTATAGCGTTCGTAATCGAGACGCGTATTCGTTACTTTATATTGGGCCTGATCGTATTTGGCCTGATAATCCTTGCCGTCCAGTGTGGCTACGACCTGTCCGGCTGTGACGTGGTCATTTTCCTTGACCAGGACCTGGCTGATGCGGGCCGTAATCTTTGGCGAGACTTCGACGGAATCGACAGGACGGATGGTCCCCGTAGCGGATACGGTGGATTTCAGGTTCATGCGCTGTACCGTCGCCGTTTCTACGGCAGCTGCCTGTTTGGCACTCTGCTGTTGCTGATAATAATACCAGCCGCCACAGGCGCAAGCGGCAATAAGGACGATGGCAATGGCTGCTTTTGCTTTGAAATTTAGTTTCATAAGAATCACCCTGCAATTTGAAATGGAGTAGTTGTATAAAAAATAAAGGCTGTAAACCATACGGTACTTCCGTATGCACAGGTTAAGTATAACATAAGTGAGATGGACAAAAAAAGGAAGAACCGTGCCAGCAGGGAAGATTACAAGAAACTGTAACAAATGACTTTATGAATTTGTGTTATACTACATATGTAAAACTATATTGTAATAAATATAAATGCAATAAGGAGGAAATAATATGAAATGCAGGTGGAGTGCGGTTCTCTTGGCAGCCCTCTTTTGTACCAGTCCGGCCTGGGCGGCAGCCCCGGCAGGAACGCCGGCGGAAAGCGCTTCTGTAACGGCAGCGGCGGCCCCGCTGGCAGCCAGCCAGACGGCGGCGCAAAACACGGTCCAGGCAGCAGCAGAAAACACGGCACAGACGGCAGCAGAGAAGGATCAGAACACGTACAGCTTAGCACTCGATACGTCTGATTATACTGTTGATACGATGCAATACAGGGGACAAAAGGTAGTTTTTCGCTCCTACGAAAATCGCGTATACGTAGCCCATCCTGTCGATGCAGCCTATGAATCTATGAATATCTACGTGCCGGAAGATTATTTTGACGGCAAGACCATTCATGGCTATACGGCGGCGACTGCACCGATTTTCTTGCCGAACAGCGTCGGCGGCTATATGCCGGGGAAGGCCGGTACGCCTCTGGAAGAAGACCGCATGAGCGGTGGTCCCAACGCAATCCTGACGGCTCTGGCCTATGGCTATGTCGTGGCAGCACCGGGGGCCCGGGGCAGGACGAATGAAGCCGCCGATGGTACGTATACAGGCAAGGCTCCGGCTCTCCTCGTCGATATGAAAGCAGCTGTACGGTACTTGCGGTATAATAAAGGCCGCATTCCCGGTAATACAGATAAGATTATTTCGAACGGTACCAGTGCCGGCGGAGCCCTTTCGGCTCTTTTAGGGGCAACCGGGAACAGTCCCGATTATGAACCCTATCTGAAGGCATTGGGCGCAGCAGACGAACGGGATGACATTTTCGCTTCCAGCGATTATTGCCCCATTACGGACCTCGATCATGCAGACATGCCCTATGAATGGGTCTTTGGCGACGTGCATACGTACTATCAGCAGGCCATGCCGGCCGGTCTCATGAAAATGCTCGCCGGCGAGGGGGCTGCTGCGGCTCCGGACGGTACGGTCCAAAACCGCCCGGCCAATGCACCGGCAGAAAGTGCCAAAGCGCAGGAACTGACGAAAAAGCAAATCAAGGTGTCCGCGGTCTTAAAGAAAAAATTCCCTGCCTACCTGAACAGTCTTCATCTGCGGGCTGCCGATGGAACGAAGCTGACTTTAGATAAGAAGGGGAACGGTCCCTTTAAAGAATATATAAAACAACTATATATGGATTCAGCACAGCATGCTATAGATGGTGGCAAAGATCTCTCCCACGTCGGCTGGCTGACTATCGAAAACGGCAAGGTCACGGACATGGATCTGGCACAGTACGCCGTGCAGATTACGCGTCTCAAGGCAGCACCGGCTTTCGATGCCCTGGACCTTTCTACCGGTGAAAACAGTGAATTCGGCTCGGCGTCCATCAATGCCCGTCACTTTACGGCCGTAGGCAAGAAGTATAATACGGTTAAAAAGGCCAAGCTGGCGGATAAAAAAGTCATTGGCCTCTTGAATCCCCTGAACTATATTGGCCGTGAAGATGTTACCGTAGCTCCGCACTGGCGCATCCGTCACGGCAGTGCCGACAGGGATACGTCTCTGGCTGTGCCGGCTATTCTGGCACTGCGCCTGCAAAATGAAGGCTATGACGTGAACTTTGCCGTTCCCTGGGGTCAGGGACATGGCGGGGATTACGACCTGGATGAACTCTTTGCCTGGGCCGACTCGGTATGCCGCTAAAAGAATCCGGTGAAGAAAACTTAAACGGACAATTTATATCCGGATTACAAAAGCGCAAATCAAAAGAGAAAGTTATCTCAATTTAGCATTGAAAAATGAGAAGAAACCAATTTTTCCGTTGCCAAGGCAACAGAAGGATTGGTTTCTTTTTGGTAGCATATAAGCATCAATGATATTTGATGAAAAGCACAACAGAAAGTGAAAATTTTCTTTTAATCTATTTTATGTTGTTATAGTATCCAAAGAAAGAAGGTAGCAGAATGGGGTATCAATTAAGTGGACAGGCATTGACCTCTGCCTTTAAGAAATGGTCTGCAGAGTACGACATTTACGCACCCATGGTGTTTGAAGGAACAGGACGCTTTTCAGAAACCGACGTAATTCGCTATGGCAAGGTGACAGATCCTGCCCAGATCGTGTGGGATGAACGTTCCGAATACTCCTTTAAGGATGTACTGACACCGGTCTGTCAGGTCCTCTTCTACTTCACGGAAAACGAAGTAAAAGAAGCTGATTTCCCGCCGAAGGGCGCCATTATTTTCCTGCGCAGCTGCGATCTGCACGCTGTCAAACGCCTGGACTTCATGTTCCTCGAAAACGGTCCGGAAGATTACTACTACAAAACCCTGCGCGATCGCGTGAAGTTTGTTCTCATGGGCTGTGAACATCCCTTCGAAGACTGCTTCTGCGTTTCTATGGGTACCAACGTCAGCACCGATTACGACGCTGCCGTGAACGCAAAAGATGGCGAATATTTCCTGGACTGTCCTGATGCAACGCTGGCTGCAGCCCTGCAGGAATTTGCTGAACGGACCTGCGACGTCGTGCCGGATCACGTAGAAGAAGACGACGTAGAAGTTACGATTCCGGATAACCTGACCAACGCCATTGCCAAGACCTCTATTTGGGATGAATACGACAAACGCTGTATCAAATGCGGCCGCTGCACCTTGGCTTGCCCGACGTGCACGTGCTGGTCCATGCAGGATATCTTCTATACGGAAAACGGCAAAGCCGGTGAACGCCGCCGCGTACAGACGAGCTGCATGTTTGATGATTACACAACCGTTGCCGGTGGCGGCTGCTTCCGTCAGAAGGCTGGCGAACGCATGCGTTTCAAAGTACTGCACAAGGTCATGGACTTCAATACCCGTGCAGGCTTCCAGATGTGCGTAGGCTGCGGCCGTTGTGACGCTATCTGCCCGGAATATATTTCTCTTACAAACTGCATCAACACGAAGCTGCCCCAGGGCATGAAGGAGGTACTGGAAAATGGCCAATAAAAATGAATATTTACCGTTTCGTTCCGAAATTCTCGAAGTAATCAAACACGCTGAATTAGAATATACCTTCCGCATGTCCTACGATCGTGGCAAGGAACACCCTGTTAATCCGGGCCAGTTCTTTGAAATTTCCATTCCGAAGTATGGCGAAGCTCCGATTTCCGTCAGCGGTATTACAGACCATTCCCTGGATTTCACCATTCGCCGCGTCGGCTCCCTGACGGACGAAATCTTTGAAAATTATGTAGGTGACCACTTCTTCATGCGTGGACCCTATGGCAATGGCTTTAACGTCAACATGTTCAAGGGCAAGGAAGTCATCCTCGTAGCCGGCGGCTCGGGCTTATCGCCTGTACACGGCGTCATCGACTACTTCGCCGACCATTTGGACGAAATCAAGAAACTGACGGTCATCGTCGGTTTTAAATCGCCGGACGACATCCTCTTTAAGGAAGACCAGAAAGTCTGGCTGGAAAAAGGCATTCACCTGATTACGACGGTCGATCATGCGCCTGAAGGCTATGAAGGCCACGTCGGCATGGTAACGAAATATATTCCGGAACTCGAATTCGACAACATGGCCAAGGCCATTGCCGTCGTCGTAGGTCCGCCGCCGATGATCAAATTCTCCATCTTGGAACTGAAAAAAATCGGCTTCAACGAAAACAACATTTGGCTTTCCGAATCGCGTAAAATGTGCTGCGGCCTCGGCAAATGCGGTCACTGCCGTATTGGCGACGTATATATCTGCCAGGACGGCCCGGTCTTCAAATATACGCAGATTCAGACGATGATTGACTAGGAGGATACACGCTATGGCTATGATGGATATGAATTGTGGCAAGTTAAAGAAAAACGCGTTCCGCGTCACGAAAAAACGCGGTATTGCATCGGCTCGTGTACGTGTTCCCGGCGGCCTCCTGAATGCAAAGGTCCTGGGCCAGGTAAAAGATATTGCTGAACGCTTCGGCAATGGCGAAGTACATCTGACCATCCGTCAGGGCTTCGAAATATTCGGTATTCCTTATGAAAAAGTACAGGAAGTAAACGAAGCACTGCAGCCGATTATTGATGAACTCAATATCAACCAGTCCAAGAAGGGCATCGGCTACGAATCGTCCGGTACGCGTAATATCATGGCTTGTGTCGGCAACCATGTCTGCCCCTTCGGTAACTACAATACGACGGCACTGGCAAAACGCATTGAAAAAGCCATCTTCCCGAATGACCTGCACGTAAAGGTAGCTCTTACAGGCTGTCCGAACGACTGCTGTAAAGTCCGTATGCATGACTTTGGCATCATGGGTATGACGGAACCTCAGTTTGACCCGTCCCGCTGCGTCAGCTGTGGCGCCTGCGTCAAGAAATGCAAACAGCTTTCCGTAGAAGCCTTGCACATGGAAAAATTCCGTCCCGTACGGAACGTAGAAAAATGCATCGGCTGTGGCGTTTGTGTTCATGCCTGCCCGAACCGTGCCTGGACGCGCAGCAAAACGCAGTATTTCCGCCTGACACTCCTTGGCCGTTCCGGGAAGAAGAACCCCCGTATGGGCGTCGATTTCATCAAATGGTGTGATGCCGACAGCATCGTCAAGATCGTTTCCAACGTCTACGACTATGCCAAGAAATACATCGATCCCGATGCTCCGGGCGGTAAGGAACACATTGGCTACATCGTTGACCGTACGGGCGTCGATACATTCTTAGAATATATCATGAGAGACGTTCATTTGCCGGAAAAAGCAGAAGTGTACAAACCTCTCTACTGGAATGGTATTCGCTACTGGGGCCTGAAGTAAGGGCAACAGCGTGAGAGGAGATACACATGTTTAACGAAGAATATAAAGCAACGGGCAATGGGGCAAAGGCCAAAGTAGCGATGCTCAAAAATAACCCCTTAGGTTATTTCCTGCTTTCCGCTCTGGCCGGTGCATACATCGGCTTTGGGATTCTCCTGGCGTTCACCGTCAAAGGATCCCTGGGCCCCCTGCCTGTTACACCGATCGCTATGGGTGCGTCCTTTGGCATCGCCTTGAGCCTGGTCATCATTGCCGGCGCCGAGCTGTTTACGGGCAATGCCTTTGTCCTCTTCAACGGCTGGCGGCAAAAGACCGTTTCCGCAGCTGACGTCATCCGCCTCTGGGTCGTCTGCTACCTGGGCAACTGGTTTGGCGCCATTGTCCTTTCCCTGATCTTCATTGCCGCCCTCGGTCCTGTCGGGGCTGTCGGCAAGGCCTTGACCGGTGCAGCCGTGATGAAGACCGGCCTGCCGCCGCTCGCTCTCTTTGCCCGCGGTATCCTTTGTAACGTTCTCGTCTGCTTAGCCGTTTGGTGCGGCTTCCGGACCAAGAGCGATGCAGCTAAATTGATTATGGTCTTCTGGTGTCTCTATGCCTTCTTTACCTGCGGTTTTGAACATAGCATTGCCAACATGACCGTTCTCACCTTGGGCCTCTTGTCTCCTGTAGACGCTTCGATTACCCTCAGCGGTTACCTCTACAATCTCTTCTTTGTAACCTTGGGCAACATCGTCGGCGCCATCGTCTTCCTGTCCATCCCCTATGGTTTGGGCGCTTTGGAAAAGAAAGCAAAAGAATAAAAGCTGTATAGAGCGCGTGCTCTATATGAAAAATCCCCCGCATGGGCTGGCGTGATGTCGGCTCTGGCGGGGGATCTTTTTGCTTATCGCATACAGGCCCTCCCTGGGGAACGTCTGTATATTCGTCAGAGGATGGTAAAGGTATCCTTGTCAAAATCGATAGTACCTTCTTCTTTCATGCGTGCCAGTTCCCGCGATACGGCTGTGCGGTCGGCACAGAGATAGTCGGCCAGCTCGGTCCGGCTTAAGGGCAGGGTAATGGTCTTGCTGCCCTGTTCCTCAGCCTGAAAAGAAAGGTATGTCAGAATCTTGCGGCGCAGGGTCTTCTTGGAGACCACTTCCAGCTTTTCCATGAGCAGCGCGTTTTTATCGGCCAGCATGCGCAGCATGTTTTCGATGAGCCTGTAATGGAAGGGGCAGGAATTTTTGCACGTCTGCAGCACCTTGCGGAAGGGCAGGTAGAGGACGCGGCTTTCGCGTACTGCCTGGAAGGTAACGGACGACTTGAGGACTGTACCACAGGCAAAGGATTCGCCGAAGAGAGAACCCGGATGGAGTACAGAAAGAATCGTCTTATCGCCCCAGGAATCTTCGTGGACCATGTGGATACGGCCACTGAGAATGACGCCAATATATTTTACCTCTGCTTGTGCTAACAGGGGGAATTCTCCCTTATGTATTGTTTGAAAGCGGGCTCCCAGGCATTGCAGCATAGGACCCAGGTCCTGCTCGCGGATACCTGCAAAGAGATGCATAGAAGTCAAACTGGCGTAGTCAATACTCATACAATCACCTGCTTTTTGCCACAGCAGCAAAGGCGTTCTTCGCTGCGGACAGCGTTATTTCAATAGCCTGATCATCATGTTCGCCTGAGAGGAAACACGTTTCGAACTGAGACGGCGGCAGGTAGATGCCGGCTTCCAGCATGGCCTGGAAATACGTGGCAAAGGCTTCCTGATCGCAGGCATTGGCCATGGCAAAATCGCGGACCTCGCCGGGCGTGAAAAAGACGCTGAACATGGAGCCTGACTGGTGGATGCAGACCGGTACGCCGGCTGCGGCCGCAGCCGTGCGCAGGCCGTCGCAGAGCTTTTTCGTCTGGGCTGTGACGCGGACCGTATAGTCCGGATCTTCCGTAATGATGCGCAGCGTTTCCAGACCGGCCGTGACTGCCAGGGGATTACCGCTCAGTGTACCAGCCTGATAAATCGGGCCGGCCGGCGAGACGCAGTCCATGAGGTACGCCTTGCCGCCGTAGGCAGCTGCGGGCAGGCCGCCACCGATGATTTTACCCAGGCAGGTCAGATCCGGCGTGATGCCATAGTATGCCTGGGCGCCGTGCAGGTCCGTACGGAAGCCGCACATGACTTCGTCAAAAATGAGAATGGCACCGTGGGCAGCCGTCTGGCTGCGCAGCGCTTCGAGAAAACCCGGTACAGGTGGTACGCAGCCCATGTTGCCGGCGACGGGTTCGACGATGACGGCAGCGATGTCGTTGCCGAACCCATCCATCAGGCGGTTAAAGGCTTTTGTATCGTTGTAGGGCAGGGTAATCGTATCTTCTGCCGTAGCCCTGGTGACGCCCGGACTGTCGGGCTGGCCGAAGGTGGCTGCACCGGAGCCGGCACTGACGAGGAGACTGTCGGCATGGCCGTGATAGCAGCCCTGGAATTTTATAATCTTATCGCGGCCTGTAAAGCCACGGGCGACGCGTAAGGCACTCATGGTGGCTTCTGTGCCGGAGTTGACCATGCGCAGCCGTTCGATAGACGGGTAGATTTCTTTGACCAGGTTGGCCAGCTCTGATTCGAGGAGCGTCGGTGCACCGTAACTGGTACCGCGTGTAGCAGCCTCTTGCAGGGCCTTGACTACCCGGGGATGCGCATGGCCGGCAATCATGGGACCCCACGAGCCGACGTAGTCGATATACGTATTGCCGTCAATATCCGTGATGGTACAGCCTTTGGCTGAGGCGATAAAGGGCGGGTTGCAGTGCACGCGGCCGTATGAACGGACCGGGCTGTTGACGCCACCGGGCATGAGCGTTTGGGCTGCCGTAAAGGCCGCCTCTGATTTTGTATGTGCAAGCATAGGAAATTTCCTCCTTTACAGAATAGACATGATCAAAGCTTGAACAGGTCGGAAAGAGACTGCAGTGTCTTTTTTTCTTTTTCCGTGTGGGCTGCTTCTACCGTTTGCATCATAGGATCGCGCAGCAGCTTGCGCACGAGCATGCGCGACATGTTTTCAATAACCCTGTATTGTTCGTCCGTAAGGCCCGGCAGTTTATTGCGGGCCCGCCGCCATTCGCGCTGGCGCATGAGTTCAGCCTTTTTCGACAAGCGTAGCATGGCCGGCCGGACTGTGAGGTAGCGGAAACGCTCCGTCAGGGCTTCTGTATCTTCGTCGACAATGCGGGCGGCGACGGCTGCTTCCTGTTGGCGCGAGTATTCGTTGTTGCGGACGACCGTTGAGAGGTCGTCAATATTATACAACGTAATTCCCGGCAATTCGCCGGCGTCCGGCTCAATGTCCCGTGGTACGGCAATATCGATGAGCAGTAAAGGCCTATGACATCGTAAGCAGCACAGCCGCCGTACCCGTTCTGTCGTCAGTACATAATGCGGTGCCCCTGTAGAGGTGATGATAATATCTACGTCCTCCGTCACCGCGTCGGCAGCCTGGTAATGGACGGCTTTGCCTTGCAGTGTCGCAGCCAGTGCCTGGGCCCGTTCGATATGGCGGTTGACGATGTACAGGCGTCCTGTACCCTTGCCGCGGAAATTACGGGCTGTCAGCTCGGCCATCTGCCCGGCCCCGTAAATCATGAGACCCCGGCCGGACAAGTCGCCCAGAATCCGTTCGGCCAGCTGGACGGCTGCGTAGCTGACAGACACAGCGTTGTAGGCAATATGCGTATCTGTGCGTACGCGTTTGCCTGTGGCAATGGCCTGATGGAAGAGCAGGTTCAATACGGTGCCTGTGGCACCGCATTCGTGGGCTAAAATATAGGCCTGCTTGACTTGACTTAAGATCTGTCCTTCCCCTAAAATTTGAGAGTCCAGGCTGGCTGCAACGGTGAGTAAATGGTGGATACAGGCTGTGCCTTCGTAGACGTAAAAGTATTCCGGTTTTATGTCGGGCTGACAGGGCAGGAGGGAGAGGAAGAAGTCCTGCAGGACGTGGCTGTCTGTGTCGTCATCGCAGACGGCATATACTTCCGAGCGGTTGCACGTAGAAAGGACGACAGCTTCCTTTAATGCAGTATATTGATCCCATTGAGAGAGGGCTGAACGAATGCTATCCTGTGTGGCAGCAAACTGTTCCCGTATGGCTACAGGGACGGTCTTGAAATTCAGGCCCCATACAAGTAATTGCATGATGGCGTTAACTCCTTATATATAAATCACTACTAGTATAGTGTAGTAAATTCTCTGAGTCTTGACAAGAGGGGCAGGAAGAAGCGGCCGGGACCGTTTTCCTGATTTAGACCGGGTACGGCAAAAGCTGCCGGATTTTATTTCCGGCAGCTCTGGCTGTACAGTATGGGTCAAGGGTTACCAGGCTACGCCTTCCTGGAGCCAACGGGCGGCATCCAGGGCGTGATAGGTAATGATAATATCGGCGCCGGCCCGTTTCATGGAGGTCAGGGATTCCATGACAATGCGCTTTTCATCAATCCAGCCGTTCTGGGCGGCTGCCTTTACCATGGCGTATTCGCCACTGACATTGTATACGGCAATGGGCCGGTCAATCCGGTCCCGGGTCTGGCGGACGATGTCCAAATAGGTCATGGCCGGCTTGATCATGATAATATCAGCGCCTTCATCCATGTCGAGGTCAATTTCCTTCATGGCTTCGCGGGAGTTGGCCGGGTCCATCTGATATTGGCGGCGGTTGCCGAATTCAGGCGCCGAGTTGGCCGCATCGCGGAAGGGGCCATAAAAGGCTGACGCATACTTGGCCGCGTAAGACATGATAGTCACGTTCTGGAAGGAGTTTTCATCGAGGGCCTCACGCAATGCAGCGATGCGTCCATCCATCATATCCGATGGGGCGACGATATCGGCACCGCACTGGGCCTGGCTGACGGCAACCTTTTGCAGGAGCTTCAGGGTGGCGTCATTGTCGACGTAGTGGCCGCACAGCTGGCCGCAATGGCCGTGGCTCGTATACTGGCAGAGACAGACATCGCCGACAATGACCAAATCCGGCAGTGCCTGCTTGATGGCCCTAATGGCCCGCTGGACCGGGCTGGTCATGTCCCAGGCGGATGAGCCGATTTCGTCTTTGTATTCCGGCAGGCCGAAGACTTCGATGGCCGGTATGCCTGCGGCGGCCACGGTTTTGGCCAGCTCTACAGCATTTTCGACAGAAAGATGATAACAGCCGGGCATGCTGGGAATTTCTTCGCGCACGTTCGTGCCGGGAACGACAAAAATAGGATAAATCAGATCAGATACTTTCACTTCATTTTCCCGTACGAGAGCGCGCATAGCCGGGGAAATGCGCAGGCGGCGGGGCCGTAAACTATTGTACTTCATGATTAGCAAGTCTCCATTCTTGTATTTTTTTTGCCAGTCCCTGACTGGTATAGGTATCGGCGACGAGAGCCGGTGTGAGGCCTTCGTCATGGCAGGCCTGTGCTGTAATAGGGCCGATGCAGGCCAGTCCTACGTTTTTCAGGAGGTTCCGGTCAGGTCCTAAGAGCTGAATCAGGGCCAGGACCGTAGAGGAGCTGGTGCAGGTCAGGAGGTCAAGCTTCTTTTCTTTGAGCAGCTTGACGAGTGTTTCTTTATTTTCTAAGGCCGGTACGGTGCGGTAGGCTGCGGCAATGGTGACAGCGGCACCGGCCTCGGTGAGTCTGTCCGGCAAGACGGCCCGGGCTTTTTCGGCGCGTACGAGCAGAACCTTTGCCCCGGCCGGCAGCGTTTCTATGAGCGCGTCAGCCAGGCTTTCGCCACGGTAATCGCTCTTTGGCATAACATCGGCACGCAGGCCGTATGTTTCCAATGCGTTTGCCGTAGACGGGCCGATGACAGCAAGCTTCACCTGTCCTAAGGCACGGCTGTCGCAGCCGGCCTGGTGCAGGCGGGCAAAGAAATGATCGACGCCGTTAGCGCTCGTAAAGACGAGCCAGTTATAGTCAAAAAGCCGGGAAATGGCCGCATCCAGGCCGGCGTAGCCATCAGCCGGGGCTTCCAGCCGGATAGCCGGGATTTCCAGGCTGGCGGCGCCCTTTTCCTCCAGTATGCGTGTGAGGGAAAAGGCCTGGGGCGACGTACGGGTTACGCCGATGGTAAGGCCAAAAAGGGGCTGCGTATCGAACCAGCGCAGCTCTTGCCGCCGTTTTACGACGTCACCGATGATACAGACTGCCGGCGGCGTGAGCTTAGCCCGGGCTGCGTCGTCAGCCACCTTTGCCAAGGTGCTGACCAGGGTCGTCTGATCCCGGCGCGTACCCCAGCGGATGAGGGCCACCGGTGTTTCCGGCGCCCGGCCGTAGCGGAGCAGCTTTTCCGTAATATTGGGCAGGTTACGTACGCCCATGACGAAGACCAGCGTGTCTACAGCTGTGGCCAGGTGCTCCCAGTGAATAGACGAGTGGCCCTTTGCAGGATCCTCGTGGCCTGTAATGACGGCAAAGGACGAGGCAAAGGCCCGGTCCGTCACGGGAATGCCGGCATAGGCCGGTGCGGCAATGGTGGATGAGATACCCGGTACGATTTCAAAGGGGACGCCTGCGGCATGGAGCGCAGCCCCTTCCTCGCTGCCACGGCCAAACACGAGGGGATCGCCCCCTTTGAGGCGGACGACGGTCTTGCCGTCTTGCCCCAGCTTGACGAGGAGGGCGTTGATTTCTTCCTGCCGCAGCGTGTGGTGGTCAGTTGTTTTGCCGACGTAGATAATTTCTGCATCACGGCGGGCAAAGCGCAGGAGCTGGGGGTCTGCCAGATGATCGGTGACAACCGTATCGGCTTTTTCCAGGAGTTCTTTACCGCGCAGCGTTAAAAGACGCCAGTCACCAGGGCCGGCACCGACGAGATATACCATTCCTTCTGTCATAGGTTTTCTCCTTTCGCACTCAGGGCGAGGATGGCAGAGCCGCCCTCAGCCAGCATTTGCGTGGCCATGTGGCGCCCCAATTCTTCGGCGTCAGCAGGGGCACCGGCCAGGGAACGGCAGAGGCTTTGGCGCCCGTCCGGCGAGGCAATGACCGCACGCAGGATCAGCCGGTTCTGCTGTATCGTCCCGTAGGCACCGGCAGGAATTTGGCAGCTGCCGCCAATGTGGCGGGAAAAACTGCGTTCTGCTGTGACACAGGCAGCCGTTTCGCTGTCATGGAGTTTCTCTAGGAGTTGCAGCATGGCCGTATCAGCGGCCCGCGTTTCTAAGGCCAGTGCCCCCTGGCCGGCAGCGGGAATAAATTCGTCTGCCGGCAAATAGGCGGTAATCCTGTCTGCCAATTGTAAGCGTGTAAGTCCCGCTGCCGCCAGGATAATAGCAGCGTACTCGCCGGCATCGAGGCGGCGTAAGCGCGTGTCTACATTACCGCGCAGATCGCTTACGTCAAGGTCTGGCCGCACATGCAGGAGCTGGGCCTTGCGGCGCAGGCTGGACGTGCCGACACGGGCGCCCTGAGGCAGGTCGGCCAGGGACGCGTACTGACAGGAGACGAAGGCATCCTGAGCCGGCTCCCGCTTCGTAATCGCACCTAAGGTCAAATCTACAGGTAACTCAGCCGGGACATCTTTCAGGCTGTGCACGGCGAGATCAATCGTGCCGGCAAGGATTTCCCTTTCGATTTCTTCTGTAAAGAGCCCCTTGCCGCCAATGGCGCTGAGCGGTCTGTCTACAATTTTATCACCCCGCGTGTGAATATACTTCAGCGTGACGGGAATCTGGGGAAAAAGGAGGCGAAGCGATGCAGCTACCGATTCAGCCTGACGTACGGCCAGACGGCTGCAACGCGTGCCGATGGTAATCTGTTCAATGGTTCTCATGCTGAACCTCCTCACAAAAGTGTTGTAATTTTTGCCGCAGCAAGGCTTCGGCCGCAGCCTGGTCGCCCTCGGCGACGAGTGCCATAATGTCATCGGTCAGGGCCTGGCGCCAAAAGGCCTGCCGGGCCTGGCTGCTGGTAAGGCTGCTTTGGGCTTCGGCACGGATAGCGGCCAGCCGCTCGATCCATTCGCCATACGCCGGAGTCAGCTTTTCTTCCCAATGCAGGCGCAGCCAGCGGGAAAAAGCCGGTGCCTGGCCATTGGTGGAAATGGTGCACAGCAAAGGTCCACGGCGGATGACTGACGGCGTCGTCCAGTTGCTTTCTTCCGGTTTATCGCAAACGTTTACGAGCTGGCCCCGCGCCAGGGCGGCCTTTGCAGCAGCCGCGTTGGCTGTACTGTCGCCAGCACAGCAGAGAAGAAGCGTATAGCCTGCTTCAGCACCAGGCGTATACGGCCGTTGCTGCCATATGATTTGCCCTGCCTGTACCAGGTTCTGCAGCTGCGGGCATATTTCCGGTGCCAGAACTGTCACGACGGCGTTTGCTGCCAAAAGTCCCTTTGCTTTTTGGAATGCTACGTTGCCACCGCCGATGATCAGACACGGACAGTTGTCGAGTAGTAAGTTGATCGGATACATAATAGCCTTTCTATCACGATGCCTCAAAGACATGTGCCTATACATATAATAAAGTTATATATCACCATCGTTTATTATAGCATACTATGGGAAAAGAAAAACGTTGTAATTGCAAGCCTTTTTCTGGGCGTATCATTTTTTTTATTTGACATTCCGCTCATTTTGAATAATAATATTATTTTAGAGATTATAAAAAATATAAACTAATTATTTTATAACCACTGTGAAGTATGGTTTATTTTTTTTATAAAAACTACAATACAACCATTTATGTAAAGGAGAGGTTCTATGTTTGCAGGGATAAAACGGACGCTATTTTCTTTTCTTTGTTTCCTTTTACTGGCCTTTGGCAGCACGGCTGCTGTACAGGCCTATGTGCCGCCTACAGGTGCTGAAGCAGCCTGCCTGATTGATGCAGACACGGGAAAAATCCTGTATCGCGTAAACCCGGATAAATGGGTACACCCGGCGAGTACGACAAAGATCGTAACGCTTTTGACGGCCTTGGATCAGGGCAAGAATAAATTAGAACAGCCCTTACAGATTTCCTGGGCAGCTGCCAATACGGAACCTTCGAGCCTGGGCATTGCCCCGGGGGATCAGCTGACTGTGCACGAGGCCTTACGGGGCATGATGGTCGTTTCCGGAAATGATGCCGCCGTAGCTGTGGCAGAAACGATCGGCGGTTCGGTTGAAAATTTTGCCGGCATGATGAATGCCGAATCCGTTAAGATGGGGGCAGAACATTCTCATTTTGTCAATCCCAACGGCCTTACGGCAGCCGGTCATCATACGACAGCTGTCGACATGGCCCGCATGGCGGCCTACGGCTTGAAGCACTATCCGGAATTTGCCTATATTGTCAGCCTGCCGTCTTATAACATGAAATACATGGACGGCCATACGAAATACGTAACGACGACCAATCATTTTCTGACTAGTGGCTATAGCGGCGCGAATGGCGTCAAAACCGGCTATACGCAGGCTGCCGGCGATTGCCTTGTAGCCTCGGCTACACGCGATGGCCATACCTTGGTAGTCGCTTTATTTAATGATGATGACCGCTGGGTTGATGCGCCGGCTATTTTGGATTATGGCTTCCGCCGTATTCAAACAGGGGTATAACATATATTGTACATAGGGGGGTGAGCCGGAATGGCCCAGGTGTTGATTATTGAAGATGACGAATTGATCGCCGCCTTGGAACGCGATTTTTTTAAAAACAGCAACTTTGATGTGACTGTTGCCAGGGATGCCAAAAGCGGCATGAAAGCCTTATCCCAAACGGCCGTTGATGCGGTTATTCTGGACGTAGGCTTACCAGACGAAGATGGCTTTACTGTCTGCCAAAAGCTTCGGGAAAAGAGCGATGTTCCCATTCTGTTTGTAACGGCCCATACAAGTGATGAAGATAAGATCAAGGGCCTTGGCCTGGGCGCTGATGATTATATCGTCAAGCCCTTCAATCCATCGGAGCTGATTGCCCGCGTAAAAGCCCATATCGATATTCACGAACGTCTGCTGGCAGGGGCGCATCTCATGCGCGATGAAACACTGCCGGATATCCAGACCGGTGACTTAAAGATCTTTATCCGTCGCCGGCAGGTGTTCCGTGGCAAAAAAGAAATTTTATTGACAGGAAAAGAGTTTAATTTGCTCCTCTTTTTGGCGCAGCATCCCAATCAGGTCCTGTCCAAGAAATACCTCTTTGAAATGATTTGGCATCTTGATGCCTTAGGTGAAATGGCAACGGTTACCGTCCACGTCAACCGCCTGCGGGATAAATTGAATGAAGTGAAGCCCAAGTTTACGGCGATTGAAACGGTATGGGGCAACGGCTACCGTTTCCGCATGGAATAAAAGACTGAATTAAGGCAAAAGAAGGGGGAATCGGTAATGTCCGTATGGAAAGCAAATCTTTGTATTCTGGCAGCCGGATCGATGTGGGGAACGATCAGTATTTTTGTGCGACAGCTCGATGCCATCGGCCTAAACGCACTGCAGATTTGCCTGATCCGGACTCTTTTGGCACTCCTCTTTGTAGTCGCCCTGCTGGCCTGGCGGGCACCGCATTTGTTGCGGATCCGCCTGCGGGATTGCTGGTGTTTCCTCGGTACAGGTGTTTTTAGCTATGCCCTGTTTAGTATTTTCTACTTTATTGCCGTCGCCGCCAGCCAGGTCTCCATTGCGGTCATGCTGCTCTATACGTCACCTATTTTTGTCATGCTCTTGTCAGCCCTGCTGTTTAAGGAACCTCTGACACTGCGCAAGTGGGCTGCCCTGGGGTGTACCTTCCTCGGCTGCGTCCTTGTTTCCGGTGTCTTACACGGGAGCCTGGCGATTCCCCTCTTTGTTTTGGCAGTTGGTTTGGGGGCAGGATTTTTCTACGCACTCTATTCGATTTTTGGCCGCTATGCCTTGCGGCGCTACGAGCCGGAAACGGTTACGTGCTATACCTTCGCCTTTGCCGTTGCAGCCATGCTGCCCTTAGGCGATGTTCCCACACTCCTGTCGCTCATGGGCGAGAATACAACGTCCTGGCTGTGGGCCTTAGGCATTGCCTTTTTCTGTTCCGTTCTGCCATATTTTCTCTATACGCTGGGCCTCAAATATATGGAAACGGGGAAAGCGGCTATTATGGCAACCATTGAACCCTTTGTCGGGGCGGCGATTGGTATTTTTATTTTCCAGGAGCCCTACGATTTGATGAAACTGGCCGGTATGGCCTTGATTCTCAGTTCAGTCGTTATTTTGAACAAGAAGAAAAAACAGCCTGGCGTACAGTGTCAGCGCGTTGAAAAATAAGATAGTATAAAAAGCCCGGCCAGTTTTGATATGCTCCCTTCTAGGTAGACATGAGAAATAATAAAATCTCACTCTACTTGGAAGGGAGCATTTAATATGCATAGAACTAAGGTTTGTGCAGAAGAAAAACTACATACGGTGCTAG
>NZ_JACOGK010000020.1 GCF_014269395.1 Megasphaera hominis
TGCAATGATTGAAGATTACATTGGCTATTACAATACTAAGCGTTTACAGAGAAAACTGGGTGTAGTAACCCCGATGGAAAAGCACAATAACTATTACGTGGCAGCATAAAAACTGCCACCGGATATCGGTGGCAGTAATAAGTACATGTTTTATTTTTTGCTCTGTCTACTTGACGGGGAGCGGTTCAGTGGAACAAGCGGGGCTTAATATTACGTTATGATTGGCTTTCGTCGTGATGCAGGGCTTCAATGCGGTGAATGTCACCGACGATGAAGAGGAAGGAAAAGACACCTAAGGCGGCAATGCAGCTAATGAAGATCATAGCACCGACGAAGGAACCTGTAAACTGCACGATCAGGCCAATGACGATGGGGGTAATGATACCTGCCAGGTTGCCGATGAAATTGAAGACGCCGCCGGCCAGGGCAACGGAATCGGACGGCGCAATATCACCGACAGTACTCCAAACGATAGCAGCCATGCCCTGGCCGAAGAAGGCAAGGGCCATGATGGCAATGACGGCATTAAGAGAATCGACGTAGTTGGCGCCTAAGATCGTCATGGAGCAGAGGAGACCGCAAATGATGGGCAGCTTGCGGGCCTTGGAGAGGCTGGCACCGCGGCGCAGCATCGTATCGGACCAGTAGCCGCCCAGGAGAACGCCGCATAAGGCACCGATATAGGGAATGACAGCGTATACGCCGGCCTTGAGGAGGGGCAGCTGTTTGGACATCACCAGGTACGTAGGAAACCAGGTCAGGAAGAAATACATGGTACTCGTGTTAGCAAACTGGCCTAAATAAATGCCCAGGAGCTGACGGTGCTTGAAGAGGTAGGTTACCTGGGACCACGTAATGGACTGTTTTTCACTCTTCGTTTCTACGAGGCCGCCGCCTTCACGGATATAGTCCAGCTCAGCCTGGTTGGCGCCGGAATTTTCACTGGGCTCCCGATAGAGGAAATACCAGACAATGCTGGCCAGGATGCCGATGACGCCAGTGACGTAAAAGATTTCCCGCCAGCCGTAATTTTCTAAAATCCAGAATAAGACCGGTGTCAGAAACGCCAGGCCGATGAATTCGCCGGCCGTATAGATGGACGTAGCCGTAGCCCGTTCCTTTGCCGGAAACCACGAGGCGACGACACGGCTGTTCGTAGGAAAGGCCGGCGCTTCAGTGGCACCAATGGCCAGGCGGATACCAAAGAGGGAGGCAAAGGAATTGCCCAGTCCCATAAAAATCGTAAATAAAGACCAGAAAAAGAGAGATACCGTGTAAGAAATACGGGAGCCGACGTATTCAATAAACCAGCCGCCAGGAATCTGCATAAGACCATAGGCCCAGGAAAAGGCGGAAAAGAGCAGCCCCATCGTGGCGGCGTTAAATTCCAATTCCTGACTCATACTGGAAGCGGCGACGGCCATATTCGTCCGGTCCAGGTAATTGATAGCTGTAAGGACGAAAAGCAGCGAAAGTATAAACCAGCGCTTTTTTGTTTTTTTCTGTAATTGTTGCATAGTCATAGTCCTTTCTCAGGAAGAAAAATGGTTGTTCTATTATTCACATAGGTAGTAAGAGAAACACCTACGCGTACATTGATATACTCGTCGTATTCATTTTATACAATAGATAGGGGAAAGGCTATTATTTATTTTAACTTAATTAATGCATAATAGCTATTAATATACTAGTATTAACTGTAAATAATGCATTAAATTCATAATATAGTCCATCTTTTTACCTTAAGGAATAAGTAGCGGCCATGAAGGAACGAACGACCAGGCCGAATCGATGGAATCTCATGGAAAAATAAAAAAAACGAAGGCAGAAAAGGCTTGTCATTCTACCGGGTAAAGCATAAAATAAGGCTATCCGCACAGGCAGGGTTCTAATGCCGCGGTGCTTTCCGTGTTTTCATAGGGAAAGAATTATATAAAAAGGCCAAGTTTCTTTGCCGGAGCCATTGTCCGGCAAGAAAGAGGCCGTAAGAAAAGGAAGAGGATAGGAGTAAAAGCATATGAAACACATGAAGATTGCGTACAGCTTTGACGTACAGTACTATTTTGTTGACAGTGACCGGGAAATCGTGCCTGTCGAAAAAACCGATTTTACAGATGTTGCCGTTGCCGTCCTTTCGGATCAGGATTTTGATTATATCGATACGATCGATGCAACGGGGTTTGGCGTGCCCATTATGGTAATCATGCCGAGTGGCGAAAAGCTGCCTTCCCAGTATTTGGATAAGGTCGACGTCGTCCTTTCGGAGGAAGTCGTCAATAAGAGCCGCTGTATTGAAACGGCAGAACGCCTGGCCGGCAATTATGAACAGAATGTACTGCCACCCTTTTTTGGGGAACTCGTAGAGTATGTCAGTGAAAAGAATAATCCCTTTGACTGCCCGGGCCATCAGGACGGAGCCTTTTTTAAAAAGCATCCGGCCGGCCGCTATCTGTACGACTTCTTTGGTCCCCATATCTTCCAATCTGATATCTGCAATGCCGATGTCACCTTGGGGGATTTGCTCATTCATGAAGGACCGGCTTTGGACTCCCAGGATTTTGCCGCGAAAGTGTTCCATGCAGATAAGACCTATTTCGTCCTTAACGGTTCGTCTGCGTCTAACCGCGTCGTTACGAATGCCCTGCTGACACCGGGAGATCTGGTCTTATATGACCGCAATAACCATAAATCCGTGGCCATCGGCGCTCTCATCCAGGCCGGTGCTACGCCTGTATATCTGGAAACGGCCCGTAACCCCTACGGCTTTATTGGCGGTATCGATGCCCACTGCTTCGATGAAACCTATTTGCGTCAGCTCGCGGCCGAACGGGATCCGGAAAAGGCCAAGCAGGAACGGCCGTTCCGCCTGGCTGTGATCCAGCTCGGCACGTACGATGGCACGCTCTACAATGCGCGCTACGTGGTCGACCGTATTGGCCACCTGTGCGATTACATTCTCTTTGATTCTGCCTGGGTAGGCTATGAACAGTTCATTCCCATGCTCAAGGACAGCAGTCCGCTGCTCCTCGATTTGCAGCCTGGTGATCCGGGGATCTTCGTAGTCCAGTCTGTCCACAAGCAGCAGGCCGGCTTTTCCCAGACCTCACAGATTCACAAGAAAGACAGCCATATTCACGAACAGGACCGCTACGTAAACCATAAAACCATTAACAATGCCTTTATGGAGCAGGCCACGACGAGTCCCTTTTACCCGCTCTTTGCGTCCCTCGATGTGAATGCCAAAATTCATGCCGGTGATGCAGGCCGGAAAATGTGGCGTGATTGCGTCAAGCTGGGCATTGATGCGCGCAAGGATATTCTGCGGCGCTGTCATTATATCCGTCCCTTCGTAGCGCCGATGGTACACGACCGCCTTTGGCAGCGCGGAGATACGGAATCTATGGCCGATGATATCGATTACTTTACCTTCGAGCCGGGGGCCAAATGGCATGCCTTTGAAGGCTATGGTCCCAACCAGTACCGTGTAGACCCGTGTAAGCTGCTCTTGACGACGCCCGGGATTGATGCGGAAACAGGGGAGTACGAAAACTTTGGCATTCACGCCAATATTTTGGCTACATATTTGCGTGGTAACGGCGTCATCCCGGAAAAATGCGATTTGAACTCGATTCTCTTCTTGCTGACGCCGGCAGAAAATAAAGATAAACTGCGCTTTTTGACGAGCCAGCTCGTCCGCTTCGAACGCTTTGTCGATAATAACGTGCCCATGGAAGAAGTGCTCCTCGGCGTGTATAACCGCTATCCCGGCCGTTATACAGGCTATACGCTGCGCCAGCTGTGCCAGGAAATGCATGATTTCTTCAAGGACCGCAATGTAAAAGACTTGCAGAAAAAGCTTTTCCGCCGTGAGTTTTTACCGGAATACGCTATGCGTCCGCAAGATGCACATTACGCCTTTATCCGGGGCCAGCGGGAACTGGTGCCGATTGCCGAAATTGAAGGCCGTATTGCCCTTGAAGGGGCCTTGCCGTACCCGCCGGGCGTGCTGTGTGTCGTGCCGGGTGAACGCTGGTCTCCGACAGCTGTCCAGTATTTCCTGGCCCTCGAGGAAAGCCTCAACGCCCTGCCGGGGTTTGCCATGGAAATTCAAGGCGTGTATTTGGAACATGAAGACGACGGCCGTGTCCGCGCCTACGGCTACGTGCTGAAAGAATAAACGCATCGATCCTTGTATATAAAAAGCAGAGAACCGCCAATCAGGCGGCTCCCTGCTTTTTTTAGTCTTCCTTTTGTTCTGTGATTTTGCTGACGCCATAGCCGGCGTTGACTACGGCCTTTAAAAGATCTTTTTCTACGACGTCACCGGTAACGCGCAACGTAGCCCGCCCGCGGGGCAAATTGACATTCACTTTTAGAACGCCTGGCACGGCCAGCAAGGCTTCTGTTACATGCTCAGCACAGTTTTGGCACATCATGCCTTGAATATATACAAATTTTTCCTGCCCTTCCGCAGAGCCACCGAATAAATTACTGAAGAATCCCACGTAAAACGCCTCCTAGAATATGATAATGAATGTTATTCTAATTGTATTATACAAGAGCCATAAGGGAAAAACAAGTAAGCCCCCTGCTGCGTGGCAGGGGGCTTAGTAAGGTGACACTTAGAGCAGTGTCTTGACGGCGGACGTAATGCGTTCCGCTACGTAAGGGCTGTTCATCGTATAAATGTGTACGCCGTCGACGCCATTGGCCAGAAGATCGACGATCTGATCGATGGCATAGGCAATGCCTGCATCGCGCAAGGCAACGTTGTCGTGGCCGTATTTGGTCAGGATTTTTTGGAACTTAAGGGGCAGGGAAGCACCACAGAGAGTAACCATGCGTTCAATTTGCTTTTTGTTCGTCACGGGCATGATGCCTGCTTCGATAGGGACGTGAATGCCGGCCTTTTCCGTTTTTTCCAGGAAAGAATAAAAGCACGCGTTATCAAAGAAGAGCTGGGAAATGAGTTCGCTCGCACCGGCCTCTACTTTGATCTTCAGGGCGTCAATATCGGCCTGCAGGTTTTTGGCTGCCTGGTGGCCTTCGGGATAGCAGGCGCCGATGATATTGAAGTCGTCGCCTGTTTCCTGACGGATGAAGGAAATGAGGTCGCTGGCGTGGGCAAAATCGTGTTTTGGCTCAATGTCCGGCGTGCGGTCACCGCGCAGGGCAAGGATATTTTCAATGCCTTCCTTTTTTAATTCCTGCAAAATAGAGCGGACATCGTTTTGGTCCAAGTTGATGCACGGCAAGTGGGCCGCCGTTTCGCAGCCCAGCTTTTTGATGCGGCTGGCTACCTCTACGGTCCGTGTCCCGCCCTGGCCGCCGGCACCGCAGGTGACGCTGATAAAATCAGGCGACAGCTTGCTCAGCTCCGTGAGGGTAGAAAAAACCGTTTCTACAGGCATGTCCTTTTTGGGCGGAAAGACTTCAAAGGAAAAGACAGTTTTTTTGGCAAAGAGATCACAGGTTTTCATAACAATAGGCTTCCTTTTTTATGGTATAGTCTGACTGGGTTAGGCGTTAGAAGCTGGCGAGGATGGCGCCCTGGTACTTATCTTCGATGAATTTCTTTACTTCCGGCGATTGCAGGGCTTGCTGGAGCTCTTTGATTTCCGGACGATTTTCATCGCCTGCCCGGACGGCCAGAATGTTGGCATAGGGCGAGTCCTTATCTTCGATAAAGAGAGCGTCCTTCAGCGGATTGAGACCGGCTTCGAGGGCGAAGTTCGTATTGATCAGGGCAATGTCTACGTCTTCCAGTGAACGGGGAATCTGGGCGGCTTCCAGTTCGACGAACTGCAGGTGTTTGTCATTTTTGACAATGTCCTGGACGGTAGAAGAGATGCTGCCGCCATCTTTTAGGCTGATGAGGCCGGCCTTCTGCAGGATCAGGAGCGCCCGGCCGCCATTGGTCGGGTCATTGGGAATGGCTACCTTGGCACCGTCCGGCAGCTGATCCAGGCTGGTAATCTTTTTGGAATAAATGCCCATCGGTTCGATGTGTACCTTGCACAGGGCTACGAGGTTGGTGCCATGTTCGGCATTGAATTTGTCCATGTAGGGCTGGTGCTGGAAGAAGTTGGCATCGATTTCCTTGTCATTTAAAGCCAGGTTAGGCTTGACATAATCTGTGAATTCGACGACGTTGAGGTCAATCCCTTTTGCGGCTAAGAGGGGTTTGATCTGTGCCAGAATTTCCCCATGCGGTACCGGCGTGGCACCGACGGTGATTTTAGTGTTGTGTGAAACCTCATGACCGCCTGTAGGCTTATCACTGCCACAGCCGCTTAAGAGAACGGAGAAGGATAAGAGCATCGTGGCTGCAGCCAGTGTAAAAATGTGTAGTTTTTTCATATACGTTAGGCCTCCTTGATTATGGAATATATAATGAATCGATTCGGACAGAAAAGAAAAAAAGACCCTTTCCCGAGAGAGAAAGAGTCTGCGTTTTCTTTATCTATCGGAATTGCTTCCGCAGGAATTGGCACCGTGTAATCGGTTGCCGGGTTTCATAGGGCCAGTCCCTCCACCACTCTGGATAAAAGCGCAATGAAGCTTGTCTGTACAAGACGGTTGTACAGAAGCCACTGCTAATGAAATTGTTGATATTGATTGTATCATGTAGAGAAAATTTGTCAATATAAGAAAAATGATATGACAAAAATATATGAATAGGAATACTTATATGCGAAATCCGGCATGATACATGGCCGGGCTGACGGGCTTGCCCTTGACTTTACAGGAAAAGAACGTATAATTACAAGTAAACTATATGAGTAAGTATCGATGAACGAAACGAGTACATGTGCAACGACAGGTACAGCGAGCCGATGGCAGTGAAAGTTCGGCCCTAGGTCAGCAGATGGAATGGATTCGGGAGATGCGGCCTGAACGGTAACCAGTAGGGTTCGACGGTGTAGTTCCACCGCTATCAAAGAACCGTGTATCGCGTTATGCTGTACATGCAGAGCTGGGCTCGTACGAGCCAATGTGGGTGGTACCGCGGAAGATTCAACCTTTCGTCCCTGTCAGGGGATGGAAGGTTTTTTTATTGTCGTAAAAAGGAGAGAAGACCTATGTTAGAAATGCGGGATGTCTGTTTTCATTATGGGAATGGGACTCCTATTCTGGAACATATGAATGTAGAAATAGGTGCCGGTGAGTTCATTGGCCTAGGCGGCCGTAACGGTTGTGGCAAAACGACGGTGACGCGGTTGCTCATGGGCCTGGAAAAGCCCGTTTCCGGGGAAATCCGCTATGATGGCAGGATCATCAATGAAGACGATGCGTCCCGGCGCAGTGCTTTCATTGGCTACGTCTTTCAACGGCCGGAACGGCAGATGTTCCGCCCGACCGTACGGGATGAAGTCGCCTATGGGCCACAGCAGTTTGGCCGTCAGGCTGATGAAATTGAAGCCTCTGTGCAAGCGGCGCTGGAACAGACGGGCCTGTCGGACCTGGCCGATGCCTATCCGCCCAATTTAAACCGTGGCGAAAAACAGCGTGTTGCCATTGCTTCTGCCATTGCCATGCACACGCAGTATCTCATTCTCGATGAGCCGACGAGTGGTCAGGACAGTGCTGATAAGGAAGAACTCATGCAGCTCTTGACCAAATTGAACCGCCAAGGCCTGACGGTCCTCATCATCAGCCACGACATGGATATTTTCGCCGAATACTGTCACCGTGTCCTGGTCATTGGCCAGCATACAAAAGCCTTTGACGGTACGCCGGAAGAGTTGTTTACCAAGCGGGATGATCTCTATGATCTGGGCCTTAGCCGGCCCGATTCCGTTACCTTGTCCCTGTCCGTACCGGGCCTGCCTTATTGCAAGTCCATGAAGGATTTTACGGCAGCTATGCTGCAGAAACTGGGAGGCCAAAAATGATGCAGCGTTTTGTACCTGTAACGAAATTGATTGGCACGGCAGCCTTCTCTTTCTGGGCTCTCGTCATTCATACACCTGTGCCGCTGGCGGTGCTGGTGGTCATTGAATTGTGCCTGTTGGCGCTGTGCGGTAATTTTAAGAGTACGAGCAAGGCCGTTTTGAGCCTGGCCGTGTTTGCCGTATTCCTGGCCGTTGTCCAGCTCATCGGCGGCGGCTCGCTGGAATCGGCGTATGTGACGGGCCTGCGCATGCTGGCTATGACGATTGTCTTTATTATCCTTTTAACGACGACCCGTTTGCAGGATTTGACAGCTGCCCTGGTTAAACAGATCCGCGTACCCTATGAATACGCCTTCATGTTTACGGCTGCCCTGCGCTTTGTGCCGGACTTCATCGCCGAAAGCCATGCCGTGCAGGAAGCACAAGCGTGCCGTGGCTTTTCTGCCAAAGGAAACATCTTTAGAAAGATACTGAATTACATGAGCGTCATTCAGCCGCTCATGCTTAAATCCCTGGGCCGTTCGGAAACGATGGCCTTAAGCCTGGAGCTGCGGGGCTTCAACAGCGATACGCGCAGCTTTATGAGCAATGTCCGGCTACGCGGCTGCGATTACCTGGTCTTGCTGCTTTTTGTGCTGCTGAGCATCGGCGTCATTTACCTGCGCATGCACGATCTCGTCTAAGGAGGAACTCAGGATGAAACAAATCACAGATATTGCATCGTTAGAATTTCACCACCGCCAAGGCGGGCAGTTCCGCTGGATTACGATTACGACGCTCATGCTGGCAATCGGTACGATTTTGCACCTCGTGTCGCCGAGCGTAGCCGGTATTACGCCGAACTGGACCATTGCGACGTATTGTGTCGCCATTTGCCTGACCAAGCCTTCGTATACCCAGTCCCTGGGTATTGGCCTTGTCGCCGCGCTGGTCAACGTCTTGACGTCTAAATCGGGCTTTCCCTATGGCAACCTGATCAGTGAACCGGCAGGGGCCCTGACGTGTACACTCATCGTCAAGAACCTGGCCTTCATCCGTTTTAAGGGTCATTCCTGTCTGCCGGTCCTGACGGGCCTTGCGGCAACCTGCATGAGCGGTGGTATTTTTGTTACGATTCTGAAGTTTGCTATGGGCCTGCCGAATATCGTATATTTCACGGGCATGCTGCCCCTGGTATTCGTCATCGGCCTCTTAAATGCCGTCGTAACGCCGCTCATGTATTTCCCGGCGCTCCGCCTCTTTGCCTCCCGTGGCATTATCGATTCACTGGAAGAACAGAGCGTGACCTCCGATCACAGCGGCTACGACCTGAAGCCGACACAAGAGGGCATCGTCTCGATGGAACATCTTTCGTATATCCATAATAAACAGAAGGTGCCTGTCCTCAATGACGTGACGCTGGCCATCCAGCCCGGCGATTTTCTGGTCATTACCGGCGAAAGCGGCAGCGGCAAGAGCTCTCTTTGCATGGCTCTGACCGGCGCTATTCCTCATTATTTTGGCGGCGTCATGAAAGGCATGGTCTACGTAGAAGGCCAGGCAACGACGCAGACGACGATTTCCAAGCTGGCCAATAAGGTCGGCGCCATGCTCGATGACTATGACAGCCAGCTCGTGGCTATGACTGTTGAAGAAGAAATTGCCTTCAGTCTGGAAAATCAGGGCGTAGCACCGGAGCAGATTGATGCGGCCATTACGGAGTCACTGGAAAAGGTACACATGACGGAATATCGGCAGCGCCAGCTTAGTAAGTTATCTGGCGGCCAGCGGCAGCGGCTGGTCATTGCCAGTGTCTTGGCGACCAGTCCGGAAATCCTCGTCTTTGACGAACCGACATCGGCCCTCGATCCAGAAGGGACCCGTGATTTTTACGAACTCATTCACGACCTGAACGTACAATATGGCCATACGATCGTCGTCGTAGAGCACTCGCTGGAAGCAGCCCTGCCCTTCGCCAACCGGCTGGTTCTCATCGACCACGGTCATATTCTTTGTGACGGCAACGTAGAAGAAACCCTGCGGTATATGTATGAAAAGAATGTCTATGCCAGTGCCGTGCCGAAAATCTTTGCCTGCCAGCTTGATTTAGAACGGGCCGGCTGCCAGTTTACGGCACCGTGGCTTTCTTCTGAAACGGCAGTTGCTGCTGTACGGCAGCTGTTGCCGCAGGACCGGTCATGAGGCGCCTCCTGTGCCTGGGTGACAGCCTGACCTTTGGCTATGGCGTAGCCGCACAGGACCGCTGGCTCACGCTCTTAAGCCGCGCTGGCCGCGTACAGTGCCAGAATGAAGGCCTGTGCGGCGATACGACGGCCGGCATGCTGCAGCGCCTGAAAGCGATGGAGCTGACTGCCTATGATGCATTCTTTCTCATGGGTGGCTCCAATGACATCCTCCTCGATATACGCAGGGAGCAGACGCAGGCGCATATGACAGATATGATTGCGCGCCTGCAGACCCAGGGAAAACCGGTCTATGTAGGTATTCCGCCACTGACACTGCCGGAAAGCGCCGCCTATGGCTGGCAAGCCGCAGACGCCGTCACTGGGCATAATGACCGGCTTACGGCCTATCGCCAGTGGCTCCTGAATGAGTGCAAGCAGCAACGGCTCTGCGTATTCGATTTCTATGCAGCTCTTTGGGATGCACAAAAGGCAAACAGAACGTCGTCTCTCTATGTCGACGGCGTACACCCCAGTCCGGCCGGCTATGCCCTCATGGCGCAGACGGCCAGAACTGTTCTCATACGCAGTCACTTTCTGACAGAGTAGTACGATAAGAAAACCTCCTTGGCAACAGCTGCCAGGGAGGTTTTTGTCATTATAATTCGATGTGGCTGCACTGGTCTATGCGTAAGGCCAGGGAGAGCGTTTCGTAGCCTTCAGGCCGGAAGGCATCCAACGCGAGGAGAGTGCCGATTTGCTTGAGCCGGTAACGGATCGTATTGGGATGCTGCTGCAGCCCTTCGGCCGTAGTGGCAATGCTGCCGCCGGCGCGGACAAAGGCTGAAGCTGTTTCTAAAAGGGACGTATGATTTTCCGAATCATAGTCGCGTAACGGATTGAGGATGGTATTGGCGAAATGCTGCATAGCCGGTTCACGGCAATAGGGCAGCAAGATGCTGTTAATCCCTAACGATTCATAGGTCCTGAACAGACCCTGGTCAGGTGCCGCGAAGTAGCTGCTGTAAATGGCCTCTTCCAGGCACAGCTTGATTTTCCGTTCCCTGTAATGAATGGAACTGACGCCAATACAATATGCCCCGGCGCAGGCCTGTAAGGGACCTGTAAGGATTTCCGTCGCCAGGTTACTGGATTTGGCGTTTTTAAAGTTATACGATGAATGGATATATATAAAGCCGTTTTTATAGCGCAGCAATGTGCTATAGGATGTTAAGAGGTTTGCTGCTGTCGCCGTTTCTTCCAGCTTTTGGTATTCATCGGCAGATACGGGATGGAGGGCACGGAAATACATACAAAAGATATCAGGCTGCAAACACGGGTTGATTTCCAGCTGCAACTCCTTTTGCCGGGGATCGTGCTCGGGCAGGGCGAGAATGGTAGCAACGAGCTGCTCAAATTTGTCGAAATCGTGCAGACTTTGGAGCCGTTTATACACGTTGACGATAATCCGTTCAAAATACTGCTCGGAACTGCGGATGACGATAATAGGGAAATTGGCGGAATCGGCATAGCGCAGGATATGCGGCGCTAAAGGCAAACCGTACACATTTTTAATGACCAGGCAGCTGCACTGTTTGTGATGCAGCAAGCGGATGGCATCGATCAAACAGCCCGGGGCCTCCTTGGCATATTGCAAACTGGACAAAATCAGCTGATTGGGAATAAAGCTCAGCTTGGTATATTTGTTTTTCAGCGTTTTGTCGTATTCATAATCTAAAATGCCACAAGAAGAAACCTGGTTGGAAACGCCGCCGGCGCCAGCCAGCAGGTGGAGACCGGAAAATTCCGGATAATGGAGAATCTCATCAACTGTAAGTTTCAATAAAGACACCTCTATAAATAGTGTGAAAATACAATACAAATTTCTTACAGTATACTGAATTAGACAGGAAAGGGCAATAGATATGGGAATTGCGGGTAGAGTGGAAATACCTAGGCTGGTAAATTATATAAATATAATGAGCATAATTTATATTTTATAATAAAGTATCAGTGTTGTCTTACCTGTCCTGATAGTATAAAATGCTAGGGAAGAAGAGCTTTTATACGTATCTTATGAAATATGCTACAATATCAGTATATACACATAGGGTAGGAGGGTGGTTTATTTGTTTATTGCAACGATAGATGGTGGTACGAGTAATACGCGGTCTTACATCTGGAAAGACGGGCAAATCGCAGGTGAGGCCCGGGTTGCTGTAGGTGTGCGCAATACGGCAATTGACGGGAATAAGACCCGGCTGCTTGGCGCTGTTCGTCAGACTCTGAACGAGGCGGCGCACCAGGCTGGGATTTCCTTAGCCGATGTGTCCCTGGTCCTGGCGGCAGGGATGCTGACCAGTAATGTTGGCCTTTGTGAAATTGAACATGTGACGGCACCGGTAACCTTAGATGAATTGGCGCAGGCTATGGTCTGCCAAACCATAGAGGACGTTTGCCCACAGGCTATTTGGTTCGTTCCGGGCCTGCGCAATCTGGACCCGGCTGCGTGCACGGCGGCAACGATTGACCATATGGATATCATGCGGGGGGAAGAAACGGAAGCGGCCGGCCTGCTGGCCTATGCAGCACCAGAAGGTCCGGCTGTCTTGGTTCTGCCTGGTTCTCATAATAAGTATATTATGCTGGACGGACAGGAACGGCTCCTTGGGTGTCTCACCACCCTCGGTGGGGAAGTCCTTCATTCACTGACCTACGATACGATCCTGGCGGACACACTGCAGCGGTCCTATGCAGCTTCGTTTGATGAAGCTGCCTTTTTGCGGGGCCTGGCCGACCATGCGCAGCTGGGCCTCTTGCACGGCGCCTTTATGACCCGTATCTTAGGCATGTTTGACCAGGGCACGACGCTGGAATTACAGAACTATCTGCAAGGACTCTTGTTGGCAGATGATCTCTATTCCCTGAAGCGGAGCAGTCTTTTTGCCGGTTTGGATGACGCTGTGTTTGTCGTAGCCGGCCGGCCCGTTTTGCAGGCTGCCTATGCGTGTATGTTTGCCAAGCAGGGCTGGCGTACGGTCCTGGCCACGGCTGAGCAGCAACGGGGCCTGTCCGGTTACGGTGCTATCATGCTGGCCAAACGGCGCGGTTTAATTCAGTAAGGAGGAAGCGTATGAGTGTATTACAGGAAATGGTGGAAGCAAAAATAATCTCTATTATCCGGGGCGTGCCGAGCTCGTCCATTGTGCCGGCTGTAGAAGCCTTGGCCAGGGGCGGCGTGCGCTTTGTGGAAGTAACCTACCGGCCTGGTGATGAAGCGGCTTGTGCCGATACGTTACAGAGCATTGCCCTTTTGAAGGAAAAATTTTATCCATCCCTGCATATCGGTGCCGGAACGGTGCTGACAGTTAAGCAGGTAGAAGATGCGGCAGCTGCCGGTGCAGAGTTTATGATTTCTCCCAATACCAATGTGGATGTTATCCGCCGTACGAAAGAATTGGGACTCCTTTCCCTGCCGGGTGCCTACACGCCGACAGAGGCCGAACTGGCCTGGGAAAGCGGTGCCGATATCGTCAAGATTTTTCCTGCGTCCGGCCTGGGACCGGCTTACTTCAAGGCTGTGAAATCTTCCTTATCGCAGCTCAGGCTTTCTGCCGTAGGCGGCGTATCGGAACAGAATATTCACGAGTTTTTGGCGGCCGGCGTCGATTCCTTCGGTATTGGCAATAATCTGGTCAGTGCTGAACGCGTGGCCCGGGGTGCCTGGCAGGAAATCGAAGAAGCAGCTGCCTTTTACACGGCGGCTGTTAAAGGCTAGCCTGTGGCGGCAGCAGACGTCTTGTTTGCCTGCCGCATGAAGTACAGCGTACTAAAAACAGAATGAGGTGTATTCATGACAAAGGTTTTAACGATTGGTGAGGCCATGGGCCTCCTCGTAGCAGAAAGTGAAGGCCCGCTGGATCTGGTGAAACATTTTGAACGCCACGTATGCGGCGCAGAACTGAACTATATCGTAGGGATGGCCCGGCTGGGCTTTGATGCCTATTACATTTCCCGCGTGGGTGCCGATCCCTTTGGCGCTTGCATCCGCAATTTCCTAAAGGAAAATCATATTCACGATGCGTATGTGCAGACAGATAAGGCCTATATGACGGGTTACCAAATGAAGGAAAAGGTGTCGAGCGGTGATCCTAAGGTTGCCAATATCCGTAAAAATACGGCCTTTACCCATTTGCTGCCGGCTGCACTCGACGCGATTGACTGGCAGGATGTCAAGCTCGTACACGTGACGGGGATTCCCCTGGCCTTATCGGATACTTGCCGCCAGTCCATTTATGCCCTGATGGAACAGGCCCGGCAGCACGGCGCACTGGTTTCCTTTGACCCTAACTTGCGGCCCATGCTTTGGCCTTCCGAAAGGGAAATGTGTAAGGTCATTGGCGAAGCCAGCCTGCATGCAGATATTGTTTTGCCGGGACTGGAAGAAGCCAAGCGGATTACCGGTCTGGCCGATGAAAAGGAAATTGGCAAGTACTATTTGGACCAGGGCGTACAGATGGCGGTCATCAAGCTCGGTGGCAGCCATGGCGCCTATGTCTGCTCAGAAGCCGGCGCACAGTACGTTCCCAGCTATCCCGTCGCAACTATTGTGGATACCGTCGGGGCTGGCGATGGCTTTGCCGTAGGCTTTACCAGCGGTGTGCTAGATGGCCTGCCTTTGTATGCTGCTGCCCGGCGCGGTGCTGCTATCGGTGCCCTGCAGATTCAGGTAGCCGGTGATAATGAAGGCCTGCCCACACGGCAGGAACTGGAAACATTTCAACGTAATAATGAGGGGGAAGATGTACAATGATTAGTAAAAACATGCAAACCATATTGGATATAGGCTTAGTTCCTTTGATTGTTCTCGATGATGCGGCCCAGGCTGTACCCTTTGGCCAGGCCCTGGTTGCCGGCGGTATTCCTATTGCAGAAGTGACCTTCCGTACCGATGCCTGCCTCGATACGATCCGCGCTATGGCCCAGCATGTACCGGGTCTCATCGTTGGTGCCGGTACGGTACACAATGTGGCTCAGGCAGAAGCCGCTGTGCGGGCAGGGGCTACGTTTATCGTTACGCCGGCTTTTAATCCGGCTGTTACGGAATGGTGCCTGCGCAATCACATTGATATCCTGCCCGGTACGGTATCGCCGGCAGATATTGAAGCAGCTAACGGCATGGGCATTGAAGTCTGCAAATTCTTCCCGGCTGCAGCCTATGGCGGCGTGAAGACACTGAAAGCTTTGGCCGGCCCCTTTGGCCATATGAAATTCGTGCCTACAGGCGGCGTCAATTACGATAATATGCTGGAATATCTGGATCTGCCCAATGTCGCTGCTGTTGGCGGCAGCTTTATGACGCCATCGGCAATGGTCAAGAACCGCCAATGGGCTGATATTACGGCGACCTGCCAGGCTGCTGTCGATAAGCTCCTGGGTTTTGCCATTTGTCACACAGGCATTCACTGCCAGACGAAAGAAGAAGCAGAAGCTGTGACCGACCGCCTGTGCGGCCTCTTGCATCAGAAAAAAATCGAAGTGCCCGGTGCTTCGTGGTTTGTAGGCACGCTCGTAGAAGTATGCTATAAAAAGTTGCCTGGCGAAAAGGGGCATGTCGGTATCGATACGCGTGATATAGACCGGGCTATTGCCTATTACAAACGGCAGGGGGTTGAATTTGCCGAAGACGGTTTTACCTACGATGATCAGGGCCGCGTGCGTCTGGCATACTTCAAGGAACTGTACCATGGCTTTTCCGTCCATCTGCGCCGTCAGCCTAAATAAGGAACAAAACAGGGGCGAAGGCCTGTCATTGACGTAGGCAAGGCAGTAGTCTATAATGAGTAAACAGATTACATTATACAGATAAAGGAGCAGGTTAGATGAACATTATTGATGAATTGTCCTGGCGTGGTGCCGTAAATCAGATGACAGAAGAAGAAAATCTCCGGAAGCTTACAGAGGAAAAGAGCATCTCCCTGTATTGCGGCGTTGACCCGACGGGGGACAGCCTTCATATTGGTCACTTGATTCCGTTTATGATGCTGAAACGGTTTGCTATGGCAGGTCATCACCCGTATATCGTCATCGGCGGCGGTACGGGCGCCATCGGTGATCCCAGCGGCCGCAAGACAGAACGGCAGCTGCAGACGATGGAAACCATCCAGGCCAATGCAGAAAAGTTAAAAGCCCAGTTTACTCACCTTTTTGGTGACGACCAAAACATTACGTTTGTCAATAACTACGACTGGCTTTCTAAAATCAGCCTGCTCGACTTTTTACGCGACTATGGCAAGCTTTTCCCCATTAACATCATGCTGGCGAAGGAAGTTGTTGCCAGCCGTTTGGAAAACGGTATTTCCTTTACGGAATTTACATACCAGATCCTTCAGGCTGTCGATTATGAACATCTGTACAGCACTCATGATGTACAGCTTCAGGTCGGTGGCGCTGATCAGTGGGGGAACATTACCGGCGGCATCGATATGATCCGTAAGATGCACGGCGGCAATACACCGGTCTATGCCCTCACCATTCCGCTCATGCTGAAAGCGGACGGCACGAAGTTTGGCAAAACGGCCGGCGGTGCTATCTGGCTCGATCCGGAGAAGACCTCGCCTTTCGAATTCTATCAGTTCTGGCTCAATCAGGATGATGCGGACGTCGTTAAATACCTGAAGTACTTCACATTCCTCAGCAAAGAAGAAATCGATGCGCTCGCAGAAGCTGTTAAGACCGAACCGGAAAAACGCCTGGCCCAGCGCCGGCTGGCTGAAGAAGTAACGTCCTTCGTACACAGCCCGGAAGCGCTGAAAGAAGCCCAGAATATTACAGAAGCCCTGTATCATGGCAGCATTGCCGATCTTTCGGAAAGCGAACTCACCCAGGCCTTTGGCAAGATGCCGACGGTCAATGTGACGAATGAAGAAAAAGACGTCGTCAACTGGCTCGTCGATTCGACCATTTATTCGTCCAAGCGGCAGGCCCGTGAAGACGTAACGAATGGTGCCATTACGATTAACGGCGTGAAAGTAACCAGCCTGGACGAAATCGTACGGCCTCATAAAAATTCCCATGGCCACTTCGTTATCGTGCGGAAGGGTAAAAAGAAATATACACTGGCCAAAATCCAGTAAATTTTAAAGAAAAAAACAATAAAATAAAAGTTGACAAGTGTTTTTTCACATGATATAATTACTTATTGCAAAATGTTCAATTTGCGAGTGTGCTATTGGTGAAATGCATGGAGGAAATGCTTCCGGTCAACAAAAAAATTAAGCAAGGTTCAGTCTATTCTTGATAGGGAGCCTTGCTTTTTTGTCGCTTTGACAAGATACGTTTCCGTCGAATGATTTACTTTTTATAAGGGGTGAAGTAACAGCATGTTCAAACCTGTACAAGTTGGGAAAAGAACTCGCTATACGTATGCGAAGATCAACGAAGTCTTGAAGATGCCGCATTTGCTGGACTTACAGATTAAGTCTTACGAATGGTTCTTAGAAAAAGGGCTGAAAGATATATTCAAGGATATTTCGCCTATCGAAGATGCCGCGGGGAATTTATCCTTGTCCTTTGAAAATTTTAAATTGGGAGATCCCAAATACGACATCCAGGAGTGCAAGAAACGTGATACGACGTATGCTGCGCCATTGCGTGTCCAGATCCGCCTGGTCAATCATGTGACCGGTGAAATTAAGGATCAGGAAGTATTTATGGGTGATTTTCCACTGATTACCGATACAGGTACGTTCATTATCAACGGTGCTGAACGTGTTATTGTCAGCCAGTTGGTCCGTTCTCCTGGCGTGTACTACGGTCGTGAAATCGACCCCATGGGGATCCGTCTGTACAACTCGACGGTTATCCCGAACCGTGGTGCCTGGATCGAACTCGAAACAGATGCAAACGATATCGTCTATGCCCGTATCGACCGTAACCGTAAGATCCCGGTTACCGTATTGATCCGTGCTTTAGGCTGGTCGAGCAACGCGGATATTCTCGAACTGTTCTATGACGACAAACGCCTGAAAGCGACGCTTGAAAAGGATACGACAGAATCGCAGGATGAAGCTCTCGTAGAAATCTATAAAAAACTCCGTCCGGGCGAACCGCCGACAGTAGAAAGTGCACGCAGCCTCTTTGAAAACCTCTTCTTCGATCCGCGCCGCTATGATATGGCCCGCGTTGGCCGTTACAAGGCAGGTAAGAAGCTGGGCTGGGAACGCCGTCTCTTTGGCCTGACCCTGCACGAACCGATTGTCAACCCGGAAACGGGCGAAGTCGTCATCGAAGCACATACGGAAATTGGCTCGGCCGAAGTTGAAAAGATTAAAGAAAGCGGTGTCTATGCCGGTGATGGCCTGGCCATTGCCTACGTAGAAAAAGCCGATGGTTCCGTATATAAGGTGATCTGTAACAACAGCAATCTCCCGTATGACCATCGCACGATTACGCCGGAAGACATCATTGCCAATATCGACTACCTCCTGAACCTCATGGATGGCTTTGGCAATGTCGACGATATTGACCATTTGGGCAACCGTCGTCTGCGCTGCGTTGGCGAATTGCTCCAGAATCAGTTCCGCATTGGCCTGACCCGTATGGAACGTGTTGTCCGCGAACGCATGACGACACAGGATACGGAACAGATCACACCGCAGATGCTGATCAATATCCGCCCCGTCGTAGCGGCTATTAAAGAATTCTTCGGTTCCAGCCAGCTGTCCCAGTTCATGGACCAGACAAACCCCTTGGCTGAACTGACACATAAACGCCGTCTCAGTGCCCTTGGCCCTGGCGGTCTCTCGCGTGAACGCGCAGGCTTCGAAGTCCGCGACGTCCATCACTCTCACTACGGCCGTATGTGCCCGGTAGAAACGCCTGAAGGCCCGAACATCGGTCTGATTTCGTCCTTGGCCTGCTTTGGTAAAGTAAACGAATTCGGCTTCATCGAAGCACCGTACCGCCGTGTAGATAAAGAAACCCACGTCGTAACGAACGACGTACATTATATTACTGCTGATGAAGAAGAACAGTATATCATTGCCCAGGCTAACGAACCGCTGACGGACGACGGCCATTTCGTCAATGAACGTGTTGCCTGCCGTCACGGTGAAGATACCCGTGAATTCCGGGCAGAACGCGTAGACTTCATGGACGTATCGCCAAAAGAAGTTGTTTCCGTCGGTACTTCTATGATTCCGTTCCTGGAAAACGATGATGCGAACCGTGCCCTCATGGGTGCGAACATGCAACGTCAGGCCGTACCTCTCCTGCGCACGCAGGCACCGCTCGTCGGTACAGGTATGGAATACAAAGCCGCCTGTGACTCCGGCGTCTGCATCCTGGCAAAACATGCCGGTGTCGTGAAACGCGTAACCGGCGATGAAATCGTAGTTACGACAGACGAAGGCTCTGTAGATTCGTATAAATTGATCAAATTCGTCCGTTCTAACCAGAGCACCTGTATCAACCAGCGTCCGCTCGTCTATAAGGGCGAACATGTAGAAGCCGGCCAGGTACTGGCTGACGGCATGGCTACGGATGGTGGCGAATTGGCCCTTGGCTATAACATCCTCGTCGCTTACATGCCGTGGGAAGGCTATAACTACGAAGATGCTGTTCTCCTTAGTGAAGATCTGCCGAAAAACGATCTCTATACATCCGTCCATATTGAAGAATATGAATGCGATGCCCGTGATACGAAATTAGGCTCTGAAGAAATTACCCGTGAAATCCCGAATGTCAGTGAAGACAGCACGAAGAACCTCGATGAAGACGGGATTATCATGATCGGTGCCGATGTATTCCCCGGTGACGTATTGGTCGGTAAAGTAACGCCGAAGGGCGAAACGGAACTGACCCCGGAAGAACGTCTCCTGCGGGCAATCTTCGGCGATAAAGAACGGGAAGTCCGCGACACGTCCCTGCGTGTACCGCACGGCGAATCCGGCAAGATCGTCGACGTCCGCGTCTTCTCCCGTGAAAATGGCGATGAACTGCCGCCGGGCGTAAACCGTTTGGTCCGCGTCTACATTGCCCAGAAACGTAAGATTCACGAAGGCGATAAGATGTCCGGCCGTCATGGTAACAAGGGCGTTGTTTCCCGCGTTATGCGCCAGGAAGACATGCCGTTCCTGCCTGATGGCACACCGGTTCAGATCGTACTGAACCCCTTGGGCGTACCTTCCCGTATGAATATCGGACAGGTACTGGAAACCCATTTGGGTTGGGCCATGCATGAATTAGGCATGCAGATCAAGAACATGGATCCGACACTGGAAGCCAAACTGCGTGAAAATGGCTATGATTATGATAAATACGGCATGCCGAAGCCGGATAAAGCCGGTATTCACATTGCTACACCGGTATTCGATGGTGCCCATGCAGAAGATGTCTTTGCAGCCCTCAAGATGACCGGCCTGCCGGAAGATGGCAAGACCGTCCTCTACGATGGCCGTACAGGCGAACCGTTCGACCGCCGCGTCACTGTCGGTTATACGTACTTCCTCAAACTGCATCACCTGGTCGACGATAAGATCCATGCCCGCTCGACCGGTCCGTACTCCCTGGTTACACAGCAGCCGCTCGGTGGTAAAGCCCAGTTCGGTGGCCAGCGTTTCGGGGAAATGGAAGTTTGGGCTCTTGAAGCCTACGGCGCAGCCTATACGCTGCAGGAAATGCTGACGGTAAAATCTGACGATGTTGTCGGCCGTGTTAAGGCATACGAAAAGATCGTCAAAGGCGAAAATATTCCTGAACCGGGCGTACCGGAATCCTTCAAGGTATTGCTGAAGGAATTGCAGGCTATCGGCCTTGACGTACAGATCCTGAATGAAGACGGTGAAGAAGTCGTCATTAAGGAACTCGATGATGATGACGATATCGAACAGGGTGATAGCGACGAAATCCGTCAGGTCATGGAAGGCGAAGAAGGCGTAGACGCAGCAGCTCATCATGAAGCAGGCGCAGCTACACCGGATGACGCGGAAAACTCTGATGATGAATATGTCACAGCCGGCGAAGAAGACGATGTCATGAGTGGCATGACCTATGAAACTGTTCCCGGTGGGGATAACGATACCGATAATAATGATGAAGAATAATAGTACACGCAGAGAAGGGAGCGGTATTTGTGCTGGATGTGAATGAATTTGATTCTATGCGGATTGGTCTGGCATCACCGGAAAAAATCCTGGAATGGTCGTACGGCGAAGTAAAAAAGCCGGAAACGATCAATTACCGGACGTTAAAACCGGAACGGGACGGCCTGTTTTGTGAACGCATCTTTGGGCCGACAAAAGACTGGGAATGCCATTGCGGTAAGTATAAACGCATCCGTTATAAAGGCGTCGTCTGCGACCGCTGCGGCGTTGAAGTAACGCGGGCCAAAGTTCGTCGTGAACGCATGGGGCATATTAAACTGGCTACGCCGGTTTCACATATATGGTATTTTAAAGGCATTCCGAGCCGGATGGGGCTGATCCTTGATATTTCGCCGCGTTCGCTGGAAAAAGTATTGTATTTTGCTTCGTATATCGTCCTCGATCCGGGCGATACGCCGCTCGTACAAAAACAGCTGCTGACGGAAACAGAATACAGCCAATATTATGACATGTATGGTGAACGTTTCCGCGTCGGCATGGGTGCTGCAGCTATTAAAGAACTGTTGCAGAACCTGGATCTCGATGCCTTAGATAAAGAATTGCGTGAAGAATTGCGTGATTCTTCGGGCCAGCGCCGCGTACGTGCGATCCGCCGTTTGAAAGTCGTAGAAGCCTTCCGTCATTCCGGCAATAAACCGGAATGGATGATCCTCGATGTCGTTCCGGTTATTCCGCCGGAACTGCGCCCGATGGTACAGCTTGATGGCGGCCGTTTCGCTACGTCTGACCTGAATGACCTGTATCGCCGTGTCATCAACCGTAATAACCGCCTGAGCCGTCTCCTCGAATTGGGCGCTCCTCATATCATCGTCCGTAACGAAATGCGTATGCTTCAGGAAGCTGTCGACGCATTGATCGATAATGGCCGTCGTGGCCGTCCTGTTACGGGTCCGGGCAACCGTCCTCTGAAATCCCTGTCGGATATGCTGAAAGGGAAACAGGGCCGTTTCCGTCAGAACCTCCTCGGTAAACGTGTCGACTATTCCGGCCGTTCCGTTATCGTTGTCGGTCCTGAACTGAAAATGCACCAGTGCGGTCTGCCGAAAGAAATGGCCTTGGAACTCTTCAAGCCGTTCGTCATGAAAAAGCTTGTGGAAAAGGGCATTGCTACAAATATCAAGAACGCAAAGAAAAAAGTGGAACGCGTCAATGGCGAAGTATGGGACGTCCTGGAAGACGTCATCAAGGAACATCCTGTTCTCCTGAACCGTGCCCCGACGTTGCATCGCTTGGGCATTCAGGCCTTCGAACCGATCCTCTGGGAAGGCCGCGCCATCAAGCTGCATCCCCTCGTTTGTACTGCCTACAACGCTGACTTCGACGGTGACCAGATGGCCTGCCATCTGCCGCTCTCCATTGAAGCCCAGTCTGAAGCCAGAACCCTCATGCTCTCGGCCCATAACATCCTGGCGCCGAAGGATGGCAAGCCTGTTGCCGTACCGACACAGGATATGGTTCTCGGCGCGTACTACCTGACACTGGTTAAACCGGGTGCTAAGGGCGAAGGCAAGATCTTCTCCAATTACGATGAAGTCATGCTCGCCTACGATGCCAAAGCGATCGAAATTGAAGCGCTGATCAAAGTCCGGATTCCGGAACACGGCCTCATTGAAACGACGGCAGGCAAGCTCCTCTATAATTACCAGTTGTACGAACCACTGCGTTTGTATCACACAGATAAAGTCATGGTCTTTACCAATCCGGAAGATGCCGTCTTTGCCTATGAAAACGGCCTCATCGATTCGACACACTTCGTTAAGATCAAAGATAGCGAAGGCCGCATCCTGGATTATGGCTTCCAGGCCATGAAAGATAAATTTAATGTCGACCTCCTGAGTGTACGGCCCTTGCCGTCGCGTAAGATCGACAAGGAAGCCGTCGCCGCCTTTAAAGAAGGCAAAGAATACGTCGATGTCGATTGCCTGGGCGTACTGATGAATAAGAAACAGATCGGCAAGCTCGTCGATGCCTGCTTCCATCTCGTTGGCAATACGGAAACGGCAGAACTCCTGGACCGTATTAAAAATATTGGCTATCACTATGCACGACAGGCCGGCATGTCCATTGCCATTTCGGATATTCAGATTCCGGAAGAAAAATGGGACATCCTCGACGCAGCCGACAAGCAGGTACAGAATGTTACACAGATGTACTTGCGCGGCTTGATTACAGAAGATGAACGCTATCGTAAGACGTGCGCCCTTTGGGAAAAAGCAACAGATGATGTCACAGAAGTCATGATGGATAACATGGATCCGTTCAACTCCATCTTCATGATGGCTGACTCCGGTGCTCGTGGTAATAAACAGCAGATTCGTCAGGTTGCCGGTATGCGTGGCTTGATGGCTGACCCGTCTGGCCGGATCATCGACTTGCCGATCAAAGCAAACTTCCGCGAAGGCTTGTCCGTATTGGATTACTTTACATCGTCCCATGGCGCCCGTAAAGGCTTGGCCGATACGGCTCTGCGTACAGCTGACTCGGGTTACCTGACCCGTCGTCTCGTCGACGTTTCCCAGGACGTTATCGTCCGTGAAGACGACTGCGACGTATTCGGTATCGATTTGGTCCGCGAACGGGCCCGTCTGGCCGGCTCGTGCCGCCAGGCTGTAACGCTCTTGGCAGATAAGCTCATTGGCCGCGTGTTGGCTAAGGAAATTGTCGATACGGAAACGGGCGAAGTGATCTTCGAAGAAGAACACTTGCTGACGACAGATGATATGGACGTCCTCGTTGCCCACAAGGTGCCGAAGCTCTCCCTCCGTGGCAGCCAGATGGATATCAATGACGACATGAATCATACCAACGTCATCGAAACGGTATATCTCGGCGCACCGGAAGACAGCATCCGCGCAGCCTTGCGCCAGTCCATGGTAGAAAATATGCTGGGCAAGACCGTCGAAACAGCTGTAATCGATTCGAACCAGAATGAAATCTGCCCGGCCGGTACACCGCTGACGGAAGATGCGATTGAACGCATCCTCACGAGCGATGTAACGGAAGTCAAAGTACGCAACAACGATATCCGCGGCGTCTATGTAACGGCTATTGTCGAAGGCAATGGCGTCATCGAACCGCTGGAAGACCGTATTGTTGGCCGTACGGCAGCTGAAACATTGATTAATAAAGACACAGGCGAAGTTATCGTACCGCTGAACGAAGAAATTATGGAAGATAAGGCCAAAGAAGTCGTTAAATATTACGACAAGGTCAAAATCCGCAGCGTCCTCACGTGCCGCAGCCGCTATGGCGTATGTGCTAAGTGCTATGGCCGTGACCTCGGTACAGGCGGCAAGGTCAACGTCGGTGAATCGGTCGGCATCATTGCTGCCCAGTCCATCGGTGAACCGGGCACACAGCTGACTATGCGTACCTTCCATACAGGCGGCGTCGCTTCTGCCGGCGATATTACACAGGGTCTTCCTCGTGTCGAAGAATTGTTTGAAGCACGTAAACCGAAGGGCAATGCTATCGTTACAGAAATCGACGGCACTGTTTCCATTACGGAAAAAGAAGACCATCACGATATCAATATCGTACACGTCGTTGCCAAAAACGGCGAAGAACGGAGCTACACTATTCCGTATGGCTCGCACCTCGTCGTCCACGAAGGTGATGTCATCGAAAAGGGTACGCGTATTACTGCCGGTTCCATCAACCCGCATGATATCCTGCGGATCCTCGGTGTAGAAGCTACACAGCGGTACCTCGTATACGAAGTACAGAAGGTTTACAAATCCCAGGGTGTTGAAATTAACGATAAACACATCGAAGTCATCGTCCGCCAGATGCTGCGGAAGATTAAGATCGAAGATCCCGGTTCTGCCGATCTCCTGCCTGGCGATTATGTAGACGTCAACATCTTTGAAGATCAGAACAAGCGTCTGAAAGCAGCCGGGAGCAAGGAAGCCGTCGGCAAGGCCATCCTCTTGGGGATTACTAAAGCCGCCTTGGCTACAGAATCGTTCCTTTCGGCCGCATCCTTCCAGGAAACGACACGTGTCCTCACCGATGCAGCTATTAAAGGTAAGGTCGACCCGCTTCTGGGCCTCAAGGAAAACGTCATTATTGGCAAGCTGATTCCTGCCGGTACAGGCATGAGCCGTTACCGCAAGGTAAAAGTTGTCAAGACGATTCCGCCGGCCGTTACGTATGAAGACGAAGAAGGCAATCCCGTCGACATGCCGGAAGAAGCATAAGTACCTGCGCTTTATCAGGAAACATCCTGCTACGGCCTCCCCACAGGGAGGAACGTAGCAGGATGTTTTTGCATTTTCTCATAGCATGACCCGCATTTGGCCGGCACAGAAAAAAATAAAACACCCGGCACAGTGTAATAAAAGATGGCTTACTTTACGAAAAAATCATTGACATCCCCAGGGGCTGATGATAAAATATCTAAGTGTCGCAGTGTTGGCACTGCGCACAAATTGCATATTCTAAGGAGTGATGTTTCGTGAGCTTAGAAATATTGGGAACCGTAAAGAAAACTGTCGGTGCCAAGCAGACGCTAAAAGCAATGAAACGAAACGAAGTCACACAGCTGTACATTGCAAAGGATTGCGATGCCCAGGTTGTTGCCCCGTTACTGGCCTGTGCTTCTGAAATGGGAATTCCCGTCGATCAGAACAGCACCATGGCAGAGCTGGGACAGGCCTGCCGGATCAAAGTCGGCGCAGCCGCTGTAGGAGTGCTTGCTTAATTTTGGTAATATCACTTTCCGGAGCCACTGGCTCCTTTGGTGATTACATTATAAATCTAATTGTTTGGAGAGGAGGTGCCCATATGCCAACAATCAACCAATTGGTTCGAAAAGGTCGTCAGGATTCCATTACGAAATCCACAGCACCGGCTTTAAAAAACTGCCCGCAGAAACGTGGCGTGTGCACACGTGTTTACACAGCAACGCCGAAGAAACCTAACTCTGCTCTGCGTAAAGTTGCCCGTGTACGCTTGACGAACGCTATCGAAGTAACTGCGTATATCCCCGGCATTGGTCACAATTTACAGGAACACAGTGTTGTATTAATCAGAGGCGGTCGTGTTAAGGACCTTCCTGGTGTACGTTATCACATCGTACGTGGTGCTTTGGATACAGCTGGTGTAGCTGATCGTCATCAGTCCCGTTCCAAGTACGGCGCTAAAAAAGGCAAATAATCGTTGCCAGCCAAGTTAAGATGAAAAGATAACCTACATATAAAGGGAGGAATTAGACATGCCAAGAAAAGGCCCAGTGCCCAAGCGCGATGTGCTGCCGGATCCGGTGTACCATTCCAAATTGGTAACGCGCTTCATCAATAAAGTAATGCTGGACGGCAAAAAAGGTGTCGCTGAATCCATCGTATACGATGCATTCGACATCATCCGTTCCAAAATGAACAAAGAACCGTTGGAAGTTTTTGAACAGGCTCTCAACAATGTAATGCCCGTACTCGAAGTACGTGCCCGCCGTGTCGGCGGTGCCAACTACCAGGTACCGGTTGAAGTACGTGCAGACCGCCGTCTGTCCCTCGGTATTCGTTGGACCGTAGGCTACGCCCGTAAACGTGGCGAACGCACGATGAAAGAAAAGCTCGCTGGTGAATTGATGGATGCCTTCAATAACACAGGCGCTGCTGTAAAGAAGAAAGAAGATACGCATAAAATGGCTGAAGCCAATAAGGCTTTTGCACATTATCGCTGGTAATTAGATTATTACATGAGGAGTGGAAAAAATCGTGGGTAGAGAATTTCCTTTGGAAAAAACAAGAAATATTGGTATCATGGCCCACATCGATGCCGGTAAAACCACGACAACAGAACGAATCCTTTTCTACACCGGCCGAGTTCATAAAATCGGCGAAGTTCATGATGGCGCTGCTACCATGGACTGGATGGCCCAGGAACAGGAACGTGGCATTACGATCACGTCCGCTGCTACGACGGCTCATTGGAAAGGACATCGTATCAACATCATCGATACTCCGGGGCACGTTGACTTCACAGTAGAAGTTGAACGTTCCTTGCGCGTACTCGATGGTTCTGTTGCTGTTTTCTCCGCCAAAGGCGGGGTAGAACCGCAGTCCGAAACGGTTTGGCGTCAAGCAGAACACTACCATGTACCGCGTATCGCTTTCATCAACAAGATGGATACGACCGGTGCAGATTTCCTGAACTGCGTACAAATGATGAAAGACCGTCTGCAGGCTAACGCCGTTGCTATTCAGCTGCCGATCGGTGCTGAAGCAGATTTCAAAGGGATCATTGATCTGATCACGATGAAAGCAGAAATTTATGATGATGACCTCGGTAAAGAAATCGAAGTTGTCGATATTCCGGACGACATGAAAGACGAAGCCGAAGAATACCACAACATCATGATCGAAGCTGTATGCGATACAGACGAAGAACTGATGATGAAGTATCTCGAAGGCGAAGAAATCACGATCGACGAACTCAAAAAAGCAATCCGTAAAGCTGTCTGCACGAACGCTATGTTCCCGGTACTTTGCGGTTCTGCATACAAAAACAAAGGTGTACAGATGCTGCTCGACGCTGTAGTAGACTACATGCCGTCGCCGCTCGATATTCCTCCTGTTAAAGGTACGAACCCGGATACAGATGAAGAAGAAACGCGCGAAGCATCGGATGACGCTCCGTTCTCGGCCCTGGCCTTCAAGATCATGGCTGACCCCTTTGTAGGTAAATTGGCATTCTTCCGTATTTATTCGGGTACGCTCGAATCCGGTACGTATGTCTACAACTCTACAAAAGGCAAAAAAGAACGTGTAGGCCGTATCCTGCGTATGCACGCTAACCACCGTGAAGAAGTTTCTATCGCCTATACAGGTGATATTGGCGGTATTGTTGGTCTCAAAGATACGACGACTGGCGATACACTTTGCGATGAAAAACACCCGATCATTCTGGAAAAAATGGAATTCCCTGATCCGGTTATCTCCGTTGCTGTTGAACCGAAGACTAAAGCTGACCAGGAAAAGATGGGCGTAGCCCTTTCCCGTCTGGCAGAAGAAGATCCGACCTTCAAAGTACACACCGATGCCGAAACAGGCCAGACCATCATCTCCGGCATGGGCGAACTTCATTTGGACATCATCGTTGACCGTATGTCCCGTGAATTCAAAGTAGACTGCAACGTCGGCAAACCTCAGGTTGCATACCGCGAAACCATTCGCAAGAGCGTCGAACAGGAAGGCCGTTTCGTCCGTCAGTCTGGTGGCCGTGGTCAGTATGGTGACTGCTGGCTCAAACTTATTCCGCAGGAAGCTGGTCAGGGCTTTGAATTTGAAAACAAAGTCGTTGGCGGTGCAATTCCTAAAGAATACATTGGCTCCGTTGAAGCTGGTGTCAGAGAAGCAATGGAAACAGGCGTACTCGCAGGCTTCCCGATGGTAGACATCAAAGTTGTCGTATTCGACGGCTCTTACCATGATGTTGACTCCTCGGAAATGGCATTTAAGATCGCCGGCTCCATGGGCTTCAAAGAAGGCGCTAAGAAAGCTAACCCGGTTCTCCTCGAACCGTACACGAAAGTTGAAGTTGTTGTTCCGGAAGAATACATGGGCGACGTTATCGGTGACCTGAACTCCCGCCGTGGCCGTGTGGAAGGCATGGAAATGCGTTCCGGTGCAGAACACATCAACGCCTTCGTACCGTTGGCAGAAATGTTTGGCTATGCAACGGATCTGCGTTCTAAGACGCAGGGCCGTGGCGTCTATACAATGACTTTTGACCACTACGAAGAAGTTCCTAAGAACGTAGCGGAAAAAGTTATTAGCGACAAAGGCTAAAATATCCTAAAATACACATTGGAGGAAATGCAAAATGGCAAAAGAACATTACGAAAGAACCAAACCGCATGTTAACATTGGCACCATCGGTCACGTTGACCATGGCAAAACGACTCTGACGGCTGCTATCACAAAAGTACTCTCCGAAAAAGGCTATGCTAAATTCGAAGACTATGCTGATATCGATAAAGCACCGGAAGAACGTGAACGTGGTATTACAATCAACACGGCACACGTTGAATATGAAACAGACAACCGCCATTATGCACACGTTGACTGCCCGGGGCATGCTGACTATGTAAAGAACATGATCACTGGCGCTGCTCAGATGGACGGTGCTATCCTCGTAGTATCCGCTGCTGACGGCCCGATGCCGCAGACGCGTGAACACATCCTGCTTGCCCGCCAGGTAGGCGTACCGGCTATCGTTGTATACCTGAACAAAGCTGACCAGGTTGACGATCCGGAACTGATCGAACTCGTAGAAATGGAAGTTCGTGACCTCCTGAGCTCCTACGATTATCCGGGCGATGATGTACCCATTATCGTAGGCTCCGCTCTTCAGGCTCTCGAAGGCGACGAAAAAGCTAAACAGTCCATCCTCGACCTCATGGCTGCTGTTGACGAATACATCCCGACACCGGATCGTCCGACGGACAAACCGTTCCTGATGCCGGTCGAAGACGTATTCACGATCACAGGCCGTGGTACGGTTGCTACAGGCCGTGTTGAACGTGGTACGGTTAAAGTAGGCGACGCAGTAGAAATCGTTGGCTTGGCTGACGAACCGAAGAACACCGTCGTAACGGGCGTAGAAATGTTCCGTAAACTGCTTGACCTCGCTGAAGCTGGCGACAACATCGGCGCTCTGCTTCGTGGTGTTGACCGTAAAGAAATCGAACGTGGCCAGGTACTTGCAAAACCGGGCACGATTCATCCGCACACGAAATTCAAAGCTCAGGTATATGTCCTGACAAAAGACGAAGGCGGCCGTCATACACCGTTCTTCAACGGCTATCGTCCGCAGTTCTACTTCCGTACAACGGACGTAACTGGTGTAATCCAGCTGCCGGAAGGTACAGAAATGTGCATGCCTGGCGATAATGTCAAAATGGAAGTTGAATTGATTACACCGATCGCTATCGAAGCTGGCCTCCGTTTCGCTATCCGCGAAGGCGGCCGTACAGTTGGCGCCGGCGTTGTATCTGAAATCGAAGGCTAATACAACGGCTTGAACTGATAAAAACATCTGCAGCATTTGCTGCAGATGTTTTTTAGTACAGAAAAACATACTGAACATGCGAAATAAGTCTGAATCCGCGTGAAATAGCATAAAATAGCGGTTAAAGTCCTTGCATAGAAGGGTAATTTGTAGTATGATAATCAAGTACGCGACAACAGGGTATCTCTGTCTATCTCTGCTGCAACGCGTAGATAAACTATGAAATAGAATGTTGCCCGCCTGGCGGGGAAACTTCTATGGAGCAGTCTGTTCAATGAAATAGACGTTAGGAGGAATTACGTAATGGCAAAACAGGAAAGAATCAGAATTCGCCTCAAGGCTTATGATCACAAAGTATTGGATCAGAGCGCGGCGAAAATCGTCGAAACGGCGAAACGGACAGGTGCAATGGTATCCGGCCCGATTCCGCTCCCGACGGAAAAAAACATCTTCACGATTCTTCGTTCCCCACATGTTAACAAAGATTCTCGTGAACAATTCGAATTGCGTACGCACAAACGCTTGATCGATATCCTTGAAGTATCCCCGAAAACGGTTGATGCTCTCATGCGTCTCGACCTGCCGGCAGGCGTAGACATCGAAATCAAATTATAGGAGGAGGTGCGATTATGTCTAAAGCTATTTTGGGTAAAAAACTTGGTATGACTCAGATCTTCACAGAAGAAGGCGCAGTCGTTCCAGTAACAGTCGTTGAAGCATCCCCGAATGTAGTTGTACGCGTAAAGACAGTAGATACGGACGGTTACAATTCCATTCAGCTCGGCTATGGCGACATCAAAGAAAAACATCTTACGAAACCTGTTAAAGGCCAGTTCGACAAGGCAGGCGTAACGCCTGTTAAATACCTTCGCGAATTGCGTTTGACAGATACGCCAGAATATACGGTAGGCCAAACTCTGGCAGCTGATATTTTCGCAAGCGGCGATCTCGTCGACGTAATTGGCACCAGCAAAGGTAAAGGCTTCGCAGGTACAATTGAACGTCACGGTTTCCACCGTGGACCTATGGGTCATGGCTCTAAATCTCACCGTGAACCGGGTTCTCTCGGACCTATGACCAGTGGTGGCGGCGGTAAAGTCGTCAAAGGTAAAAAACTTCCTGGACAATATGGTGGTAATCAGGCTACAGTTCTTCATCTGTCCGTTGTCAAAGTTGACACTGACAAGAATCTTATCCTGATTAAAGGTGGTATTCCGGGTGCTAAAGGCAGCCTGGTAATGATTCGCGACACGGTAAAACCCCGCTAATAGTTGTCATACAGGAAGGAGGATAAATAAATGCCAAAAGTAAGCACGTATAATATTGCCGGCGCACAGACCGGTGAAATCGAATTGAACGATAGCGTATTTGGCGTTGAAGTAAACGAAGCTGTTGTAAGACAGGCTGTACTTCGTCAGCTCGCCAACGAACGCTTAGGCACACATTCTACGAAAACCCGTGGTTTGGTACGCGGCGGCGGCAGAAAACCTTGGAAACAAAAAGGAACTGGCCGGGCCCGTTGTGGTAGCACCCGTAGCCCCTTGTGGGTTGGCGGCGGCACGGTATGGGGTCCCCATCCGCGTTCTTATGAACAGAAGATGCCTCGCAAAGCAAGACGTCTGGCTGTTAAATCCGCGCTGAGCGATAAAGTCAATACGAACGAACTCTTCGTACTCGACGAAATCAACTTGGCAGCACCGAAGACTAAAGAAGTTGTTCAGATCGTTAATAACTTCAAGTTTGCAGGTGAAAAAGTTCTGTTTGTTACGGATCATGACGAAATCGTAACACGCTGCGCCCGCAACATTGAAGGCGTAAAAGCCGTTTCCACAGAAAACATCAATATCTTTGATCTGCTTCACTACACGAAATTATTCGTTACGAAGAGCGCTGTGGCTAAGATTGAGGAGGTGCTCGGCTAATGGATATGCATGATCTCTTGATTAAACCGATCATCACTGAAAAAACGACAATGATGATGTCTGATGGCAAATATACATTTCAGGTACCGCTCCATGCAAACAAGATTGAAATTCGCAAAGCCGTTGAAGCTGTTTTCAAAGTAAAAGTTAAAAGCGTAACGACGATGCGTACGATGGGCAAGTTCAAACGCATGGGTAAATACATTGGTAAGCGTCCGGACTACAAGAAAGCCATCGTAACACTTCAGGAAGGCGAATCCATCGAATTCTTTGAAGCTTAAGCAATACTGAAATAAAGGAGGAGGCACCAAAATGGCCATTAAATCTTTTAAACCGTATTCCGCCGGCCGCCGTTTCATGACAGTTTCGACTTTCGATGAAATCACGACGTCCACACCGGAAAAATCCTTGCTCTCTAAAGTAACGAGCAAGGGCGGTCGTAACAATCAGGGCAGAATGACGGTTCGCCATCAGGGCGGCGGTCATAAACGCCGTTATCGTTTGATTGACTTCAAACGTATTAAAGACAATATCCCTGCAAAAGTAGCAACGATCGAATACGATCCGAACCGCTCTGCAAACATCGCTCTTCTGAACTATGCAGATGGCGAAAAGAAATATATCATCGCTCCGCACGGCCTCAAAGTCGGCGACGTCGTCGTCAGCGGCCCGGAATCCGATATCAAGATCGGGAATGCATTGCCCCTCGGCAAGATTCCTCTTGGTACTGTAGTACACAACATTGAACTGAAAATCGGCAAAGGCGCACAGATCGTTCGCTCCGCTGGTACTTCGGCTCAGCTCATCGCTAAAGAAGGCAACTATGCACTGCTCCGTCTTCCTTCCGGCGAATTGCGTCAGGTTCACGTAAACTGCCGCGCCACAATCGGTATCGTCAGCAACCCGGATTATGAAAACATCACAATCGGTAAAGCCGGCCGTTCCCGCTGGATGGGTATCCGCCCGGGCAACCGTGGTGTCGTCATGAACCCGTGTGACCATCCTCATGGCGGTGGTGAAGGTAAGTCTCCTGTCGGTCGTAAACGTCCGGTTACTCCTTGGGGCAAACCTGCATACGGCGTGAAGACTCGCGACGCTAAGAAGGCTTCCAGTAAATTTATTGTGAAGAGACGTAAATAGGTCTAGGAAAGGAGATATATAAGTGTCCAGATCTGTCAAAAAGGGCCCATTCGTAGCAGCTCATCTCTTGAAAAAGATCGATGCTCTGAATGAAGCTAACGAAAAAAAAGTAATCAAAACCTGGTCTCGTGCATCTACTATTCTGCCTAGCTTCGTAGGTCATACGATTGCTGTTCACGACGGCCGTAAGCACGTTCCCGTTTATGTAACGGAAGACATGGTTGGTCATAAACTCGGTGAATTCGCTCCTACCCGTACGTTCAAGGGGCACGCTAAATCCGAAAAAGTTACACGCTAAGGGAGGTACTAAACATGGAAGCAAAAGCAATTGCTAAACATATTCGCATTGCCCCCCGTAAAATCCGGATCGTAGCTGACTTGGTACGGGGCAAAAATGTAGGCGAAGCTTTCTCTATCTTGAAATTTACTCCTAAAGTAGGTTCTAAGGTTGTAGAAAAGGTTCTTCGTTCGGCTGTCGCCAACGCGGAACATAATCATGATATGAACGCAGATACTTTGTATGTTTCTGAAATCTTTGTTGACCAGGCATCCACGCTGAAACGTATTCATCCGCGCAGCCGTGGACAGGCGTTCAAGATCCTGAAACATTCCAGTCATGTGACTGTAGTAGTAAAAGAAAGAGCTTAAGGGAGGGAAACGTAGTGGGTCAAAAAGTTAACGCCCATGGATTTCGTGTCGGTGTTGTAAAACCTTGGGACGCAAAGTGGTATGCAGAAAAAGATTATGCCGCACTTCTGAATGAAGACGTGAGAATCCGTGATTTCTTAAAGAAACAGTTATATATTGCAGGCGTTTCTCGTATCGAAATCGAACGTTCTGCAAAACGTATTAAATTGATCATTCATACAGCTAAACCGGGCATGGTCATCGGCCGTGGCGGCGCTGGTATCGAAGATATCAAGAAAGCACTCAAAGCTTTCACTGATAAAAACGTCGATGTAAACATCGAAGAAATTAAACAGGCTGAAATGGACGCTACTCTCGTAGCTGAAAACGTAGCCGGCCAGCTCGAACGCCGTATTGGTTTCCGTCGCGCTATGAAACAGTGCGTAGGCCGTACGATGCGTATGGGCGCTAAGGGTATTAAGATCATGTGCTCCGGCCGTCTTGGCGGTGCTGAAATTGCCCGTAGCGAATCCGTTCGTGATGGTTCTATCCCCCTGCATACACTGCGTGCAGACATCGATTATGGCTTTGCTGAAGCTCATACGACATATGGCTGCATCGGCATCAAGTGCTGGATTTACAAAGGAGAAATCCTTCCGGAAGCTAAAAGAGCTCCGCAGAAAAAACGTGAAGGGAGTGACAACTGATGTTAATTCCAAAACGTGTTAAACATCGTAAACAGTTCCGCGGCCGTTTAAAAGGTAAGGCTATGCGCGGTAATAAAGTTGCTCATGGCGATTATGGTTTGGTTTCTCTCGAACCGGCTTGGATTACGAACCGTCAGATCGAAGCTGCCCGTATTGCTATGACTCGTTATATCAAACGTGGTGGTAAGGTCTGGATCAAGATTTTCCCGGACAAGCCGATCACAGCAAAACCTGCTGAAACTCGTATGGGTTCCGGTAAAGGTTCCCCGGAATACTGGGTAGCAGTTGTTAAACCGGGTCGCGTACTCTTCGAAATGGGCGGCGTTAGCGTTGAAGTAGCCCGTGAAGCTATGCGTCTTGCCGGCCATAAACTGCCGATCAAAACTAAATTTGTTATTAAAGGTCAGGAAGAATTAGGTGGTGAATAAAATGAAGGTTAAAGAAATCCGTGCTCTTAGCGCTGCCGAAATGGACGAAAAGGTGGTTAGCCTGAAGGAAGAATTGTTTAACCTCCGTTTTCAACATGCGACCGGCCAATTAGAAAATCCAATGCGCATCCGTGAAGTAAAGAAAACTATCGCACGCATCAAAACGGTACAGCGCGAAGCAGAATTGAAAGCACAGGCGTAAGTCACATAGGGTTGAAAATCTAAAAGGAGGTCAATGCACAAGATGGAAAGAAATGAACGGAAGATCCGCGTAGGTAAAGTAGTCAGCGACAAAATGGATAAAACCGTTGTAGTTGCTGTAGAATATAAAGAACAGCATGAACTTTACAAAAAGCCGATGGTAAGCACCGTGAAGTTTAAAGCTCATGATGAAAACAACGAATGCGGTATCGGTGATATCGTACGTATTGAAGAAACTCGCCCGCTGTCCAAGCAGAAACATTGGCGCGTAGTAACGATCGTTGAAAAAGCTAAGTAAGATCGATTAATAGGAGGTCAAGCCATGATTCAGCAAGAAACTGTGTTGAATGTTGCCGATAACACGGGTGCGAAAAAAGTACTCTGCATCCAGGTCATGGGTGGTTCGTACAGAAAGTATGGTAACATCGGCGATATTATCACATGCACTGTTAAAGATGCAACACCCGGCGGCGTTGTCAAGAAGGGCGATGTAGTGAAAGCCGTTATCGTCCGTTCTAAAAAAGGATTACGCCGTGCCGATGGTTCTTATATCCGCTTTGACGAAAACGCGGCTGTCGTAATCAACAACGACAAGAGCCCTAAAGGCACTCGTATTTTTGGACCGGTTGCCAGAGAACTGCGTGAAAAAGATTTCATGAAGATCATCTCCCTGGCTCCGGAAGTATTATAATCAGAGGAGGTGTTCTAAATGGGTAAAATGCGCATCAAAACTGGCGACAGCGTTATCGTCATCGCCGGTAAAGAAAAAGGCAAAAAAGGTAAGGTCCTGGCTACATATCCGAAAACGGAACGTGTAGTTGTAGAAGGCTTAAATAAAGTAAAACGTCACACAAAACCGACACAGAACAATCCTCAAGGCGGCATTATTGAAAAGGAAGCTGCACTGCATGTTTCCAACGTAATGCTTATCGATCCTGAAAGCGGCAAACCGACTCGTATCAAAATGGTACAGCAGGCTGACGGCACAAAAGTACGTACAGCTGTTAAGAGCGGCAAAGCTATCTAACTTAACCTATAGAAGGGAGGGCCTTGAGAGTGTCCAGATTAAAAGACTTATACCTTTCGGATGTAACGAAAGGATTACAGGAAAAATATAACTATAAAAACGTAATGCAGATCCCGAAGCTGACCAAAGTTGTCATCAACATGGCCGTCGGTGAAGCTGTTACGAATTCTAAAGCATTGGATGCTGCTGTAAATGATCTGACGATCATTTCCGGTCAGAAACCGTTAATTACGAAAGCTAAGAAATCTATCGCAGCTTTCAAAATCCGTGAAGGCATGAACCTCGGCTGCAAAGTTACACTGCGCGGCGAACGGATGTATGAATTCCTCGATAAGCTGATCAATCTGTCTTTGCCTCGCGTACGTGACTTCCACGGTGTCAGCGCAACTGGTTTTGACGGCCGCGGTAACTATACGCTGGGCTTGAAAGAACAGCTGATTTTCCCGGAAATTGAATACGATAAGATTGATAAAGCCCGTGGCATGGATATTACCATCGTTACGACAGCTAAAACGGATGAAGAAGGCCGTTACATGCTGAAACTGATGGGCATGCCGTTTGAAAAGCAACAATAAGGAGGATTACATACATGGCAAAGAAGTCTATGCTTGAACGTGAAAAGAAACGTGAAAAAATGGTTGCCAAATACGCTAAGCTCCGTGCTGAATTAAAAGCGAAAGGCGATTATGAAGCACTTTCTCAGTTGCCTGCTAACGCTTCGCCTGTACGTCTGCACAATCGTTGCAAAGTAACAGGACGTCCTCACGGTTATATGCGTAAATTCGGCATCAGCCGTATCACATTCCGTGAACTGGCTTATAAAGGTCAGATTCCTGGCGTTAAAAAAGCCAGCTGGTAACATAATTACATGGAGGGAGGTTTTAGATTATGGTAATGACCGATCCGATTGCGGATATGCTCACCAGAATCCGTAATGCCAATTCGGCATATCACGAAAAAGTAGAAATGCCCGCTTCTAAGGTAAAGGCAGCAGTGCTTGAAATCCTGAAAGAAGAAGGCTTCGTTAAGAATTTTGAAACCGTAAATGAAGGTAAAACACTGAAAGTTACTCTTCGCTATGGTTCTAATAAAGAAAAAGTAATTACCGGCATCAAGAGAATTTCCAAACCGGGCCTGCGCGTTTATGCAAACAAGGAAGAACTTCCGCGCGTACTTGGCGGTTTAGGGATCGCAGTAATTTCTACGTCTCAGGGCGTTATGAGCGACAAAAAAGCTCGTAAACTTGGTTTAGGCGGCGAAGTTCTCGCTTACGTCTGGTAAATTGTTTTGGAGGTGTCAATATGTCCCGAGTAGGTAGAATGCCTATTGATATCCCGGCAGGCGTAAATGTAAACCTCGATGGCTTGGTAATTAACGTTAAAGGCCCGAAAGGCGAACTCACTCGTACGCTTCACCCGGATATGAAAGTAACAGTACAAGATAACGTCATTACAGTAGAACGTCCGAATGACGATAAAAATAATCGTGCGCTGCACGGTCTGACTCGTGCCCTCATTGCCAACATGGTAACAGGCGTAACGACAGGCTTTAAGAAAGAACTCGAAATCGTAGGCGTTGGTTACAGAGCCCAGATGAAAGGCAAAAAACTTGCCCTGACACTTGGTTTCTCCCACCCCCTCGAACTCGACGCTCCGGAAGGCATCACTGTTGAATGCCCGAGCGCTACACAGATCGTAGTATCCGGCGCTAACAAAGAACATGTTGGCGAATTTGCTGCTAAGATCCGTGGCTATCGTCTGCCTGAACCGTATAAAGGCAAAGGTATTCGTTATGCTGGCGAACATGTACGTCGTAAAGCTGGTAAAGCTGGTACGAAGAAATAATTTAATCATCTAAAGAAGGGAGTGAATTCCTTGAAAAAGAGTAAGAACGCTATCCGCGTTAAACGTCATTGGCGCTTACGCAAGAATCTTAATGGTACGGCAGAACGTCCGCGTTTGAACGTTTTCCGCAGCCTTTCCAATATGTATGCTCAGGTAATTGATGATGTAACTGGTACAACTCTTGTTTCCGCCAGCACATTAGACAAGGAAATCAAAGAGCAGAACGCTTTCGGCGGCAATGCTGAAGCAGCGAAACTGGTTGGTAAGCTCGTAGCTGAACGGGCGCTCGAAAAGGGCATTACGACAGTAGTATTTGACCGCGGCGGTTATGTATACCACGGCCGTGTAGCAGCTCTGGCTGCAGCAGCTCGCGAAGCTGGCTTGAAATTCTAATCAAGGAGGAAATAACACATGGCAAAAGTTGACCATGCAGGTCTCGAATTACAGGAAAATGTCGTATTCATCAACCGTGTTGCTAAGGTAGTTAAAGGCGGCCGTCGTTTTTCCTTCAGTGCCCTCGTTGTTGTCGGTGACGGCAACGGTCGCGTAGGCGCAGGATTAGGTAAAGCTGGCGAAGTTCCCGAAGCTATCCGCAAGGGTGTTGAAGACGCTAAGAAAAATATGATTACGGTACCGCTCAAAAACGGTTCTATCCCTCACCAGATTACAGGCATCTTTGGTGCCGGCAAGGTTCTCTTGAAACCGGCTGCTGAAGGTACTGGCGTTATCGCTGGTGGTCCTGTTCGTGCCGTATTGGAACTCGTAGGTGTACGTAACATCCTCACGAAATCCCTCGGCTCGTCCAACCCGAACAACATGGTTCGCGCTACTCTCACAGGCCTTTCCCAGTTGAAAGATGCTAACAAAGTAGCTGAACTCCGCGGTAAAACTGTAGAAGAAATTTACGGCTGATAAGAGGAGGATAACGTAATGTCTCAAGTAAAAGTTACTCTTGTAAAGAGCGTTGCCAGCCGTCCTGCCGATCAGCGTGCAACGGTTGTCGCCCTGGGTCTTCACAAGACGAACTCCACAGTAATTAAAGAAGCTACGCCGCAGATCAAAGGCATGCTTCATAAAGTTGAACACTTGGTTAAAGTAGAAGAAATTTAATAGAGAAGGAGGTACGCTGAATTGAAACTTCATGAAATGAGCATTATTCCCGGCTCTAAGAAAAAACGTACCCGTGTAGGCCGCGGTACCGGTTCCGGTAACGGCACTACAGCCGGTAAAGGCAATAAAGGTCAGAACTCCCGCAGTGGCGGCGGCACTCGTCCGGGCTTCGAAGGCGGCCAGATGCCGTTGTATCGTTTACTGCCGAAACGGGGCTTCAAAAATATCTTCGCGAAGACATATGCTGAAGTTAACGTTTCCACGTTAAACCGCTTTGAAGATGGCACCGAAGTTACTCCCGTAACACTCGTAGATGCCGGTATTGTTAAAAATGTCCGTGATGGTATCCGCATCCTCGGTAACGGTGAACTCGAAAAGAAACTCACTGTTAAAGCGCAGGGCTTTACTAAATCGGCACAGCAGAAAATTGAAGCAGCCGGTGGTAAAGTAGAGGTGATCTAAGGTGCTAGAAAACATTCAGAATGTTCTGAACGTTCCTGAGTTCCGTCGTCGTGCGGTGTTCACCTTGATCATGTTTATCATATTTCGCCTTGGTGTCCACATCCCGGTTCCGGGTGTGGATTCATCAGCGATTGAAAGTCTGTTTAGCAGCGGCAACCTCTTCGGTTTGCTCGATTTGTTCTCCGGTGGTGCTCTGAGCAAGTTCTCTGTACTGGCCATGAGTATTACACCGTACATCAACGCATCGATCATCATGCAGCTGCTGACATCGGTTGTGCCTACGTTTGAACAGTGGGCCAAAGACAACCAGGACGGCCGTGATAAAATCCAGAAAGTAACGCGCTGGGGCACGGTAGTTCTCGGTTTCATTCAGGCATTTGCCATGAGCTATGCCCTGAAAGTTAATAACGCCCTCGTCGATAACAGCTGGGCCATGGTCTTCATGGTATCCATTGTATTGACGGCCGGAACGTGTTTCCTCATGTGGCTTGGTGACCAGATCACAGCAGGCGGCATTGGTAACGGTATCTCGTTGATCATCTTCGCAGGTATCGTAGCACGCTTCCCAACGGGTGCAAGTACGATTTACCAGTACGTACAGGCTGGAAGTATCAACATTTTCCAAGCCTTGCTTTTCGCTGTTATCGCACTTTTGATGATTATTGTTGTAATTGAAGTAACGCAAGGGCAGCGCCGTGTTTCCGTACAATATGCGAAACGCGTTGTCGGCCGGAAGATGTATGGTGGGCACACGACACATATTCCCCTGAAGGTAAACCAGGCTGGCGTTATTCCTATCATCTTCGCATCATCAGTGCTGATGTTCCCGATTACGATTGCACAGTTTGTGCAGAATGAAACGGTCCAGTGGATTGCAAGCTTCTTTGCTTGGGGTACACTTACCAACACCATCATGTACGCACTGCTGATCATGTTCTTCACCTATTTTTACACAGCTATCACGCTGAATATTCCACAGCTCACCGAAAATATGCAAAAGTACGGCGGCTTCATTCCGGGCATTCGTCCGGGTCAGCCGACGGCAGCTTACATTGACCGGATCATGACCAGAATCACTCTGGCCGGTGCGTTCTTCCTGGCCTTTGTCGCTATCCTGCCGAACTTCATCGGTTGGATTACCGGTATCCAGGGCGTGTACTTCGGTGGTACAGCACTTCTGATCGTCGTCGGTGTTGCTATCGATACGATGAAACAGGCTGAATCCTTGGTTCTCAATAAGCAGTATCAAGGGTTTATGAAATAAGGAGGTAGTTTGAATGTATATTCTGTTAATGGGTCCTCCGGGGGCCGGCAAAGGCACACAGGCCGAACGCTTGATTGAACAGTACGGTATTCCTCAGATCTCTACGGGCGACATGTTCCGTGCAGCTGTGAAGGAACAGACTCCTCTTGGCTTGGAAGCAAAGAAGTATATGGATAATGGTCAGCTGGTTCCTGATGCTGTAACAGTAGGTATTGTAAAGGAACGGTTGGCAAAGGATGACTGCAAGAAAGGCTTTATTCTCGACGGATTCCCGCGGACCACAAGCCAGGCGGTTTCACTCGATGCCATTCTCCGCGATCTTGGCATTAAACTCGATGGTGTAATCAACATTGCCGTACCGGATGAAGAACTCATCAAACGTACGACTGGCCGTCAGATCTGCCGCAAATGCGGTGCGACCTATCACTTGACCTTCAAACCGTCTAAGGTTGCCGGTGTTTGTGATAAATGCGGTGGCGAATTATACCAGCGCGATGATGACAAGGTGGAAACGGTAGAAAAACGTCTCAGCGTCTACGCTGCACAGACGAAGCCGCTCATCGATTACTACAAAAACTCCAACCTGTACATCGAAGTAGATGGTAAACAGGGCATGGATGCTGTATACCATGATATCGTAGCTAGCCTTGAAAAGAGTAAATAAGAATGATTATATTAAAATCTAAAAGGGAAATTGAGTATATTCGTGAAGCAGGCCGGATTACAGCTGATGCGTTGGTCTTGATGAGAGAACTGGCGAAACCGGGTGTTACTACGGGTGAACTTGACCAGCGCTGTGAAGAATACATTCGCAGTCGCGGTGCGTTTCCCAGCTGCAAAGGTTATTACGGTTTCCCGGCCACAATTTGTGCCAGTGTGAACGAAGAAGTCGTTCATGGGATTCCCGGCCGGCGTAAGCTGAAAGATGGCGACATAATCAGCATTGATTTGGTGGTAAACAAAAACGGGTATCACGGCGATTCGACGGTCACTTTGCCCATCGGTCACGTGGCTCCCGAAACCCTTCAGTTACTCAAGGTAACGGAAGAAAGCCTCTATAAAGGCATTGAACAGGCTGTAGCCGGTAATCACCTCGGTGATATCGGACATGCCGTTCAGGCTTATGCCGAATCCTTCGGATACGGTGTCGTACGCGACTACGTCGGACATGGCATCGGCTCAGAAATGCACGAAGATCCGGAAGTTCCCAACTATGGCCTTGCCGGTCATGGCGAACTGCTCGAACCGGGTCTGGTCCTGGCTATTGAACCTATGATTACCATGGGTTCAGAAAAGACACATCAGCTGAGTAATGGCTGGACTGTCGTTACACGTGACAAGAAACCGGCTGCTCATTTCGAACATACCATTGTTGTCACAGATAACGGTCCTGAAATCCTGACCTTACCGTCTCATGAATAAGACTACGATTCAGACTGGTACAGTTGTTATCAGCTGCGCCGGTAAAGATGCAGGCCGGATGTATGTTGTCATTGCCCGTTTGGCTGGTTCGTATGTATGGATTGCTGACGGCCGGACGTATAGAGTGGAGAAGCCGAAGAAGAAAAACTGCCGGCATCTCCGTATTTTCGGAACGAGCGTAACCGCTCAGGACGCCAGTTCCACACGAATCAGCAACGAATGGATACGGTCCGTATTGAATCGGGCCAAGGTTGAATCTACCAGGGAGGTAAGACATGTCTAAGCAGGATGTCATTGAAGTCGAAGGAGTCGTTGTCGAAGCACTGCCAAATGCTATGTTCAAGGTAAAGTTGGAAAACGACCACATCGTGCTGGCTCACGTATCAGGAAAAATGCGGATGAACTTCATCCGTATCCTGCCAGGTGACCGGGTCACGATGGAATTGACACCGTACGACCTGAATCGCGGTCGTATTACGTATCGCTTTAAGTAAGCTTGATTACGCAGGAGGTTAATTATGAAGGTAAAACCGTCGGTTAAGAAGATTTGCGAAAAATGCAAAATTATTAAACGCAAAGGCCGTGTTATGGTCATTTGCGAAAACCCAAAACATAAACAGAAACAAGGTTAATTCTCAGGAGGTGAATGAATAGATGGCACGTATAGCCGGTGTAGATTTACCACGTGACAAACGTGTAGAAGTAGGTTTAACATACATTTTTGGCATTGGTCTTTCCTCTTCTCAGGAAATCCTTGCTAAAACGGGCATCAATCCCGACACTCGCGTTCGCGATCTGACGGAAGATGAAGTTCAGAAAATCCGTGAAGTTATCGGTACGGACTACAAAGTAGAAGGCGACCTTCGTCGTGAAACTGCTCTGAACGTAAAACGTCTCATTGAAGTAAATTCCTATCGTGGCAAGCGTCATCGTGCAGGTCTTCCTGTTCGCGGTCAGCGCACAAAGACAAATGCTCGTACACGTAAAGGCCCGCGCAAAGCAATTGCTGGTAAGAAAAAATAATTTTTGAGTAAGGAGGGACACGATTTTGGCTAAGAATAACGTAAGAAGCAATAAGAAAAAAGAAAAGAAACATGTAGAATCGGGCGCTGCTCATATTCGTTCTACTTTCAATAACACCATCGTCACAATCAGCGATACAAAGGGCAACGCTCTGAGCTGGGCCAGCGCTGGTGAAATGGGCTTCCGCGGCTCCCGTAAGAGCACTCCGTTTGCTGCTCAGATGGCTGCTGAAACAGCTGCTAAAGCTGCTATGGAACATGGCCTGCGTCAGGTTGAAGTTTTCGTAAAAGGTCCTGGTTCCGGTCGTGAAGCTGCTATCCGCGCATTACAGGCAGCTGGCTTAGAAGTAAACTCCATTAAAGACGTAACACCAATCCCGCATAACGGTTGCCGTCCGCCGAAACGTAGACGCGTATAATAGTCTGCGCTTTATTCCAAGTTGGTTTGATTCTGAAATAGGAGGATTTTCCTAATGAGTGATGACAACAAGTTTAAGATTGATATCGCGAATAAAAGCGAAGACGGCAAATACGGAAAATTCGTATGCGAACCTCTGGATAGAGGTTACGGAATCACATTGGGTAATAGTTTGCGGCGCATTCTTTTAGCTTCGTTAGATGGTGTTGCTATCACGTCGATTAAAATCGATGGCGTGTTGCATGAGTTTTCTACCATCCCCGGTGTTCGTGAAGATGTAACGGATATCATTCTGAATTTGAAGCAGCTTTGCATGAAGTTCACACGCGACGATATTGATGAACTTGATATCACAGTTGACGTAAATGGCGAATGCGAATTCACCGCAAAAGATCTTGACGTAAACACAGACATTGAAATTTTGAACCCGGAACTTCATATTGCAACTCTTGATACGGATGCTCATATTCATATGCAGTGCCATATCGAACGCGGTAAAGGGTACGTACCGTCTACGAAGAACAAGAAAGATACAGATATGATTGGTGTCATTCCTATTGACTCCATTTTCTCACCTGTAGTTCGGACGAATTACGAAGTAGGCAATATCCGGGTCGGCAACGAAATGGATTATGATTCGCTGTCGCTAGAAGTATGGACCGATGGCAGCATTACAGCTGAAAATGCTGTAGCTAAGGCTGCTTCCATTATGATCAGCTATTTGAATTTCTTCCAGGACATTGCAACGAACCCGAAAGTAAATGAAACCAACGGTGAGTTCGTCAATAATGATCAACCCGGTGAAGATACGGAATCTGGTGCAGATACGGCCGGTATTAAGATCGAAGTTCTCGACCTCTCCGTACGTGCTTCGAATTGCTTGAAGCGCGCCAATATTTATACCATAGCTGATTTGTTAGAACATACGGAAGATGATCTTGCCAAGATTCGTAACTTAGGCAAGAAGTCCGTTGATGAAATCATTGAAAAGTTACGGGATTATGGGTACAACCTGAAATCCAGTGATGAATAAGATTTAGGAGGATGAACGATGGCTTATAGAAAGTTAGGACGCGACAGCTCTGCACGTAAAGCATTACTGCGTAGCATTGTTACCTCTTTGTTCCAGTATGAACGCATTGAAACTACGGAAGCAAAAGCAAAAGAACTCCGCAAAGTAGCGGACAAAATGCTTACCCTCGCTAAACGTGGTGATCTTCATGCACGTCGCCAGGCTCTGGCTTATATCATGGACGAAGATGTAGTTAAAAAGCTGTTTGATGAAATTGCACCGAAATACAAAGATCGCCAGGGCGGCTATACCCGCATCATTAAAAAAGGCTTCCGCCAGGGTGATGCAGCTCCGATCGTTATCATCGAATTAGTCTAAGTACGGGCCGGGCACGGTTTCCGGAACGTAAATAGCATCTGATTGGTAGACGAGTCGCTGTGGTACTATGCCACAGCGACTTTTTTTAGATTATTTTTTATAATGAAAGGGAGGATAGTTATGGCATTCAAAATGATCCTGGCAGTAAACTTTACGCCGGAACGGTTAAAGCAGCTGAAGCTCCTCGGCATGCTGACTAAAGCGCAGGTTAAAGCCGTTACAGAAGAAGAAAAGGATGAAACGGTAGGCAAAGTGTTGGGTCTTACAGATGAAGAAATCGAAGAAATCGCGGCCATGAAGACGGAAACGACAGAAGGCAACGAAAAGGTACACGAAAATGTCGGAGAAGATGAACAATTGGAACCGGTTACGAAGGAAGCCCTGATTCTCTGTGGCTTCGATAATCAGAACGTAAATCTTCTCTTAGACAGTATCCGCCGGGGCCGTCTGAAAAATGTTCCTCTTAAAGCCATGCTGACGCCCAACAACATTTCCTGGTCTATTCATACGATCCTCCAGGAACTCAATAAGGAACATGAATATTTCAAGAACATGAAAAAGAAAGGAAAATAAGGGAAAGGATGTGTTTTCCATGCGTCCGACTACGTTATGTTTTCCCATTAACGCCGCAGGAGAATTCCTTCTGGGCCGTAAAAAGCGGGGCTTTGGCGTAGCGAAATGGAACGGCTTCGGTGGTAAACTGGAAGCAGGCGAAACGTTCCGCCAGTGTGCCGTACGTGAGCTCCGGGAAGAATCGGGCCTGGTCGCTAAGGAAGCGGACCTGGAACTTGTGGCCTTCCTGGACTTCCGTTTTGATACGCACGCAGAGCTTGATCATATCGGTTACGTCTACCTCGTACATACGTGGCAAGGTACGCCGGCTCCCACGGAAGAAATGGAGCCGCGCTGGTTTTCCGCTGCGACCTTGCCCTATGAGGACATGTGGAGTGGAGACCGGCTTTGGATCCCCATGCTGCAGGCACGCCGTAAGATTAGTGGCACGATCGTCTTTGCCGCCGATAAGGAAAGCCTGAAATATACGGAATTTACGGATGTAGCAGATCTAACAGAATCTGATTCTTTAACCGCCTTCTGAGGAAGGCGGTTTTTCTTTGTGATCCTATCGTTTAGCCTGTAGTGCCCTTGCCGGCCATACAAGCCAGTTAGAATCTTTTTATGAATAATAAGACAGGTTATGGCAGCAGCGGCCGTCAGACAAGGAATGAGGCACTGCAGAGGCAGCACTGGTCTTTCTATACTGGTGGACAAATAGCAGGAAAACAGTATAATGAAAGAAGAACGTATTTCTCTTTTTTTACGTGAGGAGGTCTTTTGAAATGAATACACTCGTTGCTGTTTGTATTGCTCCCAGTGGCACAGGCGATGAATACGCGCCGCTCGTAGCAGAAGTGGTAAAGATCATTCGTGATTCCGGTTTATCGTGCCATACCTATTCCATGTTTACGGAAATTGAAGGGGAATGGGACGACGTCATGGCAGTTGTCAAAAAGGCTACACAGCATTTTACGGATAAAGGGATCCGTACGTCTGTTGTCTTAAAGGCCGACATCCGTCCGGGCTATACGAACATGATGAACGGCAAGATGGAACGGCTGGAAGAAGCTATCAATCAGAAAGGATAAATCCTGACTGCAAAATTAGACAAACCGATAAACAATCTCTTGACATTACCTCATAAATGTTGTATTATCATATAGTCAGCGATATATGGAGTGATACTCAAGAGGCTGAAGAGGACGGTTTGCTAAATCGTTAGAGGTCGTAAGGCCTGCGAGAGTTCGAATCTCTCTCACTCCGCCAGATTACTGGACAAAGAACTACTGGGATGTTTCCCGGTGGTTCTTTTTTTTTAGTTTATAGATACACAAAAGCTGCCGGCACAGAACTCATTTCTGTGCCGGCAGCTTTTGTTGTTATCGGACCGGCCCGGTATAGCCCATACTGGCTGACAAGAGCTGGACGCTTTTCAATAGCTCTTCACTGTAATGCTTTTCTTCCTCCGCTGTCAGGCTATGGGCTGACAGGCTGATGGCGCCAATAGGGCGGTTTGTGTAGTTCATGATGACGGCGCCGATGCAGAAGAGGTTTGGTTCCGTTTCTTCATGATCGACGGCATACTTGCGTTTTCGCGTTTCTGCAATGTCCTGAAGCAGGGCATCGAGAGTCGTAAGCGTATGCGGCGTAATCGTCTTGACATGGAAGGTATTCCACTTTTCCATGATTTCCTCATTCGTATAGGTACTTAAAATGGCCTTTCCGGCACTAGTTGCGTATAAAGGCGAACGGCCGCCGACGCTGGTATAGACGGAAAAGGAATTCATATTTTCCGGATCTATACTTTGCAGGCACAGGAGCTCGCCGTTGTCCTCGACGGAGAATTGGGCAACGACCTGCAGCGATGAAGCGAGCTTCTCGAGCTCACTGGTAATGAGACGGGGATAGTTCGTCGCTTTCGTCGCTTTCACACCGATTTCGAAGAGCTTTAGCGATAAGGAATATTCGCCACTCTTTTCATCACGGTTTAGGAAGCCATTTTCTGTCAAGGATAATACAATGCGGGAAAGGGATGCCTTATTCAGCTTCAGCCTGGTATGTAAATCGTTCAGGCTCATTTGTCCCTGGTCGGCAATGGTTTCCAATACCAGGCAGGCACGGTCAATTGCCTGAAAGGAGGCAGGTTTTTCAGTTGGCATGATAATCCCTTCTTTTTCGTGTAAAGATAGATATAAGCTTATATTTGTCCGTTTCTATTGTAACAACACAGTTCCCATTCTGTCAAACTGTATTTTGAAATTCTAAATATTTATTTTGAAACGATAGTTGGTAAAAATGAAATATAGTAAACAATATTAAAATAATCAAAATAAAATACAAAAACGAGAATTATATATTGACATTTGAATTTGAAAATAGTATTATAAAACGCGAAGAGAGAAATGTAAAACAGCGTTTCAAAATACGTATGCTTCATTTCATATAATTGTAATTCATTCAACAAAATGGAGGGCTCAAGATGGCTAAAGCAAAACCAAACACGGAATTATGCAAAGGCTGCAGATTATGTGTCGGTGCATGTCCTAAACAGGCAATTATTCCTCTCGAAGAAGTAAACAAAAAAGGATATCAGATTATCCGCGTTGATGAAGAAAAATGCATTGGCTGCGGCATGTGCTACAAGACATGTCCGGATTGCGTATTTACAATAGCGTAAGCGAAAGGGGGTTATAAAATGAGCGCAGACTACGTATTGATGAAAGGGAACGAAGCCATTGCGGAAGCTGCCCTGCGGGCAGGCTGTCGTTTCTATGCAGGCTATCCTATTACTCCACAAAGTGAAATTTTGGAATATATGTCCTCGAATATGCAGAAATACGGCGGCACCTTTATTCAGGGTGAAAATGAAATCGCCAGCATGAGCATGATTTGGGGCGCTGCCGCTGCCGGTGCACGCTGCATGTCCAGCTCCTCCGGCCCGGGCTTCGACCTGAAGCAGGAAGAAATTTCCTACCTCTCGTCGTACAACCTGCCTTGTGTCCTCGTCGACGCTATGCGTTACGGCTTAGGTGACGGCGAAATCACAGCCGGCCAGGACTCCTACTGGGAAGCTGTGCGTGGCGGTGGTCATGGCGACAGCCGTCAGCTCGTATATGCACCGGCTTCTGTCGATGAATGCGTACAACTGACCTACCAGGCCTTCGACAAAGCAGAAGAATATCGCAACGTGGTCATCATTCTTACTGATGGTGCCATCAGCCAGATGATTGAAAAATGCACGCTGCCACCGGCAAAAGAACACGATATCAACAAATTCGACTGGACGCTGACAGGTAAACCCTTAGGTGTCAAGAAGAACAAAGTCTATAACCTCGATCACACCATCGGCTTTGAAGCATGGGAAAAACTCATGCGCAACAAGTTCAAGACCATGTATGAAAATGAACAGCGCTGGGAAGAATTCCAGACGGATGATGCAGAAATCGTTCTCGTAGCCATTGGCATTTCCTCCCGTGTCTGCAAATCTGCTGTACGTCAGGCCCGCAAGGAAGGCTTCAAACTGGGCCTGCTCCGGCCGATCACGGTATGGCCGTTCCCGCGCAAGGCTTTCGAAAAAATGCCTAAGAGCGTAGAAGCTTATGTAACGGTAGAAATGGGCATGTCCTCCCAGATGGGCGAAGACGTTCTCCTGGCAATGAAACATCAGAAACCGTTCTACAGCTACTTGACGACGAAATACATTCCGAAAGCAGAAGACATTGTCAATTTCTGTAAAGATATCAAAGCTGGCAAGGTTCAGCAGACGGAGGTGTTCTAAAATGGCAAAATTTGCTAAACCGGAATCGATTGTGAATACGACAGAATACTGTGGTGGCTGCGGCCATGGCATCATTCAGCGCCTCATTGCTGAATCTATAGAAGAACTGAACTTGCAGGATAAAACCATTGGTGTCGTTGACATTGCCTGTTCCTACTGGTCTCTCGACGCCTTGGACTATGATATGATCGCCGGCCCGCATGGCCGTCTTGCAGCAGTAGCGACTGGCATCAAACGGGTTCGCCCGGAAGCTAACGTATACGTGCACTCCGGTGATGGCTGTGCCTACGTTATCGGTCTTTCCGAAACGTCTTACGCTGCTATCCGCGATGTACCCATTACGATGATTGTCGCCAACAATGGTATCTTCGGCATGACCGGCGGCCAGCTGAACCTGGCAACGACTCTCGTCGGTGACAAGACCGTCAGCAGCAAGGCCGGCCGTAATCCTGATACGATGGGCCACCCTGTAGATATGCTGAAATCCTTCCAGAACTACGATGTAGAATTCCTTGCCCGCGGTGCTCTCTACGATGTCAAGCACATCGAACAGACGAAGAAATTCATCAAAAAAGGCCTGGAAAACCAGCGTGATGGCAAAGGCTTCTCCCTCATCGAAGTCCTTTCCCCGTGCCCGACGAACTGGAAACTCGATCCGGTCAAGGCTATGGAAAAGATTAAAAACGAAAACGAAAAAATATTCCCCGTAGGCGTATACACAGATCGTGGAGGTGTACAATAATGGCAGATATTATTATGAGCGGCTTAGGTGGCCAGGGTGTACTGACGGCCGGTAAAATCCTCATCAATATTGCAGCGGCAGAAGGCAAAAACGTAAGCTGGACTTCTACCTATGGTGCTGCTATGCGTGGCGGTTCCGCAAGCTGCAACATCGTTGTCTCCGATGAAGAAATCGGCAGTCCCTATCCTTCCCAGTATGATATCCTCTTTGCCATGAGCGATGAAGCATATGAAACGTATGTCGGCAATATGCGTGACGGCGGTACGGTCATCATCAACAGCTCTATGGTAGGCGAACATGACTTCCCGAAAAACGTCAACGTCTATGCCGTTCCGGCAACGAACGAAGCCAATGAAGCAGGCAACAGCCGCGCTGCCAACCTGGTAATGCTCGGCGCACTCATTGAAGCGACGAAGCTCATGGATACGCAGAAATTCGGTGCTGGCCTCAATGCCTATTTCGAAAAAAAAGGCCACAACACGCCGTCCAACCTTGTTTGCTATCAAAAAGGCGTAGCAACAGTAGAAAAAAAATAAGCTGAATGCAAGATCTCATGGAAATAAGGTGACCAATTTGGCAATTGAATTTTTAACGAACCCGCAGCTGCCCAGAACATCCGGCCCGTATTCGTATGGTACGAAATACGGCAACCTGATTCTCACGTCTGGCCAGATTGCCCTTGATCCGAATACGAATGAAATCGTCACGGATATCCGCAAGGCTACGAGAATGGTTCTGGATTGTTTGCTCCTCGTCGTCGAAGCCGGCGGCGGTACGAAGGAAACAATCGCAAAAGTTGATGTGTATCTGAAAGATCTCAACGATTTTGAAGCGTTCAATGAAGTGTACAGTGAATTTTTCGGTACACACAAACCGGCCCGGGTAACGGTCCAGGCTGGTGACTTAGCCGAAGGTGCGACGATTGAAGCGGCCGTTACGGCATTTACAGCTGAATAAAAAATTCGTGAATTTCATGTTTTCTGCTGGAACAGGCATAAGGAGGCAGATGCGGTGCTGCAGTGAGCTGTGATTCCTAGGGAGATGTAAACATGAAGATGCAAGCGGATACGTTTGATAAGCACCTCAATCCCTGGTCCTTTTGGCCGGCGACCATTGCCTTAGGGCTGTTCATCCTCGCCGGTGTGTTCGACCAGGAACAGCTGGGAGCTTTCCTCAACGGGCTCCTGTACAGCCTGGCGAATAACCTGGGCTGGTACATCAATCTTTTATCACTTAGCATGATTTTCCTGGTGCTAGTCTTTATCATCTATCGGTATGGGGACATCAAAATTGGTGGCGCTGATGTGAAGCCCCAGTACAGCACATTTAGCTGGTGCTGCATGACTATTGCCGGCTCATTAGGGACGGGGATCCTGTTTTGGGCCATGGGGGAACCGATATTTCATTTTGCTACGCCACCTGTTGCGGCCGGAGTGACACCCTTTAGCCGGCAGGCAGCCATATATGCCATTTCGCAGGCCATGTGGGACTGGTCCTTCATCCAGTACGCTATGTACGGCATTTGTGCCGTCGGCTTTGCCATCGTGACGTATAATCTGAAAAAGAGCCTGTCTTTTGGGTCGTTACTGGAAGTAATCTTTGGCCGCCCTATGCCGAAGCTGACGATTCTGGTACACGCGCTGATTATCTTCTGCCTGTGTGGCGCCGTCTCCAACTCTATGGGAGTAGGCGTCATGCAGGTAGGCGCGGGAATCGAATTGCTCCTGGGCATTCCTCAGTCAAAACTTGTCTGGCTGATTATTTCTGTCTGTATTTGTTCCATTTTTACCATATCCTGTGTGTGCGGCATGGCACGGGGCCTGCAGCGGCTGGCCACGTTGAAGATATTCATCTTCATGTCCATCCTCGTTTTTGTCATCCTCTTGGGGGATACGCAATTTATGAGCAAGCTGGGGACAGAAGCGACAGGGTACATGATCGATCATTGGGGGATGCATACGACGATCATGAATTCCCTGGTACCGGAGGATCATTGGTTTGCCGATTGGATTATTCAGTACTGGTGCTCCTTCTTCGTCTATGCTCCGGTAATCGGTATGTTTTTCAGTCGTATGGCTAAAGGCCATACAGTACGCAAGTTCCTCATGGTCAGTGTTGTCGTTCCTTCTGTCTTCTGCATGTTCTGGATCGGCATTTTTGGCAGCATGACGATTAAGCTGCAGACCTCGGGAATCCTGGACATCTGGAGTGCCGTCCACACGTATGGCATGCAGACGACAATTTTCCAGATTCTGTCCAGCCTGCCTTTTGGCACGATTTTCATGGCCGCTTTCATCGTTTCCACATGTATTTCTTTCTGTTGTCTCGCCGATCCTATGGCAGCCGTCCTGGCTACGCTGAGCGTGCGGAACCTGCAGATTGATGATGAAGCGCCGAAATTAATTAAGATTATCATGGGTCTTCTCATTACGACCGTAGCCTATGTGCTCGTTGCCTCAGGCGGTGTCAATTCCGTCAAAGGCATGTTTGTCCTCATTGGTGTGCCGGTCTCCTTCGTAGTCATTGCCTGTATTTACGCCAGCTTCAAGCTTTGTGAAAAGTGCATCCGGGAAAAGAACTATGGCTGCCTAGAGGAAGCAAAGCCGGCTGAGACACGGGAAGAAACGAGAGAAACACCTGTGGAATAAAGTTCATAAAGTAACATATATGTCACGTGAAAGTAAAAAGGAGGAAATTAAGATGGGATTCAAAAGAGTAATCAACTGCGTAGAAACACATGATGGCGAACCGATGCGCGTCGTAACCGGCGGCATTGGCCCGATTCCCGGCAACAGCGTCTATGAAATGGAAGAATATTTACGCCAGTACGGCGATGGGCTGCGGAAATTCTTACTGCGTGAACCGCGCGGCTATCCGCCCATGTGCTGCAACGTCATTGTACCGCCGAAGGATCCTTCCGCAGCAGCAGGATTCATCATTATGGAACAGACCGAATATCCGATGATGTCCGGCGGCAATGTCATTTCTGTAGCAACGGTACTGTTGGAAACGGGTATGATTCCGGCCAAGGAAGGCCTGAATGAATTCATTCTTGAATGCCCGGCTGGCCTGATCGGCATTAAGGCCATGTATGAAAACGACAAAGTAACGGCAGTTACCTTCAAGAATGTACCGGCCTTTGCCGTATACGTAAACAAAGAAATTGAAGTACCGCATATCGGTCACGGTGTAGAAAAAGTAACCGTTGACGTAGCCTGGGGCGGCATGTTCTATGTCATGGCAGATGTACGCCAGTTCCCGTGGGTCGCACTGGAACCGGATCAGGGCCGCGAAATTACGCGTATCTCCTCGTTGATCCTGAAAGCAGCACAGGATCAGCTGCCGGTAGAACACCCGAACTATCCGGGCGTAGGGATTTCCATTTCCCAGCTCTTCGGACCGAGCCCGAACCCGGAAAAATCGGATGTCAAGAATGCCGTAACCGTAGCCTCCGGTGCCGTAGATTTCGACAACCCGTCTACGTGGATCGGCGCTTTGGACCGTTGCCCCTGCGGTACCGGTACGTGCGCAAGAATGGCAGCCATGTATGCCAAAGGCGAACTGAAGCTGAACGAAGCCTTCCGTCATGAAGGGCTCATGGGCGTCGTTTACACAGGCCACTTAATTGAAGAAACGGAAATTGCCGGTCATAAGGCAGTCATTCCGACGATTACAGGTGAATCCTGGATTTATGGGTTTAACAATCTCGTCCTCGACTCGACAGATCCCTTCCCTGAAGGCTTCACAGTCGGCGACATTTGGGGCTAGGAGGCCGGAACAATGGGTGCAAGTGCAAAACAAACAGCGAAACAAACAATTGAACAATTAGCAGTTAAGCCGTTGACCGGTGTCCGCATTCTAGACTTAACGCATGCCTACAGTGGCCCGTTTTGCACGATGCATCTTGCGGACCATGGCGCAACCGTCATCAAGCTGGAAATTCCCGGCAAAGGGGACCAGAGCCGTAATTGGGGGCCTTTCAAAAATGGTGCCAGCGGCTACTATGCCTATGTCAATCGCAACAAGTACGGCCTTACGCTGAACTTGAAGGAAGAAAAAGGTAAGGAAATCTTCAAAAAATTGATTCGCGAAGTCGACGTCGTCTGTGAAAACTTCCGCGTCGGCACGATGGAAAAGATGGGCCTCGGCTATGATGTCCTCAAGGAAATCAACCCACAGCTGATTTATGCATCCATCTCCGGCTTTGGCCTGGAAGGTCCTGAAGCTACGCAGCCGAGCTACGATGTCGTATCTCAGGCCATGGGCGGCCTCATGAGCATGACCGGTGAAAAAGGCCATATCTTCAAGGTCGGCCCGGCCATTGCCGACAACTATTCCGGTACGTACTTGTCCCTGGCCATCGTCATGGCCTTATATCAGAAGGAACGGACGGGCTTAGGACGGCGCGTAGATGTGTCCATGCTCGATACGATTTTCTCGATCCTTGAAACAGGGGCCATTTCTTACACCTTGAATGGCAAAATCGCTGAACCGGCAGGTAACCGCGATCCGGAAATTGCGCCCTTCGATGTCCTGAAAGCCAAGGATGGCAGCTTTGCCATTGCCTGTGGGACACAGAAATTCTGGAAATCCCTTTGCCAGGTCATGAATCGACCGGAACTGGCAGAAAACCCTCATTTCATCGATAACCAGGCCCGTTGTGACCACTACCTGGATGAATTAAAACCACTCCTGGAAGAATGGAGCAGCCAGCACACGCTGGCTGAGCTGGAAACCTGGATGACAGGGGCAGGCATTCCCTTCGGCCGCATTTGCAATACGAAGGAAGCCTGTGAAAGTGAGATCATCAAACGCCGTCACATGCTTTGGCAGATTGATGATCCGGCCTTTGGCGAAACGATTTCCGTACCGGGAACACCGATGAAAATTCATGGCTGTGCTGACCAGGCTGAACGGCCGGCACCGCAGCTGGGGCAGCATACCGATGCGATTCTCCATGATTTGCTCCATCTGGATATGGATGCTATCAAGAATCTGCACGAAACGAATGTTATCTAAGATGTTTACGAAGTTCATGGATATCCTTTCTGTACGGACTGCCAGACGGTAGTCCGGAAGGAAAGGAGAGAGGGCCTTATGCAAAAGGCCGGAAAGGTTGGTCGCCATGAGTACCAGTATCAGTTTGAAAGATGCACCACTCTTAACATTTCATAAAAAAGTATTTCTCTGTTTTATCTTGGGCCAGATTGCCTGCGGGTATACCTTGGGCATTGCCGGCACAGGCTTGGCGCAGGCTACAAGCGCCCTGAACCTGAACAGCTTCTGGGTAGGGCTCCTGGGTTCCGGTACGTTGATCGGTCTCATGGGCAGCCTCATCGTCGGCAATATTGTCGACCGCGTAGGCCGCAAGACGCTTTTTCTTTTCGATATGCTCGTCTTCGCTGCGCTGGCCTTGATTCAGTATTTCATTAACGATCCGCTGATTCTCTTTGTGGTCCGTGTCCTCCTGGGACTGACCATTGCCGTCGACTATACGACAGGGGCCTCGCTCCTGACAGAATGGCTGCCGGCAGAATGGAGCCCGAAGGCGCAGAGCCTGCTCATCATTTTCTGGACTATCGGTTTTGTCGGTTCTTATTTTACGGGCAGTGTCATTACGGGCTTTGGCGCAGATAATTGGAAATTCATCTTCATGTCGTCGGCTATTCCGGCCCTCGTCGCCGGTATCGTCCGCTTGATCTGCCGTATTCCTGAATCGGCCGAATGGCTGTCTACGGTAGGCAAGTATGACCAGGGGCTTGAACTCGTACATCGTTACATCGGTGCCCAGTACACCCTGCCGCCGTACGAAGCCGATAATACAGGGGAAAAGGTAACATTGGCCGAACTGTTTAAGCCGGAATACCGCACGAATACTCTGGTTAGTGGCGTTTTCTACGCAGCACAGGTATTCCCGTACTTCGGTGTAGGGATCTTCATCCCTATCATCGTTAAGAGCATGAATGTTGGCGACCCGGGCTTGGTTGCCGCAGCCTACAATATCTTTGTACTGGCTGGCGCCGTCATTGGGGTTATTCTCTTCGATAAAATTTCCCGCCGGGCTTTCCTCTTGTCCACGTTCTACGTCGCAGCAGCCGGTATCATCGGCATGATTCTTCTGCAGGGTATTTCCGTATACGTTACTGTTACGTGCTTCCTCATTTTCGCCATGGGCATGGCTATTTCCGTCGTATCGGAAAACCCCTATCCGCCTGAACTGTTCAATACGCGTATGCGTGGTTCCGGCCTGGGCTTTTCCATCTTCTGCAGCCGTGTTGGTGCGGCAGCCGGTACCTTTATGCTGCCGGTTTTCATGGACGACTTCGGCATCTACGTGACCTTGGGCGTCTGCGCGGCAGCACTGCTCTTCGGTGGTTTCTTCTGCCAGAAGTATGCACCGGAAACGTTGCCTAAATTCATGAAGCACGAAGATCACACGAACGCAGCCCAGACGGCTGCCAGCGGTCACTGATATAGGTTTTAAGCAGCCAGGTGCTGCTAAAAAATAGCAAGTATCAAAAGGAGGAAATTAAGATGGGATTCAAAAGAGTAATCAACTGCGTAGAAACACATGATGGCGAACCGATGCGCGTCGTAACCGGCGGCATTGGCCCGATTCCCGGCAACAGCGTCTATGAAATGGAAGAATATTTACGCCAGTACGGCGATGGGCTGCGGAAATTCTTACTGCGTGAACCGCGCGGCTATCCGCCCATGTGCTGCAACGTCATTGTACCGCCGAAGGATCCTTCCGCAGCAGCAGGATTCATCATTATGGAACAGACCGAATATCCGATGATGTCCGGCGGCAATGTCATTTCTGTAGCAACGGTACTGTTGGAAACGGGCATGATTCCGGCCAAGGAAGGCCTGAATGAATTCATTCTTGAATGCCCGGCTGGCCTGATCGGCATTAAGGCCATGTATGAAAACGACAAAGTAACGGCAGTTACCTTCAAGAATGTACCGGCCTTTGCCGTATACGTAAACAAAGAAATTGAAGTACCGCATATCGGTCACGGTGTAGAAAAAGTAACCGTTGACGTAGCCTGGGGCGGCATGTTCTATGTCATGGCAGATGTACGCCAGTTCCCGTGGGTCGCACTGGAACCGGATCAGGGCCGCGAAATTACGCGTATCTCCTCGTTGATCCTGAAAGCAGCACAGGATCAGCTGCCGGTAGAACACCCGAACTATCCGGGCGTAGGGATTTCCATTTCCCAGCTCTTCGGACCGAGCCCGAACCCGGAAAAATCGGATGTCAAGAATGCCGTAACCGTAGCCTCCGGTGCCGTAGATTTCGACAACCCGTCTACGTGGATCGGCGCCTTGGACCGTTGCCCCTGCGGTACCGGTACGTGCGCAAGAATGGCAGCTATGTATGCCAAAGGCGAACTGAAGCTGAACGAAGCCTTCCGTCATGAAGGGCTCATGGGCGTCGTTTACACAGGCCACTTGATTGAAGAAACGGAAATTGCCGGTCATAAGGCAGTCATTCCGACGATTACAGGTGAATCCTGGATTTATGGGTTTAACAATCTCGTCCTCGACTCGACAGATCCCTTCCCTGAAGGCTTCACAGTCGGCGACATTTGGGGCTAATGCAATGTAATTGAATAGCGAAAAATGACAAAAACAGTCACACAGGGTGATATGCTCCCTTCTAGGTAGACATGAGAAATAATAAAATCTCACTCTACTTGGAAGGGAGCATTTAATATGCATAGAACTAAGGTTTGTGCAGAAGAAAAACTACATACGGTGCTAG
>NZ_JACOGK010000021.1 GCF_014269395.1 Megasphaera hominis
TACTTCTCCAAGTTGATTCCCTCCATGAATCTGTTGAAAACCAACACCGGATCGCAAATATCCAGAAAATCTGAAATATATAGTGGCAAAATTGCCTGTTTTGGTTTAGAATAATTAGTGGTTGAATTTTTCATTGGTTATGTAAATTTTACCACAAAAGGAGGTCCGCTGACTCGAAAGAGTCGGTGGACCTCCTTTGTTATTTGGGTCTGTGTTATTTCACAGCCCCGTTTTTCTATGTATTTCTTCACTGGGCCGCTGGCAGATAGCCTTGCTGCTCGCCGGCAAGCTTCGTACGGACAATACGTACGACCTTTTCATCGACCAGGCGGCGGAAGGAAGCATCCTGCTTATAGGCCTTCAAGAGGCCTGCATACGTTTCCTGTTCGTGCGCATATTCATGGCACACGAGCACCAGATCGGCGCCGGCCTTGATAGCCATGACGCCCATATCGGCAAAGGCATAGTGCTTGGCCATGGCGCCCATTTCCATATCGTCGGAAATGATCAGCCCCTGATAACCAAACTGCTGCCGCAGAATGCCCGTCATGACCGGTTCGGAAACACAGGCCGGCAGGCTGGGATCTAAGGCCGGGAAGGTGACATTGGAGACCATGATGAACATGTGCTGTGGCGACTCCGTATGGATCAGCTCGGCAAAGGGCTTCATATCCTGTGCCAGCAGTTCCTCCTTGCTGGCCGTCACGACGTCGCCATCAATATGGGGGTCCGTCTTAACCCGGCCAATACCGGGAAAATGCTTGAGGGAACACCAAATCTTTTCCTCTTCATATCCGGCGATGGCCTCTGCCGCAAAGGCGGTGACGACAGCAGGGTCCTTGCTGTACGACCGTTCCGACGCCGAGCCCAGATCGACGACAGGCGCAAAATTCATCGAAAAGCCCATATCCTTTAACTGCTTGCCTGTCTTTTTCGCCCATTCCTTGGCCGCTGCGGGATCACCGCTTTCGCCCAGCTGCTGTTCACTGGGAATGCGCGGGAAGGCCTCGCGCATTCGCATGACAAAGCCGCCTTCCTGATCGACGGCAATAAACGGCGCAACGCCGCCGCTTTCCTTACGGATCTGCCGGGTCAGCGTCCGGTTCAGGTCTTTTACCTGCTGCGTCGACTGCATATTGCGGTCGAAGAGGATGATATTGCCCATGTGGTACTGGGCAATCTGATAGGCTGCGTCCTGATCTACGCTGGTCCCCTGAATGCCCACCATCATGAGCTGGCCGACGCGCTGCTCCGGTGTCATGGCGGCTACTATAGCTTCGGCCTGTTCTTCTACAGTGCCGCTTTGCTTCATACCAGTCGTTTTCGTATTGCCCTGGCCCGTGTGCTCGTACCAGGCAAAGAGGCAGCCCGCCACGAGCAGCAGTGCCGCCAGGAATCCCAAGAAGGCCAGGGCCCGTTTATGTTCTTTTAGTATCATTTCGTTTCCTCATTATAGACGAGATCTCCATGAATGACCGTTTGCTTGACGTGGAAATCGTCGCTGTCCAAAATAACTATATCCGCTTCCTTGCCTTTTTCCAGCGAGCCGAGGCGGTCGTACACCCCAAGGTCTTTGGCCGGGTTCACCGTCGCCAGGGCAATCGTATCCGGCAGGGACGCCCCTGTATTGACCATAAAATGCAGGAGCGATTCATTCATTGTCGCAACGCTGCCGGCCAGGGTACCATCGACCAGGCGGGCTTCGCCGTTTTGAACGAGCACCTGCTGGCCGCCTAATTCCGACGGCCCGTCGCCCTGCAGGCAGGCCCGCAGGGAATCCGTCACGATGATCAGGCCGTCCCGGCCTTTCATGCGCCAAGCCAGCTGCTGCGCTGCCGGATGAACGTGGAGATTGTCGCAAATAAGTTCGCAATGAGCCCGCCTGTCGAGGAGAGCCGCACCGACGAGGCCGGGCTGGCGGTGATGGAACGGTGTCATGGCATTATATAAGTGCGTCACATGGTAGACGCCGCTTTTTGCCATGGCGTCCTGTACGTCTTCATAGGTAGCCGCGCTGTGGCCGAGAGAAACAAGGATGCCCGCGTCGTGACATTCCTTCAGGAACGTTTTGTGGACGATTTCTTCCGGTGCCAGCGTGATGATGCAGATCGTATCGGCATAGGGACGGAGCCAGGAAAAATCAGGCCGTACAATATGCGTGTCAGCCTGGGCGCCTTTATAGGCCGGGCTGATAAAGGGTCCTTCCAGATGGGCCCCTAAGATACGGGCGCCGCTGCCCTTGCCCCGGGCCGCACGAATCCGCTCCAAGGCCCGTTCCAGACGGGGCCGGTCATAGGTCATGGTCGTCGCCACAAAGGCCGTAACGCCTGTAGCCGGCAAGGCCTGCTGCAGCGTCTGCAGGGCCTCCGGCGTTTCATCCATAACATCCGCACCGGCACAACCATGAATATGTTCATTAATGAAGCCCGGCACGACAAACCCGCCGTTGGCATCGATTAATTCCGTACAATGGCCCAGGCGGAAGCCTTTACGCGGTACAATATCCAAAATTTTTCCGTCTTCATAGAGCAAAATATGGCCGCCTACAATAGAATCAGGCAAGACGATCATGCCATCGATAATTGCTTTCACTTGTTATCACTCCTGCTAAGAAAATTCCGGCAGGCCAGACCTGCCAAGATGCTGTTTACAGTATATCACAAAGGCGGCCGTGTCAGTAGCCTTTCCGGCCCGGCAGATTGCCGGCACAGCCTGTCTGTCAGGCTATACATTTGTCCTTGTACAAAGGACCGGCACTTCGTTTTTCTTTCTACCAAACCTTTACGGTTCCTTTACAAATCCCTATTTCTGGGCATTCCCAGGCTTTTCCCCTGGAGGATTTTGTATTTGTGGATAACTATGATAAAAATGGAAAATCCTCTGCCCGGACACGTGGGGACAAGGTATATATCCTTTTCTTGTGGATAACTTTTGCCGTTTCAGTTATCCACATTTTCACACAAGTTATGCACCCGCTATATTCCCTTCTTTCACAATCTATTAAAGTGCATGGTTAAGCCATTTATAGAGGTTATTCACTTATGTCAGCAAGTGTTTTTTATCGAGTTATCCACATTTTTTCCAGAAATCCCCTAAAGCTATACACAGGCATCGTTGGCCTATTTACGCCATTTTTTTAATATATCCACAAACGTGCACAAGTTATGCACCATTATTGTGCACAACTTGTGGATAACCGGAAAAAAGCTATACACATACTAAAAAAGCAGATTTCAGATCCTATTCATAGTACCTGAAATCTGCTTTAGTTTACACTGTTTGACTTTTCCTACATGTCTTCTACGGGACGGCTCCAATCGATATGTACACCGAGGGGCAACCAGATATAGCCCAGGGCCAGCTTCAGCGTTTCCAAATTATCTGTAGCCGCCGCATTGACCGTTTCGTATTGGGAAAGGGTCACGTAGCGATGCCAAGGATGTACTTTGGTCAAAAATTCCCGGGCTTCCTTTTCCTTTTCTTCATCATGAAGCATGAGCTGCAATTCTTTCGTTTCCGTATTGTAGCGGATGAAGCCGTCGTTATGGCCTGCCGTATGTGCAGCCACTGTAAATAATGCCATTATGTATTCCTCCTCACCAGAATTATATACTATAGTGTTTATTTTTTTTCATGAGACATTTCCCAAAGGAACCCCTTCATGATTGCCTGCCGGCCAAAGCGCTGTTGCAATTTATCGATGGCCTCTGTCACCTTTGCCTGCGTTTCCGCATCATCAGAAAAGAGATCCTCTTGCACCTGATACGGGCACAGCTGGCTCACGGTCAGGCCCAGCAGGCGGACCGGATGGGTTACCTTCTCTTTATTATACAATTTTTTCGCAGAAAAATATAACTGTTCTTCTGCGCACGTGCCTATATCCTCTAAGGTCAGTGACCGGGTAATGGTCTCAAAGGACGCATAGCGCACTTTGATCGTAATCGTCCGGCCCATGAGTCCGTTTTGCCGTAACCGCCAGGCCACTTCATTCGCCAAGAGGCGGAACTGTTCATCAATTTCCTCCGGCCGGATCAGGTCGTGCAGGTACGTATGCTCGTTGCCTACGGACTGGGGCCGGCGGCTTACATCGAGCTGCCGGTTGTCACGGCCACAGGCCAGTTCATACAAGCGGTGCGCCTGCTTGCCCACGACGGGACGCAATGCATCCTGGCCGGCCCGGGCAATATCGCCAATCGTTTCAAACCCGGCTTTACGCAAGGCCGTTTCGGTCACCTTGCCGACACCCCAGAGGCGGGACACAGGAAGCGGCGCGAGAATTTCCTGTTCCTTGCCGTAGGGAATCCAAACCAGGCCATCGGGCTTTTCCAAATCCGAAGCCAATTTGGCCAAAAACTTATTCGGCGCAATACCGGCCGACGCCACAAGGCCGGTAATACGCAAAATATCCGCTTTGACAGCTTCACCAATCGTAATAATTTCCGGATAGTGCAATTCCATGCCCGACACATCGAGAAAGGCCTCATCCAGGGCTAAGGGCTCAATATAGGGCGAATAGCGGGACAAAATCACGCGGATCTGATGGGATATGCGGCGGTAATAGGCCATGCGTACCGGTAAAAATACGCCATCCGGACAGAGCCGCCGGGCCTGGCGCATACTCATGGCCGAATGCACGCCATAGCGGCGCGCTTCGTACGAGGCCGTAGCGACGACACCGCGTTCACTCAAGCCCCCGACAATGACCGGTTGTCCCCGTAAAGCCGGATTATCCCGTTGTTCAACAGATGCATAAAAGGCATCCATATCGACATGCATAATCCAACGCGTTCCCATAAGCCGTTCCCTCCCTTTCACTTATTGTATTATACAACGATTTCCATTCACAAATATAGAGGAAAACAAAAAAACCTATGCCCTTACGCTACAAGAACATTCTATTATGTCTTGAAATATGGTAAGATTACAATATATAAAGAGAGGTGACGCAGGCCATGGATCTATTCCAATTAACGTACTTTGTCGAGGTGGCGCATAAGAAAAGTTTTACCAAGGCTTCGAAATCCTTGCACATCAGCCAGCCATCGATCAGCAAAGGCATTAAATCACTGGAAACACATTGGAACGTAACATTATTTAACCGCAGCGGCAAGCAAGTGGAGTTGACGGAAATGGGGGCCTGGCTGCTGCCCCGGATCGAAACGCTGATTAAAGATATGAGTCAGCTCAATGAACAAATCGGCTCCCCTGATTTTCTCAATTCCGGCAAGCTTGCCGTCGGCATTCCGCCGATGATCGGTTCTTCTTTTATTTCCCCTTTTGTCAGGCAATTCATCTCTACGTACCCCAAAATAGAGCTGGAATTGCTGGAAGTCGGCTCCAACGACATCATTTCTTCCATCGATGAAGGCCTCATACAGGCCGGTTTCGTCGCCTTGCCTGTATCGACAGAAATGCCCTACGACTTTTTCATCTTTAACGAAGAATACTTGGAAGTCGTCCTCTGGCCGGGCCATCCCCTGGCCGATAAGGAAACGCTGACCCTGGAAGAAATCAAAGACGAACCGCTCGTCTATTACCCCAAATCCTTTTCCCTCAATCCCTTCATTAAGACCTTCTATCAGCGTCTGACAGCCCATCCGAAGATCGTCTGTCAAAGCAGCAACTGGGACTTCCAGGCAGAAATTGTCCGCACCCAGCTGGGTATTGCCCTCTTGCCGCACACGATCTGCCAGCGCCTGGATGAAAAGAAATACGTCCACATTCCCTTAGTGGAACCACAGATTCCCTGGACCCTGGCGATGGTCTGGAAGAGCAAGGGATTCCTGCCCCATCCGGCGCGGACCTGGGTACAATCATTTAAACAGTATTATGAAAAACGGAATGCCGAAAAAGGCCGGCAAACTGAAGAAAGCAAGGAATGATCACGTTGAAGACACAGGAGCTAACACAGGCAGACGCAGGAGAGATTTTTTCCCATCAGGCACAGGGCGCCCAAGGCTATTCCCTGGCGCTCGTCGCCGCAGGCCTGAATTATCTGGATACCTTGAAGAGAACCGCCTCGGATATCTTAGCTGGTAAAGACACGCAGGCCGCTGCCCGGCGCCAATGGCTGCAGCTGGAACAAAAATTATATCAGTACACGCGGCGGGAAACGCCCCTCAGCCTGTACGACGCGGCCTATGCCCAGGAAGTGCAGCACTATGTACGGCTGCGCCTCATCTGGCTCGATGCCGCAGGCTTTACCTTTACGCGGCACCGCCTGGCCTTCCTGCTGGAAATCCTGCGCTTTTGCCACCAAGATCCATGTCAGGTGCTGCCCGAACGGGAGGCTCTGGCCCAGCACCTGGAAACCCGCCTGCTCGATGAATACCTGCTCTACGACATGACTCTCGAAAACAGCCAATACGTAGGCAGAGAAGCCGTCTCCAACGGCTATCACGAATGCGACTTTACGCTGGAGCTGGAAGACCTCGTCAGGGACGCCAAAAAGGCCCTGCCCCGCAGGCACTTCCGCTACCTGAAACAAGCCCTGCCCGAAAGCCGCATGGCCGCCTGCACGGCCGCCTGGCTCTATGAGCACCGTCGGGACTTCGCCGCCGGTACCTGTCTGATCGATGACCGGGCCGTGAGACAGGCCTATGCAGCAGGCACGGCACCGCAGCTTACAGCCGACCAGCTGCAGGCAATTGACGCAGCGTACGCCGGCCGGTAATAAAAAAAACTTCTTTTGACACGTTGTCAAAAGAAGTTTTTTTGTATTCCGTTACATGACGCGGCGGGCGCCTACGTAGCGGCTGGACCAATAGCGGCTGTCCAGGTTGTCTATGCTGACGCCATTGTTGGACGCATTGATGAACTGGTTATTGCCAATATAGATGCCTACATGGGAAACACCGGGCAGATAGGTCGTAAAGAATACGAGATCGCCGGGCTGCAAGAACGAACGGCTTACATAACTGCCTACGTTATACTGTTCATCTGCCATGCGCGGCAGATCGATGCCGACGGCAGAATAGACGTAGCGCGTAAAGCCCGAGCAGTCAAAGCCCGACGGGTCATTGCCGCCAAAGACGTAGGGCACGCCAATGTACTGGTTGGCAATCCCCATGAGCCGCTGCGCCCGGTCCGCTACCATGGTCATACCGCCATAGCCGCCGTTACCGAAGCGGCGCAAGGGACCGGATGGCAAAAACTTGCCCGTCAGCTCATAAAAGGTCGCCTGGCCGGCAACACCGTCTACCTCGAGTCCATGCTTAGCCTGGAAATCGCGGACGGCATTTTCCGTACCGACGCCAAAGGAGCCGTCTACATCGATATTGTAGCCCTGATTGACCAGAGCCTGCTGCAAGAGGACGATGGCATTATCGGACGTAGCCGTTACGGCAGAGGCTGCCGGCGCTGCGGCCGCATCACTGCGGAAGCGGTCTGCCAGGCGGTACGAAGACTGGCCGTCCGGCATGGGAGAGCCTACGAGAGCGGCATACGTAGCCGGTCCGACGACACCGTCCGCCGTCAGGCCATGGGCCTGCTGAAAGGCCTTGACCGCAGCCTCCGTCCCCTTGCCAAACACACCATCTGTATCGACGCTGTAGCCCTGGGCGGCTAACGCCTGCTGAATCCCCAGGACACCCGTAGCGGCCGGCGCCGGAGCACTCGTCTTTTGCACGAAGCGGCTGCTCGTATTATCCGGCATATCACTGCCCATGAGGGCCCGGTACGTGGCCGCCCCCAAAATACCATCGGCAGTAAGGCCGTTCGCCTGCTGAAAGGCCTTGATCGCCTCTGTCGTGGCTGTACCATAATCGCCGTCAGCCGTAACACTATACCCGGCTGCCGCCAGTTGCTGCTGGACCGCCACAATCTGACTGCCCCGGTCACCGGGGTGGAAGGTTGCTCCGGCAAAAGAGACGGAAGCCAAAAAGCAGACGCACGTAAGGCCGGCTAATTTCTTTATCTGAAGCATTGTATCCCTCTTTTCTGACAGTACAGCAGGACGGCCCTGCAGCTGTCTGCTTACCTGCTCTTAGTACGTACCCATAATAGGGCACTCTATGAAACAAGCTATCCTGTGAGAAGGCCCACAGGATAGCTTGCTGTTACATGCGTATCATTCAAATCCGTCGTATATTATACCACAACTTCCTTCTATACGTCAAAATACCTATATTGCATAGGTTTCATTACTAACATCATTATTTTTGCTTATTTATAAAAACCGTTGTATGCTCTCACAGTACAGTCAAAAAGACGGCCTCTGCCAAGGCAGGGACCGTCTTTTTTTGCTGCAGCATACAGGAATTATTCGTCTTTCAAGATAGCGCCGAAGTTTGCGCTCGTAACCATAGCCCGGTAGCGTTTCAGGTAGCCCGTCACCTTTTTCGGTGGCTGCGGTACGACCTGCTGGCGCCGCAGGGCGATTTCTTCCGGCGAAAGGAGGAGCTCTACTTTATGGTTCGGAATGTCGATGGCAATCTGGTCGCCATCTTTTACATAGGCGATGAGGCCGCCGGCAGCCGCTTCCGGCGACACGTGACCAATGGAGGCGCTGCGGCTGACACCGGAGAAACGGCCGTCTGTAATGAGGGCACACGTACTATCAAGACCCATACCGGCCAGTGTCGCTGTAGGGCCAAGCATTTCCCGCATACCCGGACCGCCCTTAGGTCCTTCGTAGCGGACGACGACGACATCGCCGGCCTGGACACGGCCTTCCCGCAGGCCCTGGCTGCACGCTTCTTCACTGTCAAAGCACTTGGCCGGCCCCGTATGGACCATCATTTCCGGCAAGACAGCGCCCTTTTTGACGACGGCACCATCAGGAGCCAGGTTGCCATAAAGGACGGCCAAGCCGCCAGTCTGGCTATAGGCATGTTCCCGGTCACGAATGACATCGTCATCCCTAATAGCCGCGCGTTCCAGACGCTGGGCCCACGTGCCTTCAACGGTCCGGGCCATCGTATCGATGAGGCCCATTTCGTCCAGCCGTTTCATGACGGCACTGAGACCGCCGGCATTGTTGAGGTCGACGAGGAAGTGATGGCCTGCCGGATTAAGCTTGACAATGTGCGGCACAGCTTCGCTGATATCGTTGACGTGATTGAGGTCAAAGGCCAAGCCTGCTTCATGGGCAATCGCCGGCAAGTGGAGCATCGTATTGGTCGAGCAGCCCAGGGCCATATCGGCAGCCAGGCCGTTGCGGATAGACGCAGCCGTAACAATCTGCCGCGGCAGCACCTGGTCGCGTACGAGATCCATGATTTTCATGCCGGCGTGCTTAGCCAGGATGATGCGCTGGCTGTCGACAGCGGGAATCGTACCGTTGCCCGGCAGGCCCAGGCCGAGGATTTCCGTCATACAGTTCATGGAGTTGGCCGTAAACATACCGGCACAGCTGCCACAGCCGGGACAGGAGTGTTCTACAATGTCGGCCGCTTCGCTTTCGCTCAGCTTGCCCGTGCGGACCGCACCGGGAGCTTCAAAGGCGTCCGTCAGGGCGACGGTCTTGCCGTTGGCCCGGCCGGGCAGCATCGGGCCGCCGATGCAGAAAATAGACGGAATATTGACGCGCAGGGCTGCCATGAGCATGCCCGGCACGATTTTATCACAGTTCGGAATGAAGACCAGGCCATCAAAGGGATGGGCATTGGCCATAATTTCTACGGAGTCGGCAATGTGTTCCCGGCTGGGCAGGGAATAAAACATGCCTTCATGGTTCATGGCAATGCCATCACAGACACCGATGGACGGAAATTCAATAGGCGTACCGCCGGCCAGGCGGATGCCGGCCTTCACGGCTTCGGCAATGCGGTCCAGGTGCATATGGCCCGGAATAATTTCATTTTTGGCGCAGACCACGCCGATGAGGGGCCGGTCCAATTCTTCCTGCGTCAGGCCCAAAGCCCGGAACAGGGCCCGATGGGGAATACGGTCGACACCGCTCTTCATCAAATCACTTCGCATACGACATACCTCCTATTTGTACAGGCATTTGGCCAGTTTGATAAACAATTCATCCCGTTCTTTAATGGCTTCGTCCGCCTTATCACCGGAATAATCGTAGTAGCCCTGGCCGCTCTTTACTCCCAATTTACCATCTTCCACGAGGCTGTGCAAATAAGAATTTCCTTCCTTACTATTATCGAGGTCAGCAAAGAGATACTGGGAAATATGATCGAACGTATCGAGTCCGCCCAGGTCGGCAATGCGGAAAGGTCCCAGCGCTGCCAGGCGCAGGCCCATGCCGTATTTCATGACGTCGTCAATATCCTCTACCGTGGCGGCACCGGAATCGACGATGTGCATGGCTTCCCGCAGGATGGCAAACTGCAGACGGTTGATGATAAAGCCGTTGATATCCTTGACGCAGACCGGATTCTTGCCTAAGCCCCGGACGAGGTCTTTCATGCGCGTTACCGTTTCTGCTGCTGTATCCGCGCCGATGATCAGTTCAGCCAATGGCAGGAGGTGCGGCGGATTAAGCCAGTGCTGGCCCATAAAGCGGTCCTTGTGGTCCATCTTGGCGGCAATGTCCGAAATGTGCAGGCCCGACGTATTCGTAGCCAAGAGGCAGTGCGCGTTGGCCAAGCGGGATACCTTTTCCCAGAAGCCCTGTTTGATTTCCAGTTTTTCTACAATAGATTCCAAGATGATATCCACATCGGCTGCGGCAAAGCAGGCATCGTCACAGCTGAAGCTGATCCGCTGTACCAGGGCTGCCGAGTCGTCTGCCGTGATCAGACCGGCCTTGACCAGCGTTTCCTGATTGAGGGCGATGAGATGCTTGCCCCGGTCCAAAAACTTCTCAGCCAAATCATACAATACTACGTCATAGCCTGCTTCTGCATATACCTGGGCCAACGAGGCTCCCATTACGCCGGCACCGGCAACGATTGCTTTTTTTGTCATTGTATCCTGTCTCCTTTGCTGACTCTAGTTGCTGCGTTTAGAAATTTACCTTATCTTTGCCCTTCGTGTGCAGGATTTCCCGTGCTTCGTCAGGTGTCGCAATTTCATAATCGAGATCGTGAAGGATCTTGATGACCTTTTCTACCTGCTGGGCATTGCTGACGGCCAATTCGCCGTTCGGTTTGATATAGAGGCTGTCTTCCAGGCCTACGCGCATGTTGCCGCCCATGATGACCGACAGGGTTTCGAAGCGGTACGCCCGGCGGCCGCCGGCTACCATGGAGAAATTAGCCTGGTCGCCGTAATCGGCTTTGATGTGGTTGACGAAATAGAGGAGGTTTTCTTCCTTCATAGGAATGCCGCCCATAATGCCCGGCACAAACTGGAAGTACAGCGGTGTCTGTACATAGCCCTGCTTGTAGAGCGTATGAATGTTATTCAGCTGCCCTAAGTCGAAGACTTCAAATTCCGGCACCGTACCGGCATCGTGCATGATCTGGAAGCACTTTTTCATATCGGCAAAGGTGTTCTGAAAGACGTTTTTTTCCGAATTCTGGAGGAAAGGCACTTCCCAATCGTACTTGGCCTTGCCTTCAATATTCTTAACGAGACCGGACAGATTGAAGTTGATGGAACCACTGTTGAAGGAAGCGATTTCCGGCTTGAAGACGGGAATCGTAGCCAGCCGTTCTTCAACGCTCATGCCGATGGCGCCGCCCGTAGAAATACCGATGATGACGTCCGTATTGGCATGGATACGGCTCAGGATGGCGCCGTACGTATCGATATCCGACGTCGGTTTGCCATTGTCCTCCCGGGCGTGTACGTGAACCATAGAAGCACCGGCGTTGGCCGCATCAATAGCAGCCTGGGAAATCCCTGCGACGCCACAGGGCAGGTACGGCGACATAGTCGGCGTATGGATGGCTCCGGTAACAGCTGCTGTGACAATGATTTTTCTTTCTTTTTTACTCATACTCTATCCATCTCCATTTATGCAATACAAAAATTATTCTTTATTTTTCAGCATTTCACTGACAGCCTGATGCTGCTGCTGAATGCGTTTGTATACTTCGCCCCGTTCGAAATGATAATCTTCACTGCCATCGGGATAGGCATAGCGGGTAATGTTCTTATCCTGCGGATAGACATAGCGGCCGCCGCAGCCCATGATGGTAATGTGCGTATCCGGGCACACGTCTTTGGCCAGGTATTCCAGTTCACGCGGCAGCACGGACGGATCACCGGCGCAGTTGGCCCAGTTATCGTAATGGTCGGGAATAAAGACCTTCGTCTTCAGGGCTTTGCTGACGCGGACGCAGTCATAGGGAGTCATCTTATCCGTTGCCCCCGGTGCGTTGAAGCCCATATCGGCAATGGCTACGTCGATATCATAATCGTTGCCGATCTGCGTGTAGCCATCGTTGAACCACGTATCACCCATGAAGAGGATGTTGCCGGCGCTCGTACGGAAGAGGAAGCTGACGCAGGCCATTTCGTAGGGCAGTATATCCGGACCGTCCGTCGTGCGGATGGCCGTGTCATCGTAGCACATGAGGAATTCGACCGTTGCCCCTTTCAGAACGACGCTTTCGCCGACGCGGGCCAGGTGGATGCGGTCATCCGGTACTTCAAAGCCCTTCAGCTTCTTGCAGGCCATGTAGGGCGCATAGAATTTGGCATCCGTCGTTTTGAGGGCTGCTTTGACGGCATACAAATCGCAATGGTCCTGATGCATGTGCGTAATGAAAGCGCCGTCCAGGCCCTTGAACTGCCACGGATCGATGACCTGCGGATTGAGGCGCAGCCAGTTGATGGATTTGGCGCCGGCCTGCTTGCAAACGCCGCAGTTGCCGACGGCTTCCGTGTAGAGGGACGGGCCGCAGTACTGATCGATCCAGTAAATACCGCCTTCGTCGGTCTTCAAGACCCAGCTCGGGCCGCCGCACCACCAAAGGCCGACCTGGCCCTGCGGTACCTTATAGGTCGCTATTTCCTGATTCAGGAAGGTACCCCATTCGGGATAACAATCTTCCAGCCACTGCTGCCGGTCAATGTCCTGATTGGCCGTTACATACGTACCGGAAATGATACCTCTGCCATCGTACTTAGGAATAGTCTGTTCTGCCATGATGAAAAACCCCTTTCGTATACTAAATATTGTATGATATTCTATTGTACGTTGTCTGACAATATATGGTAAAAAAATTAGAAGCCTTAGTCTGCCAGCGTATCCTGTGAAGCTGCAACAGGCACGGGTTCTGTCCCCTCATAGGTTTCCGGCATAAATTTCAGAATAATCCCACAAATGGCGAAGAGAATGGCCGTAATGCCAATGTCTACTTCGAGGCCATAAACCTGACCAAGCATGCCGACGGTCATCGGCGCCAGGACAGAACCGAAGCGGCCCATGTTGAAGCAGAAGCCACCGGCCAAGGCGCGGATGTTTTCCGGGAACAATTCCGAGAAGTACGCGCCGACGACGCCAAACGGTCCGGACATGGCAAAGCCGACGACAGAGCCCCACCAGAAGAGGAAGGTGCCATGCTGGACAAAAACGTAGATGGGAATGGCAATGACGCATAAGACGAGGGAAATGGCAATGGATTTCTTGCGGCCGATCTTATCACCCAGGAAGCCAAAAACCTGATAGCCGATGAACATGCCTACATACATGACGATAGAGAAATTAGCCATCATGACCAGGCTCAGGCCCCGTTCCTTGATGAGGAAGGTGGGAATCCACGTAGCAGCCCCCCAGAACGCGCCGAGGCTGAAGAATACCAGGGCCGTACCCATGATAACGCGGTGCAGCGTTTCCCCGACGAAACTGTTGAAGATGCTGACATGTTCTTTCTTGGCTGCCTTCTGTACGCTATCGGCCGGAACAGCAAAATACGTATAGAGGGCAATGGGCAATGACAGCATGCCCAAGAGGAACAGGATGCGCCAGTCAATGGCCAGGAAAATGCGGCCGGCAAAGGAGGCAAAGACAAAGGCTACAGAAAACATACTCAAGACGAGAGATGTAATCCGGCTCTGGTAGGCCGGTGCCCAATGCTCCATGACCAGGGCGACACACGGTCCCCAGACACCGCCAATGGCAATCCCCGTAAAGAAACGCAGGATCATCCAGTGGGCCCAGGAATCGACGAAGATGACGATGCCTGTACCGAGGCCAAAGGCGATGAGGCTGACGATGAGGGCGAAACGGCGGCCCCTGTTTTCCGCAACGGTCCCCAGGATAATGCTGCCCAGCGCCGCGCCGATCATGGTAATAGAAACGAGCAGCCCTCCCTGGGTATAGGAAATATTAAGTACTCCGATCAGAACAGGCATAGAAATGGCAAGGATGACATTGTCATAATTGTCAAGGATATATGCCAAAAAGGTGGAAATGAAGACAGGCCAGCGGTATTTTGTACCCTTGCTGTCCATCGGATACGAATTCAAGATACTCTCTCCCTTCTTACTGTACAAACGACATATTTCGTTACATCCTTCACTTTTCTTTAGTTACACCTTGTCTGACAACGTTTTATGATGTAATTGTAGCAGGAGAATCGCCCTTTGTCAATCCAAAAAGGCAAAAAAAAATCGCCCCGTCCTGGGGCGATCATCAGCAGTCGTACTTACACGGGCGCTGTGACAAAGCGGATATGGGTTTTCATGGCCGCTTCGGCAGCCTCGCGGTCATGGTCTTCAATTGCTGTAATGATGGCTTCGTGCTGGCCATGCATATCCCTGAAGATCTGCCGGTTATTTTTTGCGGCATGGAGGAAATTGCGGCGTACGCCTTCATCCCAGGCCAGGGTCATGATGAGCATGGTCGAGGCGATGAGCTTATTGCCGGAAAGCTTGCTGATCTGGCGGTGAAATTCTGCATCACCTGCAGCTACCTGTAGCATATCGCCCAGCTCGTAGAGGGCCTGGATGCGTTCGCTAATGGCGCGCAGGTTTTCAATGTCCGCAGGGGTTGCCTTTTGTGCTGCCAAGGCGGCGCATTTCACTTCCATCATTTCGCGAAATTCATTGAAATCAGACGTACTGGCCGCGGCAAAGGCTTCTTTCATGGGTGTAGCGCTCAGAATATCGAGCTTGCTGTTGACGAAGGTGCCCCGCTTGGAGCGCGTCACATAGCCGGATAATTCCAAAGCCTTATAGGCTTCGCGGATAGTACTGCGGCCAACGTGCAATTGTTCACAAAGAACGGCTTCGTTAGGAAATACATACCCTTCGGGAAGTTTCCCGGACATAATCATCTGGCTGATCCTGTTGAAGAGGCGGTCAGACATATTCTGCGCCGGCTGAACGTTCAGGGCGCTCCAATCAAAATTTGTTTCTTCCATTGTATCTCCTCACTCATCGATTTGACTCTATATGCTATCTTGTCTTACATGAGATTATACGCAAAACCAACGCTGCTGTAAACAGCAGCGTCTGATTTTACAGTGCCGTCCCCCGCTTAGGCACGAAAAAGCGGTCCGTATCGACACCTTCGTGCCGGAGGAGGTAGATTTTCTTGGCGAGGCCGCCGGCATAGCCTGTGAGGCTGCCGCTCTTACCGACGACGCGGTGACAGGGCACGATAATCGTAATGGGGTTATGGCCTACAGCACCGCCGACGGCGTGGGGATTTTCTTTCTTCCCCGTTTTTTCCGAAAGGGCCGCAGCCAGGTCGCCATAGGTCACAGTCGTACCGTAGGGGACGCGGCAAAGAATGTCCCAAACGGCCTTACGAAAGGGCGTGCCCGCTGGCGCCAGGGGCAGCTCCAACGGGTCCGGCCGGGCACCGGCAAAATAGCGGTCCAGCCAGTCCGCAGCCGCCACAAGGACCGGCAGATCCGGTTTTTCTTCCCACTGCGCGCCGAGGGTGGCCTTTTCATATTTTTGTCCGGCTATCCAGAGGCCCGTCAGGCCTGTACCATTGCTGGCCAGGAGAACCGGGCCGATAGGCGTCGTATACGTGCGTGTATATTCCATATGTGCCTCCTTAGAATGCATCCCATTCGGCAAAGCGTTCGTTCATGCGCTTTTTCTTGAATTTCGTTTCATCCTTCTTCCCTTCACCAAAGGGCAGGCGGCCTGCTGCGGCCGTGCGTTTATAAAACAGGGTAATGGCTTCGCTTTCGCTCAGGCCCAGGCGGTCGAATACGGCCTTGGCCTCCTTACGGACGCCTTCATCCAGTTCAATTTCCATGGTCCATGCCTCCTTTTTGTTCTTCATGACGGCGGGCAGCGTCGGCGTTGATCCCGTCCAGCGTGTCCATATGCCAAATGGCATAAAAGAGGGAGCGCAAGAGAGTCACGGCCAGGACGGCACCAGTCCCTTCGCCCAGGGATAAATCGGCCCACAAGGGCACGTCATATTCATCAAAGCCGGCGTAGCGCAGGGCAGCGCTCATGCCCGGTTCCTTGCTCATATGCGACGGCAAGGCGTAGTCGCGTACGTCCGGCTGCAACTGCACGGCAGCGGCCAAGGCGGCAGCCGTAATGAAGCCGTCAATGTAAAAGGGTATGCCCTTGTCGGCACAGGCCCGCATGGCCGCCGTCAGGGCTGCCAGGTCAAAGCCGCCTACGTATTGCAAAATATCTGCCCCATCGTGGAGCTGGGGTGCATAGCGTGTAAGCGCCGTGCGGATCAGCTCCTGCTTGCGCAGGGCCAGGCGGAAATTCCCATGGGACGAGCCGTAGCCCGTGAGGCTGGCCACATCGCCCCGGGTAAGGCCCAGGAGCACGGCAGCAGAGGTCGTCGTATTGCCAATGCCCATTTCGCCAAAGGAAAGGAAATTATACCCTTCTGCCACGGCTTTTTCTACGCGTTCCCGGCCGGCAGCAAAGGCCGCTTCCAGCTGGTCCCGCGTCATGGCCGGGCCGTAGGCAAAATCAGCCGTGCCCCGGGCAATTTTATAATCGAGCCCGACACTGTCGGCGCTATCAATGCCCACATCGATAACCTCCCAGGGAATGCCGTTACACCGGCAAAAGCAGGTAACGGCCGACGTGCCGGCCACCATGTGGCTGCTTTGCATATACGTAATTTCTGCCAGCTGCGCCACCGCGCCGGAGCGGCACACGCCATTATCGGCGGCAAAGATCAGGTGCTTGGGACGGAAGGACGTTTCCCAGCGGCCCCAGGCGAGAATGGCCTTCCGGGCCTGTCGTTCCAAAAGGCCCAGGCTGCCGGGCGGACGGGCCAGGTTGCGCAGCCGTTCATCTACTTCTTCTACAAATGTCATACTACAGTAACTCCTTTATACGCCAGATAGAGGTCTTGCAGCCTCTTTGTTTCGTCGTTGAGTACTCCCAGGCTGAGCCCATGGGGCACGGCCTTCCCCGTTGCTTCCTCAATGGACACAAAGGAAGTAAAGCATTCTGCCGCTTTTTCTTCACCGGGCAGCCGCTGCATGGCCAGGTAGACGCCGACACTGCTCGTACCGGCATAGACCAGGGTACTGTCAATGCGGATCGTCTGATCCTTGTGCACAGGCCGCAAAAAGCGCAGGCCATCCAAGGACAGACAGACGATGTGGCCGTGTCCCAAAAAGGCCTGTACTGCCAAAAAACCACATTCGATGAAATACGCTGCTGCCTGCCCGGCAAACAATGTACCATGGGGATTCAAATCTTTTCCCAATACCATATGAGCTGCTGAAACGTGCTGATCTTTCCCTGCCACGGACGATTCCTCCTGTCTGTACATACTATGTATATTATACTATATAGTGCCTTAGGAATGCTTGAAAAATATATTCTTTTGCGTCATAATATAGTGTAGGTTAAAAGGAGGTTCTCCATTGTCTACTATAAAAGATATTGCCAAAGAGGCTGGCGTATCCATTGCCACCGTATCGATCGTACTCAACGGGAAGGGCAAAGAACGTAAGATTTCTGAGGAAACGCAGACCCGTATTTATACAATTGCACAACAACTGAATTATGTCCCCAACCAATCCGCCAAAAAGCTGCGTGTCGCCCAGGAAGACAGTTACGCCATCGCCTTTTATTGGGCAACAGACTTCCGCATCAATTATCTGGCCCGCATTACCTTAGGGATCCAGGAAGGCATTATGAAGCAAAATAAAAATATCCGCCTGACGGTCATGCCCTATAAGGTAGATCAGCTGGAAAAGCTGATGAAATCGACACAAAATGAATTCTTTAACGGCATTATCATTGCCAACATGTCAGATAAGGATATGGAGTTCCTGAATACAGATTTCGTACCACCCTGTCCCATCGTCTTATTCAACCGGGAATCGCCCAAATTCAGCAGCGTCACCATGGACAACTACAAGGTCGGCCAGAGCGTCGCCCGTCATTTCCTGGACAAGGGACTCTTTGACGCCGGTGTTCTCACACATGATACGACCTTCCCCATTATGCGTCAATGGATGCAGGGCTTTCTCGACACGTACCGCGACGCCGGCCATGCCATTGGCGAAGAAAACATTTTCCTCTGCCAGACATCCTCAGCCAGTGCGTTTGAAGTCTGCAAGCGCATTCACGCCGAACGCCGCATGCCCCGGGCTATGTTTTGTGAATCCGACGTACTGGCCCACGGCATGCTCTTCGCCTGTCACGAGCTGGGCATCGCCATTCCTGACGCCGTAGAAGTCTTTACGGTCGGTATCAATATGCCGGAAATCAACGATTACACCGTACCGTCCCTGTCGCGGATCGATATTCCCATGGGGGAAATCGGCGAAGACTGTCTGCATCTGGTCGTCGATCTCATCGAAAAGAAACAGCCCATGCCGACAGTAGAATATTTGGAAGGCAAAAAAATTATTGGCCAATCGTCCCCCCTTGGCTGAACCAACGCAGAAAAAGCCTGATGAGCCGCGCTCATCAGGCTTTTTTAGTGCTTCGTATAGGTGGCGATGAGGCCGTGCCGCTCGGCATGATACCACGCGTCGACGGCAACGCCGGCGTCCGCTAGGCACGCTTGCAGCGGTCCTTCTTCGTCCAGGTCATAGCGCAGGGAAAAACCGCACGTCGACACGATGCGCCCCGGCGTCGGGATAATGCGCACGTGCAGGCCCGCAGCCTTGCCCGTATCTTCTGCCCGCATGGCAATGCGCGTTGACGCAAAGAGGGCTACGCCAAAAGTTTCCGTCATCACGGCCGGACGATGCGGTTTGCCGTACGCATCATTTCAATGATCCGGAACATGTTGGTAATTTCTCCGACGGCTACGTCGTCTGTGAGACCGTAATAATTGAGGCACGCGCCGCAGGCATAAATTTCCACACCGGCTGCAGCCAGCTTCTGCAGGTCTTCCAGGGATTCGGACGTCTTCGTTACCAAGGGGACGCCGCCGTTATAAAAGATAATCCGCTGGGGCAGGACGTCCTGTTCCGTCAGGGTGTAAATAAAGGTCTTCAAGAGGTTGCGGCTGAACTTTTCGTCGCCGACGCCCATCATCGGCGAATTAATGACGACGATATACGCCTCCGACGTCGCTTCCGGCACAGCCGGAGCTGCCGCAGCAGTCGTTTCCGGAGCTGCGTCCGTCTTGGCAATGATGACCGTATAATGGGTCGGCGAATCTACCGTCAGGGCATACGTGTAGCCCAGCTGGTCGGCCATTTTCTTCAGGTTTTCCGTAGCAATTTTATTATCTACCACGGTCGTTACGGCGTCGTGCTCTTTGAGGGCCTTGCGCGTTTCAATGACCGGTAAGGGGCAGGCTTTGCCCAATGCATCAATCGTAAACATATGCTTCACACTCCCTAATCAATATATATTTCTTTTTCCGCTTTTTCTGTGATCACGCCGAAATCGGCTGCCGGAATGCCGGCCCGCTGCAGATCCTGCGTCAGGGCTGCTACTTTTTCCGGCCCGGCGGCTACCAAGAGGCCGCCCGACGTCTGCGGGTCAAAGACAATTTCTTCCAGGCCGAAATCGTCGTGGCCAAAGGCCACCTGCGCCTGGAGATAATCGCGGTTGCGCTGGCCGCCGGCCGTGAGGATGAAATTCTTCACGCCGGCATAGGCTTCCTCAAAATAAGGCAGGCGCCGCGCATCGACGCGGGCCGAAAAGGCACCGTGCAGCATTTCGTGCAAATGACCGCACAGGCCAAAGCCCGTCACATCGGTGCAGCTGTGTACGCCATAGGGGCGGATAATATCCATGGCGTATTTATTGAGGGTACACATGCTCTTTACGGCCGCCTCAAAGCCTTCCCGGCTGATTTCACCGGCGCTGTAGCCGATGGTCAGGATGCTCACACCCAAGGGCTTCGTCAGGATCAGGTGATCGCCCAGCTGGCACGTATCGTTGCGCAGGATTGCCTGGGGATGGACCGTCCCGGTCACGGCCAGGCCGTATTTGACGGTGCGGTCGTGAATCGAATGGCCGCCCGAAAGGAGCGCACCTGCTTCCTGTACGGTTTCCGCGCCGCCGCGCAGAATTTCCTTTAAAATACCAAAATCCTTTTCTTCCGGGAAGGCGACGATATTGAGGGCCGCGAGGACATCCCCGCCCATGGCGTAGACGTCACTCAGGGCGTTGGTCGCCGCAATGCGGCCAAAGAGATAGGGATCGGTCACCATAGTCGGAAAAAAATCCACCGTCTGTATGAGGGCCAGATCAGGCCGCAGCTGAATGACTGCCGCGTCATCAGACGAATCGTAGCCGACTAATAAATCCGGGCTTTGCCGGCGCGGCAAATCTGCCAGCAGCCGTCCCAGATTGCCGGCACCTATTTTAACATTGCAGCCGCCGCAAACGACGAGCTGTTCCATATCTTCCATAGACTGCCTCCTTATGGATTCATTTTTCTTCTCTCTTATTATACCGTTATGGCAGCAAAAAACCCAGGCACAGGCCTGGGTTTTAGTATATCTTTTATTCGCTTTTTAGGCAATTTCTTCTACCGCTGCCGCTTCCGGTTCGGCTGCCTGTTCCTTAATGGTCATGGTGACCAATACGGAAAGGACCGTCGCCCCGACGAGGCAGGCAAAGCTCGTACCAAAGCTGCCACCGGACAGCTGTACCAGATAGCCAATGAGGATAGGCGATAAGAAACCGGCCGTCTGGCCGGCCATATTGACGAAGCCCATGGCCCGGCCCGTAATCGCACTGGAAATGGCACTCATAGGCAGCGCCATCAGTGCGCCAAAGGCGCCAAAGAGGAAGAATCCGCCCAGCGTTTCAAAGGCAATAGCCAAAGACGGATCGGCCACAGCATAGGTCAGATAGAGGCAGATTGCCCCGGGAATCTGCGTCATAATGACGGGGATTTTCCGGTTGTGGGCAAAGCGCGTATCCGAAAGCCAGCAAAAGAGGATAATACCAGCCGTACCGGCAAAGAAAGGCAGGGACGCCGTAATCCCCATCTTCGTCAGCTCAAAGCCTCTGGCCTTGACCAGATAACTGGGCAGCCACGACAAAAAGCCCCACAGGGTAATATCAAAAAAGAAGAAGCTCACAAACGTACGCCACACAGCCGGTACTTTAATGATTTCCCAAAAGGACACGTGACTGGTTTCAACCTGCGCCGTCTGATCTGCCTGCAATTCAGCCAATTCGGCCTGGCTGATGCCCTTGCTATGAGCCGGATTGTCCGGAATGAGCCGCCAAATGAGAAGGCACATGATCACGCCGGGAATAAAAAGGGAATAAAACACCATCCGCCAGCCCCAGGCAGCCATAATGGCCACGACAAAAAGCGGTGCCAGGGCCGGGCCAAAGGCATTCGAGGACATCATGAGTCCCGTAGCGGTTCCCCGGTCTTTATGGGGAAACCAATTGGAAATCGTCCGGTACGACGCAGCCGGAAAGATCCCTTCGCCGACGCCGAAGGCTACGCGGACGATCAGCATATGGGCCAGATTCGAGGCCATACCGGTCACGGCCGTAAAGACCGACCACCAGGCAATGCCCGTCAGCATGACCTTTTGGGCACCGAATTTATCTGCCAGAAGTCCCCCGGGAATCTGGAATAAGGCATAGCCCACAAAAAAGGCACTCATGACGCCGCCCATGGCCAGCGGTGTCAGGTTAAACTCATCGGCAATATAGGGAATGGCCGTAGCCATTACCATGCGGTCCAAATAAGCCGTAACCCAAATGATAAATAAAATGATAATAACTGTATTCCTGTGCTTCCAAGCGGAATTCCTATTCATGGCACACTGCCCCCTCTTCGTTAGTCAACCAGGTACGTCTGGACCAGCTCTGCATAAAACCGTGTCGCTTCGTGCAGGCGATCCAATTCGATATATTCATCCGGCTGATGTGCCATATGCTGTTCCCCCGGGCCATAGACAATAAGCGGAATATCCGTATGGGGCAAAAAGACAGCCGCATCGGTATAACACATAAAGCCATTGGGCGCTGTCGTCCGGCCGGTCACCTTTTCATGGACACTGCGGCACAGGGCTACAAAGGGATCGGTCCCTTTCGTTTCTACCGGCGCCCGGTCACTGATGACCTCGATTTGGGCGGAAAAGCCCGGTACGTCCTGCTGCAGCTTCCGGCAAATGCCCTGCAGCTGGTCGAGGATGGCTGCGTGGGACTGGCCCGGTACGGTACGGATATCGAGGGTCAGCTCGCACTGATCAGGGACGACATTCGTTTTCAGGCCGCCGTGCAGCGTGGCAATATTCATGGTCGGTTTCCCTAAGAGGGGATTTTCCTCATAGGCGAACTGACAGGCCAGGAGTTCATTCAAAAAGGCGTTCATGTGCACGATGGCATTGATTCCTTTTTCCGGCATAGCACCGTGGGCCGTCTTGCCATGGAGCGTTACCTTCAGCCACAGGGCGCCTTTTTCGCAAATCGTAATTTCGTTGTAGTTCGGTTCGCCAATGACGATGGCTCCTACGTCGTCGAGGCCGCCCGATTTCAATAAATCCCAGGCGCCGAGGCTGTCCGTTTCCTCATCAATGGAGGCAGCCAGGATCAAATCCCCCTTCAGCACCACCCCTGATGCTTTGACTGCCAGCAAGACCTGCATCATCGCCGCCAGGCCGCCCTTCATGTCCGACGTGCCCAGGCCGTATAAACGGCCTTCTTTGATGATCCCGCCCCAGGGATCTTCCGTCCATTTTCCCGGCGGCACCGTATCGAGATGGCCGTCGAAGAGCAGGGCCTTTCGTTCCCCCGTGCCTTTAATGCGGCCAATGACGTTGGCCCGGTTATCCCCCATATCGCGGAATTCGACGTCAATACCGGCCCGGGCCAGCTCGTCGGCAATCCATTGGGCCAGTTGTTTTTCGTTGCCCGGCGGATTCACCGTATTGGTCTGCACCATCTTCTGCAAAATACGGATAGTAGCCGCTTCCTGGACGGCTCCTGTCACTGCTTCTTTACTCATGCTGAACACCCCCAAAAATAAAAAACATGCCCTGGCGCGAACCAGGACATGTACCAGCGTACGTCGTACTGTGAGAACACGTGCGCTTACCCTTGAACACGATACTAGGATACATGTTCCATTAGGGATAGTCAAGTGTTCTTTAGAAAAAGACACGCTGCATTTCTATACCATTTTTGCAATATAATTATCACTATAGCGCCGCTATCTCATGCAGTGCCTTGAGGGCCGCATCGATGTCCCCAGCCGTCGTAAAGGACGAGAAGGAAAAGCGCACGGCACCGATGTCCGTCGTACCTAAGGCCCTATGGACCAGGGGGGCGCAGTGAAAGCCCGGCCGCGTGGCCATCTCATACGTGTTCCAGAGGATGTCGCTTACCGTAGCCGACTCGGCACCGGCAAAATTGATGGCAAAAACAGGCACCCGCGGCCCTGTAAAGTCGCCGTAGACGGTCAGGCCGGGTACTTGCCTAAGGCCTGCTAAAAACTGCTCTGACAGGGCATTTTGGCGTTTTTTCAGGTCCTGCTCATGGCTCAGGCTGTATGCGATGCCGGCGGCCAGGCCCATGATGCCGGACACGTTGGCCGTGCCGGCTTCAAAAATCGCCGGTACGCCGCCGGGCTGTTCGTGCTCAAAGGGATGGACGCCGTCGCCGCCGGTCACGACGGGCACGGCCGGCGCATCGCGGCGGATGCAGATGCCGCCTGTACCGCCAGGGCCATAAAGTGATTTATGGCCTGTAAAGCAGACGGCCGTCACGCTGCCATCTGAAAGGTCGATGGGAATGACCCCGGCCGACTGGGATACGTCGAGGACCAGGAGCAGGCCGTGGCGGCGGCAAAATTCCTTCACCCGCGTCAGGTCGAGGACGTTGCCCGTCACGTTAGACGCATGGTTGCAGACGACGAGCTGCGTTTCCGGCCGCAGCTTTTGTTCCAGGTCTTCGTAATGCAGGCGTGCCGTGCCGGCGTCGGCCCGTACGTAGTCGATGGTGACGCCTTCCTTTTCGAGCTGGTACAAGGGCCGGAGGACGGCGTTATGCTCCCACATAGTCGTCAGGACGTGGGCACCGGGCCGGATGAGTCCCTTGAGGACCAGGTTGAGGGCCAGCGTCGAATTGTGCGTAAAGGCCACGCCGTAGTCGTCACCGGCGTGGAAGAGCCGGCGTACGAGGTCCTTGGCCTGCTCTACTTCCCTGTAGGAACGCAGGGAATAGCCGTGGGCCGCCCGGGACGGATTGCCATAGAGGCCGCTCGTCAGGGCCTTAGAGACAGCGTCGGCGACACAGGCAGGCTTTTGTACGGTCGTCGCGGCGTTATCGAAATAATACATCATCTCACCTCCAAAAAAAAGGCAGCCCCGTAAAGGGCTGCCGAATGATCGTGCCTGATATCAAATGCCGAAACGGGCAAAGATCGTGTCTACATGGCTGAGCATTTTGTGAACGTCGAAGCAGGCTTCGATTTCTTCCTGCGTCATGTAGCGGGCCACATCTTCATCCTTTTTCAGGTTTTCCAGGAAATCTTCCCCTTCGAGCCAGCGTTTCATGGCATTGCGCTGTACCCAGCGGTAGGCCTGTTCACGGACAGCGCCCTTTTCTACGAGCGTATTGAGGAGAATCGGGCTGTAAATGAGGCCGCCTGTGAGGTTCAGGTCCTGAAGCATCTTGTCCGGATAGACGAGGAGCTTGTCGATGACGCGCGTGAAGGTCTGGAGCATGTAGTCCAGGGCAATCGTGCTGTCCGGCAGGATGACCCGTTCTACGGAAGAATGGGAAATATCCCGTTCGTGCCAGAGCGCTACGTCTTCGAGGGCTGCCTGGGCGTTGCCGCGGATGACGCGGGCCAGGCCGCACATGCGTTCACACGTAATGGGGTTCCGTTTATGGGGCATAATGGAAGAACCCTTCTGCTTGGGGCTGAAGTATTCTTCTGCTTCACGGACTTCCGTACGCTGGAGGTGACGGATTTCCGTCGCAAATTTATCGATGGAGCTGGCAATGACGGCCAGGGTCGTCACGTATTCGGCATGACGGTCACGCTGCAGCGTCTGCGAGGAAATAGGCGAAGCGGCAATGCCCAGATGGTCGCACACGTATTTTTCTACGAAGGGATCGACGTCTGCGTAGGTGCCGACGGCGCCGGAAATCTTGCCGACAGCAATGGTTTCCTTAGCCCGCTTCATGCGTTCGATGTTGCGTTCCGTTTCTGCCAGCCAGTTGCACAGCTTGAGGCCGAAGGTCGTGGCTTCTGCGTGAATGCCATGGGTACGGCCGATGCACGGTGTGTATTTGAATTCAACGGCCCGGCGGCGCAGGACGTCGCGGAACTGTTCCAGGTCACGGATGAGGATATCCGAAGCCTGGCCCAGCATGTAGCCCAGAGCCGTATCCTTGACGTCTGTCGAGGTCAGGCCCAAATGAACGTACTTGCCGGCTTCGCCGATGTTTTCCGAAAGAGTAGATACAAAAGCGGCAATATCATGATGCGTTTCCGCTTCAATTTCGTGGATACGGTCTACGGAAAAGGCCGCTTTTTCACGGATTTCCGCAGCAGCTTCCTTAGGCACGTTGCCTAATTCGGCCTGCGCTTCGCTGGCCAGGATTTCGACCTGCTTCATCGTATCCCATTCGTTATATTCTGACCAAATCTTACCCATTTCTTCTTTTGTATAACGTTCTATCACTTGTATCTCTCCTTTTGCACACCTATGGATAGTTGAAAGAAAAAAGAAATCAATTTTTATTATACACTATCTTTTCGGGCCCCTGCAATGCACAGGGCCCGAAAAGAGCGGGTAACTCACATATTTTTTGCCTGTAATTCGGCCAGGATTTCCTGTACCCGGGCGACAGCCTGTTCCTTCGGCACGATTTCCTTGACGCCCGTGCGGCGTACCTTGACTTCGACCGTACCGTTCGTCTTCGTATCCTTGCCGACGACGACCTGGACGGGGTAGCCGATGAGGTCGGCATCGTTGAATTTAACGCCGGCCCGTTCCTTACGGTCATCGAGGACGACGTCCGGCGTCTGTGCCAGGAACGTTTCATAGAGGTCCGTAGCGACGGAGGCCATTTCTTCATCCTTCATGTTGAGGGGCAGGACAGCGATCTTATACGGAGCCACGGCAACAGGCCACATGATGCCGTGTTCGTCGTGGTACTGTTCGATGATGGCGGCCATGGTGCGCGTTACGCCGATGCCGTAGCAGCCCATGTAGAAGGGCTTGGCCTTGCCGTCCTGGTCGAGGAAGGTCGCCTGGAGGGACTCGGAATATTTCGTGCCCAGTTCAAAGACCTGGCCTACTTCGATGCCGCGCATGATGTTGACGGGCGCGCCGCATTTAGGGCAGCAGTCGCCTTCGGTCATGTTGCGGATGGTCGTCACGGTGACGTTCTTGAAGTCCCGTTTGGCGTTGACGTTCTTATAGTGGTAGCCAAGCTTGTTGGCACCGGTCACGCCGTTGGGAACGTTCATAGCCGTCGGATCGACGAGGACGAAGAATGTTTCGTTGTCCGGTGTATCGGCATCCATAGGGCTCATGTAGCCCGGCTGCAGGCCATGGGCCTTCAGTTCTTCTTCCGTTGCCGGTTCGATGGCGTTGCCGCCGACGAAGTTCTGGACGGCTACGTCATTGACTTCGTGGTCGCCGCGGACCATGCAGAGGACGGTCTTTTTGCCGTCAATATTGAAGGCAACGGCCTTGATGGTCTTTTCTACAGGAATCTGCAGGAACTCGGCCAAATCGGCAATGGTTGCGCAGTGCGGCGTTTCGATGAGTTCTACATTCCCCGGCGTTTCGGCTGCCATTTCGATTGGTGCCGGCGTGGCTTTTTCGATATCCGCTGCGTAGTCGCACTGAGAGCACGATACGACTTCTGCTTCACCAGCCCCGGCCAGAGCCATGAATTCGTGCGTATGGCTGCCGCCGATCTGACCGCTATCGGCTTCGACCTGCTTGAACTGCAGGCCGCAGCGCGTGAAGACGCGCGTATAGGCGTCGTACATGATCTGGTAATTCTGGTGCAGCCCTGCTTCGTCAGCATCAAAGGAATAGCCATCCTTCATGACAAATTCACGGCTGCGCATGAGGCCCAGACGGGGACGGATTTCGTCGCGGTATTTATTCTGCATCTGCCAGAGCGTAAGCGGCAGCTGCTTATAGGAACGCAGTTCATTACGGACGAGCGTCGTAATCAGTTCTTCATGTGTCGGTCCCAGGCAGTACTTGTTGTCGTGGCGGTCCGTCAATTTGAACATTTCCGGGCCATAGGCATCCCAGCGGCCTGATTCGTGCCAGATTTCTGCTGGCTGTACGATCGGCATCATGATTTCCTGAGCGCCGGTCTTATCCATTTCTTCACGGACAATGGCCTCTATCTTCAGTTCGACACGGCGGCCGAGGGGCAAGAACGAATACAGGCCGTTACCGTTTTTACGGATCATGCCGGCCTTCAACATGTACTGATGGCTGGCAATTTCCGCATCAGACGGAATTTCGCGCAGCGTCGGGCTGTACAACTTTGATGCTAACATAAATGAAACCTCCTCATTGGTTACGGGACCGTCGCTCCGTGCGGCAACAGACGGCCCTTTCACCCATTGTAGCCTCTATCGTTTCCGGCGTCAACAAATTACGCCGCCCGAAGGGCCTTCTTCCTATACCTGCTGGGTCCGGGCCAGGATTTCCTGACCGACCGTGACCCCTGCTGCCGAAGCCTGGACGAGGCCGCGCGTAATGCCGGCGCCGTCGCCGATGGCAAAGAAATTGGGAATCTTCGTTTCTAACTTGTTGGAAAGATCCAGGCGGTTCGAATAGAATTTGACTTCTACGCCGTAAAGGAGCGTGTGGCGGGAATTGGCGCCGGGCGCTACCTTATCGAGGGCTTCGAACATTTCCTTAATATCCATCATGTGGCGGTACGGCAGGACGAGGGACAAATCCCCCGGCGTAGCGCTGGGCATAGTCGGCCGTACGAGGCCGCGCTGAATCCGTTCCGGCGTGGAACGGCGGCCGTCGAGGAAATCACCCAGGCGCTGGACGATGACACCGCCGCCGAGGATATTGGCCAGGCGGGCAATGTATTTGCCATAGCGAATCGGTTCGTGGAAGGGTTCCGTGAACTTCTTCGATACGAGGATGGCAAAGTTTGTATTTTCACTGCGCTTGTGGGCATAGCTGTGGCCATTGACCGTGAGGAGACCGTCGTTATTTTCCGTAACCACGAAGCCGTACGGGTTCATGCAGAACGTGCGCACGCGGTCGTCGAAGGATTTGCTGAAGTAAATGAGCTTCGATTCGTAGACGATATCCGTAATCGGTTCGAATACTTCCGCCGGCATTTCGACGCGCACGCCGATATCGACGGCGTTCGACGTCAGGCGCAGGCCCATCTTTTCTACTTCACTGACAAACCATTCCGAGCCTTCCCGGCCAGGGGCGCTGACCAGATACTGGCAGGCATAGTCCTGGCCGTTGATGCGGACGCCCTTGATGGCGCCGTCTTCGACGACGATGTGTTCCACTGCCGTATCGGAGAGGATGTCTACCTTGCCGTCGAGGAAATCGCGCATGTTGGTCAGAATCTGGGCGTTTACGTCTGTGCCCAGGTGACGGATGCGGGCCGGAATAAAGCGCAGGTCCGCTGCGGCCGCGCGCCGTTTGATCTGGCGGATGTCGTCGAGGTTTTCATCGCCATAGACCTTGCGGTCGGCACCGCCAAAGCGGCAGTATACGTCGTCGACGTAATTGATTTTTTCGAGCAGTTCGGCCTGGGACATGTAGTCGTCCAAATTGCCGCCGAATTCTGTCGTCAAGGTCAGCTTGCCATCGCTGAAGGCGCCGGCACCGCCCCAGCCGCAGACGACGTTGCGCACTTTATCTTCCTTGCGCGCGTTCGGATTCTGGCTGGTGGCAATACGGGCCCGGATGTCCTGGCCTTTTTCTACTATGAGAATCCGGAGTCCTTTATCGGCCAGCTCCAAAGCCGTAAAAATCCCGGCCGGACCGGCACCAATGATAATAACATCATACGTTTTAATTGCGTTCATTGCTTCCGCCTCCCATAAAAAAACGCTCAAACGGGATCGCCGTTTGAGCGTAACTAACTAAAAAATATCCTAATTTAGATTACCACAGGATGAAGGCAATGTCAATAAATGGCATATGTCGGACTGCCTGCCCGTAGTGACCGGCCTTAGAACTTGCCGGCCTTGGCTGCTTCTTCTACAGCGACGGCAACGGCAACGGACGCACCGACCATGGGGTTATTGCCCATACCCAAAAAGCCCATCATTTCGACGTGGGCCGGTACGGACGACGAGCCGGCAAACTGGGCGTCGCTGTGCATACGGCCCATGGTGTCCGTCATGCCATAGGAAGCAGGACCGGCAGCCATGTTGTCTGGATGGAGCGTACGGCCTGTACCACCGCCGGAAGCGACGGAGAAGTATTTTTTACCCATTTCGATGCATTCCTTTTTATAGGTCCCGGCTACAGGGTGCTGGAAACGCGTCGGGTTCGTCGAGTTGCCCGTAATGGAAACGTCGACCCCTTCGTGGTGCATGATGGCTACGCCTTCGCGGACGTCGTCGGCACCGAAGCAGCGGACGGCAGCGCGTTCGCCCTTGGAGTAGGCAATTTCCCGGACGATGTGCAGTTCACCGGTCTGGTAATCAAACTGGGTCTGGACATAGGTGAAGCCGTTGATACGGGAAATGATCTGGGCCGCATCCTTGCCGAGGCCGTTTAAAATAACCCGCAGGGGTACCTTACGTGCTTTATTGGCGTTACGGACAATGCCGATAGCGCCTTCTGCAGCGGCAAAGGATTCGTGACCGGCGAGGAAGCAGAAGCACTGCGTGCTATCTTCGAGGAGCATCGCCGCCAGGTTGCCGTGGCCGCGGCCGACCTTGCGGTCTTCTGCAACAGAGCCGGGAATACAGAAGGACTGCAGGCCAATGCCGATGGCTTTGGCAGCGTCTACGGCAGTGCGGCAGTTCTGTTTGATGGCAATGGCAGCCCCGACGGTGTAGGCCCAGCCGGCATTTTCAAAGGCAATGGGCTGAATATCCTTGACGATCTGGTAGGGATCGAGGCCTGCGCTCTGGCAAATATCCCGGCAGGCTTCTACGTTTTCTATGCCGTATTCTTTCAGCACGCCGAGAATCTTATCTATTCTTCTGTCATAGCTTTCGAATAATTCCATCAGTCGTCTCCCCCTTATTCCTGTCGCGGATCAATGTACGAATCGGCTTCTTCAAAACGGCCATAATGTCCTTTGGCATTTTCCATGGCCTGAGCCGGATCGACGCCTTTTTTGATGGCTTCCATCATCTTGCCAAGGTGAATGAATTCATAGCCGATAACCTGTTTTTCTTCATCTAAGGCCATGCGCGTTACATAGCCTTCGGTCATTTCCAAATAGCGCGTGCCCTTGGCCTTCGTACCGAACATGGTACCGGTCTGGCTGCGCAGGCCTTTGCCCAGGTCGTCGAGGCTGGCGCCGATGGGCAGGCCGCCTTCGGAAAAGGCCGTCTGTGTACGGCCGTAGACGATTTGCAGGAAGAGCTGGCGCATGGCCACGTTGATAGCGTCACAGACGAGGTCCGTATTGAGGGCTTCGAGGAGGGTTTTGCCCGGCAGGATTTCCGAAGCCATAGCGGCCGAATGGGTCATACCGGAGCAGCCGATGGTTTCCACCAGGGCTTCTTCGATAATACCGTCCTTGACGTTCAGCGTCAGCTTACAGGCACCCTGCTGGGGCGCACACCAGCCGACACCGTGGGTAAGACCGCTAATATCCTTGATTTCTTTTACTTGTACCCAGGCGCCTTCTTCCGGTATGGGAGCCGGACCGTGGTATGCGCCTTTGGCAACGGGACACATGTTCTTGACTTCGGTTGAATATATCATGTGTTTCATCCTTTCTTTTATTCAGTATAATACGGGCAGGCATTCTATGCCTGCCCGTTGAAACCAACGTGTTCTTCCTAGTACTTCAACTGCCGGTAAATATCCCGAAATTCACTGCCGTACATGCTGCCCTTGCGCCAGAGGAACGTAAAGGAGTGCTGAGCCTGGAAGTTCCGGATTTTAATGGTCCGCATAAGACCGGCCTGCAATTCGTCCTGGACGGATTTTTCATAGAAGAAGGCAAAACCGGCGTTGCGACAGACCAGGGCCTTGATGGCCTGGGGGCTGCCAACTTCGGCACGATAAGGGAAATCCTCCAGGGATAAGCTGTACTCCGACAAGGTCCGTTCGAGCAAATCCCGCGTACCGGAGTCTTTTTCGCGGACACAGAGCCGCTTGTGCAAGAGATCCGTCAGGGATACTTCTTCCGGCGCGTCAAAATCAATACCGCACACGGCCAGGAGCGGTTCCTTGGCGTACAGCAGGGTTTCGTATTCTTTCTGTTCAAAGAAGCCTTCGACGATGGCAAAGTCAATGCTGCCGTCGTTGAGCTTTTTCAATAGTTCTTCCGTATCGGCAATTTCCAGGCGCAGCATCATATCCTTATTCTGCCGCAGGTACTGGGCCAGCTGATCGATGAGCATAAATTCGCCAATCGTATGGGTAGCGCCAAAGGAAAGGACGCGCGTACTGCGCTTTAACTCTTGCAGCTTCTTTTTTAAAATAAAATCGTCGTGACGAATCGTCAAGGCAGCGCTCAGCAACGTCTTCCCAGCCGTCGTGAGGCTCAGGTGCTTCCCCGTATAGATAAATAATCTGGCATTATACTCTTTCTCCAGATAGCGAATATGCTGTGACACGGCTGGTTGTGTAATGTGCAGCTCTGCCGCAGCCTTCGTATAATTCATATACCGGCAAACACATAAAAATGTATTTATACGAAAATCTAACACGAGTATGCTCCCCTCCTGTATGGTTATGTAAGTAATAATCACTATAAATTATCATAGTATCAATAAATCTTTCTCATGGTTATTCTACGTTATTTCTCACTATTTATCAAGAGAATATCTCTTTTGTTATCGTACGTATGCCAAAAAACAGTAAAAATAAGGGCCACCGCGCCTAGCGCCGTGGCCCAAAGCCTCAGAACATTATCAATTTCAGTGCCGGCCTGAAGCAAAGCGTTTGCCCAGATCGACTGCATATAACATACTTTCTACATTAGCAATGCCTTTGCCAGCAATATCAAAGGCCGTGCCGTGATCGACAGACGTGCGGATAATGGGCAGGCCCAGCGTCACGTTGACACCGCTGTCAAAGGCCATCATCTTCATGGGAATATGGCCCTGATCGTGATACATGGCAACGACGATATCGTACACGCCCTTGTAGGCCTTGAGGAAGACCGTATCCGGCGGTACCGGCCCGTCTACGTGCAGGCCTTCCGCCTGGGCAGCCGCTACAGCCGGGGCGATTTCTTCCAAATCCTCCGTACCGAAGAGGCCGTTTTCACCGCTGTGGGGATTGAGGCCGGCTACGGCAATACGCGGCGTTTCTACGCCCAATTGCTGCATCGCCTGCTGAGCCAGGTGAATGCATTCCAGAATGCGCGGCTTTTTGGCCCGGTCACAGGCCTGGCGCAGGGAGCAGTGGGTCGATACGTGGACGACAGACATCTTTTCACTCCAGAGCATCATCGTGTAGGATTTCGTCTGCGTCAGCGTCGCAAAGATTTCCGTATGGCCGTCAAACATGTGGCCACCCTTGTGGAGGGCTTCCTTATTGAGTGGCGCCGTCGTAATGACTTCGAGATCGCCCTGCATGGCGTCACCAATAGCCCGTTCCAAATAGCGGTAAGCTGCATCGCCGGCCACAGGCGATACCTTGCCGATTTCCAGGTCCTTGCCCAGGGTCAGGCCGACGACGGAAATGACGTTGATCTTGCCCGGCCGGAAATCAGCCACCTTGTCGATCTGAACCAGCGGCGTCTGCATGCCCAGCAGGTCGTGATAATATTTTAAGACATTGTAGCTGCCATAAATCAGAACGGATTGCTTATATTCATCTCGTGCGTCAATTGCTTTCAGCGAAATTTCCGGGCCAATACCGGCCGGATCGCCCATCGTAATGCCAACGAATTGTGATGCCATGGGTACCCCTCCTAATGTTAATAAATGTTATTTTATGTTCTTTTATGTTCATTATAGCAAGCTCCCCCGTACGTGTCAACAAAAAAACTGCTCCCTTCCCAAGAAAGGAGCAGTTTCTATTACGTATCTTCGTCGATTACTTCGGCCTTAAAAACCATGGCCACGTCCGCATCAGAACAGCAAAATTCCGCCGTTCCTGCAGGCTGTCCGGGCAGGGAACCGCCGTAGCGGAGAATATCGATATAGGGAAAGGCACAGTGCATTGCCATGGGACAAATTTTTCCCCGTTCTGTATCATAATCAAAGACTTCACCTACGTGATGTCCCCGGTGACAGCCCATAGGGCCCAGTTTACCCGTAATCGTAAGCCGGATATCCGGCCGTTTGCCGCGTGCCATCATATCACCTCACAGGATATTAAAAATACGTTTGCCATTTTCCGTTGTAATTCGTCCGGCTTCCGCTGCGTCCCATTGACGCAGGCGGGCTACTTCGTCTGCCATATAGTGCACATAAGCCGGTTCGTTCCGTTCGCCCCGATGCTGTGGCGGCGTCAGGTACGGGCAGTCCGTTTCCACCAGGATCCGGTCGGCCGGCAGGGCTTTCACGATGCGCTTCAGCTTGCGCGAGCCGGAATAGACCATACTGCCTGTAAAGCCGATATAAAAGCCCATTTTAATGAGCTCCTCTGCCATTTCCAGACTGCCGGAATAGCAATGGAAGACACCCCTGAGGCCCTTGCCGTACTGCCGCAGAATATCCAGGGTATCGCCATGGGCTTCCCGGTCGTGAATGTCGATGGGCAAATCCAGTTCTACAGCCAGCTTGACCTGTTCGATAAAGACCTGCTGCTGCAGCTCCCGGGCCGGTTCCGGCCAGTGGTAATCGAGGCCCACTTCGCCAATGGCTACGACCTTGGCTTCTGTTTCGGCCAAGTGCCGCAAGGCAGCCAGATCACCGGGCTGTACCTGTGCCGCTTCCTGCGGATGGATTCCCACAGCAGCATACACCTGCCGGTACTGCCGGCTGAGGGCGACGGCCTCGCGGGACGTGCGCAGGTCCGTACCGGGGCAGAGCAGATACTGCACGCCCCTGTCAAAGGCCCGCTGCAGCATGGCCTCGCGGTCCGCTGCAAAGGCCTCGTCGTTGACGTGACAATGCGTGTCAAAGAGCATTAGCGGACACGGCTTCCCGGTGCAGCGCCATCGACGAAGATGACCTGCAAATGATCGTCGCCGTCAGAGGCAGAAAGGATCATGCCCTTCGATTCGACGCCGCAGAGTACAACCGGTTTGAGGTTGGTTACGACGATGACCGTATGACCTACGAGGTCTTCCGGTTTATAGTATTTAGCAATGCCGCTGACGACCTGCCGTTTTTCTACGCCCAGATCGAGCTGGAATTTGAGCAGCTTCGACGTCTTAGGAATCTTTTCGCAGGCCAGGACCTTGGCAGCCCGCAAATCCATGGTACCGAAATCGTCGATCGTGATTTCGTCTTTAAACGGTTCCTTCGCTGCCGTACAAGCCGTAGCAGCAGCGGCCTGGGCTGCTTTGTATTCTTCTGCTTCGGCAATTTCTTCCTTCGGATCGTAGCGCGGGAAGAGGGCATCGCCCTTAGCCACTTTCGTACCGGCCGGATAGCCGCCCCAGACCTGGCCGTCAGCCAAATGAGCCTGGGAGGCGAAGTCGCCGAGGCCGAGCTGCTGCCACATTTCGGCGGCTGCATTCGGGATGACAGGGCTGACGAGCATAGCGATAATGCGCTGTGCTTCCAGGAGGTTGTAGAGGACCGTCTGGAGGCGTTCTTTTTTCGCTTCGTCTTTAGCCAGTACCCACGGCATGGTTTCATCAATATATTTGTTAGAACGGCGGATGAGGGCCCACGTTTCGTTGATGGCGTCGTTGATCTTCATGTCATCCATGAGCTGTTCATAGTCTTTTGCCGTCTGTACGGCGCAGCTAGCCAGTTCGTCATCGACCGGTTCTTTTACGGACGGGCCGGCAACGACGCCGTTTTCATAGCGTTCGACCATGGCCAGCGTACGCTGCAGGAGGTTGCCCAGGTCATTGGCCAGATCGGCGTTGATGCGGTCAATGAAGGAAGGCAGGGAGAAGTTGCCGTCCTGGCCCAGGCGTACTTCCTTTAAGAGGTAGTAGCGCAGGGAGTCGGCACCGTAGCGGTCGATGAGGGGAATGGGGTCGACGACGTTGCCCAGGGATTTACTCATTTTCGTGCCGTCGACGATGAGCCAGCCGTGGCCAAAGACCTTCTTCGGCAGGGGCAGGCCGCAGCTCATGAGCATGATCGGCCAGATAATCGTATGGAAACGGACGATTTCCTTGCCGACGAGGTGCAGGTCGGCAGGCCAGTATTTCTTGAATTTTTCCGGATCGTCCAAATAGCCGGCTGCCGTCGCATAGTTAGCCAGGGCGTCGAACCAGACGTAGACGACGTGCTTCGGATCCCAGGGAACGGGAATGCCCCAGTCAAAGGACGTACGGGATACACAGAGGTCTTCCAGGCCGCTCTTGACGAAGGAAATCATTTCGTTACGCCGTGCTTCCGGCTGAATGAAATCAGGATGTTCATCAATGAACTGGAGCCACTTGTCGGTGTACTTGTTCATCTTGAGGAAATAGGCTTCTTCCGAAACCAGTTCCAGCGGGCGGCCACAGTCCGGGCAAATGTGCTTGCCTTCAGGCAGCTTGTTTTCCGGCCAGAAGGATTCGCACGGCGTGCAGTACCAGCCCTTGTATTCGCCTTTATAAATATCGCCATTGTCATAGGATTTCTGCATCAATGCCTGGACGACTTTTTTATGCCGTTCTTCTGTCGTCCGGATAAAATCATCGTTCGAAATGTTGAGGCGTTTCCACAAATCCTGGAACAGTGCTACGATGCCATCGACGTATTCGAGAGGCGTCATGCCTTTGGCTTCGGCAGCGCGCTGTATTTTCTGGCCGTGTTCATCGGAACCGGTAAGGAAAAATACGTCATCGCCGCGCAGACGATGGAAACGCGCCAGGGAATCGGCAATGGTCGTGCAATACGTATGGCCGATATGCAGCTTGGCACTGGGATAGTAAATGGGGGTGGTAATAAAATACTTTTTCTTTTCTGTCATGATAAATCCTCCTCTGCCGGCAAATGAGCCGGCTCGTGTACCCGACATACCGCTGATGCCTCAGCATTTCCTGCAGGGTTTACTGGTTTTCTGTTGCCAGAACAGCCTGATACACCGTGCGGCGGCTGACGCCACTGCGTTGCGCCACCGTGCGTATAGCCTGTTTTTTATCTATTCCCTGAGCCATCAGTTCCCGGACCAGGGATGTATAATCTTGTTCGCTTTGTCCGCCCTCGGCCTCTGCCTGCGGCGCAGCGCCGGCTACGAGCACGACGAACTCGCCGCGTATGTCCTGACTATCCAGGGCTTCGAGCAGTTCGCCCAGCGTACCGCGCCGGTACTCTTCGTAGCGCTTGGTCAGCTCCCGGCAGAGCACAGCCTTTCGATCGCCTAAGACGGCCTGCATTTCCTTGAGGACCGTCAGCAACCGGTGCGGTGCTTCGTAAAAGATGAGCGTCCCCGTATAGGGCTTTAATTCCTCCAATACGGGCAGGCGGTGCTTCTTTGTCTTCGGCAGAAAACCGGCAAAGGTAAAGCGCGTCGTATCCATGCCGGAAGCAATGAGGCCGGTCAGGCCGGCGTTGGCACCGGGCAAGGGCACGATGGGTACGCCTGCTTCTAAGGCCAGGCGGACGAGGTCACTGCCGGGATCACAAATAGCCGGCATGCCGGCATCGCTGACGACGGCAATCATCTCACCGGCCTCGAGCCGTGCGATGAGCTGTGGCCCTTTTTCTGCCTTGTTGTGCTCGTGATAGCTGGTCAGAGGCGTATCGATATCATAAGCCGCGAGCAGTAAGCGCGTATGCCGCGTGTCTTCTGCGGCGATGAGATCGGCTTCGCGCAAGCAGCGGACGGCCCGGTAGGTAATATCTTCCATATTGCCAATGGGCGTCGCACATAAATATAATGTTCCTTTTTGAAAAACCTCTGCCATAACAACCTCCCTAGTGGCGGCTCTGTCAGTTTTTGCCATACATGGCCAGGACGTCCGCTGAATAGGCACCGTCTGCTTCATGCACAATGAGCGGTGGCTGGACGCTGAGGCCCGGATTGCCGCCGCGGATGCCCTCGATGAGGCAGAGCTTGGCCGGTTTGTCCGGCCGGCCGTGAATAAAGCGGACCACCTTGGGTTCAATGGCGGCCTGGCGCATGGCCGTCATGATATCGGTCAGGCGCTCTGTAATATGGACCATACGGAAGCGGCCGTGAAACTTGAGGGCATACGCCGCCGCTGCCAGCACCTCCGTAAGGGTAGCCGTTTCTTCATGCCGTGCCCGGCGGACGCCGTCCTTTTCACTGTAAGCGCCCCGTTCCTTTTCCCGGTACGGCGGATTGACGTAGACCGCAGCAAAGGCACCGCTGGCATAATAGTCCTCTATACGGCGGTAATCGCCTTCGACGATCCGGATGCACTCTTCCTTGTGGTTGAGGGCTACGTTGCGCCGGGCAATATCGGCCATGACCGGATTAAGCTCCATAGCGGTCACGTCCTTGGCGCCGCGGGCGCTGAGGATGAGCGGAATAGCCGCCGTCCCCGTTCCCAAGTCGAGAGCCGGCCCGTGCGGTACAGGCCCGAAATGGGCCAAGAGGACCGTATCGAGGGAAAAGCAAAACTGGTCATCCCGCTGAATGAGCTTCATGCCATCGAGGACGAGGTCGTCGAGCCGTTCATGCGCGGCCAGTTCAACTGTCATGTTCGACTTCCGCTACGTCCGACCAGGGCACGTTCACGTTGTGTCCCGATTCGAGCTGTACCTTGACGGTGTGGTCCTTCATGTGTACGCGCAGGACCGTGCCCAGGCCGTCATCGGTAATGACCCGCTGGCCCACCTGAGGCGGTTTTTGGTGCTCACAGGCCTTGTGGCAATTTTGGCACTTCAGCTCGCCTGACGTATAGAGATCATTTTCATAGCGCAGGCAGCACATGAGGCGGCCACAAATGCCGGAAATCTTCGTCGGGTTCAGGGACAGTCCCTGGCCCTTGGCCATGCGGATCGATACGGGCTTGAAATCGCCCAGGAAGGACGCACAGCACAGGGGCCGGCCACAATAGCCGACGCCGCCGATCATCTTGGCTTCATCGCGCAGGCCGATCTGGCGCAGTTCAATGCGTGTCCGGAAGACCGAAGCCAGATCGCGGACGAGCTCACGGAAATCAATGCGGCCATCGGCCGTAAAGAAAAATATGATTTTGCCCATATCGAAGGTGTAATCCACGTCGATGAGCTTCATGGGCAGTTTATGTTTTGCGATTTTTTCCAGGCAAATCGTAAAGGCCTTCTTTTCCCGTTCTTTATTACGTTCTACTTGCCGTAAATCCTTGGGCGTTGCCTTGCGGATAATCGGCTTTAACGGCTGGACGACTTCCGACGCGGCGACACTGCGCGGGGCAATAGCTACCGTGCCAAATTCCATACCGCGGGCCGTTTCTACAATAACGCCGTCTTCTTCGGCCAAGGGAATTTCTGTCGGATCAAAATAATAGATTTTCCCTGCCGTTTTAAAACGGATGCCAACAACTATCACCTAATGCCCTCCTCGTTCTTTAATAAAGCGAATGCATACATAATCCCAAACCAGACGTCCATTGACGTGACGCCGCAGTGCTTCGCCGGCTTCATCGAGCACCTGCAGCAGTGAGAAAATACCTGCATCCGGCCAATACGGCAGCAGTGCCGTCAATTCTTCTCCATATTGCTGTAAGCGGAGCTGTGCCGCCGGCACGCCCCGGCGCAGGACTACCAGGTCCCGCAGCAGCATGCTCAGCCAGCGGTATATATCAGCCGCGTCGGCCTCCGTCAACGAGGCCGTCAGGGTCATCCCCTTGGCGTACGGGCAGGCGTGGCGGGACATGACCTGGAGAAACTCCAAGGCCCGGCGGGCATTTTCAAGGCCCTGCCCGGCCAACAGCTCCAGCACGCGGGCCACATTGCCGCCGCCCCAAAGGACGGCCTGCTCATAGTCAGCTGCCGTACCGCCGCGGGTACGGATGAGGCCGTCCCGCATTTCCCCGTCGCTGACGGCGCCAAAGGTCACCATGGCACAGCGGGACACGATCGTCGGCAGCAAGAGATCCGGCTGATTGGTAATGAGAATAAAATGAACACCTGCCGGTGGTTCTTCTAAGGTCTTTAACATACAATTGGCGAATTCCTTGTTCATCGTTTCGCCGTGGTTGATGAGGCAAATCCTGTTTCCCTCAGCATGCAGGATGAGCTTTTCCTGAAGCTGCCGGAACTGGCTGACGCGCAGCATCGTACCGATCAGATCCAGATAATAGGCTTCATCCCGGTCCTGATAGAAGGGATGTGCTTCATCACACACCAGATCAGAAAGTCCCGGAAAGAGCGGCCGCCCAATGAGGGTCGACGCTACAGCCTGGGCCATGGGCAATTTTCCCAGCCCTTCCGGACCGGCAAAAACCATGGCGTGCGGCAGGCGGCCGGAAGAGATAAAACGGAGCAGCTGCTCTTTGATCGATTCATGACCAATGACAGCATCAAAATAGGTTCTGTCCAATCTGTTTCCGCCTCCTTACTGCAAAAACTGTCTAATCTTTTCTATTATAAAAAAAAAAGCCCGTAAAGTCCATAGGCAAGGCCTTGACAAGGCAAAAGAAAAGGCCTGCCGGCCCCTCTGACAGGACGGCAGGCACGCCTAGTTAGCAGCCTAGCTCGCGCTGCACCAAACGGTACAGCTCTGCGTGCACCGCTTCAGGCGTACGCATACGGCCTCCTTCTGTACACGCCAGGCGCTGCCAGCCGTAGCGGTCAGTCAGGGCCGCATAGGCAGCGTGGCATTTGCGCAGAAAGTCTTCATTCTTTTCATGAATATCGCCGGTCGCCCCGCCGGTCTTGCCTTGGCGCTCCTGCATGAGCTGTTCCGTCACAGCTAAGGGAACGTCCAGGAGAAAGACCTGGTCCGGCCGGGGCAGGCCCATTTTGTTAAACTCAAAATCCTCCAGCCAGTCGAGATAGGCTGCCCGTTCTGCCGGCGTCTCAAACTTGATCATCTGGTAGAGCATATTGCTCGTCGTATAGCGGTCAGCCAGGACGATCCCCCCGTCGTGGAGGAAATCCTTCCAGCCGCGCTGGTACGACGCGTAGCGGTCGACGGCATAAAAGGCCGACGCCGCATAGGGATTGACGGCGTTGGCATCGCTGCCAAAGTCGCCGCGCAAATACATGCGCACAAGGGCGCTCGAATCGCTGTCATAATCGGGAAAGCTTACGGCCCGGACAGGGCGTCCGTCACGCTGTAAATGCTCGTACAGGAGCCGGGTCTGCGTCGCCTTGCCGCTGCCGTCGCCCCCTTCTATAATGAATAATTTTCCAGACATGCTCTTCTTCCTTTCTTTACTCCCGGACTACCTGCAGCGTCTGCAGGGACGGATCGGCTGCGCCGTTCGTTTCATAGCCTGCAGCCAGCTTGCCCCGGATATAGGCCAGGGCCTCGGTAGTCACGGCTTCACCCGCTGCCAGGACGGGAATCCCAGGCGGATAAAAGGTCACATTTTCGGCGGCAATACGGCCGGCACTGTCCGCCAGGGATACACATTCACGCTGGGCATACCAGGCCTGCCGCGGCGGCAGCACGACGTGCGGCACCGGCAAGGGTGCTTCGTCCCGCAGGCCCTGCGTTGTTACTACAGTCCGCCCGGCGGCAATCGTCCGGCAGGCCCCGACGAGGGCATGGACGCTCCGGTCGTCGTCGCCTAAAGCCAGGAGGGCCAGGACGTGACTGCCTGCCGTGAGCTCTACTTCGATGCCTGCCTTGCGCAGGAGCAGCTCTGCTTCTCTGCCGGACAGGCCGAGGCCGGAAAAATCGATGGTCAGCTTCGTTTCATCAAAGCCGCCGACGGCATCGTAGCGCAGGATTTCCTTGCCAAAGCAGCGAATACCGGCCAGGCTGTTCAAGGCCTGCCGGGCCTCCCTGGCCAGGGCCAGCAAGCGCGTTTCTTCGGCCTCGCCAAACAGGGCCAGCTGCTGCCGCGCCAAATCGAGGGACGCCAAAAACCAGTAGTGGGGACTCGTCGACTGGACCAGGGCCATAGCGGCGGCCACGCGGTCCGTACCGGCAAAGCCCTGACGGCAGTGCAGCATGGATGTCTGCGTCAGTGACCCTGCCAGCTTATGCGTGCTTTGGGCCACACAGTCGGCGCCGCACGCCAGGGCATCCTTTGGCAAATCATCGTGAAAGGCCAAGTGGGCACCGTGAGCTTCATCGACCAACACGGTCAGGCCCCGGGCATGGGCCAGGGCCGTCATTTCCTGCAGCTTGCCGGCAATGCCGTCGTACGTAGGATACGTAAAGAGGACAGCTACGGCCTCCGGATGGGCCTCCATAGCCGCCGTCAGGCTGGCTGCGTCCGGCCCGAGGGACACTTCCTCAGCCGGGGCAAAGCGGCTTTCCATATAGGCCGGCACGGCGCCGCTCAGGATGAGGCCGCTTATGACGCTGCGGTGGGCCTCACGGGGAATCAAGATGGTGTCACCGGGCTGGCAGACAGCCAGGATCATGGCCTCAATACAGGCCGTCGTACCGTTGATGGAGAAAAACGTTCTCCCGGCACCGTACAAATCGGCAGCCAGCTCCATGGCCTCTTTCAATGGCCCTTCCGGCTGAAAGAGGTCATCCAAGGCATACATGAGGCCCAGGTCACTGCGCAGGGCCTCGCCAAAAAGCTCCCGCTGCCGCTGCGGTGCGCCTTGCCCCAATTTATGGCCCGGCGTATGGAAGGGCACCATGTGGAGCCGGCAGTACGCGTCCAAGGCGTCTGCAAAGGGAGCCTTCTGCTGTGCATCTTTATTCATCGGCTACACCTGCCAAGACAGCCTGCAAGAGCAGCTCCTGCCGTTCATAATCATACCGGCGCATCTGCCGGAACGAAGCGCGCAGCGATTCCTGCAAGGGATACGACCCTACCTCTTCAGGCTGCACCCAGCGATACGCACAATGCTCAGAAGACAACACTACGTCTTCCGTCTGGGAAAGAGCCGTAAAAATGACACCATTGAGGAACTGCCCGTCCTTTTTCTGATAACACCACGTACCGGCTGCCGCCAAAATATGCGGCGCAAGACCCGTCTCTTCCTGCACCTCCCGGCGCAGAGCCGCCAAAAAATTCTCATCACGGCACAAGCCGCCGCCAGGCAGCTCCCACGGATGCTTCCCTTCAGGATCATTTTTTTGTAACAGCAGCATCTTGCCATTATGGAAAATCATCGCCTTCACGCTCAATCCCATATGGATATTTCCTTCTTGTCCCATACGCTACTCCTTCATTTCCTTGTTATGATAAATTATGTTTTCATTTATTTTACCAAATAGGCGCAGCCATGGGAAGAGACGCAATTCGCTATGTACCGGGATATGGTATTTCTGCAACCACCTACAGAGTATGAGGTGACGGCGTACAGACGTACTACGATTACCGGCACTATCCATAACGCCTTGGGGTTTTGTACAGCTTACGAAATACGCAATGAAAAACAAACGAAAAAATTTTAAAAGCGACTAAACAGACAAAAAAGTACTCACTTTTTTCTCAGGCAAAAAGAGCCAGGAATGCCTGTGTGAAGGCATTCCTGGCTCTTTATTACTTCCCAAGTGTCAAATACCAAATAGGCGCACGCATGGGAACAGAAGCGATTCGGTATGAGTCAAATGCATAAAAATGAAAGTTTATACTTTTATATTATAATTTTATGCTTGAAATACGTGAGGCAATACGTTATAATTCATAAGTATAACAACTATATCAAGAGGTGATTACATGTTTACTAAGCGGGTTTTAGCCCTCCACGACCTGTATTCCTATGGCCGTTGTGCCTTATCTGCCGTTGTGCCAATCATCTCGACCTTAGGTTTTCAGGTCTGCTCTATGCCTTTGTCCCTGCACAGTCATAGTCCGGCGTTTAGGGAGTACGAATCGGCTGATACGTCCGGGGTTATGAAGAGTTTTATTGCCAAGTTGAAGGAGTCCGGTTGTTCTTTTCCGGTCATTTATATTGGCAAGCTCTCTGATGATGCGCATTTTCTCGTTGCCCTTGAGGCGATTGAGGCCTTGTCCCAGGCTGATACTAAGGTTATTGTCGATCCGATTCTGGCTCCTTCTCCTTATGAAAAAGCGTCTGCTTGTACGGCTAAGCGGCTGCGGCTCATGAAGAAGCTCATCAGTAAGGCTACGATCATTACGCCTACTTTGGCAGAGGCCTGCGTTTTGACGGGGATCAAAGCTGATCTTCGCAAGGGTTCTGTCCTCAACGAGGTGCTGGTAGTTTCCCAGCTGTTGAAGCGTATGGGGCCGAAGGATGTAGTGATTACGGATATTCCGAAGACCCAGAAAAAAAGCCGTCATTTTTGTCTGCAAGAGGAAACGGCTGCGTATTATGAGCGGGAAGTGCAAAAGATTGATACGGCCATTCCCGGTGTCAGCGACGTTTTTTCCAGTGTCATCGCCGGGGCTACGCTAAAGGGCGTGTCTATTCACAGGGCCACCGATTTGGCTACGAATTTCATCGATTATGCTGTCGATTACACGCGTTCTACGAGTGGCGACCTGCGGGAGGGGCTTTTGCTCGAGCCGTGTTTGCGCCAGCTTTTGAAAATATAAATACGTACGACAAAAAAACGCACACGTGCCGCGTCTAAGGGAAGGCCTTAGGACGTGCAAGGGTGCGTTTTCTGTATATATGGCTTATAGTTTCGTCTTGATGTAGTCGCCCAGGCGTTTGATGCCGACTTGGATTTTTTCCGGTGTAACGGCGCCAAAGCTGATGCGCATGCAGTGCTTGCCTGCATCACCGCCTTCGACATAGAAGCCGCTGCCGGCTACGAAGGAAATGTGCAGCTGGTCCATCGTTTCCTTGAGCAGTTCTGTCGTATCGATGTCGCCAGGCAGTTCGGCCCACGTAAAGAGGCCGCCGTCAGGATAGGTATGCTTCGTCCCGGCCGGGAAATACGTGTCGATGGCGTCCATCATGACAGCACAGCGTTCCCGGTAGAGGGCGCAAATGCGTTTGAGGTGTTCCGGGAAGTAGCCCCGTTTGAAGAATTCTGCCGCCAGGACTTCCGATATCTTGCTGGAATGGGAGTTCGTCGCCACTTTGGCGTAGGAAATCTTTTCCATAATATCGTCCGGTGCGACGACGTAGCCCAGACGGCTGCCGGGCGAGAAGATTTTGGAGAAACTGTTGGCCAGTACGACGTGACCGGTCTGGTCAAAGGCTTTGATGGGCAAGAGGTCCTTGCCTTTAAAGCGGATATCCCGGTAGGGATCGTCTTCGAGGACGAGGATATCGTATTTTTCTGCCAATTCGGCCAGTTTCTGCCGGCGATCCTGGGCCAGAGTGACGCCTGTCGGGTTTTGGAAGGTCGGTACCGTATAAATCATCTTAGGATGGTATTTTTTGATTTTTGCTTCTACGTCTTCCAGGATCAGGCCCTGGTCATCCATCTGGCAGGGAATGCAGACGGCATTGAAGATCTGGAAGATCATGACGCAGTGGACGAAGGTCGGCGATTCGACGAGGACTACATCGCCCGGGTCGAGGAAGACGTCGCACATGAGCTTCATCGTTTCCAGGCCGCCGGCCGTGATGAGGATGTTGTCGGCCGTCGTCTGTACGCCCTTAGGTGCTAAGAGCTGGGCGGCAATAATTTCGCGCAAATCGCGGATACCCATTTTCGTGCCGTACGCCAATGCTTCTACCCCTCGTCCGTCACGGCGGAACACGTCCTGCGAGATTTCCCGCAGTGCATCGACCGGCAGGGCTTCCTGGGCCGGTGAGCCAATGCTGAAGGCAATGCCATCGGCGGCGGTCATGGGCTGAAACAGTCTGTCCATGACATCACACGTTTCTACCAGTGCCGGATCAGACCAGCGTTTCGAAAATTTTGTCATATAAATCCCTCTTTCTACCCTATTATATAGTGAAACAGGCGCCTGCCCGCTTGGGCACTTGCCTATTTTCAGCGTGAGTTGCGGCCTGTGCGTCTGATGCCCGTTTCGGAAATGACGACGTCCATCGGCTGGTCGTGTTCTTCTACAGGCACTGTTTCTGACATGGTGCGGCTGCGGCAGAGGACGACGCGCAGGAAGTGGCTCTGGGCCAGATAGACGTCGTAGAAACCGGCGCCGTAGCCCAGGCGGTCACCACCAGCCGTACAGGTACAGCAGGGGATGAGGCCCAAATCGATTTCGTCCGGACGGAGGAGCGCTGTATGGGCTTTCGGTTCGAGCAGGCCGTAGAAGCCTTTTTCCAGGTCGTCCATACCCGTAATGCGGCGTACTTCCATGGTCCGCTTGCCTGTGCATAAGGGGACGCCGACGATTTTCCCAGCTCGCAGCATGTCTTCAATCAGGGGCTGCGTACGGATTTCCCAGTCCATACCGACGAAGACGAATACGGTCTTGGCGGCGGCGTATTCCGGCAGGGCGCGGATATGCTCGAAAATGGCCGCATCAGCGGCTTTACAATAGTCCTCCGGCAGCTGCCGCACACCTTGCTGCACAGCCTGGCGCAGGGCCTTTTTTTCTTTACAGGTCATGTTGATCACCCTTTCATTATAATCACATCATATCACAAATTCAATTATATGATATAATATACTCATAGAAAAAATCTGCTGCTGTTGTATATGCAACGGACTTTATTATTTCTACAGGCTATACTGTAAGAGCAGTAAGGAACTGCGCTTACAGAACGCTTTCTCTTTTAATTAACGAATAGATCATCAGGAGGTAATGAAGATGGAACAACAGATGTTTTGCTTTCAATGTGAACAGACAGCCCGCGGTACCGGTTGTACCGGTTGCGCCGGCGTATGCGGCAAATCCGCAGAAGCTGCAGCCCTGCAGGACAAATTAACAGGTGCCCTGATCGGCCTGGCACGTACGTGCAAGACGGCAACGGCTACGGCTCATACGTACCGCATCGTCCTCGAAGGCCTGTTCACAACGATTACGAACGTTGACTTCGATGTCGTAACCATCCAGGCTATGCTGGACAAAGTACATGCAGAAACAGCTGCGTTAGGCGGCAGCGCTGCTTCCGACTACGATGTAAAACAGATTTGGGATGCCAACGAAGATATCCGTTCCCTCAAATCCCTCATCCTCTTCGGCATGCGCGGCATGGCTGCTTATGCATACCATGCACTGATGCTCGGCAAGACCAGCGAAGAAGTCGATACGTTCTTCGTAAAAGGCCTGGCTGCTCTCGGCGAAGACTGGGGCATGGCAGAACTCCTGCCGATCGTCATGGAAACAGGCAAAGCCAACCTGGCCTGCATGGCAATGCTCGACGAAGCCAATACATCCACGTATGGCACACCGGTTCCGACGGAAGTTTCCATGACCATCGAAAAAGGACCGTTCATCGTCGTTACAGGCCATGACCTGAAAGACCTGGAACTGCTCCTCAAACAGACCGAAGGCAAGGGCATCAACATTTATACACATGGCGAAATGCTCCCGGCCCACGGCTATCCGGAACTGAAGAAATACAAACACCTGAAAGGCAACTTCGGTACAGCTTGGCAGAACCAGCAGAAAGAATTTGCTAACGTTCCCGGCGCGTTCCTCTTCACGACGAACTGTCTCATGCCGCCCCGTCCGTCCTATGCAGACCGCGTATTCACGACGGAAGTCGTTTCCTATGCCGGCCTGACACACATTGGCGAAGACAAAGACTTCACACCGGTTATCAACAAAGCCCTCGAATTAGGCGGCTACAGTGAAGACCAGCACTTCACAGGCATCAACGGCGGCTCCACGGTTATGACAGGCTTCGGCCACGGCACGGTTCTTTCCGTAGCTGACAAAGTCATCGACGCTGTCAAAGCCGGCGCGATCAAACACTTCTTCCTCGTAGGCGGCTGCGACGGTGCACGTCCGGGCCGTAACTACTACACGGAATTCGTAAAACAGACACCGAAGGATACGGTTATCCTGACCCTGGCTTGCGGCAAATATCGTTTCAACGACCTCGATATCGGCACCATCGGCGGCCTGCCGCGTATCATGGATATGGGCCAGTGCAACGACGCCTACAGCGCTATTCAGGTTGCTGTCGCTTTGGCTAAAGCCTTCGATTGCGGCGTAAACGACCTGCCGCTCACCCTCGTTCTTTCCTGGTACGAACAGAAGGCTGTCTGCATCCTCCTTACCCTCCTCTATTTGGGCCTGAAGAACATCTACCTCGGACCGTCCCTGCCGGCATTCCTTTCCCCGAATGTTCTGCAGTACCTCGTAGACAACTTCAACATCACTCCGATCAGCACTCCGGAAGAAGACCTGAAGAAAATCCTCGGCTAAGCCTTAGCCCGGTATACGAACACCCCAGTCACACGGCTGGGGTGTTTTTTTGCTTATTCGTTTCCCTTGGGAATACGGCTGAACATCTGCAGGATGAGGCTTTGAAACTCATACCAGGCCGGATCCTTCTGCCATTTCCCGTGCTGGTTGACGGCAAAGGCGCCGGCGACGAAAAAGAGAAAAATACGCTCGGCCATGGCTTCATCTACGTGCAAATAGTTTTCCAAAAACGGCAGGGAGCGGCTCTTTTCACGGCGAAAAATAAACTGCAGGACGTACAAGGCAATGGTTTCATCCAAAAAGAGGACGCGGTAGGCCGGTATGTCCGTTACGCGCTGGCACACAGGCAGGAGGGAATACTGCTGCAGGAGCCGTTCCGGCAGGGCTGCCGCATCATGTTCGACGAGCTCCAGGAGCTGCCAAAATTCATTTTCCGTGAAATCCCCTTCGGTCAGGTGCAGGGCTTCTTCGAGAACATCGTCGAGGACGTCGTAGAGATCGCGGTAATGGAGGTAAAAGGTCCCCCGCGTCAAATCGGCCGCACGGCAAAGCTGGGAGACGTTGATCTTGGTAAAAGGCCGTTCCTTCAATAGGGCCAGCAGTGTTTCCTTAATGACCCGGCACGTATAACGGCTGCGCCGGTCTGTCTTGCGTATTTTTTCTTCCATCATGAGCACCTCATTTCAGACAATTTTTTCTATCTGTGCAGGAACGTGACAGTTCCCGCTATCTGTCCATTGCATTCTCTCGCGCGCTATACTAAATACTATACAAGGTGTTCATTATTTGTCAATATGTATAGTATTTACGTTAGGAGGAACTATGATGGAAATACAGCAGATCCGCAATGCAACCAACAAAATCACGTACGCCGGCAAGACCTTTCTCGTCGATCCCTGGCTGGTAAAAAAAGGCGGTATGGGTGCCATGGCCGATATTCCCGGCCACGCCTACCAGGTACCGGATCCGGTAAAGATGCAGATTGCCATGCCGATTTTTGACCTGCCCCTGCCGGTAACGGATATCCTCGCCGGCGTCGACGGCTATATCTTTACCCATCTCCATGCCGACCACATCGATCTCGCCGCCGATGGCACTGTCGGCGCGCCCCTGGACAAAGGGACGCCGGCCTTCGTCCAGGACGAAGAAGACGCAGCCATTTGCCGGAAATCGGGCTTTACAGACGTCCGCATCGTAGCGGCTGCAGGTACTGCCTTTGGCGCTATTACACTGACCCGCGTACCATCCCGCCACGGCACCCTGGTGCCGTGTGGCAACACCATGGGCGTCGTCCTGACGGCAGCGCAGGAAAAAACACTTTACATCAGCGGGGATACGATCTGGTATCCGGACGTGCAGGCTACGCTGCGCCGTTTCCAGCCGGCCGTCGTCACGGTCAACGCCTGTGCTGCTGAAGAAAGCACGTGCGGCCGCCTGATCATGAACGACGAAGACGTCGCCTGTGTAGCTGCCACCGTACCGGACGCAACGATTTTCATTACGCACATGGATAATGTTTCCCACGCCTCCATTACACGCTATACCATGCGCGGTCTCCTGGCCAAACGGCAGGTCACAAACTACGTCATGCCCGAAGACGGCGAAAGTGTCTGCTTCTGATTTCAGACAAATAAAAACGGTTTCCTTCCCCTTTTGAGGAAAGAAACCGTTTTTTTGTATGATATATCAGCGGGCGTTAGCTTTGCCGCGGAAAATAGTGCCTCTGCCGGCATCGACTGTGACGACTTCCCCGTTTTCCAGGAGGTCTGCTGCATGGGCAGCGCCGACGATGGTCGGAATGCCGAAAGTAATGGCGACTATCGCCGATTCACTGGTCAGGCCTGCTTCTTCGGAAATGATGGCGCTGGCCCGTTTCATATAGTCTACGTATTCCGTACCGGCAGCGCGGACGACGAGAATATCTCCGTCCTTGAAGTTCTTCTGCAGGTCTGCCAGGCTGGTGCCGATGCAGACGGAGCCGATAGCGGAGTTACGGCCAATACCGGTGCCGCGCAGGAGGGCGTCGCCGACGACCTGGACGCGGATCATATTGGTCGAGCCGGCCTTGGCTACAGGTACGCCGGCCGTGAGGACGACGAGGTCGCCGGCCTTGATAATGCCTGCATCTAAGGCGGCATAGATGGCGTTGTCGACGACTTCATCGGTCGTATTGCCTTCCTGGCCCAAAATGGCCTGGATGCCCCAGTTCATTTGCAGGCGGCGGACAATATTTTCATGAGTCGAAACGGCGATGATCGGGCACGTCGGACGGTATTTGGACACCATCTGGGCTGTGCCGCCCCGTTCGGTCGAGGCGATGATGGCTGCAGCGTGCAGGTCCTGGGCAATCTTTACAGTGGCCTTGCCGATGGATTCCGTCGTCGTTGCCGAGCCGGCATTTTCATCTACATAGGCGCGGGGCGGGAACTGGCTTTCCGTATAGGTAGCTACGCGGGCCATGGTCTGTACGGCTTCTACCGGGTAGAGACCGCCGGCCGTTTCGCCGCTGAGCATGACGGCGTCGGTGCCATCGAGGATAGCGTTGGCTACGTCGCTCGTTTCAGCCCGTGTAGGACGGGGATTGCTGCACATGGATTCGAGCATCTGCGTTGCCGTAATGACGGGCTTGCCTGCCATTTGGCATTTGTGGATGAGGAGCTTCTGCAGGGTCGGTACTTCTTCAGCCGGCACTTCTACGCCGAGGTCGCCACGGGCTACCATGATGCCGTCGCTCATGCTGATGATTTCATCGATATTGTCGACAGCAGCCTTGCATTCGATCTTGGAGATGATCTTCATGTGGCTGTCATGATTTTCCAGGATACGGCGGATGGTGAGGACGTCTTTGCCGCGCTGGATAAAGGAAGCGGCGATCCAGTCCATGTTCATGTGGATGCCGAATTCGATATCCGCTTCGTCCGTTTCCGATACGGCCGGCAGGTTGATGGCAATGCCCGGCACGGCGACGCGCTTGCGGTCGCTCATCTTGCCGCTGTTGAGGATTTTCGTGTGAATGTCGTCGCCTTCGACAGACGTGACGACGAGATTGACCAGGCCGTCCGAGAGGAGGATGTGGTCGCCGGCTTTGACTTCCTTGGGCAGGTCCTTGTAGCTCATGGAGGCAATGGTTTCATCGCCTTCGACGTCGCGGGCTGTCAAGGTAAATTCATGGCCTTCGACGAGCTCTACCGAGCCGTTTTTGAAGAGGCCCAGGCGGATTTCCGGCCCCTTCGTATCGAGCATGAGGGCGACGGGAACGTTGAGGTTGCGCGCTACGTTGCGTACCATTTCGATGCGCTGTTTATGTTCTGCATGGGATCCATGGGAGAAATTAAAGCGGGCGACGTTCATGCCGGCCTGAATCATTTTTGCCAGGATATCCGGCGTATTCGAGCTAGGGCCCAGGGTACATACGATTTTTGTCTTTTTATACATAGGTAATGACTCCTTTTCGCTACATTAAAACAAGTCAGGCTGCGTATCCAACACGGTCAGAAGGATGCGGGCACTGGTTACATTCGTCGCCACCGGTACGGCGTGGACGTCGCAAAGGCGCAGAAAGGCCGATACGTCTGGTTCGTGCGGCTGCGCCGTCAGGGGATCGCGCAGGAAGACGACGGCCAGGACCTGATCCGATGCGATCATGCCGCCGATTTGCTGGTCACCGCCCATAGGACCGGGCTGCATTTTCTGGACGGAAAGGCCCGTTTCGTTTTCGATGCGGAGCCCCGTTTCGCCTGTTCCCACGAGAGGATAGCGGGATAATACAGCTTTAAATGTAGTTGACAATGCGACGATGGCGTCTTTTTTGGCATCGTGCGCAATGAGTGCGATGTACTTTCTCATAAGATCCTCCTTACAATACCAGATCGTAGACTAAGCTTTTCATTTTTCGTCCCAGGGGTACGTTTTTTGTCCCACTTGGGGAGCAGGCCTTACCCTAAGATAAGACCTTCTTTCATTGTGATTGTATCGTATCGACCACAAGAATGCAAGCATAAAACTGTCAGTATTCTGCAAAATATGCTTACCAGAGGCTGACCCGCTGGTCCGGCCCTACGTACATGCCGTCGCCGCGGACGATGTCGTAGGCCTTATAGAAGCCCTCTGTCGAAGAAAGGGCGCCGTTGACACGGGCCTTGCCGTTCGGGTGCGGATCGAGTTTGACCAGCTGATAGAGGAGCTGGTCCGTATATTTCGAGGCAAAGATGGCGGCAAAGCTCTTATACAGATCGCGCCGTACGCTTTCATCGGTGCCGGCAATAGCCGTGGCTACGGAGAGGCCACCACAATCGGCAATGGCTTCGTTCATGACGAGCTGGCCGTTTTCGTAGAGGCCCGGCGCCAGCTGGTAGCGGCTATAATAGGGCGCAAAGGCAGAAGCCCGCTTCTGGAAGGCCGCGTAGTCGGCCGGCGTCCACCAGTCAATGAGATTGCCGTCCTTATCGGTATGGCTGCCGTTCGGGTCGAAGGCGTGGGAAATTTCGTGGCCAATGACGACGCCAATACCGCCCAGATTGGTGCCGCGCGATGCGTGGCTGTCGTAGAAGGGAGCCTGCAGGATGCCGGCAGGAATGGTAATGCTGTTGTTATCCGAAATGTAGGCAGCGTTGACGTCCTGCGGATTAAAGGCGTACCATTTATCGGGATTGAAGTCTGTCCCCACGAGCTTTTCCTCTTCCTTGGCTGCCCAGGCTTCGTTTTGCAGGATATTGGTAAGCAAGTCGCCGCCCTTCCCTTCCGGTACGACAGCGTGCATATCTTCAATGAGCGGCTTGTCATCCGCAGCCGGGCCGCCGACGAAGACGCGCAGGCCGTCGAGCTTTTCTATGGCTTTTGCCCGCGTAGCGGCTGTGAGCCACGTATTTTGTTCCAGGCGGCTGCGGTAGACCTGACGGACTTCATCGATGATCTGCCGGACGGCTGCCTGCGTTTCCGGCGTGCAGCGTTCCTTCAGGTAGATTTGGCCCAGTTCATAGGGCATGAGGGACTGGAGCATGTACGAGGCCTGTTCTTTTTCCGTGCGGCTGGCGCGGATGCCATAGCGGTGGTTCTGGTAGTGCTGGCGCAAATCGCGGAGGGGAATATCGCTATACGGGGCCAGCTGGTGATAGACGCGGAACGTAAAGTACTGGCGGAAGAGGTCCAGATTGTCTGCCGTATAGGCCGCATCAAGGGCCTGCAAATAGGCCGGATCGGCCAGATACAGGGTCTGCTCTTTTTCGAGGTGCCAGGCCTTTAGCAAGGCTTCACCGTCCAAATGGGGCGTCATGGCAATAAATTCCTGCTGCGAGACCTGCCGGTTTTGGACCATAATATCGTTCATTTCTTCGCTCGTCAAAAGCGTCGGGCCGAGCTTTTGCTCGAAGGCAAAAATACGGCCTGCCGCCGTGACGGCAGCATCCTCAGCCAGGCCGCCGGCCGTAAGGACGTTAGCGACATACGTTTGATAGTCCTGCCAGGCACCTGGCTGGGCTTCCTTTTCCAGATCGTAGCGGGAAAGGACCGGGCCGGACGCTTCAAAGCGGGCAATATAGCGGCGCTTGTCGGGTAGGCGCTGGACGGACATATCCATGAGGACGTCGATGCCATACCGGTCGTGCAGGGCGCACACAGCCGCTGTCAGTTCAGCCGGCGTCTTGGCCGCCTGCAGGGGCGCTACGAGTTTCTGTAAGTACGCCGGCGCCGTAGCGTTGCGCGTTTTCTGGTCCGTAATGCACTGGTAGAGGTCGGCTATTTTTTGTTCTTCCGACCCTTCCCTGTAGGTGCCCTGCTTTTTGGCAAGGGCTTCTATTTTTTTCGTCAGGAACTCCTTGTTTTCCCGGTTCCGTTCCTGAAACCACGACCACGACGATTCCGTAGGCTTGATCTTCTTTTCGGCCAGGACCTTTTCGTTCACAGCCTGGTAGAAATCATTTTTTTCGCTCACTGCCGCATAGCCTGTGCCGGGCGTCATGAGTCCCATGCCAAGGACGGCTGCCAGGGCTGCGCAGACGAGAATTCTCCTTTTGCTCATGCCTTAGCCTCCTTGGTAAGGGCCGGATCGGCTACGCCGTTGGCCGCAAAGGCAGCTGCCCGGTCGCGGCACGTACCGCACACGCCGCAGGGCGTTTCGCCGCCTTCGTAGCAGCTCCACGTCAGCTCGTAGGGAGCTCCCAGTTCAAGGCCCTTCTTGACGACGCCGGCTTTGTTCCACGCCAGAAGCGGTGCCTCCAGGTGGCACGTGCGGCCGGAGCCTTCGTAAATGGCCGTGTTCATGGCCGTCTCGAATTCGGGCGTGCAGTCCGGATAGGCCCGGCCGGCGGCATCGTCAGCATGGGCACCGTAATAAATGACTTCGGCGCCGACACTGACGGCAACGGCTGCGGCATAGGAGAGGAAGAGGCCGTTGCGGAAGGGCACGTACGTAGCGACCGTCCCTGCGCCGCCCTGGGCGGCCAGCTGGTCTGCATAGGACGTATGGGCAATGGCCTGGTCGCTCTTTTGGAGGAGCGAGCAATTACTATAGGAAAAGGCCTGGGCCAGATTGATTTCCTGCTGCTCTACGCCATAATGGGCCGCAACGGCCCTGGCTGCCTGCAGCTCTTTATCGTGCTTTTGGCCGTAGTAGACCGTCAGGGCCAGGACCTCTTCTTTTTTATATTTGGCCAGGGCTATGGCCAGGCAGGTCGTCGAATCGACGCCGCCGCTCAATAAAACAACACACTTCACGTACAATCAGCTCCTTATTCATGTAGTACCTGGGACAGGAAATGACGGATTTTGTCTGCTATTTCCGGCCCATGCGTTTCGAGGACAAAATGGCCGCCGTCGAGGAGTTCCACCTGGGCGCGGGGCACATCTTTTTTGAAGGCCTCGGCACCGGCGGGAAGGAAGGACGGGTCGTTCTTGCCCCAGACGCAGAGGACGGGCGGCTGGTTTTCCCGCAGGTACTGCTGGAAGGCCGGGTAGAGACGGACGTTGGTCTGGTAATCCCAAATGAGGTCCGACTGAATTTCGTCCCGTCCGGCCTTGGCCATAGCTGCCAGGTCCAGCGTATAGCCATCGGGGCTTACGGAACCGGGCACTTCGCCGCCTGTGTACTGGCCGATAACGGCGTCTGCCTGAAAGGCAGCCTTATACTGCTCGCGCAGTGCCGCCGTCGGCTCGGCCCAATAGGCCGCACGGGCCTCCCATTTCTCGCCAAGACCTGCTTCATAGACGTTGCCGTTCTGGCTGATGATAGCCCGGATCCAGTCCGGATGCCAGAGGGCCAGGCGGAAGCCGATGGGTGCGCCGTAATCGAAGACGTACATGGAAAAGTCCGTAAAGCCCTTCGCTACGAGAAAGGCTTCCATGACCTTGGCCAGGTGATCGAAGGTATAGGCAAAGGTCTTCCTGTCGGGATCGCCGGACTGGCCAAAGCCGGGATAATCCGGCGCAATAATATGATACGCGTCGGCCAGGCGCGGTATGAGCTCGCGGAACATAGAGCTGGACGTAGGAAAGCCGTGGAAAAGGACCAGCTTGGGCAGCGACGGATCGCCGGCTTCGCGGTAAAAAACAGGGGCTCCTTCTACGACGAGGGTATGATAGGTTACATGCTGTGTCATGTCTTTTATCTCCTTTAATAGGAATGGATGCTATTGCTTCTATTATACCGCAAAATTCCCGGTGGCACAGGCAAAACTTTTCCCGCTGTCCATGCTATAATATAAACGTATTCTCCATACTACCTACTACATCAAACGGGACGTGATCTACATGATTAAGGCATTACTGCTGCTGTATTTTATTTGGGGCTTTAACTGGATCGTCATGAAACTGTCGACGGCCTTTTTTCCGCCGGTGCTCTTCGTTTCCTACAGGGCCGTTCTGGGTGCGCTCGTCTTGCTCGCCGTCTGTGCCTGGCGGCATCTGCTGATTCCGAAAAAAAAGTATTGGCCCTGGATTTTCCTTTCCGGCATGACCCAGGTCGTATTGAACAATGCGGCCATGCAGATCGGCATCGTCAGTCTCAGTGCCGGCCTGGTAGCAGTCCTTAATTATACGATGCCCGTCTTTATGGCTATTCTGGCCCATTTCTTTTTGAACGAAAGGCTCACGCGCCGCAAGGTCCTGGGCATCGCGACGGCCATGGCCGGCCTGTGCCTGCTCATGAATGTCCATTTTGACGCAAATTTCCAGGCTATCTGTATCGTCCTGCTCGGCGCCCTGGGCTGGGCTATTGCCGGCGTGATCCTGAAGCTCAAATTGACGGCCTGCGATGTGTTACAATGTACGGCCTGGCAGATGGCCATTGGCGCCGTCGTCCTCTTTCTCTGGGCCGAAGGAAGCGGCCAGACGACAGTTATCTGGACGCCTATGAGTATAGCAGCCCTCCTCTACAACGGTCTTCTGGCAGCGGCAGCAGGCTTTTTCCTTTGGAATTATATCCTGCAGCATATGGAAGCGGCGAAGGCCGGTGTGGCCGTCCTCGTCGTACCGGTCATCGGCGTCTTGGGCGGTGTGCTCTGCCTGGGCGAAGTGCTGACCTGGAATATTGCCCTGGGCATGGTCTTAATCCTCCTGGGCGTAGCCTCTATTGTCTATAAAAAACAAGCGTAATCCTTCATAATGGAAAAGAAGGGGCTGTGAAATAACACAGACCCAAATAACAAAGGAGGTCCACCGACTCTTTCGAGTCAGCGGACCTCCTTTTGTGGTAAAATTTACATAACCAATGAAAAATTCAACCACTAATTATTCTAAACCAAAACAGGCAATTTTGCCACTATATATTTCAGATTTTCTGGATATTTGCGATCCGGTGTTGGTTTTCAACAGATTCATGGAGGGAATCAACTTGGAGAAGTA
>NZ_JACOGK010000022.1 GCF_014269395.1 Megasphaera hominis
ACGTGGCCGCGGATGAACGGATGGTCCGGTACTTCTGCTGCCGGAATCCGCTTACCCTGCAGATATACGACGATATTGCGTTTCTTCAGGCTTTCCTTGTATTCTTTCCCTGTCATCATATGCAGTAACCCTCATTTTCTTAGAATAGGAAGACCCTGGCCATCCTTCTCGCTAAGGCCTTCCCTCACTACACGCTTACGCGTTCCAATGCGTTCTCATTTGTGCCCATTTGGCGTCACGGATACGGCAAATTTCTGCAATATCTTCATCCTTCAAATGAGCAAACCGGTTTTGTTTCTTTAAATACTCTTTCACATCGCCAAATTCCTTCGGATTCCGGTTCAGTGTGTATTCATGATTTTCATACTCTGCTAAGTACCAAAGACCCGTATCGACGGCCTTTTTCGCCAGGTCGACGGTCAGTTCGGACGCACAGCCCCAGCCGGTCGGACAAGGAGCGAAAATATGGATATACGACGGGCCGTTTACAGCTTTTGCCTTAGCCACTTTGTTCAAGAGATCTTCCGGATAGCCCAGGCTGGCTGTAGCCGCATAGGGAATATCATGGGCAGCGACGATTTCAAAGACATTTTTCTTTGCTTTCGTGTTGCCCGGCAGGCGGTCGCCGGCAGGAGATGTCGTCGTCTTAGCTCCATACGGCGTAAGGCCCGACGTCTGGACCCCTGTATTCATATACGCTTCGTTATCGTAACAGATATACATGATACGGTCACCCCGGTCAATAGCCCCGGAAAGGGACTGCAGGCCAATATCGGCAGTACCGCCATCACCGGCAAAGCCGACAACCGTGTAATCCGTAAGGCCCAATTCTTTGGCACCTGCTTCTACGCCTGCTTCAAAAGCTGCCGTACCGGCAAAGGGTGTAATGGCGCCGCTGCAGCCAAAGGTCATGCTGGGATAAATGAAAGCGACCGTCGACATACAGTTAGGCGGTACAATTGCGAAGGTTCTCTTACCCAATACCTTCATCACCAGCCGGATAGATAAGGCAGCACCACAACCGCCACAGGCTTTATGCCCGTAAAAAAGCTCTTCATTCGTAATATTTTGTGCATTTAAGCCCATTGTATCAACACCCCAGTTTCACAAATTCAACGGTCGGTGACTGCGGTTCTCCGGCAGCCTGACGCAACAACTTATCAAAGCACTGTGCAATGTCCCCTTTAAGAATGGAACGGCCGCCTAAGCCGGCGATGAAGTTGAACGTAGCCGGTTTCGTTGTTCCCCGCATAAGGGCCGAATTGACATTGGTAAAGACGACGCCTTCACAGCCGTGATCGATATCTTTTTCCAAGACACCTACGGCCTTTACGTGTTGTAAGGCAGCAATGATTTCTTTTTCCGGGAACGGGCGCATACAGCGAATTCTGAGGAGGCCTACTTTTTTACCTTCAGCCCGCAGGGCATCGACAACACAGCGTGTCGTGCCGGCTACACTGCCCAGGGTAACGATGACGGCATCTGCATCGTCCGTGCGATACGTTTCCACCAGGCCGCCATAGGTCCGGCCAAATAATTCTCCATATTCCTTATCGGCAGCAATCAATTTTTCACCGGCCTTTAAGGTCGCTATATGCTGCTGATAGTGAAATTCCAAATTATAATCCGGGCCGGCAGTAATACAATTGCTCGTAGGATTGTCCAAATCCATCTTGTTGGCATAATTCTGATACGGAATAAATGCATCTACTTTATCCTGTTCCGGAATTTCTACAACTTCATACGTGTGGGTAAGGACAAAACCGTCGAGGCAGACCATGACCGGCAACATAACTTCCGGATCTTCTGCTACTTTATAGGCCTGAATCGTCAAATCCAGGGCTTCCTGTGCATCTTCTGCATAGAGCTGGATCCAGCCGGAAGCGAGCTGGGAAAGGGAATCGCGCTGATCGCCGTAAATATTCCAAGGCAGGGCCAGCGAACGGTTGGCATCCATCATGACGATGGGGAAACGGGCACCGCTGGCATAATAGAGACCTTCCGTCATATAGAGAAGACCTTGGGAGGACGTAGCCGTAAAGGTCCGGGCACCTACGGAGGCGGCGCCCAAAGAAGCCGTAATCGCACTGTGTTCCGATTCTACATGGAGGTAAGTGGCCTTGAGGCTGCCATCTTCAACATAATCAGATAAGCGTTCTACAACAATCGTTTGCGGCGTAATAGGATAAGCTGCTATAACTTGAGGCCGTGCTAATTTAGCACCCAGGGCCACGGCTTCGTCGCTGCAGATAAACATTTTTTCACTCATGCTTCTGTCTCCTTTACTAAAGTAATAGCACCAACCTTACATTCATGTGCGCATACGCCACACCCTTTACAATAGTTCAGGTCGATTTCCAAATCCGCTTCCGATTTATCAATGGCCCCTTCAGGACATACGAGGAAACAACGCAGGCAATGGACACATGTTGCGTGGTCGATAATGGGCCGAAAGGTACGCATGCCCGCATTAATACCTACGATATGGGCAGACGGACAACACGGTCCTACAGGATACTCTGCCAATGTCTTCGGCGGCACAAAATTTACAGGTTGTGGTCTGTTCATTTATAATTCCCCCTTCACTTTATCGTACGCTGCGGTAAACAAGGCCTTGTTCTTTTCCCGGATGCGCGGTGCCAATTGATCGTCAATCGCCTTGAGAACAGAATCGCTATTGACCGTCCCGGCAGCAGCGACTAAGGCAGCCAGCATCGGTACATTCGTAATAGGCCGTCCCAGGATATCCAGGGCCAGGGCCGTTGCATCGATCGTGATTACCGTATAGTCACCCTTTTTTGGGAAAGCGGCAGCATCCTGCGTCGTATTGATTACCAGGATTCCTCCATCCTTCAGCCCCTTGGTTACATTGTCGCCATACAGGGTATCATCGAGGACGACGACGTAATCACACGTTTCCACTTCACTGCGGTCCGTAATTTTCTTGTCGTCAATACGGGTAAAGGCCAGTACGGGAGCCCCCCGTCGTTCCGGTCCAAAAGAGGGAAAGGCCTGCACATATTTATGTTCATGAATTGCTACAGCCTGTCCTAATAAACGGGCTGCTGTAAAAGCGCCTTGCCCGCCACGTCCATGCCAACGTACTTCGATCATCTGTAATCACACTCCATAGCAATAATTTATATCTAATCGTTATAAGCAGGGTGTTAGGCACTCTATACAGGCCGCTTGTACCCCGAGTAACCTGTATAGAGCCACACCTATTTACTTTTCTTTACTTATTCTTTTTCGTTCTTTTCCGTTGCATAACGACGGCCTACTTCCATGCGATCACCGGCTACGGCCTGGACAAACCAAACGTTATTGGGCGGGCAGCCTTTGCACGGTGTCCCCATATCCCAGAGCGGCTTCGTGCAGACACCCATGAGAATGAGGTCTTCCTTCTTGATCCCTTCCGGAATCTGATCCTTCGTAACCGGTCCTAAAACGATGGTCTTTCCTTCCAGGAGATGTTCGATGTGCTGGTTCTTCATATCCATAATGGCACTGATCATCGTCGTCTTGCAGCCTGTGCAAGCCCGGGCATCTTCAATCTTGGTAAAGGGAGGCACACCTTCAATTTCTACTTCACTGGCCCGTTTAAAGCGTTTGCGGACGGCCGCGATCGGTTCCCCCTTGACTTCGATCTTATCCAGGTTCATTTCGCCCAGGCCCCGTTCATAGGCCAATTTCGTGATCTTTACTTCTTCCGGTTCGTAGCCCATGACAGCACCGGTAACGGCATCACAGGCAACGCAGTCCTTCGAGGCAATGATCAGATCCATCGGCACCGGTTCGCCAAAGATAGGCCCTAACCCTTGCTGGCCGACGATCCCATCGACTACCGTAAGAACCCGTTTGATGCCCTGATTGAGATCGACGACGCCGCCAAATACGCCTTTTTTATGGAATTCCTTCTTTTCCGTATCCTGGATCAGGCCTTTGAGGTTTTTGATCCCCAGCGTTACTTCTGTCTGGTCATGGGTTTTCATGACCGGTACGCTAATAATGGCATCGGCATCGACGACGGGCTGCCACGTATCCAGGCGCTGTACTACTTCACCTTGTGCACATTCGATGACGGCACGGGGCTGTTTTTTCAAATCCAGTACGGTGTAGCCCTGGTCTCTCAATTTCGTGTATTCAGCAAATTCAATGACCTTTTCCGTATCGACGCCGGCTGCAGAGGATTCGGCAATATACGGTTCTGCGCCTGCTTCTTTACAGATATCATAAATAGCCTTGCACACTTCATAGCGCGTGACCGCACCGGAGAGACGGTCGGAGCCGGGAGCTACGAGGTTCGGGTTAATCAATACTTTAAAGCCCGGTTTAATAATATCGGAAATACCGCCGATTGCATCAAGTGCTTTGCGGACAGCTTCGGCAATAGCTTCTTCACTGTGATTTTTTGTTTTGATAATCGATACAGTACTCATAGTTGAATTCTCCTTTTTATAATACATAGAAACATGAGACATTTATAAACGCTGTTTGATAAGATCTACCAATTGATCAGCATTTGATGAGCAGACAACTCCCATTTCCGTAAGCTTGTCGTCTACGTTGACAGGCAACGTTTGACCGGCTACGTTTTCATTGAGGAGCCCACCCATGATGACAGTGACGCCATCGAGGTGTTGCTGCGCAATCCCGTTAAGTAATTCGCTGGCATAGGTCAGGGCAATTCCGTTAAAGGTAGAAACGAGGACAAATTTGCTGTCCGTTTCGATAATCGTATCGATGATTTCCTGAGGGCCTACATTGGCGCCCAGATCAAAGATATTCATGCCCGCTTCTGTCAGGACAGATTTTACGATTTCCTTGCCAAACTCATGCACATCCGTTGCCGCGACAATACCATTGACCCCATCCAGGGAATGTTCCAGGTTATCGATGGTCTTACAGATCTGAGTCCGTCTGTTTTCAATGGTCCAGACGATATCCGTCGGTTTAATGGGAACGCGGCCACGCATAGCCTTTTCATCCTTCTTGCCGGCGCCGTACAATTCTTCCAATTTCGCCGGGCCTAAGGCTTTCAGCGCCAGCAGCAGTTCGCAAGGATTCTTTGTATCAATACCAATATCATCTAATCCATTCATAACGCGTTCAAAGAAAATACGGCCGCCAATAACGAGTTTTTCTTTTTCTACGGTCATCTTTTCAATGTCCAGGAAGGCCTGATAATGTTTTGCTTTTTCTTCCAGCATATTGGCGGTTACATGAACCTGAATAATTTCATCAGCTGAAGGAATGCGGATGGCTTCCGTAATCGGTATAGGTGTTACGGCGTGGCCTGTAGGGAAGAGCATCTGGCCACACGTATCAGCCAGGACGAAGGAACAGAGGGCTGCATAGTTGCGGTCATAATCGTTGGAATAATCAATGGTGTTACCATAAATCATGGACCCTGGCGTATGATACGTATTGATTTCATCATTGGCCATGAGGAAAATAATACGTAAAATCGGATCACTAAACAGATTCCCGTACATGAGCGACAGACGGCCGCCCAAGAGTTCTTCTACGATATAGCGTTCCATAATTGCCCAGCCTGTCAGGTTAGCCAAATCGTGGAACATAGCACCGAAACCATCGTCCAGATTCGAATGGATAACTGCGCCTTGATCCCTAAAGAGGCCCATGAGGCCAATAGCCGTGGCCATGTTGATAACCCGGTCTTCTTTACTCATGAGACCGCCGGGATATTCATACGTATAATACTGGGCAATGTTCCCCATGGTTGTTACGCCAGCCTTTAAGGCCAATTTTACGTTTTCCGTGGAGTTCAGGGAGCCTATCATATGATCGCCAAAGTGAGGCTGGATCGGTACTACCTGGCCGACGGCTGCCCATTCTTCCGGTGTTTCAAAAATCAGGCTGCCGCCTTTCATTACTTTATCCCGCATTTCCTGCGGTACGCCCATGACCCAATCGAGGGCCACGCCAAAGCGGTCGAGAATGATACCGCGCTTGTTCGTCAGTTCATCGTAAATATATTCAAATCCCTTGGCTGTTTCTTCCCATGAATTCCAGCCAATATGGGCATGATGCATGATCTTTCCTTGCTTCATCATCTTTTTCTTGTATTCAGCTTCAGAGGTCACGCCGTACTTTTTCATAAATAAGGTCGTACCGATCGTGACATCCTGTGCTTCTTTACGTGACGCTGCCAGAATTTCTTCCAGCGAAGGCACATCATTAGGTACTAAATCCTTTTTCAATAAAATCTGATCACTCATTGTTTACCACCCTATCTCACGTTAATGGAATCAGTTTATCTAACAATATACGCATGGCTGTTTCCCGATCGATGCCGGATAAGAGGCCGGCAGCGTAGAAAATATACGATGTATCCAAGTAAAAGGCCGCCTTTTCAGGCAACAGCACATCCTTTTCTGCTTTCGTCCGCAAGGCCTGGGCTAAGATACTGCGTGGATCGATACTATTGATGATCGGCCCGCCCGTCCCAATAATGGCCTTGATATTCATTAAATCCTTCCCCTTTTGTATGCGTTGGACCCCTTCCGTATAGCCATCGTAGAGTTGTCCTGCATGACGCCGCACAGATACCCGTACGGCTTCCATGGCAATGGCCTGTTCAAAGAGCTTTTCCTTTTCCGTATCCGGTACAAAGGCATGGTCTTCCAGGCGTTTGTCCTGGCACAAGCGTATTTCCTCATCAGCCAGGCCGGAGTATTTCCGGATCCGCCTCATATCCGCTGCTTCAAGGAGGGAATTGACCGATTCCCTGGCACCAATATCGCCTTCTACGGTCCGCTTAGCCCGCGGTTCCGGTGCGCCGACGAGACGGACACCATCCAACGTTTCCGTAGCTGCATACGAGTGGACATCTGTCGTAGCACCACCCATATCGACCAGCATAATCTGCTCCCAGCCCGGCTGCGTGGGTGTTCCTTCGGCCAGCAGGCGGACCCCCTTTAAGACCGCTGCCGGTGTTGGCATGACGATGGGTCCGATGTACTGCTTGACCGTATCAAACCCTTTCATATGCGTAATGCGTTTCATAAAAATATCCCGTACGGCTTCTACTGTAGAGGCAATATTCAGTGTATTGACGGCCGGTATAATGTTATCGGCAAGGATACAGGTTTTGCCATTCTGATACAAGAGGAAATGTACAGCTTCTGCTGCCTGACTGTTTCCTGCATACACGATTGGTGCCTTGATTCCTCCGGCATGGGCCAGCCGTTTGGCATTTTCTAAAATCCATTTGCTGTTCCCCTTTTCATAACCGCCACAAAGGAGGATAATTTCCGGGTCGAGGCTTCGTATCTGCTCCAGCGCTGCGTCCGTTACAATACCGGAAAAAGAAGCGATGATTTTCGCACCGGCCCCATAGGCAGCGTTTTTTCCGGCCATGAGGCTTAACGATTCTGTCAGGCCGACGACAACCATCCGCAAGCCACCGGCGGCACTGCTGGAAGCAAGCTTACGGGCTTCCAGCAGTGCTTTTTCGCCGATCACCTGCCGGATCTGATCTAAACACGTCACTAAGCCCAGGGAGGCATCAGTGCCTACAGTAGAAGGTGTGCGGAACGTGTAACAGACACGTTGTTCTTCCATATCCACGACTGTCGATTTTGTAAAGGTACTGCCAAAGTCGATTAGTATCGTATACTTCATGAACTATTCACACCTTCCTGTCACGGGTATTGCTTAGAAGAAGATTTTCGGAATGTTTAACAAGGACTGCAATAACAAGAACAATAAGATAGGCACAACGGCATATTTGTAAATAATATCAAACCAGCGTCCCAGGTGAATACTGCTGCCTTCCATCCATTCCGTACGAATCTTCTTGGCACCTACACACCAAGCCAGGACGATCGCCATAATCGCTGCCGTCAGCGTATAACCTAAATCACCAATAATGTAGTCGAATTTAGCCAGGAACGTATCGCTCCAAATGCAGGGGATACTGCCGATAATCGTAACGACGATGATGACGGCCAGCGTCTTTTTCCGGCTCCAGCCTAAGCCATCACTAAAAGTAGTAACAGAGTTTTCCATAATGCCGATGGCTGCGGAAAGACCGCCTAGCAGCATGGCAAAGAAGAAGAAAAAGGCAATTACGCCGGAGAACGGCATTTGTGCAAAGACATACGGCAAGGTGACGTAGGTCAGGCTCGGACCGGACTGCAGGTTCAGGCCGAAGGCTACGACAGCCGGAATAACGACGAGCCCGGAAGCGATACAGCCAAAGAGGTTCCACCAGGCAACGGTGAGGAAGTCCATAGGAATATCGGATTTTTCCGGCAAATAGCTGCCATACGCCATGAGGTAGGCAGGCCCTAAGCCTACGGCGAAGAGTGCCATCCCTGTCGCACGGGCCCAAAGGGACGGATCCAAAAGCATGGACATATCCGGTTTAGCAAACATGGTCAGGCCATCTTCAATGCCCGGCAGGGTAAGAACACGGATTACCAGGGCAAAGAGGATAATGTAATGCAGTGGAATACAGAACTTACAGAACTTTTCAACGCCTTTTTGAATCCCCTTCATACAGACGAAGGAAATAATCAGCAAGGTTACGACAGTCCAGGCAAAGATTGCCGTTCTGTTACCCGTAAAATCTTGGAAGAAACCAACAGAGTCGGCCATAAATTCCTGGCCGCAGTATAAGCTAAAGATTGTATACGCCAGTGTCCACGATACGACAACCAAGTAGTACATGTTCAACCCCAAAGGAATAAAGGGGAAAATCCAGGCGATTTTGCCTTTCTTGCCTAATACCTTTTGGAATGCTGTAATAGGACCACTGCGCATCTTGCGGGCAAAGGCAATTTCAGCCCAGCCGGCCGGCAGGGCAATGACAATCGTCACGATAGTAAAAGCCAGGACGAAGGCACCGCCACCACTTTCTGCTGCTACATACGGGAACCGCCAAATAGCGCCGAGGCCAAAGGCCATCCCGATCGTCGATAAAATAAATCCTAATCTGGAACCCCAAACTTCACGTTCCTGTCCGTTCGCTTGCGTTTGTTCACTCATAGTTGCACACCCTCCCGATCTACTTATTCCAATTGCTCTTATCGTTCAGACTGTGCACTAGCGTCCAAATAGCAACGCCGCCAATCCCGATAATATAAAACCCTAACATAAACCAAGTTGCTCCATCCATTTTGACCTCTCCTTCAAAATCAGACTTTTTACGATCCTCTGGTTTCACTAAATATAAAATGCGCTGCGCAGCGAAAATTCCATTTTTCACAAACCAGACGACGTGTACTGCTATGTTTACTCAGGCTCTTCCGAAAAGAGACTGCTTCAACCAAGTATTTTTTTGTTATACTATCGTTTTTAAGGCATTTCACATATAACTCATGCGATTTTCGTATGTTATTTATGAAATACAAAAATATTTTAAAATTCCGTTTTTAAAATTAATTCTTGCAAGTTATTCCGTTTTCTACAAGTATTATGTTACATCCTCCGCTTCAAAAAGTAAAAATCTAAAATCTCATAGCTATATCAATTTTCTTCATACCTTGTACATTAAAGTACAAATACCGGGTCTATGAGAAGCATCGACTCGTCCCTTGCAGACGCCGCGGCTAAAACGGAAAAATTTCACAAGAATACCGGTTCCGGCCCTAATGGCCGCATCATGCCTGTCATATACTCCTGCAACAAACCAACCGCCTAAATGAAATGGTGTATTCCTTTACGTTCCCATTTTCTCTTTTACCGTTTGGCTGCCCATAAACATAAAAGATGCCTGCAGCAGTCCTTTTATACTGGCTGCTACAGGCATCTTTTATGTAGTTCTAAGAATGTGTCCTATTTAATACAAGGCGGGAAAGCCGGCACGGGGAGAGGCCGTGTAACTGCCGCCTTTCCCAGCCTGAATTGGTACCACCGCAACAGACATCACGTAAAAATCGTCGTGAGGATTTTCGGAATATTAAAGCATGATTGGGCTAACAACAAGAACAAAATCGGGCAAATGACGTATTTGTAAAGCGGATCATAGAAGGTAGGGATCTTGAAATGGCATCCTTTTTGGATCCATTCTTCGCGTACCTTTTTTGCCCCTACATACCAAGCCAGCAGTACAGCCATAATCGTAGCTGTCAGCGTATAGCCTACGTCACCGACAAAGAAATCCATTGCTGCCAGGAATTTTTCACTCCAAATACAGGGAATAGCCCCGATAATGGTGATAACCGTAATAAAGACGATCGTCTTTTTCCGGCTCCAGCCAAGACCGCCGCTGACGGTCGTCACGGAATTTTCCATAATGCCAATGGAAGAAGAGACAGCCCCCAGGGCCATGGCAATAAAGAAACCTAAGGCGATGACTATAGAAAACGGCAGCTGTGCAAAGACAAAGGGCAGGGTAATAAACGTCAGATTAGGACCGGAGTTCAGGTCTAAGCCAAAGGCTACAACAGCCGGAACAATGATCAAACCGGCGAGGATGCAACCCAAGAGGTTCCAAAAGGCAACGGTCAGAAAATCTGCCGGAATATCCGAATCCTTCGGTAAATAGGCACCGTACGCCATTAAGGCTGCCGGCCCCAGGCCGATGGCGAATAAGGCCATGCCCGTAGCCCGGGCCCACATGGAGAAGTTCAGCATCTGCGACCAATCAGGATTGACAAAGAGGTTTAACCCGGCCGAAATATTCGGCAGCGTCAGTACACGAACCATCAATAATGCCAAAATGACGAACAACAAGGGAATGCCATATTTACAGAATTTTTCTACACCGCCCTGAATGCCCTTCCAGAGGATCAACGCGTTCAGCAAGACCGTCACGACGGTCCAGCCAAAGACAGCTAAGCGGTCATTGCTAAAGGTATCAAAAAAGCCGACGGGATCATTCATAATTTCATTTCCGTAGACGATACTGAAACAGATATAGGCCAAGGTCCAGGCGACGACGACCATATAAAACATGTTCAGTCCCGTAGGAATAATCGGGTACAGCCAGGCAATACGGCCTTTTTTATTGCCCAAAATATTCTTAAAGGCCACGACAGGCCCGCTTTGCATTTTTCTGGCCAAGGCAATTTCTGCCATACCTGCCGGTACAGCCAGTACGAGGGTAATAATCAAAAACATCAAGACGAAGGCCCCGCCACCGCTTTGGGCGGTTACGTACGGAAAGCGCCAAATGGCACCTAAGCCAAAGGCCATGCCAATCATCGTAAAGACGAAACCCAGGGATGAGCCAAAGTGCTCTTTTTTCTTCTCTGCCATGATATAACTCCTTTCTTATGAAACCTGCAGCCTCTATCCATCAGGCTGCACCATGATTTTCCGCATAGGCTTCACCGCCGGGTTCTGTAGCTGCCTCATCCTCCTCTTCCTGATAGGAACCACCGCTCTTCAGGCTGTTCCGCATCGTCCAAAAGGAGCCGCCACCGACAACGACCAAATAAAAGACCAGCATGATAATCGTTCCAGTTTCCATTACAACCATTCTCCCTTCAAAAAACCAAGTTCCTATACAATATTATTTTTATTCAACATACCTCCTCATTCTATTTTTCACATACGCTCTGTTATGCATATGTTTTTTATGTTTTTGCTTTACTTTATTCCGAAAACATTTTATTTGTTAATAAAATTTTAGTATCTTGCAATAAACAAGTACACAGTTTAATATTCATAGTGAGAATAAGGATTTCTGTGTTCATCTACTTTCTTATATCTTTGCAAAAATTTCCTAATAATAAAAAAATAAGAGGGTTCTGCCAAAGGCAGAACCCTCTTAAAGTGCAATCACATTGTTTTCTATATTTTTTTGCAGTTCTCTGATAAAGCGCATCGTCGCCAGTGTACTGTTATCTTTGTTTTTTACAGCCAGGCCGATTTCCCTGCAGGCTTCCGGCTCTAAATGCCGCGTTGCCAATGTCGTAAATTTAGCACTACATAGGTTCCAAAACAATTCTGGCACAATGCTGATGCCTAAGCCTTGCTCGACCATAAAAAGGACGGCAAAATCAGAATTAGACGTACACGTCGAAGAAACGGGAACGTGGCATTGCTTAAAATACTGGGCTACATCCGGATCGAGTCCGTCCATGGAGCGGTACATGAAAAAGGACCCGCCCATCATGGCCTCGGCCGGTACACGCTCATACGCTGCCAACGGATGATCCTTGGGAAATACCGCCAGATAGGGATCTTTTTTTAAGGGAAACCAGTCATAGGTCTGTTCCGGCTGCTTACTGATAAAGGCTACATCAATCATCCCTGAAGCCATCCAGTCTTCCAAAATACGGACACTGTTTTCTTCGACCAGATCCAAATGAATCTGTGGATACATACGGCGAAAGATCTGCATGATTTGCGGCATGACCGCGCAGGCCAGGGTGGGATAGCAGCCAATCCGTACTTGTCCTGTAGCCAGGCCCTTCACGGCATCGAAGGTTTCTTCTAATTCCTGGTTCATGGCTACGAGTTTACGGATAGCAGGAATAATCTGTTCTCCTTCCAGAGTCAGCGTAATTCCCTTATTGCTCCGTTGCAGTAGCGGAAACCCACATTCCTTTTCCAGACTGTTCATCATATACGTAATACCCGATTGCGTATACCCCAGCTCTGTTGCTGCCTTAATAAAACTTCCCTTATCCACGACAGCCAAGAGGACTTCATATTTTTTTATATCCAACGAACTGCCTCCTCTCCATCCTATTCTATTTTAAAATGTCAGTGTTCCGATCGTGCTCTTACTTTCTATGATAGGGGCTGTACAGCAACTAGTAAAACGCTATATTTTGATAACTCTATGAAAGTATCTTATATCGCCTATTTCCATTCAAAAAATACATACGTCAGTACAGAAAAAGGGAAGGCATGCGTCAAGCATGCCTTCCCTTTTTCTGTCTTTTATGTTATTCTTCATGTCCCATAACCAGCACTGTTAAGCCTGTAGCCGCCAAAATAGATCGGTTGCGCTCCAGGATTTCATCAGGCGGCGTGACAAATTGCTCCTGCTCTATACCGGCTTCCCGCGCTTTGCTTACACCCATATTGTGGTAGGGGAGCAAATGCACCTCGTGCAGCTGCAATTGCTGCATATAGTCCCGTAAAGCATACATATTGGCTTCATCATCATTGATTTTATGAATCTGGGGTACACGGATGACAATTTTTTCCCGCATCCGTTCATCCCGTGCCAGCGCTTCCAAATTAGACCAGATCCGTTCCGGATCTACGCCTACATAGGTTTTATGAGCCTGGCGGTCCATATGCTTTAAATCGAAAAGGATATAATCGCACAGGGAAGCCAAGGCAGAAAGATCCTCTCGTTTCCCGTAGCCGCTGGTCTCGATGGCAAGCGTATAGCCGGCTTTTCGCACCGCTTCAGCTACGGTACAGACATAGTCTGCATGGGCCAGGACCTCACCACCGCTGAAGGTCACACCGCCACCGGATATGGCATAATAGTCGGCGTCCTTTTGCAGCGTCGCCAATAGTTCATCCAGCGAATAGGTCTTTGATTTTGTATACAAGGCTCCGGTACAGCAAGCCTCTACGCAACGGCCGCATTGTTTGCACTTCCTGTGGTCTATCACTACGCGCTCTGCCTGAAAGGAAAGAGCTTTTTCCGGGCAGGAACGGATACAGCTGCCGCAGCGGATACAGTCTTTTTCCCGGTACATGAGGGTATATGAAGGATCGAGCAATTCCGGATTATGACACCAGCGGCAGTGCAGCGGACAGCCTTTAAAAAACACGGTCGTACGAATGCCCGGTCCGTCTTCTGTAGAAAAGCGCTGGATGCCGCCAATATAGGTTTGCTTCATGAGGATCCTCTCCTATCGCAGGCACTTAGAAATCCGGGGGATGAGCCGTTCTGGCAATGAGTGCTTCCTGGACTTCGCTGTCTAATTCAACGAAATATGCTAAGTATCCGGCCACGCGGACCAAGAGATTCCGATAGTTTTCCGGATGCTTTTGTGCTTCCCTCAGGGTCTTATTATCGATAACATTGATCTGAATATGCTCGCCCATATTCTTAAAGAAGGTCCTTACGACAGCATCCAAAACCATGCGTCCCTTTTTGCCCTGTATACTGCGGGGGTCAAAGCGCAGGTTAAAGAGGCAGCCATCTTTGGCGTTCTTTTGGTCCAAATGGGCTACAGAGTTGATGCATGCCGTCGGTCCGGACGTATCACGGCCCATTGCCGGCGAGCAGTTATCTGCTACTGCATCATAGGCAAAACGGCCGTCTGGCGTAGCCATGATGCATTTACCCTGGGACACATTCATAGACTGGGATTCTACGACTTCTACGTAGTGGCCGCCGCGGGAATCTCTGTATTTTTCCAGGTTCTTGGCATAATGACGGACAATGCCTGCAGCAATGCCATCGACGTAGGCATTATCGTTGCCATACTTAGGCGCCTTCTTGAGCAGGGCCTGGCGGATCGGTTCAGCACCGTCAAAATTATGCTGCAAGGCATCCATGACCGTCTGAATATCCAGTACATGTTTCTGATTGACCAGTGTATCGACAGCTGCAATCGCATCGGCCGCATTGGCTACGCTGACGCAGAACGCGCCGGATTCATAATACTTGGAACCGCCTTCCTGCAGCGATTTACCTTTATCAATACAGCCATCTACGAGCATGGACGTAAAGGCTACAGGCATGCGCGACGCGTGGAGCGAACCGACGACGTTGAAGCCTCGGAGCATCATGTCGACGAAATAATCATTCTGTTTATACAAGGCGTCTTCCAGTTTTTCCAGCGTATCAAGCGTTTCTATTTTACCTGTCCGGGGCCCCAACTGTTCCCCGTTTACAGGATTAACCCCATTGTTCAAAACGAGTTCTACACATTTCAGCTGGTTTACGTAGCCAACGGTCGGACGGCCATCGGACTTACCGGCGACACCCGGCTGAACGCAGCCGTGGATGCCCCAGTTGCGGGCTTCTTCGATGGTACAGCCTGACTTTTCCATGAGCATAGGGATAACCAGGTTATTATTGAAAAAGGCAGGCGTTGCCATGCCGGCCTGGATCATGCGTAAGCCTTCATTCATCAAATCCTGGTTCAAATGATCATGGTATTGGATGGACATCGTCGGCATAGACGTTTGTACAGCCTGATTGGCCTTGAGGCAAAGCATGGATACAGGATTCGTCGCATCGCTGCCGTCTTCCAGCTTTTGGCCGCCAATTATGATATTTTGCCAAAGCGGATAGCCTGCAAAAGACTGGCTATAGAATTTATCGCGCAGTTTCATAATACTCGTTACTTTAATGAAGAAGCATTCGATAATTTCAATCGCCTTGTCTTCCGTAATGCGGCCAGCCGCGAGATCAGCTTCATAAAAGTCATTCGTATACTGGTCGAAGCGATGGAACGATTCACCGTGTCCGTTATTTTCGATGTTCATGATGACATGCATAAACCATACGAACTGGACTGCTTCCTGGAAGGTCCTCGCAGGCTTCAGAGGAACCTGTGCACAAGCAGCAGCAATGTCAAGCAGTTCCTGTTTCCGTACGTCATCCGTTTCAGCTGCCGCTTTTTCCGCTGCCAATTGGCTAAAGCGCTGTGCATAGGCACCGGCCGCATCAATGTCGATCATTACAGCATGCCAGAAGTCTACCTGTTCCTGTTTTTCCTTGCTGTCGACCACCGTTTCTGCAATTTTTTTCTGACATTGTTCCTTATAATAATTGAGGCCTCGTTTTAAGAGGTTAAAATAATCAGGCAGGACATGCCCAGTACCGCAATCGCGGTTACCAACCGTAACGACGCCACTTTCTTCGGCATGCTTTACGTCTTCCGGCAGGGCCCGTTCTACTACCTTATCAAAGCTGATATCTTTCCAGTATGGCAGATATTCTTCCAGTATAGCCCGGTCTTCATCGGTTACGATCATGGGGTCACTTTTCCGTTTGCCAAAATCATCAATCTGTTCCAGTACCCATTCTGACGTATATTCCGGGAAAACAGGGGCACTACGGGGTTTATCTGCCTGGTTACCGACGATCAATTCGCCATCGAGGATAAAGATCTTCTTATTACGTAAAATATAGTCCAGCATATATGCCTTTTGCAGGACCGGCGGTTCAAAGGCATATTTTTGGATGGCCTCTGTCGCCAGTTTAGCCCGTTCGGCGCTCATAGTCGGCGTTTCATCGGTGAGCATCTTCTTCAATTGTTTTACACGGTCTGTCATTTGATAAAATGTTTCGCTCATACTGCTACCTCCTAAATCAAATAAACTTTAAGGAACTGTAAGTAATTCTCTTTCTAATTTAATTTAATTGTACAAGACAAATGACAAATCGTAAAACGAGCGATTAAAATGGTGACTATTGGAAACTCTCATACGCAAAAGGCCTCCTGTCAAAGGAGGCCTTTTATTCATCAGATAGACAGACTGCCATCGTCTACAGCACGCTGTATGGTTTTGATAAAGCACTGTACAGCCGGTATGGCCGTACTATAGCCCCGTACGGCTAAGCCCAAGCTGCGCTTAGCCGGCGGATCCAGTTCCCGTGTCGTAAGGGTAGGAAATTTATCCTTCGAAACGTGGATCAGCAGTTCTGGAATCATGCCGACGCCGAGATTTTCCTCAATCATATACAAGACGGCGTAGTCTGAACTGGACGTAAAGGTAGGCATTAAATGAACGTCATGTTTCCTGAAGTAGCTCGCTACTTCAGCATCCATCCCATCTACACCACGGTACATAAAGAAGGGATGGCCTTCCAGTTCCTTCGCCGGAATAATGTCATAAGCCGCTAACGGCGAATCCTTCGGCATGACAATGACGTAGCGGTCTTCCCGCAAGGGAATCCAGTCGTATTCGTATTGAGGCTGCTTACTCAGGAAGGCAATATCGATAAAGCCGGAATCCAGCCATTCCGTCAGGATGCCCGAGCTGTTTTCTTCTACCAGATCCAGCTGGATTTTGGGATACAGCTCACGGAAGAGACGCATGATCTTCGGCATAATCGCACAGACAATGGTCGGAAAACAGCCAATGCGCACTTTCCCTTCTACAGTGCCCTTGACTTCGGTAAAATCCTGTTCCAATCGCTTATTCAGCTGCACGAGCTGGCGGATTTCCGGCAGCAGCCGTTCCCCTTCGAGCGTCAGTGCTACGCCCTTATTGCTCCGGCTCAATAGAGGAAAGCCGCATTCTTTTTCCAGGCTGTTCATCATATACGTAATCCCCGACTGGGTATAGCCTAAATCAGACGCCGCCTTAATAAAGCTCCCCTTATCTACGACGGCCAGCAATACTTCATATTTTTTTATATCCATCTGTTCCGCCTCCTTTTACCTCTCTCTTATAGTTTGTATCCATACTTTATCCCTATATTAGTGAACATAGTAACATTTACTTTTTGTTTTTTCAATACATTTTGAAGAAAAAGCATACAGGGTAATAGATTTTCCCTTATTGATATTATATTTTCACGCTACATATTATAAATAATTTCATGTTACTATATTTGTATATTACCAGATCGTTACTTTATTTTCTTATTTTTTAAAGCATATATCTATTATTTATACTATTTTCTTTTTCATAAATATAATAAATTATAATACTTTAATTATATCTCATTAAGGATTACGTGAAGAGGAAATACATTATCCCCCCTGTACGGTTATTTATTCGTTTACGTTATTTCTCAATAGTGTTTTATATCCCGCTTACGTAGTGCACGCGTATATATATCAATCTATTATTGTATAGCAATGGGAGAAGGAGGTTTTTTGTATGCACATGAAAACAGCACTCACCGTTGGTGGCGCCTTTACAGCCTATTGTATTGGCGCAGGCTTCGCGTCAGGCCAGGAAACGCTCCAATTTTACGGTTCCTGGGGCGGTGTGACGCCTTTTTTGCTCGTTATTTTTACGTTTGTCCTCATGTTTATATTCTGTTTGGGCACGTATCGGACAGGAGCCTTAAAGCACTTTGAAAATCCGAGCGAAGCCTACACGTACTATTGTGGCCGTCATCTGGGTTTCCTTATCGATATTCTCTGCACCCTCTCCATCGCCCTTTGTACGCTCATCATGTTTGCCGGAAGCGGCGCTACGATCAATCAATATTTAGGCGTTCCCGTCTGGATTGGCACGACTCTCATGGGCATCGTCGCTGTCTTCGTCGTCTGCCTGGGCCTCCAGAAGGTCGTAGACATCCTCGGCTGTGCCGGCATCATTATCATTGCCATCATGGCCGTCGTCGGCGTTTACTGTCTGGTGACCAGTCCGGTAGGTATTATGGAAGGACAGCAGCACGTCCTCGAATATGTCCAGGAAGGACGGATCCTGCAGGGCACGTTTATGGGAATCGACAATTGCGTCGTCGCTGTTTTCTCCCTTGTCGGAGCCTATATAACCTTAGGCCTGCTCTTCAACGTTTCCCTCGGCGCCAGCTGCAAAACAAAACAGGACATTTGGGGCAGTGCTTTTTTATCGGCTCTCTTTTTCTGCATTGGCCTCTCCATGGTTCTCTTGACGCTGATCAAAAACCTGGACTACATTGCTGCCATCAAAGCCCAGGTGCCGATGCTGGCAGCCATTGAAAATGTACTGCCTATTATGGCCATGCCCTTTACTATTATCATCCTCATAGGCATCTTTACGACCATTACAGGCTATCTCTGGGCCTTCGGCCGCCGTTTTGCTGAGGATAAGACAAAGAAGCAGCGCATCATCGTCATCGTCGTAGCCGTACTGGGTATGACCGTTGCCTCCTTTGTTCCTCTGAGCCAGCTCGTCAATACGATTTACCCTCTCGTCGGCATCGGTGGCGATCTGCTCCTCATCGGCATTCTATACCGCATGTTACGCGCAAAGGAATAAGAGCCAATAGCTTGAAAATCTTTTGTATGTATGTATTGCACATGCTTATTTTACGTTTTATTGACAATCTGACAGTTGACAATTTCGGCATGTACGGCTATAATGAAACACACCAAAAGCATACAGGGCATCGAAGCCCGGATGAACACTACTTCACCTGTTCATCCGGGCTTTTCTGCATACCCGGGTACGCTTTTGATCACAGACAAAAGAAAATCGGGGCAGCCTGCTGATGCGCTGTCCGGGGGACGAGGGGGTCCTGCCTGCACGGGTATATGCAGGCAGGATTTTTCTTTTGTCGTATTTTTTTACGAGGGGGTAGTTGGCATGAGAAAATTTTTGCCTTTATTTTTCTGTTTTTTATTCACTGCATCCGTTGCCTTAGGGGCGGACGGCACAGACCAGATCAGTGCCGGCGATACGGCGTGGGTTCTGATCTCGGCCGCACTGGTCTTCATCATGACGCCGGGCCTGGGCTTCTTTTATGGCGGTATGGTCCGCAGCAAGAACGTCCTGACGACGATCATGCAGAGCTTCTTCATCATCGCCATGATTTCTGTAGAATGGATCATTTTCGGCTATGCCATGACCTTTGGTACAGATATTAACGGCTTTATCGGCAGTCTCGCCAAGGTCGGTCTCGCCGGTGTCGGCATGAATATCTTAACAGGCGGCACCATTCCGGAGCTGGCCTTCGTTGCCTTCCAGTGCATGTTTGCCGTCATTACGCCGGCCCTCATTACAGGGGCCTTTGCCGAACGGGTCCGCTTCCGTACGTTCTGTATTTTTATATTCTTCTGGGCTGTCCTCATTTATAATCCCATGGCACACTGGGTCTGGGGCGGCGGTTTTCTGGCCCAGCTGGGGGCTCTCGACTTTGCCGGCGGCCTGGTCATCCACATCCTGTCCGGTGTATCAGGACTGACGCTCTGCCTGCTCATTGGCAAGCGCCGGGGCCTGGGGAAATATCCTATCATTCCGCATAACATGCCCATGGTCGTCCTCGGTGCATCCCTCCTCTGGTTCGGCTGGTTTGGCTTTAATGCCGGCAGTGCCTTAGGTGCCAATGCCCTGGCAGCCAGTGCGTTCATTGCCACCCAGGGTGCCGCAGCAGCAGCTACGGTTTCGTGGATTCTCGTCGAATGGATCATCAATGGCAAACCGACGGTTCTCGGTGCCGCCTCCGGCTGCGTTGCCGGCCTCGTTGCCATTACGCCGGCCGCCGGCTTCGTCGCTCCCCTGCCGGCCATTTATATCGGCGCCATTGGCGGCGTCATCTGCTATGCAGCCGTCGCCGTCTGCAAGAACTATTTCGGTTACGACGACGCCTTGGACGCCTTCGGGATCCACGGTATCGGTGGTACGTGGGGTTCTATTGCCACCGGCCTCTGGGCCAGTATAGAAGTCAATCCGGCAGGAGCTAACGGCCTCTTTTACGGGGGAACCCATTTACTCACGGCCCAGCTCATTTCGACAGGCGTTGCCTATGTGCTGGCCATTGCCGGTACCTTCATTCTTTACAAGGTGATCAGCCTCTTTACAACCTTCCGCGTTGATGCTGACGAAGAAATCGTCGGCCTCGATATCAATGAACACGGCGAACGCGGCTATTTACAGCAGACCTTATAGTACAGGCAGGAGGTATTTTCTATGGTAGCAATCAAAAAAGTGGTCATTGTCACGCGGCCCAGCAAGCTCGATGAGCTGAAGGCAGCCCTCAACGCCATTGGCGTCATGGGTATTACAGTCAGCCAGGTCTTTGGCTGCGGTACCCAGAAGGGGCACGTCGAAGTATATCGCGGCAAAGAGTATAATGTTAACCTCCTGCCGCACATCAAGGTAGAAACGGTTATTTGTGAAATCCCTGTCGATGACGTCATCGACGTCGCCATGCGAGTATGCCAGACAGGCGAACCGGGGGACGGAAAAATTTTCGTTTTTAACGTCGAAGATGCCGTCCGGATCCGTACCGGTGACCGGGGTCCCGCTGCCATCATGGACGAACACGAATAGTACGCAGGCCTTTTCTTATATACTATAATATAAGGCTGCCCTACAATTTGCTAAAAGGCCGCTTCTCTTCTTTATCGAAAAGAGGAGAAACGGCCTTTTTTTCTTTCAGCCTTTCTAAAAAAGCCCTTCTATCCGCTAACACAGCCGGATAAAAGGGCTTTCTATAGGTTTCCTGCAGGCAGCCGGCTTAGCCGTTGACTGCTTCCAGGGCTTTTTTAATTTTTCCTGCTACGCCGCTCATTTTATACGCCGGGATTGAGCAGACACCGAGGCGGATACCGCGGGCCAAGGGGGCTGCAAAAATCAGATCGTCGTGCAGCTTTTCACAGGCTGCTGCCGAAACGGTAGTCGGCACGGAAATAAAGAAGCCTGCTTTATAGGGAATAACATTGAGCTCACAGGCCTTAGCTTCTTCCATAAAAATAGCTGCCCGGTCACAAATGGTGCGGAAGAATCCCGTTTCTTCTGCTTCCAGTTCTTTTAGGAGCACCGGGTCACGGCGGATAACCGAAAGGAGCGTCATGGCCGCACGATTGACGTTCGACCACGAAGTACGGGCAGAATACTTGCCTGCTTCTTCAAATTCACGAATGACATCCTGGCTGGACGAAAGGCCTACGAGGGCGCCTGCACGCTGGCCATAGAGGGTAAAGGCCTTAGACATGCTATAGGCAAAGAGGACAAAGATGTGTTCCGGCAGATTACTGAATTTTTTCATGAACGAACGGACTTCGTTCTTTTCACCGGCATAGGCAATATAGGCAATATCCACCAAAATCGTAATGCGTTTGCCCTTCTTTTCATGAAAACGGCATACATCGAGTACTTCGTCCCAATCGCGATCCGAAAGGGCAAAGCCCGTCGGATTGTTGGCCGGCGTATTGAGCATGATCAGGATCGAATCCTGTTCCTGTAAAATAGCGGCTACAGACGAAGAAAAGGATTCAATATTGAAAGACCGCGTATCGTCTAACATGGCAAAGGTTGCCAGCTGGCGGCCTACTTCGGCACAGAGGTTATCGTATACGGCCCAGCGCCAGTCCGTCGTCAGAACCTTGTCGCCTACTTCCGAATAGTTGGTAATGGCAATGTGTACCGCACCGGTACCGCCGGCCGTAGCCACAGCTGCCGTATAGCCTTCCGGACGCTGATCTTCAAATGTCGCATCAATGACATCGTGCCGGTACGTTTCCAGACCTACAGGCGGCGCATACGTAATAAAGTCGCTCATGGGCAATGAACGATATACCTTTTCTACGACAGGCAGACAGGCCACGTTTTCATCATCGTCGCCATAGCAGCCTACGGTGGCGTTTACGACCTTTTCTTTCCCGTATTGTTCAATTGCAGCCCGTGCCGCTGCTCCGGCAGAAAATACGACATCATTAATCTTTTTTCCTTCCCGACTCGCAGCTGTCATAAATGTAGACATAGCATAACCCCTTCCCTATAGGACATCATAAATTTCGTATCTATTATAGCACGACAAGGAAAGCTTTACCTATATAATTACAAGAAAAATCTCTTTTTAGCAGGATTTGTCACGAAAAAAGCAGAAAATGCAAAATACTATACACCCGTTTCCCATAAGGGCTTATTATTTTTCTTTCACCTTTATCTTCTCGTCCAGGTCCAGCAGCTCTGCCTGGAGGACGCCCTTCAGCCCCAGCAGCTGGCTCATGAGCGAGCCGCCATCCAGGTCCTCGCTGACCAGAAGCGTCGCTTCCACTTCGATGTCCGCCGCCTCTTCTTCCGAAAGAACGCGAAAGGACTGAAGCGCCAAATGGTGGCCCTGGAAATAGTCGGTCATGCGGCGGAACTGGCCCGTAGAATTACGCATGACCAGGTGGATATGACACGTATGCTCACTATGACGCCGCATATATTTGTCGAGCCGCACAAACAAGGTGAGAACGATGAATACAAAGAGCGTCGCCGCTGCAGCCGTAAGGAGATAGCCTGCGCCGACGACGAGGCCCACAGCCGCAACGACCCAGATGCTGGCAGCTGTCGTCAGGCCGTGGATACTGCGGCCCTTCTGGTTGGCCAGGATCGTGCCGGCCCCTAAAAAGCCGACGCCGGAAACGACCTGGGCAGCAATCCGTCCGGGATCGGAATTCGTGTAGCCATACCGGAAGAAATATTCCATGGCAATATTGACAGAAATAATCATGCACAGGCACGAGCCCAGGCAGACGAGAATGTGCGTCCGCAAGCCGGCTGATTTGCTTTGTGCCTCCCGTTCATAGCCGATGAGGCCCCCTAATACGATAGCTATGAGCAGCCGTATAATGCTTTCTTCTGTACTGATCATGTCTTTTCTCCCCTTCCCTTTTGGCACGTATGTTCTGTATGGTAATTATATCACATTTTGCATGAAATGGGTATATTTTTGGACAATGACGCGCTATAATCAGGTTGGTATTCTTCTGCCGCTATCCGTGGCGGCAAGGTCATGCCTGATCAACATATAGTACTGTCACTACGACCGCAGGTTCACCAACGATAAAACGGCCGCATAGGAAAGGAGCGATCCGTATGGGCAAGCATATATTTTATTTAGATAACTTGCGCACGTGTATGATTTTTCTCTCGATTCTCTGTCTCTCCCTGGTTTCCTTTTTGCCTTTGCCGGCAGTTCCCTTATTTGCCGTGTACGACAAGCAGGCTCTCGGAACGGGCATGTATTATTATCTCTTCTATGAATGCTTGGCAGCCCTCGTCATTCCCGTACTCTTTTTCCTGAGCGGCTATTTCAGTGCCTCTAACCTGCGAATCCGCACGCTGTCCTCCTATTTTCACGACCGCTGGCAGCGCTTAGGCTGGCCGTGGCTCTTTGCAGCATTCCTCATCGTACCTGAGCTGGCCTGGCTCGGTATCCTCAGCCGGGGCTTTCATATTTCCTTTATGGACTATCTTTCCCGTCTGGTTCACGGCTCGTATATTACTCTCGGCGCCTACGGCATGCTGGCCTTTCTCTTACTCTTTACGTTCCTGCTCATGGCCGTCAAAAAGGTGAATCACCAGGCCCTGCAGCGCAAAGCTGCCAGTGCGCCGGCGTCCCTTTTCCTGCTGGCCTTCATCGTCCTGCACGGTCTGCTTATATTCGCTTTCTCCCGCCTTTGGCTGGCTGCCTTTCAGCTGCACGCCGTGGCGGCAGCCCAGCTCTTTATGACCGTCAGCGGCTTCCGCTTCAGCTGGGTCATTACGGCAGCCTTGTATTTTGTCCTGGGCTGCTATGCCTGCCGCCATCGCTGGTTTACACCGGGCGGGTATGTACCAGGCCGCTTTTGGCTTGCTGCTGCCCTGGTCTGCCTGATGCTCTACATCCTGACGCCGGCCGTCTACGCCGATTACGCCGGTGTGCTGCTCTCCTTTACAGGCACCTTGGGCCTCATCGCAGCCTTTGCTGCCAAGGGTAACCAAAGCGGCAAGACGGCTGTCTCCTTTGCTCACATGGCCTATCCTCTCTGGTATTTGAGTATTCCGTCCCTGCAGGCAGCAACGTATTTCTTACTGCCCCTCAACCTGGCCATTCCCCTGAAGATTCTCTTATCCCTCCTGCTCACCCTGGTCTACGGCTATTTAGTCTGCAAATATGCCTTATCCTATCTGTCCTGCTTCAAGGTCCGCTAAAAAGGTCTGGCATAAGCAATCGTTTTTAAATATTGCTTAAATTTTTTTCGAAAAACTGGCACAGGCACCCTTTTCTATGCTATGCTATATTAAGTTTGAAAGTGTTACTTTAGTAGTAGTTTTAGAAAAGGAGTTGGATCTATCGTATGGATACATTGCTGCAGCTAATGGAAGCGTATGGTTATGCGGCCATGTTTGTGGCTATGGTAGCTGAAAATGCCAATATACCTGTGCCCAGCGAAGTTGTACTTGGTTTTGCCGGGTTCCTCATTTCCCAGAATATTTTTGACTTTTGGACTACCTTTATCGTCGCCTGCGTTGCCGGCGTCGTCGGTTCCATCCTCAGCTACTGGCTGGGTTCCTATGGCGGCAGACCCTTGCTTTTAAAGTATGGCAAATACATCTTTTTCAACGAAAAGAAGTTTAACATGGCAGAAAAAATGTTTAATAAATACGGTGGCATTGCCGTCGTCATCTGCCGTTGCCTGCCTGGTGTCCGTACGTTTATTTCCTTCCCTGCCGGCGTAGCCCGTTATCCCTTTGGCCGCTTCGTCCTCTTTACCATTATCGGCACCATTCCCTGGACGTTGCTCCTGGTCTGGGCCGGTTCCGTCTTAGGCAGTCATTGGCGTGACTTGATCCAGTATAATCACCAGCTGCTCATCGCCATGGTCATCGGCTGTGCCTGCATTGCAGCGGTTGTGCTTTGGAAATATTGCCGCCGTCGTAAACAGCAGGCCGAATAAGTTTCACAACGAGTCAAAAGGCAGCAATGTATTTGCTGTCTTTTTTTTTTGGAAAGGAAGGACACATTCATGAGAAGAAGCAGTCTGCTCAGCCTCATCGCCCTCGGCAGTCTCTTATTTTTTCTGTTGGGCAATGCAGCCCTTGCCATTACGGATCCCGTTGAGTCGAACTACGTCCTGACGGCCAAAGAAATGGTGCAGTCCGGTAACTGGATTTCCCCGCAAATCTTTTCTACGTACTGGTACGATAAGCCTATTTTTATCTATTGGCTGCTCAGCCTGTCTTATTCCCTCTTCGGCTTTACGGATTTCGCGTCCCGCCTGCCCGGCGCCGTCTTTGGCATGGGTTCCGTCGTCTTTATGGCCTGGTATATGCTGCGTCGTGGCAGCCGCTGGGAATACGCCGTTCTGGCGGCCATCGTAACGGCTACGAGTTTTGAAGTCTGGATTGTCAGCCATTCGATCATTACGGATCAGATGCTCTTTTTCTTTACGGCAGGCACCTTATTTTTTGCCTGGTTTGGCCTGACCGAAGGAAAAGGGCGGTTTATGACGGCAGCCTATGCCATGGCGGCCTTGGCCGTACTGACCAAAGGGCCTGTGGGAATCGTCCTGCCCGGCACCTTTCTCCTCGTCTTTGCCGGCCTCCGCCGTAATCTGACATATATCAAACGCATTTTTCAGCCTGCCGGTATTCTGCTCTTCTGTGTCCTCTGCCTGCCCTGGTACGTCACGATGTACAATCTGCACGGCATGGACTTTATCAACGGGTTTTTAGGGCTCCACAATATTGCCCGGGCTACGGCGTCTGAACATCCCGAAGCCAACGTCTGGTATTATTACGTCGCACTCATTCCCGTCAGTCTCCTGCCCTGGACCGGCGCCGCCATCTACGCCATTTGGAAACGGCGCTGCCAGACCGAAGAATCTGTATATCTCCTGGTCTGGGCGGCAGGGACGTTTCTCTTTTATACGCTCGTCGCAACCAAATACCCGACCTATACGTATATTGCCAACATTCCCTTGCTTCTCTTTGCCAGCTTTGGCCTGGCCGACCTGTACGAAGAGGGAAACCGGCGCCTTTGGACATGGGTTACGGCACCGGCCATCTGTTGGTGGCTCCTCTTTTTCGCCGCTACATTCTTTCTCCGTAAGACACCCATTGCCGGCAGCAGCTGGCTTTTGCTCTACCTGTTTGTCCCCCTTGCGATTCTCCTGGTCGTGGCAGCGCAACGGCTCAAGGCCTTTCCTGCCATCCCCTTGCTGACCGGTATCGCTACAGCCGTCGTCTACCTCATCGTCCTCTACCAGGGCCTGGCTCCGTTCTATGCCTATCGCTCGGCTGCGCCCTTTATCGGCCAGGAAGCCCAGCTTCCCGGGCGCATCTACTTCTTTGAAGACTACCGCGTTTCCTTTACGTACTACACAGGCCTGACGGCTACCTATACGGCACCGGCCGGCTACGATGAAAATAAATTGCTCCACCGTTCGTCCGTCTGGGCCGGCAAGCATCCCTTCCCGGAAGAAAGCAGCGCCGCCTTGCAGCAGCGGCTGCGCCAGGGCGAAGCGGTTACGATCCTGGTACCGTCAGGAAAGTATGAAGACTACACCCGTTCTGAGTTTTATCCCCTTACACGGCCGGCCGGCAAAATCGGCGCGTGCTATGTCTTTTATAATCTCTGAGGAGGTCTGTCATGACGCTGTCTGCATTTATCGAACATCTATCCCAGTATGAAAGTACTACGGCCTTCAACCCCTGGCAGGATTACGACGAACGCTGTGATATCGGACCGGACGCGCCGGCCCTGCGGCGCCGGCAGCTGGCCGAATACCTGCAGCTGCGCCTGGGCCGGGCCCGCTACCTCTTTGTTGCCGAAGCGGCCGGGTATCAGGGCTGCCGCTTTACAGGCATTGCCATTACGTGCGAGCGCATGCTCCTGGACCATCATAAGCAGATTCCGAGTACGGCCATTCTCGGCCACAGCGGCACGCGGACGAGCCGGCCGGACTCGCCCTTCCTGACGGGCCGTACGCAGCGGGAACAGGGCCTGAATGAGCCGACGGATACGTATGTCTGGGGCTCCATCGCAGATAATGGCCTGAACCCGTTTGACGTCATTCTCTGGAACATCTTTCCCTTCCATCCCCACAAAGACACACCCTTGTCGAACCGGACGCCGACAGACGCAGAATTAGCTGCCGGCCTGGCGTATACGCAGCAGCTTCTCGCCCTGTGCCAGAAGCCAATGACGATCGGCGCCATTGGCCGCAAAGCGGCGGAAACCCTGCAGGCTGCCGGCCTGGACGCTGCAGCTATGCGGCATCCTGCCAACGGCGGCGCCGGCCTCTTCCGCCAGCAATTTACAGCCTGGATAGAAACCATCCGCTAGCGTTTATCAGATTAAAAGACGGCAGCGCACTACACGTGCGCTGCCGTCTTTTGCATATAATTCATACCATGCTTTACTTTATTTTATCCTTCCATTGTAAAATATTAGAATATTTTAGCTAATTCTTTATTTTTATAATTGTATACACGATTATTTTTATATTTTTATTGATTTTATGTCATACTACCTTTATAATAGTATTCAATCTCTATACTAGGTATCTTTTTTTACGATATACCTGCAGAGACATATTTTATACGAGGGGGAATCGGTATGTATAAAAAACTTCGTGACCTGCCGGCACCACAAGGCTTGTATGATCCGGCGTACGAACATGATGCCTGCGGCATAGGCTTTGTCGTAAATATCAAGGGGAAAAAATCGTATGATATCCTCGACCAGGCACTGACCATTCTGGAAAACCTGAAACACCGCGGGGCCGAGGGGGCCGACGCAAAAAGCGGTGACGGTGCCGGTATTTTAGTCCAAATCCCGCACCAGTTTTTTTGCCGCGAATGCGAAGTATTAGGTTTTTCTTTGCCCGCAGCAGGCGACTACGGCGTAGGCATGATTTTCGCCCACCGGTATGAAACATTTCGCAAACAGCAAATGGCCGAGTTCGAAGCCATCGTCCGCAGTGAAGGCCTGTCCGTCCTGGGCTGGCGCGACGTACCTGTCGACGAAAGCCTGATCGGCAGTATTGCCAAGACGACGCGGCCTCACTTTCTGCAGGTCTTTATCCGCCGCTCCGATGCCCTGAAAACGCAAATGGACTTTGAACGCAAGCTCTACATCATCCGCAAGCTGGCAGAAAAGAAAATCGTTCCGGCCAGCCAGGAAAAGGGCTCTGATTTCTATATTGCCAGCCTCTCTTCCCGGACCATCGTCTATAAGGGCATGCTGACCTCCGTCCAGCTGCGGCACTTTTATCTCGATCTCTCTGACCTCGATTTTACAACGGCCATGGCTCTCGTCCATTCCCGTTTCAGTACGAACACCTTCCCCAGCTGGGCCCGGGCCCATCCGAACCGCTACATCGTCCACAACGGGGAAATCAATACGATTCAAGGCAATATCAATTGGCTCAACGCCAGGGAAAGCAAGTCCCAGTCGGCACTGTATCCCGACCTGGCCAAGGTATTTCCCGTCATCGACGACAGCGGCAGTGACTCGGCCATGTTCGATAATTGCCTGGAATACCTGTGCATGACCGGCCATTCCCTGCCCCATGCCATGATGATGATGATTCCGGAGCCCTGGGAAAAAGACCCGCTCATGAGCGAAGAAAAGCGTGATTTCTACCGCTACCACAACTTTATGATCGAACCCTGGGACGGCCCGGCTGCTATCGGCTTCTGCGATGGCACGCTTATCGGCGGCATGCTCGACCGCAACGGCCTGCGGCCTGGCCGCTATTATGTCACCAGCGACGACCGGGTCATTACCAGCTCCGAAGTCGGCGCCCTGACCATCGATCCGGAAAAGGTCCTGTATAAAGGCCGCTTGCAGCCGGGAAAAATGCTGCTCGTCGACACAGAACAGCAGCGCCTCATCGATGACGAAGAAATTAAACACCTCGTCGCTACGGAACGGCCCTATGGCGAATGGTATGCCCGTCACGTCGTGGACCTCGATTCCCTCATGCCGCCACAACACGTCTTTGGCAGTACAGACCTCATTCCCTATGACCAGCAGGAACAGGAACGCGTCTTTGGCTATACGCAGGAAGACATGGACAAGATCATCCTGCCCATGGCCCGCGACGGCAAGCAGCCCATCGATTCCATGGGTATGGATATTGCCCTGCCCATCCTTTCCGACCGGCCACAGCTCTTATACGACTATTTCCAGGAAAACTTCGCCCAAGTAACGAATCCGCCCATTGACGGCGTGCGCGAAAACATCGTCATGAGTTCCATCGTCATGGCCGGCAACGTAGCCAACATTATGGATCCGGATGATAAAGATACAGCAGCGCTCTACCTGAAACGGCCTATTTTGACCAATGAAGAAACAGCTGTCATCAAATCACTCATGAATGAAAAGCTGCGTTCTTCCGTCATTTCCATGCTCTACCCCGTCAGCGGCGGTACAGAAGCCATGGAAACAGCCATTGAATCGCTTTGTATCGATGCCCTTAAAGCCATACGCAGCGGGGCTAATATCCTCGTCCTTTCCGACAGGGGCACGAACTCCCGCATGGCCGCCATTCCGGCACTGCTGGCGACGGCAGCCCTGCACCATTTCCTCATCCGTCAAACCGTCCGTTCTGACGTAGGCCTCATTCTGGAATCGGGCGAACCGCGGGAAATCCATCATTTCTGTACCCTCCTGGGCTACGGCATTACAGCCATCAATCCGTACGTCGCCTTAGAATCGATTAAAGAACTGATTGCCAAGCGGAAACTGGGTTCTATCGATTACGAAACAGCCCGGGAAAATTACCTCCAGGCTTCGGTCAACGGGATTCTGGCCGTCATGTCTAAAATGGGCATTTCAACTGTACACAGCTACCACGGCGCCCAGATTTTTGAAGCCGTCGGCATTGGCCGCGAGCTGATTCAAAAGTATTTCGTCAATACGCCCAGCCCGATTGGCGGCATTGGCCTGAAGGAAGTAGCCGAAGAAAATGCCCGCCGTCACGCAGCAGCCTTTAACGGCAAAGACGGCCTGCCCCGGGGCGACGTCTATCAATACCGGAAAAACGGCCAGCAGCACATCATTTCTCCGGAAGCCGTCGAACTCTTGCAAAAGGCCTGCCGCACCAATGACTACGAGCTGTACCGTCAGTATGCCGAGCTCGTCAATACGTCCTCCGTGTACCGCTTGCGGGACCTCCTGGAATTCGTCTACCCTGCCGGCTGCAGTATCCCTATTGAAGAGGTCGAAGCAGAAGACCGCATTGTCAAGCGCTTCCGTACAGGTGCCATGAGCTACGGTGCCCTCAGCAAGGAAGCCCACGAATGCGTAGCCCAAGCCATGAACCGTTTGGGCGGCCTGAGCAATACTGGCGAAGGCGGCGAAGATGCAGACCGCTTTGCAACAGATACAAACGACAAAATCAAGCAGGTTGCCTCTGCCCGTTTCGGCGTTACGAGCAATTACCTCATCCACGCCGATGAGCTGCAAATCAAGTGCGCCCAAGGGGCCAAGCCGGGCGAAGGCGGCCACCTGCCAGGCAGCAAGGTCTATCCGGATATTGCCAAGACGCGTCATGCTACGACGGGTATTGCCCTCATTTCCCCGCCGCCCCATCACGACGTCTATTCCATCGAAGATCTGGCAGAACTGATTTTTGATTTGAAAAATGCCAACCGCAACGCCCGCATTGGCGTAAAACTGGCCAGCGGTGCCGGTATTGGTACGATTGCTGCCGGCGTCGTAAAGGCCAAGGCCGATACGCTGACGATCAGCGGCTACGACGGCGGTACCGGTGCTTCGCCGCGTACGAGTCTGCGCCATACAGGCCTGCCCTGGGAAATCGGCCTGGCCGAAGTCCAGCAGACATTGCTCCTCAACCAGCTCCGCGACCGCGTACGCATCGAAGCCGACGGCAAGCTGCTGACCGGCCGGGATGTGGCCATTGCCGCCCTCTTCGGCGCTGAGCTCTTCGGCTTTGGCACGGCACCGCTCCTGACCATCGGCTGCCATATGCTGCGCGTGTGCCATCTCAACACGTGCCCCTACGGCGTCTGCACACAGGATGAAAAGCTGCGGAAAAACTTCAAAGGCAAGCCGGAGTACATCATCAATTTCATGCACTTCATCGCCCGGGATCTGCGGGAAATCATGGCCCGCCTGGGCTTCCATACGATTGACGAAATGGTAGGCCGCTATGATCTCCTGCGGCAAAAGGATACAGCTCCCAACGCGAAGGCCGCTACAGTCAGCCTGGACCACCTGCTCTACCGGCCCTATACAGACGTACACATTGGCCACCATTTTACGACCGGCCAGGATCACGAGCTCTCAAAGACCCTGGATATGTCAAAGCTCGTCCGCATGTGCCGGCCGGCCCTGGCAGCCCAAAAGCATGTCCGCGCCCGCTTGCGCATCCGGAACACAGACCGCGTCACAGGCACCCTCTTAGGTAGTGAAATCACCCACCGCTACGGAGAAAAGGGCCTGGCAGAAGATACGATCAAGCTCTGCTTCGTCGGTTCGGCCGGCCAGAGCTTTGGCGCCTTCATTCCCCAAGGCCTGACGCTTGAACTCGAAGGCGACGCTAACGATTATCTCGGCAAGGGTCTTTCCGGCGGCAAGATGATCGTCCATCCGCCTCTGGAATCAGCCTTCCCGGCAGAAGACAACATCATTATCGGCAACGTGGCCTTCTATGGTGCTACGAGCGGGGAAGCCTACATCAACGGCATGGCCGGCGAACGCTTCTGTATCCGTAACAGCGGCATGGAAGCCGTCGTCGAAGGCGTAGGCAACCATGGCTGTGAATACATGACAGGCGGCAAGGTGCTCGTCCTGGGCAGTACAGGCCGCAACTTTGCTGCCGGCATGTCCGGCGGTGTCGCCTATGTATACGATCTGGAACCGACCAACTGCAACCAGGAACTGGTCCGGCTGGAACCCTTGAGCAACGACGCAGAAGCCGCTGCCATTCAGGAGCTTCTCAGCCGCCATGTCCAGTATACGGGCAGCGAGCTGGGCCGCCGTCTCCTGGAAAACTGGGAAGATACGCAAAGCCGTATTACCCGCATCATTCCCGAAGCCTACGAAGAAATGCTGCACCTGATCGAACAGGCCAAGGCCGAAGGTCATAGCGACGCCGAAGCCCATGCCATGGCGTTCCGCATCAAACACGGCAAAAAATAAGCCTTTTTTCTATCCCCGTCTGTGCTGCAGGCGGGGATTATTTATGCCGTCCGTATGATGCCTGCCAAAAATATAGTATAATAGAGCTAGAACGACCTAACCTGTACAGACCGAAAGGAGACTTTCTATGTTCATTGACGATGCTGAAGGATTAGTTTTCCGGCCACCTAGTGAAGCGTACAGTTTCATTCTGCGCGCCACCATTGGCTGCTCTCACAATACATGCACCTTCTGTCCCATGTATAAAGAATCGCGCTTCCGCGTCCGGCCGCTGGACGAAATCGACGGGATTATCGAACGGGGTGCTGCGGCCTATCCGCATATCCGCCGTCTCTTTATTGCCGACGGCGACGCCCTGGTCTTACGGACGGACCAATTGCTGCATATCATCGAAAAATGCTACGCGTCCTTCCCGGCCCTGACGCGGATTGGCGCCTATGCGACGCCGGCCGATTTGAACCGCAAGACGCCGGAGGAACTAAAAGCCCTCCACGACGCCGGACTGGCCATTCTTTACATGGGGATCGAAAGCGGCGATGATGCCGTCCTGACCCACGTAAACAAAGGCACAACGGCTGCCGCAACGATTACAGCCGGCCAGAAGGCCTTGGCGGCAGGCTTTAAATTATCCGCCATGATTCTCCTCGGCCTGGGCGGCCAGGAACGGACCCACGAACACGCCCTGCATACAGCAGACGTCGTATCGGCCATCAACCCGACCATGCTCAGTGCCCTGTCCCTTATTATTCCGCCTACAGTGCCCCTGTACGAGGATGTGCAAAGGGGCACCTTTACACCGCTCACAGCCAAGGGCTTTATTCGTGAACTGCGGGAACTCCTGGCACACACGGAAATGACCCGCCCTTGTATCTTCCGCAGCAACCATGTGTCCAACCTCGCTCCCGTCGGCGGCAATCTGCCACAGGACAAGGAAAAGATGATACAAGCCTTGGACCTCATGCTGCCCCACATGGACGATACGACGCCCTTGCTGGGTAATATACACAACTTTTAACGCAGAGCAGGCAGTACGTCCCGCCCTGTCCGAAAGGGAGATGGTTCTCTGTGAAAAAAATACTGCTCTTGTTCGTTTCCCTGGTCATCCTGGCCGGTACGGCCCTTGCGGCGGACAGCACGCCTGTCCTGTTCGACAAGGAACGGACCGTCGTCGTCGTCCAGACCACGCAGGAAGGCTATCCTGTCCATTACATGCAATACCGGCTGGGCCAGCCCTTCCGCATTCCCTACTGGAACCGCATAGACGCGGCAGAACGACTGGCACCGGAAGAGATTACCGCTGCAGCCCTGAGCCAGCTGGCCCACGACTACAAGGCCGATCTCGTCGTCGTCCCGGTCGTACACACCTGGGTCTGGCAGCAGTCGGTCAACCGCTTTGGCTGGCACGATGACTACGAAATTTACACCTTATGCTGGTACGACCTGACCGTATATGCCTACAACGCGCAGGATGGTACACTGAAAAGCTACAGCTCCAAGGGTTCCGAAAAAGAACAAGCGTCCATTCTCAATGATCCGAACGACGTATTAAGCGTAGCCATGGATCAGATTATGGAAAAACTACCGTACAAACGCATTCCTGTCGAAGCAACAAAAGAAGCGGCGCCGTAAGGGCCGCTTTTTTTGTTGTCAGCCACTAATGGGCAGCGTGTCCTCGCCTTCCCCCGTAATGCCCGGATGGGTCATAGACCAGGGCGACAGGAAGTGCTCGATCTGTGCGTCTGTAAGAATATGATGTTCCCGCACGATATCCCGCACAGGCCGGTGGCTGTCATAGGCTTCCCGGGCCAGAAAGGCCGCCTTTTCATAGCCAATATGGGGCAACAGGGCCGTAATGACGCCGACACTGTGATCTACCCAGTACTGGCACTGACTGTCATTGGCTTCCAGTCCTTTGAGCAAATGCGTCACGAAGGCCCGGCTGGCATTGGTCAGACATTCGAGGGAGCGAAACAGATTATATGCCATGACCGGTTCCATGACATTCAGTTCAAACTGCCCGTTTTCCACGGCCAGCGTAATCGCCAGGTCGTTCCCAATGACCTGATAACAGGCCTGATCGAGGACTTCTGCCATAACCGGGTTGATTTTCCCGGGCATAATCGACGAGCCGGGCTGCCGGGCCGGCAGCTTCAGTTCATTCAGACCGCAGCGCGGCCCCGACGCCATGAGGCGTATATCGTTAGCCATTTTGATTAGGACCAGAGCGATACATTTCATAGCACAGGAAACGTCGGCAAAGCTGTCTGTATTGCTCGTCATGTCCATGAGGTTGCTCGCCGTTCTAAAGGGTTCACCTGTCCGGGCAGCCAGCTCTTCGGCTACGCTGCGGATATAATCCGGTTCCGCATTGAGCCCCGTCCCTACGGCCGTCCCGCCCAGGTTGATCAGGTGCAGGCCTGAGAGAGACCGTTCTATCCGTTCGCGGCCCCGGTGTACAGCCGATGCATAGGCCCCCATTTCCTGCCCCAGCGTGACCGGTACGGCGTCCTGCAGATGAGTCCGTCCCATTTTGAGGACGTCTTTAAAGGCATCTTCCTTAGCCAAAAGCTCCAATTCCAGCTCTTGCAGGACACGGCTGAGCTTGCGGCCCTTCATGAGCAGGCAGACCTTCATGCTCGTTGGGAATACGTCATTCGTAGATTGTGCCATATTGGCATGGTTGTTAGGCGAAATAAGGTCGTACCGCCCCTTGGGCTGGCCCAAAATTTCCAAAGCCCGGTTGCACAGGACTTCGTTCATATTCATGTTGACCGACGTCCCTGCACCGCCCTGAATGGGATCGACAGGAAACTGATCGAGCCACTCGCCGGAAACGATTTCATCGGCTGCCTGCAGCAGGGCCTGGCCAATCTTTTTCGGCATTCTGCCGCTTTTCATATTGGCCATGGCCGCCGCCTGTTTTACCAGTGCCATCGAACGAATGAAATCACCATCGAGACGACTGCCGGTAATATGGAAGTTTTCTATAGCCCGTACAGTCTGTACGCCATAATATACATCATCCGGCACAGGTACTTCCCCTAAAAAATCATGTTCCTTTCTCATCATCAATTCCCCCTATTGTACAGTTATTTATCATATATCTGCTGTCTGACGAAGCCCCTCCGCTCAGGCAGGCCAGCACCCCTCGTTTTATAGCACACGCAAAAGGCGCTATTGGATACCCCCATCCAACAGCGCCTTTGCCGTGCGATCTATAAAACTTGTGTATATAATACAGTCTCGTTCTGCCTTTGTCAAGACCCGATCCGTCTCCTATTCCTACCGTTGCGGTTATGATTTACACGCATTTCTATATGAATTATAATGAATATAACAGCAAGGATCGATTTTTTTCTGTAAAGGAGCGGATCATTATGGAATTAGAAGTTATGTGGGAAAAGATGATTGACTGTTTAAAGAAAGAGGTAAAACCGGCGACAGGCTGTACGGAGCCGATATCCCTTGCCTATGCAGCAGCCGTAGCAGCCAGTAAGCTGGGCTGCCCGGTAGAACGGATTGAAGCAAGAGTATCGGCGAACATGATGAAAAACGGCATGGCCGTCATCGTCCCCGGCACGGAAACACCAGGTCTCTACATTGCCGCCGCCGTGGGCGCCTTAGGCGGCGACCCGGAAGGCGGCCTGCAGGTACTGAAAAAACTGCCGCCTAACGCCGTACGCCAAGGCAAAAAGATGGTAGCCGACAACCTGGTCAGCGTCGATATTGCCGACGTACCGAATGTGCTCTACTCAGAAGCCAAGGTCTTTGGCAGCAGTCACAGCGTCTGCGTCTCCATTGCCGACGACCATACCAACATCGTACGTATCGAAAAGGACGGCCACGTCATCTTTGAAGCACCGCCGGTGGCCCAGGACGAAATAGCGCCGGAACAGCTTTTCCTCAATAATCTGACCTTAAAGGACATTTATCAGTTTGCTACAGACTGTCCCTTAGACAAAATCTCCTTTATGGAAGAAGCCGCCGTCCTCAACGAAGAATTAACCCGCGTCGGCTTATCGGAAAAATACGGCCACTGTGTAGGCTATACCATGAAGGCAGAAATGCAAACGGGCTTTTTGAGCAACGCCCTGCAGGATCAGGTCATCATGGAAGCCGCAGCTGCCTCAGACGCCCGTATGGGCGGTGCACCCTTGCCGGCCATGACCAATTCCGGCTCCGGTAACCAGGGTATCGCTGCGACCATACCGGTCGTCGTAACCGCCAGGAGGATACAGGCCAGCAAGGAACGGCTCATCCGTGCCCTGACCTTAGCGCACATGACCTCCATCTACATCCATAGCTTCCTGCCCCGCCTCTCCGCGCTCTGTGCGACCGGTACAGCCGCCATGGGCGCCGCTACCGGTATGGTCTGGCTCTTAGGTGGCAAGCTGAAGGACGTAGAAGATACGATTTCCAACATGACCGGCGACCATATCGGCATGGTTTGCGATGGTGCCGGCAACAGCTGTACCTTGAAGGTAGCTACGGCCTGCGATGCCGCCTGCCGGGCCGTCATGCTCGCCCTGCACAATATCCGGGTCACCGGCAGTGAAGGCCTGGTCAGCAACAGCGCCGATGAATCGATCCGCAATATCGGTGCCCTCGCCCGTGACGGCATGCAGCAAACGGATGAAGAAATCTTACATATTATGCTGAACAAAAATAAAGTCAAAGCCTGACATGTTCCGCAGCAAAAAAGGCCTGTGCAGCAGCACGGGCCTTCTTTCTATGTCAGAGCTCACATTTCATATAGATGACGTTGGGCATAGGGTTGTCATAGTAGGCATCCGTTTCGTGAAAGCCGGCTGCCTCATACATGCGAATAGCACTTTGCATGGTGTCCGTAAACGAATCGAGCACCATTTCACGATAGCCGTCGGCCCGGGCCTGCTCCATGATAGCCGCTACCAGTTTTTGGCCGGCTCCCCTATGGCGCCACGCAGGCCGCACGTAGAGGCGCTTCATTTCACAGGACCGCCCGTCCAGCCGGTGATAGGCCACACAGCCGGCCAGCGTACCGTCCTCACAGACGGCAGCCAGCAGGCGGCCGTAGGGATAGACATAATGCGTGTCTAAATGGTCCAGCTCCTCGGACAGGTGCTGAAAGCCCAAATCCATGTGCAGAGAATCTGTATACTCGATGATCAGTTCCTTTATCTCAGCTAACCGCTCCGTACCATCAATAATTTTCATCAGCCTAACCTCCCCGGGCCTGCAGGCCTGTCTTAACCGGCCAAAATCTTGCCCTGTTCAATTTCAACCATGTGAATCGTGTCCGTTTCACCGGCCAGAAGCTGCTGCACAGATGCAGCCAGGTCACGCGTTTCTTTCGAGCATGTAAAGAGAAAAATCTGTTCTGTCTTCCCTAAATCGGCGAGAAAACGCAAGGCCTCCTGCTGCCGCTGTTCATCAAAACGCACGAGAATATCATCGAGAATGATCGGCATCGGTTCTATCTGCCGTGAAAAGGCCATGGCCAGGCTGAGGCGGATAGCCAAATATACCTGGTCGGCCGTACCACTGCTCCATTGTTTTTCCGGAATGCGCCGGCCCGTGCCATCGACGGCAAAGAGCTGGCGGCCGTCAAAGCTGGCCTGCAAGGTATAGCGTCCCTGGGTCATCAAATGGAGGTAATCACCGGCCTGACGAATGACCTGGGGCTGCCGCACCCGTTCATAATAGGCCTGGGCTTCTCCCAGCATGTACTGGGCAAAGAGGCAGGTCAGCCATTCATCAGTCGCCGTATCGAGTACGGCCTTGCGGTTTTCCTTTTCCTGCAGGAGCCGGCTCGATTCTTCACTCTTTGCCATTTGGCTGAGCCGTTCGACAATGCTGCCGCGTTTTTCTGCTACGTCGGCCAGTTTCTTTTCCGTATCGGCAATTTTTCGTTCGTAATACGTCTTTTCTTCCTGCCACGTGTGAACGTCGTGAATCTTCAGCTCGTGCCGCAGCTGGGCCAGATTTTTCGGCTGTTTGGCAATGAGCTTCAAGTGCGCTTCCGATTGTTCATATACTTCCTTGTATTGATGGAACTGACGGAATTTAAGCACTTTGCTGCGGAATTCCCCTGCCGTTTGGGACCCCGTTTCCTGGAGGATCTCCGTTTGCTGATGGAGGCGGATTTCTTTATCCTTCCGCCACTTTTCCAGCTCCTGCTTCTGTTCTTCCTGCTGCCGGTCCTGTTCCCGCGCTACTTCTGCCTGGACGCGAATCGTTTGCCACTGCTGGTACATGGCTTCAATACCGTCCGGCGAGACGTCCTGGCGCAGGCCTACTTCGCGGAAGATCTGTTCTGTTTCATCCTGAACGTGGGCAATTTGCTGAAGCAGGGCATCCTTGCGGCTATGCCATTCCTGTAACGACCGGTGTGCCGTCTGATAGGCATCCCAGACTTCCTTAGCCTCCTGTACCTGCCCATAGTCCAGCTTGGTAAAGCCCGTTTCTGCCTGCCAGGCAGCCCAGGCCTTACGGCAGTTTTCCAGCTTTTCCTCCCAGCCCTGGCCGTCAGCTTCCCATTTCTGGTAAATGGCATCATACATGACCTGCTGTTCCTTGCTCCACGCGTCTTTTGTTTCCCGCGTTTTCCAGTCCATGTACTGCTTGCGCACGTGGTCCAGGCATTGGGTCCAGCGTTCGTTGTCGTCAGCGATGGAAATTTCCATGTGCTGGTCTTCTGCCATGGCTGCCAAGTGTGTCTGAATCCGGGCCAGCTGTCCTTCTAATTCTTCCATACGCCGTGGCCGGCGGTGGGCGTTAGCCCGTTGCTTGAGAAACGCAGCGCCAGCCAGAACTAGGCACACTGCCGCTGCGGCGCCGCCTATGGTCTGATCGAGATCATACTGGAAAATACCCGTAACCAGGCCGATGGCCGCGACGACAAAGAGCAGCCCCAAGGCAAAAAAGGCATGGCTCGTTTCTGCCGGTTCCTGGCGCAGCAGGGCCAGCATGTCTTGCACCTTTTCCCGTTCCGACAGGGATTCCTGAATGGAAACTACGGCTTTGCCCAATTCCTGCCACTCTTCCCGCGTCCGTTCCGGTACGCTGGGATCGGCCTCCGTCAGGGGCGCGCTGACATTTTTCGGTTTCGCTGCCTGCCACTTCTCTTCTTCCCTGATGCATGTCGCCAAATGCTGGGCCATGCTCAAGGGCCGTGTCCATTCGACGTGCTCCGGCACGGTCGTTTCCGTCCACTGCTTGAGCTCCTGGGCGTATTTATTTTCGTCATACTGCCAGTCCATTTCCTTGGCTTCGTGCGTCTCCAGTTCGCTCAGCGCCTGCTGCCACTGTGGTACTTTATGATAGAGGGCGTCGATCTGGGGGCCGCAAATCACCCAGCGGTTCCATTCCGGCTTAAAGGCCGGTTCCTTGCGGATGGACGCTTCTATTTCCTTAATTTTTTCATCTACATCGCGCAGCTTATTTTCCAGGTCGCTCCAGCGCTGAGCTGCGTCGGCGGGAAATTGGGAGACCTCTGCCAGGTCCTGCATGTGCTTCATCGCTTCCTGGCCCCGTTTGTAGACATCCCACGCCGCCAGGGGCATGGCAACCTTTTCGATTTGCTGCTTCGTTTCTTCAATGCTTAGGCGCAGCCGTTTTTCTACGTCGTGGGTCTGCTTTTCCTTTTCCTGCAAATCGGCAAACTCGTCTTCATCATAGGACAGGTGGCTGATCTTGCGCTCAAATTCCCGCTGTTCCTGAAGGAGCATATTAATGGGCTTTTTGCCCTGCGGCGAGGCCACCAGGAGCTCGCCCATTTTCTGGGTAAAATCACGCCGCGTAAGGCCCATGCGCACGCCGCCTTCGATACTGAAGAAGTGACTGCGCACGTCTTCATTCGAAAGGATCTTAAAGCCCTGCAGGTCTTCCAGTCCCATGGCAAAAATCTTGTCGTACGTATTGTGATCGAGGCTGTGCCACCAGAGATCGGCCGGTTCCTCGTGGAGTGTTTGGTCGCCGTCGGTAATGTACGATTCCTTTTCATTGCGGTAAATGGTATATTCCTTTCCGTTTTCCCGGCGAATATCCATGTGCCCGAAATAGCCCTTCCACTCGCCGCGGGGATAGCCGAAAAACATGGAGCGCACATACTTCATGAGTGTCGTCTTGCCACTTTCATTCTGACCGTGCATGACGATCAGGCCCCGTTCCGGCGGCGTCCAGGATACGTTATGATAAATGCCAAAATCATCCAAATTCATGCGTATAATATTCATACTCTATCCTCTTTTATCCTCCAGCAGTTTCTGCATGCCCAGCCACTTCGCCTTTTCAAAGGCTTCCAAGAGCCGGTCGTCAGAAATACTGCGTCCATAGGCTCCCAGGCGTTCGAATTCCGGACGCTGTGCCAAGACCTCGCGCAAGGCCTTTACCTTTTCGTCGCGCGGCAGGCTTTCCAGTTTATCGAATACGTTCAGATAATCGCCTACCGTATCGGGCAGCTTGCTCCGTTCGCCGGCGTTGATCTTAGGCCGCGCCAGGTTGCGCAGGCGCTGTACCATGACGAAGGCATACTTGCCGGCCTCTTCTTCGCGCCACGCATCGATCCAGTACTGCGTAGCCTCCGGATTATTCAGTACCTGGTACATGCTGCCGGCACCGGTGAACTGAATCGTCAAAAACGTAGGCTTGCCTATGTCCTTGCGGATCTTTTCCTTCGTAAAGCGGACAGCATCGCGAAGCTCCGACACGGATTCAAAGGGAGCAATGTCTACGTCCGTCGTTTCCCAGCGGACGATACTCGTATCGATAAATTCCAGATTGGCCGTACCGTAGGGGCCGACTTCTACGTAATAGCAGCCGCGCGGTCCCGTTTCGGTGCAGTCCAGTCCTTGCGGATTGCCGGCGTAGACAACGTAGGGCTTTTCGCAGACGATCTGATGGTTATGTACGTGCCCGAGGGCCCAATAATCCATGCCGCTTTCTTTCAGATCCGTCAGGGAGCACGGCGCATAGGGCGATTGGTTCGTCCCTACCTGGGTGTGCAAGAGGCCGATAGCATAGCGGTCACCTGCAGTGCGCCGGAAATTCCAGGCCAGATTATCCCGTTGCTCGCTTTTGGCATAGCTCTGCCCGTATACGGCGGCTAGTTCCTCCCCTTCGACGACGAGCGGTATGCGTTCCACCTTTTCCGTGCCAAAGACGTGGACATTCGGCGGAAAGGGTATTTTGGCCTGCCACGCGTCTAAGGGGTCATGATTGCCCAGGACGGCAAAGACCTGAATATTATGTTGTGCCAGTTTATGAAGGAGACGCACATAATCCAGCTGCGCTGTCAGATTATGACTGGCACTGGTATATACGTCACCGGTAATCAGCACGGCATCCACTTTCCGTTCAATGGCGATCTGGACGATCTTCTGGAAGGCCCGGACCGGGGCCTTGCCGACAATGCGCTGCCAGCGTTCATCTACCATAGCGATATCGTGAAAGGGACTGCCCAAATGCAAGTCACCACAATGTATAAAACGTAATCCTTTTGCCATTAGTTTCCTTCCTTCTCCAACCAGGCCCGCCGCAATGCGGCAACAGCCTGTGTAAGTTCCTGTGCAGGAATTTTGGAAAAACTCAATAGAAATTCTTTATCCGTTCCTGCGACGCTCTTTTCATAAAAAGAGCGGACAGATAAGACGCGGCAGCCCTCGCTGGCAGCCCGTGCCAAGAGGACCTCCTCCGGTACGTCGCTCTGCAGCACGACGTGGCAGTAGACACCGGAAACGACGGGGCTCACGCGCATAGCGGCGCCGAAGGCCGCCTGTAAACAGTGCGCCAGCAGCGCCCCTTTTTCCTGATATTCCTTGCGCAGGCGCCGTACCTGCCGGGCCAGGCCGCCGGTGCGGATATATTCGGCCAAGACGCATTGTTCCGGCACAGACGCGCCCTGCCGGAAGAGCACGCGGCGCCGGGTATAGGCCTGCAGCAACGGCGCCGGCAAAACCATATAGCTGAGCCGGACAAAGGGGGGCAGGATTTTTGAAAAGGCGCCCATATAGATGACCCGCCCGGCCCGGTCCAGGCTCTGCAGTGCCGGTATAGGCCGTCCCTGGTAGCGCAATTCGCTATCGTAATCATCTTCAATGATCAGGCCGTCACACTCATGAGCCCAATTCAGCAGGTCATAGCGGCTGCCGGCCGGCATGACGGCGCCTGTAGGAAACTGGTGGGACGGGCTGACGTAAGCCAGACGGGCACCGCTCTGGGCCAAATCGGGCAGGGAGAAACAGCCCTCCCGCACAGGGATCGGCACGATTTCAAAACCGCCCGTACGAAAGAGTTCCCGCCCCAGGCGGAAGCCCGGTTCTTCTACGGCTACCTGCGGGTACCGGTCGTGCAGCAGATTCAGCAAAACCGTCAGCAAGGCGCCTGTGCCGGAGCCGATGATCAGGTTCTCCGGTCCGGCCTGGACACCGCGGGTCTGATATATATATTGACTGAGCACGTGGCGCAAGACCGGTGCTCCTTGTTCATCCTGGTTTGCCAGCAGCAGGTCCGGTTCGTGGAGAACCCGATTCATGAGCTTGCGCCAGACGGCCAGCGGAAAGGCTTCTGCCGCCAGGTCGCCACTGCCGAAGTCATAGGCAATGGCTGCCGGTGACTGCGCCGCTTCTTCTAAGGCGGACCGTGGCCGGTCTGCTTTCCGGGGCACCCGGACGGAGGCCACTTCATAGCGGGCCTTGCTGCGGCGCAGAATATAGCCTTCGCCGGCCAGCTGGTAATAGGCCTTTTCGACGGTCATTTTGCTGACGCCCAATTCCTGGGCCAGTTCCCGTACGGATGCGAGCCGCGTGCCGGTGGGCAGGCTCCGGCTTTCAATTTGCTGCCGGTAATACGTATAAATTTGTACATAATACGGCGTTTTTACACGTTTATCCAGTTGCAGCATGTCCCACCTCGGCAAACAGAAAAAAGGATATATAGGTACATTCTTTATTGTAGCGAAAAAGACGGCCTGTGAAAAGAGTTAGCCTGTATTTTTTTGCTCTTCTTGCCGTGCTAACGGGACAGCTGTTTTTCCTGCTGCGCCTTTTAATTGTCAACTTTTCGCAAATTGTAAAAAGTTGACTTTTATTAAAAAGTACAGTATACTGACGGGGATTCCAAAAGAAAAGGAGCCTTATACTATGGATATTGAAACGTTAACCGCTTGGACTACCCGTGTCTTAGAAGGCGGTGCACTGACGCACGCAGAAGCCGAAACGCTCATTACCGTATCGGACGCTGACACGCCTTTATTACTGGCCTTAGCCGACCGGATCCGCCAAAAGTTCCGTTCCCATGCTGTCGATTGCTGTGCTATCATCAATGGCCGTTCGGGAAAATGTCCGGAAAACTGCCGCTTTTGTGCCCAGTCGGCCCATTACCAGACAGGCGTAGCAGAATACCCCTTGCTGGCAGAAGAAGAAATCATAGGGGCAGCCAAAAAAGCCCGGGCCGCCGGGGCCGCTCGCTTTTCTATCGTAACCAGCGGCCGTTCCGTACTGCCCGGACCGGAATTTGATCAAATTATCCATACCTTAACGCGCATCAAAAAGGAAGTGCAAATCGAAACGTGCTGTTCCCTGGGCCTGATCAATCTGGATCAGGCGAAAGCCTTGAAGAAAATTGGCATTTCCCGTTACCACGCAAATATCGAAACAGCCCCTTCGTATTTCCCCTCCATCTGTTCGACCCATACCTTCACGGACAAGGTAAAGGTCATCCGCACAGCCCAGGAAGCGGGCCTGCGCGTCTGCTCCGGCGGTATTTTCGGTTTGGGAGAAACACCGCGTCAGCGCGTGGAAATGGCCTTCGCCCTGAAAGAGCTGGGCGTCGATTCCATTCCCTTAAACATTCTGAACCCCATTGCCGGTACGCCCTTTGCCCATAACCGGAGCCTGACACCGTGGGAAATTTTGCGTACCTTTGCGGTCTTCCGCTTTATTCTGCCCCAGGCCCTGATCCGCACGGCCGGCGGCCGGGAAGTAAACCTGCGTTCCCTCCAGGCCCAGGCCCTGAGCGGCGGCTTGGACGGCCTCATGATCGGCGGCTATTTGACAACCGGCGGCAATGAAGTCCACGTCGATCAGCAAATGCTGGCCGATTTAAACCGTCCTGCTACCCGGCCTGAGCTGTAGCATCAGTCTTTTCCGACTGCCAGGGCAGCCGCTGCGGCAGCGCCAACGGCAGGGCCGTCAAAGAGGATCAACGATTCCACAGGAATCCCTTCCTGCCGCGACCAGCCATCAAAAGCCGCACAGGCATACATGGCATCATCAAACATGAGCAGGCCGCCGCGGGTATGCTGCAGGACGCTGCCTTCTACAGTCACCGTCTGTGCAGGAATTTCCTTGCCCGGATAAATGTGCCGCACCATGCCGTAGGCTGCGGCACCGGACAATTCCGCCGTCCGGGCAAAAATAGCAGCAGCCAGGTTGCGCACCGGTTCAATTTCCGATAATTGAATAATCCGGTTCAAAAGACGGCTCAGCCTGATCTGTACCGTCGTCAGGCCCAGGTTATCCATGACCAGGATGTCCCCCATGTCCTTAGCCGTCAGCTTGGGAATCGTATCGGTCTGAAAATAGGTCATCAGGGCCTGGCGGTATATTTCACCAATATAGGCGCCACTGATCATTTTTTCCAGGCGGTGTACGCCCGGATGGAGGGATTGTGCATCTACCCGTTCGTCCCAAATGGTCTGTTTTACGCCGGAATAGTCGCCGGCTTCCAGATTGACGATCATCTGCCAGGCCGGTTCGTAATAGCACATATTAAAGCCCGTGCCACAAATGACGCCGACGACAGAACAGCCAAACTGATAGGCCGCCGCCGCGAGGAGTGCCGTCGTATCGTTTACCAGGGCCACCGGTTCGATCCGGTCCAAGCCGCGCCGGACGAGGGCGTCACGCAGCATAGCGTTCACATAGTGACCTTCTGCGCCCTGGACGGCAATTTCCTTGGCCCAGCAGGAAAAGAGCGCATCGTGCAAATCCCGCTGCTGTACGCCAAAGGAAAAGGTATGGCCCAAATAGAAAGGGCGGTTGCCGCCGGCCGCTTCGCCCACACAGTCAGCAATAAAGTCAAATAATTCTGCCGCCGTCGTTGCAGCTGTCGTATAATCATATTTTCCGGGCAGCCGCAAGGGCCGGGACACCTTCTTTTCTACAATATGACAGTGCCCTCCCAATAAGCGGATACGGGCGGCCCGCACATTGGTACCGCCAAAATCTACTGCAATGTACGTGCCCTTTTCCTGTCCCGTCGGCAAGGGTAAGTACGACCGCAATGCAGAAAGGGAACTCGTTTCACCGCGCTGGGCAGCTTCGGCTTGCTGTCGGAATTGATTGGCAAACTGGTACAGCGTTACATCGTTGCAGAAGAAATGCTTCGCTATGTCCAGCCAGGTATATTTCGTGTTAGCTTGCAATGTACGTCCATCCTCTCTCCTATAAGTTATGACTATTATACTACAAAACGGAGGGACCTCCAATAATGCAGCCTGGACAGAGGCACTTTTGCCAGGGCCCGCGGCAGCCCAAGAAAGGCATTGACATTTTTTCAGCATACGCTATAATTAGAGCCAGAGTGAGGCCGAATGAAGCCGCACGAAGGGGTACACCACCTTGGGTGTAGTTCTTCGTGCGGCTTTTTTGTTGTCATTGTTTTTCCTTATATGATAAAAGGGTATAGAGAAAGGAGGCAGCTTTCATGGTAAAAATCAATGGTCTCGACGTCCCTGCCGACAACGTCTGCCTGCAAGACTATCTGACCGGCCAGGGCTTCCGTACAGACCGTATTGCCGTTGAGCTGAATGGCCGCATCGTTCCCCGTGCGACTTATTCGTCCGTGACGCTCACGCCGGGTGATACCGTTGAAATCGTCCAGTTCGTCGGTGGCGGCTGATACAGCCCTGTGTTCCCATGCACATGCATTCATGACTTTTTACAAGGAGTGATTCCCATGGCAACTGATGACAAATTAATTCTGGGCGGGCACGAATTTACGTCCCGCTTCATTCTTGGTTCCGGTAAGTATTCTGTCGATTTGATCCGCGCCGCCGTTGAGCAGGCTGGTGCCCAGATCGTCACCATGGCCCTGCGCCGTGTCGAAGCCGGCCAGAAAGATAATATCCTCGACTTTATTCCCAAAGGCGTTACGCTCCTGCCTAACACGTCAGGCGCCCGTAATGCCGACGAAGCCGTCCGCATTGCCCGCCTGTCCCGGGAAGTCGGCTGCGGTGATTTCGTAAAGATCGAAATCATGCGCGATTCGAAATACCTCCTGCCGGATAATGCAGAAACCATTAAGGCCACAGAAGTCCTCGCCAAGGAAGGCTTCATCGTCCTGCCTTACATGTACCCCGATCTCTACGCTGCCCGTGACCTGGCGAATGCCGGTGCCGCAGCGATCATGCCCCTGGCTGCGCCCATTGGCACGAACAAGGGCCTCAGCACCCGTGATTTCATCCAAATCCTGATCGATGAAATCGACCTGCCCATCATCGTCGACGCCGGCATCGGCCGTCCGTCCCAGGCCTGCGAAGCCATGGAAATGGGTGCCGCTGCCATTATGGCCAATACGGCTATTGCTACGGCAGGTGACCTGCCGCTCATGGCCGCAGCGTTCCGCAAGGCCATCGAAGCCGGCCGTGCCGCTTACCTGTCCGGCCTGGGCAGTGTCCGTGAAACTGCCGCTGCTTCTGATCCGCTGACCGGTTTTTTAGGCGACTAAGGGGGCAATAGACAATGGCTGAACAACGTATAGACCACATGACATATCTCCCGGGCATGGAAGTCCTTGATTCGGACATGCTCGACCAGGTACTCACATACCATGATGCCTTCCGCAATGATGATTTCACGGTCCGCGACGTACGCCGGGCCCTGGCAAAGCCCCATTTGGAACCGCGCGATTTCATGGCCCTCCTTTCGACGGCAGCTGCGCCGCTTTTGCCGGAAATTGCCGAAAAAGCCCACGCCGTCACACGGCGGCATTTCGGTACCAACATTTCGATCTTCACACCGATCTACTTTGCCAATTATTGCGACAACTACTGCATCTACTGCGGCTTCAATTCCCACAATGCCATCAAGCGGGCCCGCCTGAGCGACGAAGAGCTGCATCAGGAATGCCAGAACATTGCCAATACGGGCATTGAAGAAGTCCTCATGCTGACCGGCGAAAGCCCCAAGATGAGCGACATCAAGTACATTGGCAACGCCGTTAAAATCGCCTGCCAGTACTTCCGCAATGTAGGCATGGAAATCTATCCCGTCAATTCTGACGACTATACGTATCTGCACGAATGTGGTGCCGACTACGTCACGGTCTTCCAGGAAACGTACAACTCCGATAAATATGAAACGCTGCATCTGGCCGGCCATAAACGGATTTTCCCGTACCGCTTCTATGCGCAGGAACGGGCCATCCTGGGCGGCATGCGTGGTGTCGGCTTTGCTGCCCTCTTAGGCCTCGACGATTATCAAAAAGACGCCGTCGCCACAGGCATGCACGCCTGGCTCTTGCAGCGGAAATATCCTCATGCAGAAATTTCCCTTTCCTGTCCACGCCTGTGCCCGATCATCAACAACGATAAGATTAACCCCAAGGATGTAGATGAACGGAAACTGACACAGATTATCTGCGCCTACCGCCTCTTCATGCCCTTTGCGACCATCGTCGTTTCGAGCCGTGAAAGTGCGGCCTTCCGCAACAACATCATCAAAATTGCGGCGACGAAGGTTTCTGCCGGCGTCTGCGTCGGTATCGGCGGCCACCTCCATCAGGATGGCTCTGAAAAAGGCGATGAACAGTTTGAAATCACAGACAGCAGATCCTTTGATGAAATATACAGCGCCATCAAGAGCGCCGGTCTGCAGCCTGTTACGAGCGAGTATATTTACGTTTGACCGCCCGTATTTCCCTTTTGCCAGCAGGCGCCGGTTTATCCGGCCGGCGCTTTGCCTTTTAAACATATCCAGTGTCCGGCCGGACCTATCCACCTGGCCGGACGGAAACGAGCTGTGCTGTCAAGCACAGCTCGTTTCATATATAGAGAGATATAGAGAATAAAAGCACCCATTGTCCCCTCCCAGGCGCCGGCAGGTTCTCTTACCTATGACTTTTTATCATTGCAATATAGCTATTTTATATAATAAACCCCGTTTTTTTATGCCTAAATCTTATTGTTTACCCTATATTTCATTGAACCTCCCGGTAAATAACGGTATAATATGAGTATTAGTAACAGCTTGTATTGTTCCGAAAGACAAAGGTGATATATCGTGAAATTAATTGCTATAACAGATCGTACACTGTCTAGCCAAAACTATTGGGATCACATGGAACAAATTGCCGCCACCAACGTGGATGGCATTATTTTACGCGAGAAAACATTAAGCGAAGAAGACTACACCTCTTATGCCAAGAAAATGCAGCGCTTGTGCAACTGTCATCAAAAATTCTGCATTCTCAGCCATTTCGGCCGCATAGGCATCAAACTGCATATTCCCCGCTTTCAATGTTCTATTTCGTATTTTCAATCCCATACGTCCTTAAGCTACTATATGACCAGCCTGGGCGTATCGGTCCACACGGCTGAAGAAGCCCGCCAGGCAGAAGATCTGGGGGCAACGTACATCATCGCCAGTCACGTCCTGCCGACGCCCTGTAAGCCGGACCTGCCGCCCATTGGTCTGGATACACTGCGGGATATTTGTAGCGCCGTGCGCATTCCCGTCTATGCCATGGGTGGCATTACGCCGGAAACGCTGCCCCAATTGCAGGGTATCCCCATTGCCGGCGTCTGTGTCATGACCGGTATTATGACCTGCGAAGACGTGCCCGCCTACGTGCGGCAGCTGCGTCAGGCCATGGAAAAAACAAAGGAGGCCGTCCGCTCATGAACCAGGTATACATTATCGTCGACATGCAAAATGATTTCATCGATGGCGCCTTGGGTACAGCCGAAGCGCCGGCTATTATTCCCAGAATAGAAGCGCTCCTCCAGGCTGCCAAAAAGGATGAAAGCAATACTACGGATTTCATCTTTACACAGGATACGCATACGGAAGACTATTTGGATACACAGGAAGGGCGCAAGCTGCCTATTCCCCACTGTATCCGCGACACCAAGGGCTGGCAGATCTGTAAGGCCCTCCTGCCGTATTCCCTCTTTGCCACGGTCCTCGAAAAGCCGGCCTTTGCCAGCACGGACCTCGTAGAAGAAACGGCACCGTACGACCGCATTGTCCTCATGGGCTTATGCACGGACATTTGTGTCATTGCCAACGCCCTGCTGCTGAAGGCCTATTTCCCGGAAAAGGAAATTGCCGTCGTCCGGGACTGTTGTGCCGGTGCCACCGTGGCAGGCCATGAAGAAGCCCTGCGGGCCATGGAACGGTGTCAGATCGATATCATCTGAGCGGAATTAATTTGACATATGTCAGCATGGTAAGTATAATGAGTAAGGATAGGTATCTGTCTGTCCTGTCACCACGGTAAAAGGAGGAGTTCTTATGCCGCGTCCTCAACGTTGCCGCCTTGTTTGTTCCCTGCCCCGTCAGGAAGCCTTCGTGCCGGATGGTCCCGATTCTTGTACGGACACCGTAATCATGACGGTCGATGAATACGAGGTCATCCGCCTTATGGATCTGATTGGCCTGACCCAGGAACAGGCAGCCGCACAGATGAACGTCGGCCGCACGACCGTGACGGGCATCTATGAATCGGCCCGCCACAAAGTAGCGGAAGCGCTGGTCTACGGCAAACGCCTGCTGATCCAAGGTGGTAAGATTAAGATATGCGAACGCGCCGGCACGTGCCACCATCCCTGTTGCCGCGCGCAAGATCAGAAAGAAGGGGAAGGGAGCGATCCTTTGTCCCCGCAAAAGGAGCATGATATAAATGAGTGAAAGCTGCAATCACGACTGTTCCAGCTGCGGCAGCAGCTGCAGCAGCCGGACGCAACCGCAGAGCCTTCTGGCTCAGCCCCATGAAGGAACACACGTCAAACACGTCATTGCTGTCGTCAGCGGCAAGGGCGGTGTCGGCAAATCGCTGGTCACCTCCCTGATGGCTGTCCAAATGCGGCGCCACGGCTTTAAAACGGCCATTTTAGACGCCGATATTACAGGCCCGTCCATTCCGAAATCCTTCGGCATCACCGGCCGGGCAACAGGCGACGAAACAGGGATTTTCCCGGTCGTCACCAAGACCGGCATTGAAGTGATGTCCATGAACGTTCTCCTGGAAGACGCCGCTTCGCCTGTCGTCTGGCGCGGACCGGTTATCTCCGGTGCGGTCAAACAGTTCTGGACGGATGTTATGTGGGGCGATATAGACTACATGTTTGTCGATATGCCTCCGGGAACCGGCGACGTACCCCTCACGGTCTTCCAGAGCCTGCCTGTCGACGGCATTCTCGTCGTCACATCGCCGCAGGAACTGGTTTCCATGATCGTCGAAAAGGCCCTCAAGATGTCGGAAATGATGAACGTTCCCGTTCTCGGCCTGATTGAAAATATGAGCTATTTCGAATGCCCGAACTGCCACGAACGCGTAGAAATCTACGGTCCAAGCCGGGTTGACGAATCGGCACAGAAATACGGCATCAGCCATACGGCTAAGCTGCCTATCGATCCGTCCTTTGCAGCACACTGCGATAAAGGCGATATCGAAGGCTATCCGGCCGATTACCTGGCTGACACGGCCAAATTCCTGGAAGGCGTATTAGGTAAATAATACGTTTGCCGGCACCTGTACAACACATAAAAAACGGGAGTGTGACAAAATGCGAAAGCATTTTGTCCACTTCCTTTTTTTCATGCTCTTTTTCCTTTTTTAGAGAATGACCTTTGAAAAATGGGCGCAAAGCCCCTTTCCCCATAAAGCAGTATTTTTACAGTTTATGCGGATTTCTGCAAGCGTAGTTTTTTATTGTGATATTTATAGAGGTTATGTCCGATGGAAACCAGGAAAATCTCTAATCAAAC
>NZ_JACOGK010000023.1 GCF_014269395.1 Megasphaera hominis
TCGTTCGACTTGCATGTGTTAAGCACGCCGCCAGCGTTCGTCCTGAGCCAGGATCAAACTCTCCATGATATGTGAAGAGCCATCTAGCTCTGTCTTACTTATTGTTTGTCTTACTATTGATTGACGTTCTATAAAATATAGAACCTCGCACTACCGAGTTTATTCTCGGTATAAGTGATTCACACACGTTTGCGCGTCGCCTTGCGGCTCCTTCAAACGTGGTTCTCTACTTATGGCGTTCATATGTTTACATTGTTCAGTTTTCAAAGGTCATCATGTCGTCTTGCGGCGACTTGTATATCTTATCAAACTCATAAGAGTTTGTCAAGAACTTTTTTGAAGAACTTTTGAATGAGGAAAGCTGAAACGTTTCATTTCGTTTCCCTCTCGTTCAACAGCTTGTTTATTATAGTACCAAAACACACTGGTGTCAATACCGTTTTATGAAAAAGTAAAAAACACGTAAAAAGAGCAGGAGAAGTGCTTCTCCTGCTCTTGCCTGGTTCTTATTCTACAGTAACGCTCTTAGCCAGATTACGGGGCTTATCAACGTCATTACCGCGAGCAATGGCCGTATAGTAAGCCAGGAGCTGCAAAGGAATAACTGTCATGATGGGCATGACAAAATTATCCGATTTCGGGATCGTAATGATATGATCTACCGTCTTTGCAACTTCCGTATCGTCGTCCTGTACGACGCCGACGACTTCGGCATTACGGGCCTTTACTTCTTTTATATTGCTGATCATCTTTTCTTCTACGTCACGCTGCGTTGCCAAGGCAATGACCGGCACACCATCGATAATCAAAGCCAGTGTGCCATGCTTCAATTCGCCACCGGCGTAGGCTTCTGCGTGAATATAGGAGATTTCCTTCAGCTTAAGAGCACCTTCCATGGCCAAACCATAATCCATAGAGCGGCCGATAAAAAAGACATCTCTCTTATCCTTAAACGATTCGGCTAAGCCTTTAATAAAATCAGCGTGCTTAAAAATAGCCTCGCATTGGTCAGGTACGCGCTGGAGATCAGCTAAAATTTGTTCTTCCTTTTCTGCCGGAAGGTTGCCATTAAGACGGCCCATGTAAAGTGCCAGGAGCAGCAAAGCAACGAGCTGTGTCGTATACGCTTTTGTCGAAGCCACGGCAATTTCCGGGCCGGCCCATGTATAGACGACCTGATCGGCTTCACGGGAAATAGAAGAACCGACTACGTTGGTAATTGCCAGTGAACGGGCACCGCGGCGTTTGGCTTCCTTCAGTGCAGCCAGCGTATCGATGGTTTCACCGGACTGGCTGATAATAATACAAAGCGTCTTATTATCCGTCAAGGGATCGCGGTAACGATATTCCGAGGCAATATCGACTTCTACAGGAATATGGGCCAGTTTTTCAATGAAATACTTGGCCAAAAGCCCGGCATGGTACGCCGTCCCGCAGGCAGTGATCATAATTTTATTGATGGATTTGACATCTTCCGGGGACCAGTTTAATTCATCAAAGTGAACGGCCTTGCCATCTTCCGTAATACGGCAGCTCATAGTGTCACGAATAGCCTTTGGCTGTTCGAAAATTTCTTTGATCATGAAATGATCGAAGCCGCCTTTTTCGGCTGCTTCGGCATCCCAGTTCACCAGGAATACTTTCTTCGAAATGGGGTTGCCTTCAAGGTCAGTTACCCAGACATTGTCTTTCTTTACGATTGCCATTTCGCCGTCGTTCATAATATACGTCTTACGCGTGTAACCTAAAATAGCCGGGATATCCGATGCGATATAATTTTCACCTTCGCCGAGACCAACGATGAGGGGATTATCCTTTTTGCAGCAAATAATGGTATCCGGCTGATGCACCGTCATGAATACCAAGGAATAGGAACCGCGCAAACGTTTTAATACCTTGCGGACCGTGCTGGCAAAATCGCCGTCATACATTTCTTCACAAAGATGTGCGACAACTTCCGAGTCCGTTTCCGATTTAAAATGATAACCCTTTGCCAGTAATTCTTCCTTCAATGGCATATAGTTTTCGATAATCCCATTGTGTACAATGGCAAAATCACCATGCTCGCTCAAATGGGGATGGGCATTCAGATCCGACGGACCGCCGTGAGTTGCCCAGCGGGTATGACCAATACCGATGTGACCCGTAAGGCCTCTATCAGCTTCTACAGCCTGACGCAGGTTAACCAGGCGGCCCATTTTTTTCTGTACATCAAGGGCGCCATCATGATACACGGCAATACCTGCCGAGTCATAGCCTCTGTATTCGAGTTTTGCCAAGCCTTCCAACAGGAAATCAGCAGCCTGACGATCACCTACATATCCAACAATACCACACATATATATATCCTCCTATGATCTGGGGGCAATACGCCAAAAAGGCGCATATCTCCCCGTTGCCCCATGTGACGTTTTTGTCCACACTGTTACCAGTATTCTTTGCCGCCACGTAACGGCCGGAGCTGCCGAGAGACATCCGCTGAATGTTCGATTCTTCTCTACCTCGTCTACCTGTTCCTCACGCAGGTACTAGCGCTATCCATTTACGAACGGATTTCCAAACAAAAAAACAAGGAGATGGAGCCCTGCGCTCCATCTCCCTATTTTATTATATTCATCGAATCTGGTCAATACTTGCTCTCAAAACCCGTTCAGACAGAAGGGCCCATTTCGTGTTCCACAACGAGGGCAATATCGTCGACAATATGCTGCAGCTGTTCGAGATCGGGCCCTTCAGCCATAACGCGAATAAGCGGTTCTGTGCCGGAAGGACGCACGAGAATACGGCCTTCATCCCCCAGTTCTTCTTCCCCGGCCGCAATAGAAGCCATGATCAGGCTGTTTTCTTCCCACCCCGACTTAGTCTGAACCGTAACATTTTTCAAGATCTGCGGATAGCGGGTCATGAGGCCGGCTAATTCAGACAGAGGCTGCTGGCGCGTCTTTAAAATGGAAAGGAGCTGAACAGCTGTCAATAAGCCGTCGCCCGTCGTATTATAATCGAGGAAAATAATATGACCGGACTGTTCGCCGCCCAGGCTATACCCGTCCTTACGCATCCGTTCGAGAACATAGCGGTCACCTACAGCTGTAATTACACTCTGACAGCCCATCTTCTTCAGGGCCTTATGGAAACCGATATTGCTCATGACCGTACCGACAACTGTATCCTGTTTGAGCCGGCCTTCTTCTTTCAGTTTCAAGGCGCAAAGAAGCATAATCTGGTCGCCATCGATTTCCTGGCCTTTTTCATCGACAGCCAGGCAGCGGTCGGCATCGCCATCGTTGGCAATGCCCAGATTGGCACCATATTGAAGAACCGCTTCTTTCAGGCTGTCCAGATGGGTAGAGCCACAGTGATCATTAATATTGACACCGTTTGGTTCATGGTGAATAGCAATGACTTCCGCACCGAGGCGGCGCAAAATATCCGGACCTAATTCAGAAGCAGACCCATTGGCCGCATCATGAACGACTTTAATTCCACTCAAATCGACATCGGTCGAGTTAAGGATGAATTCTTCATATTCTTCCTGCAAATTTGTCCAGTTAGAAATAGTACCGATATCAGCACCTACAGGACGGCTCTGAATACCTGCCCGTTCATCTTTGAGCATATATTCCTCAATCCGGTCTTCAGTTTCATCTGGCAGTTTATAGCCATACTGATCAAAAAATTTAATGCCATTATACTCAAACGGATTATGCGATGCCGAAATCATGACGCCTGCATCCATGTGGTGCGTCCGCGTCAAGTAGGCAATGGCCGGCGTCGGAATGACGCCTACCATATAACAACGACCGCCGGCAGAAGTAATCCCTGCTGCGAGAATGCTTTCCAGCATTGTGCCGGAAAGACGGGTATCCCGTCCAATGAGAAATGTCGGATGTTCTTTGTCCCGGCCCAGCACATACGCCGCAGCCCGGCCCAGGTGATACGTCAGCTCTGGCGTAAGCGTATCATTTGCAATTCCTCGTACTCCATCAGTTCCAAACAATCTTGCCATTTTACTTCTCCTCCAACGGTTGATATATAGTAATAATTGCCAAGGCCGTTTCCAGGCCATCGAGAAAGGCGCTCATAATGCCACCAGCATACCCGGCGCCTTCGCCTACAGGATACAGACCGGCCGCCTGTACAGCAGCACGATCTTCGCCGCGGACAATGCGTACGGGCGCGCTGGTCCGCGTTTCTACGCCTGTCATAACGGCATTATTATCGTCAAAGCCATGAATACGACGGCCAAAATAAGGCAAGGCCTCTGCCAGCGTATCCGTCACAAAAGACGGTAGGACCGTACGTAAGTCGGTCCAGACGACGCCCGGCCGGTACGACGTAAGCTGCGGCAGCCGGCCAGGCTCAGGACGTCCCAAAAAATGCCCTACTGTTTCTGCCGGTGCCTTATAGGTACCGCTGCCGGCTTTATATGCCAGCCGTTCATACTTCCTTTGAAATTCGATTCCGGCCAGAGGGGAATCACCGCCGACGTCGTCGGCCGTCACATTGACGACGAGAGCACTGTTGGCAATACCACTGTCCCGTTTGTACAGGCTCATGCCGTTGGTTACGACACCTCCTGCTTCTGAAGCAGCCGCCACGACGACGCCGCCAGGGCACATGCAAAAGGAATAGCACGAACGGCCGCTGGCCTTATCGTGATAGACAAGGGAATAATCAGCCGCATCAAGGCCCAGGTCGGCAGCGGAACAGCCATACTGGGAACGGTCAATAACATCCTGATCATGTTCAATACGCACGCCCACAGCAAAGTCCTTGCGTTCCAGCGTAACCCCCTGATCGTACAGCATATAATAGGTATCCCGCGCACTATGGCCAATGCCCATAATGACTACATCCGTTTCTACCGTTTCCGTTCCATTAATGGTCACGGCTGTAACATGCCCGTCAGCCGCTCTGGTAATACTGGTTACACAGCTGTTGAAGTGAATGGTGCCGCCCAGCTTTTCTATGGTCTGGCGCATATTGCGTACGACCCGGCGCAATACATCTGTACCGACGTGCGGATTATAGGCATAGCGGATTTCTTCCGGCGCCCCGGCATCGACAAAAGCCTGTAAAATGCGTGGCAGCAAGGGGTGATTCACGCGGGTCGTCAGCTTTCCGTCTGAAAAGGTACCGGCACCACCTTCACCAAATTGTACATTCGATTCAGGACGGAAATGACCTGTTTGCCAAAACTCTTCTACATGAGCCGCACGCGTATCAACATCACAGCCCCGTTCATAGACAACCGGCTGATAGCCATGCCGGGCCAATTCCAGCGCAGCGGCCAGGCCGGAAGGCCCTGTGCCGACAACGACGGGCCGATGGGCCAGCGGTCTTATTCCGGTCTGAACAGGCGGCCAGGTCTTTTCTTCCAGGCGCCGTACATCCTTATTCCCCTGGCAATAGGGCCAAACCTTATTTTCATCAGCCAGCTTGACATCGACAGTAAAGACAAAATAGATATGGGGCTTACGCCGCGCATCGATGGAACGGCGTACGATGACGAGTTCTTTAATTTCCTGCTGCCGACAATGCAACTTCTTTGCTACTACCTGTTCTAAAGGTTTCGTCATCGGTACAGCAGTCCGTATATTTAATACTCTGAGCAATTAAACCTCTCCTTTATTGTGGATCTCCTACTTCGACAGACACTTTAATCGTATCGGGCGAGAAGAATGCCCCGTCTATGGCAGGCGCAGACAATTCCCATTCCTGCGAACGGGTAATACCTTCTACGTTGACCGGCGCCAAATTGATACCGGAAATGGTACCTACAATATCCGCCCGGCCCCGTACTTCTACAGTATCGGGAATAGCAGCCACCCGTTTGACAACGAGGCCGCTGCCCGGCGTGCCATGTGTCGTTACAAAGACAGGCCCCCGTTTGGACACGGCATTAGCCATAAGTGTCACGTTGACCTTACTCTGCCACGGAGTCATTTCCAGTCCTTCTACAGGCGTACCATCGGCAGCTACCAAATGAATAGGTGCCATAACGGAGAAATCCTGATCATTATTGTTAATCGGAATATCGATGATGGCCCGGTCAACTTTCTTAATCAGGCGGCGGGCACCGCTGACAACGACCTTATCAGGCGTCATCTTCAAACTGCTGATGGAAATATTATCCGGCAGTTTGCCTGCCAAGTGAGGCGTCAGCGGAATTTCCTGAACTGCATACAAATCGACATAAATCTTGGCCGATGTAAGGGTCTGCTTTTTCAGCTCCGTCCCTTTAGGAATGGTAACCTGAATGGGAACTTCCATTTCCCCTTCCTGGGCATTAGCCAGATCTACATAGGCTTTAATATCAGAAGCACCCATATTGATGATCGTATTGCGCGGCCCGGAAAGACGGACATAAATACTTTTAGGTACGTTAGTCGCTACGTATTGGGAATTTAAATTTTCTACTGTAACAGGAACGGTAAAACTGCCTTCACTGGTAGGGTTCTGCTCGTTGATAATGACAAACCACAGGACAATGGCCAGGAGCAGGCAAATAATACGCAACTGCCACTTTTGATTGAGTTTGATCATTATTTAGACGGCCTCCATTTCAGGATATTTGCCAGCCCCTGAGGCTGCTGCTTCAAAAAGGTAGTCAATACGTTACGCAAGGTCGGCCCATCAAGACGGCGATAAATATGTCCCCCATAGGTGTAGGAAATAGATCCTGTTTCTTCACTGACAACAACGACGACGGCATCGGCCATTTCACTGATACCAATGGCCGCACGATGGCGCGTCCCCAGCTCTGTCGACAGGGACCGGTCACTCGTCAGTGGCAGCAGACAACCAGCTGCCATGATCCGGTTTTGCCGAATTATGACGGCCCCATCGTGCAACGGCGTATTGGGAATAAAAATATTCCCCAAGAGCTCCCGTGACACGATGCCATCGATTTGAATCCCCGTATCGATGTAGTCATTAAGGCCAACTTCCCGTTCAAAAACGATGAGCGCGCCTGTATGTGTTTTGGATAAGGACTCTGTGATCGCGACGATTTCATCGAGCAGGCGGTCCAGCTCTTCCATATCGATGACCTGGCCTGAACGGAACAGACGGCCCCGGCCAATCTGTTCCAAGGCCCGCCGCAATTCCGGCTGAAAGACAACAGGCAGTGCGACCATGATGACCATCATGCCCTGCTGCAGCATCCAGTTGATGACGTGCAAGTTCAGGAACCGGCTGCTGCTGATGAGGGTTACGGCGCCTAAGAAGATTAACCCCTTGATCAGCGCCACAGCCCTTGTATTGCGAATTAATATGAGTAACTTATATAAGAAAAAGGCGACGAGTAAAATATCAACTACGTCAAGCAAGCGAAAGCTGCTGATAAATCCTTGAATTGGAAAATCCATATCATTCGACTCCCTGAAAAAACACGTAATCTCTGCACAACATTGCAAATGCAATACGTTTATTTTACAATATTTCAGGCCGCATGAAAAGGGAAAGGCGCTGTTTCCCCTGGAATCTGCCTTCGTCCAGGCAAAAAAAAGGAGCCTTGCGGCTCCCTTTTATGCCTCACACGTATCCATTTCCGATACGCCGGCTGCACTGTCTTTTTGCGCCATTGCCTTTGTGGCAGCGGCTTCAGCGTCTTTCATATTTTTTTCCTGTTTTGCCAAATCCTCAAAATTAAAGGATTGCAGCTGTTCAGCCAGATTACGCTGAATACCGGCAAACGCTGCATAAATAGAACACATACCACTGCAACCCTTAGAGCACGAGCCCATATCGTGCAGGCAGCGTTGTAATTCTGTCTGTCCTTCTACGGCTTCAATCACATCGAACAAGGTAATATCTTTAGGTTCACGCTGCAAGGCAAAGCCGCCTTCTACGCCGCGGTACGATTTCATAATGTGAGCAGCAGTCAAACTGCGCATAATTTTTAAAAGAAAGCGTTCGGGAATATTCTGCTTTTCCGCCAAGGCCGCGCCGGTCATCTTCGTACCTGCCGGCAACGAAGCCAAATACAGCACCATGCGGAATGCATAATCCGTAGCCTGATTTAATCTCATTTGCCTAACCTCCTTAGGAAATACTGCCGGAAAATCGGGGCAATACACTAGTTCACCATTGATTATACAATAATTTACTAAATTCGTATAGTTTTTTCAAAAAAAAGATACTGCCCGGCAAGCCGGACAGCATCGAAAGGCCCTCTTACAGGGCATTAATAATCAAATATATGACAGCTGCCATAGCAGCGCTGATAGGAATCGTAATCACCCAGGCTACGAGCATGCTGCGGGCTACACCCCAATGTACAGCCCGTACGCGTTCGGCAGAACCAATCCCCATAATCGAACCGGACACGACATGCGTCGTACTGACCGGCAGATGGAGGAACGTTGCCGTGAAGATGACGATAGACGAATTAAGATCGGCAGCAAAGCCATTGATGGATTCCATTTTAAAAATCTTAGACCCCATCGTTGAAATGATCCGCCAGCCGCCGGCAGATGTGCCGAGTGCCATAGACGTGGCGCAGGCGATCTTAACCCAAATAGGAATTTCCATCGTATCAATGTACCCCCCGGAGAGCAGTGCCAAAGCGATAATCCCCATGGCCTTCTGCGCATCATTAGAGCCGTGGGAAAAGGCCATCAGGCTGGCCGAGATGAGCTGCATTTTCCGAAAACGGCGGTTCAGATAGAGGGGAGAAAAATTGCGGAAAATCCAAAGCAGGCCAATCATGACAAAGTACCCTGTAGCCAGGGCTACGATTGGCGAAAGGATTAAGGAGAGAACGATTTTACCGATACCGTAGGCATCGAGAGCAGCCGGCCCGACGCTGATCGATACGGCACCAATAACGCCGCCTACGAGGGAGTGGGACGAACTGCTGGGGATACGATAATACCAGGTTGTAATATTCCAAATAATGGAGCCGATCAGTGCCGCTACAATGACCTCTAGGTTGATCTGCGACGGGTTCAGGACCAGGTCACCACCAATGGTCTTGGCAACACCGGTACTAATCATGGCACCGGCAAAATTCAGCGTCGCCGCCATGATAATGGCCTTACGTGGCGAAATGGCCCGCGTAGAAACGCTGGTGGCAATAGCATTAGCCGTATCGTGGAAACCATTGACATAATCAAACAGGACGGCCAGCAAGACGACTGCCCATATTAATAACCAATGCTCAGGCATACTTCAATACGACCCTTCTGAAGGTAACCACCAGGTCTTCGCAATCGTCTGTTACGTCTTCGACAGACTGGAGTATTTCCTTCCATTTTATGATTTCAATAGGATCCTTGCATTCCGCAAAGAGCTTTGCCATTTCTTCGTGATACAAATCATCGCATTCCTGTTCCAGCTTTAACACTTTTTTGCTGCGCGCTTCCACTTTCAGGTAATTCTTTTTCAAGTCTTTCATGTAGCCAATGGATTTGCGGATTTCTTTCATAGCCTTGGCAGTAATAATGGTCATTTGCTTCGTACCCTCTGTCGCCTCGCCTACCTTATACATCCACATTTTATCCATAATATCGTTAATACTGTCGACCGTAGCATCCAGCTGGTCAATCAGCTGCTGGATATCTTCTCGGTCCATAGGGGTAATGAAGGTCTTTTGCAGACGCTTCATCGTTTCGATAACCAAAGCATTCGCTTTTTCTTTTAAATCAAAAATCTTGTTCATCGCTTCTTCCGTAGGAATTTCCTGATTCATTGCCTGTTTCAGCAGGTCTGCGGCTTCGAAGCTGAGGCTCGCATGTTCGTCAAGTAACGAAAAGAACTTTTCTTCCTTGGGCTTCAAGTGAAATGCCATGATGATCCAATCTCCTTACATACGTAATTATCTACGGGCCTCACATTTTACATATCTATTACATAAAAGTAACAGAATCTTTACAATGGCCTAACGTAAATTATATCATAGGGCCTATTAATATTCTATATGATTGGACCATTTTTCTTTTCACTGAAGGAACGTTATATTTTCAATTTAATTCAACTGCTATGAATATAAAAAATAATAACAGCCCGCATACTTTTAATATTTTAAAGTTTACGGGCTGTTTTCTTTATTATTTACTATCATTACTTATACGTTATACGCAACTTTTTTATTTTACGACGGCGTTTTGAATGATTTCCAGGAAATCCGGTGCCTTCAGGCTGGCACCACCGACGAGACCGCCATCGATATCAGGAGAAGCCGTGAGTTCAGCTACGTTCTTGCCTTTGACGCTGCCACCATAGAGGATAGATACGGCATCAGCAGTTGCCGCATCATAGAGGGCTGCAATCTTATGCCGGATAATGGCGCATACTTCTTCTGCCTGGGCTGCTGTAGCCGTACGTCCTGTGCCGATAGCCCAGATTGGTTCATACGCAATGACGACGTGCAACATTTCCTCTGCCGTAAGGCCAGCCAGTGCTTTTTCAATCTGTCCTTCTACCCAGGACTGCATGATGCCGGCGTCACGCTGTTCCAGCGTTTCGCCGCAGCAAAGGATAGGTGTCAGGCCGTGATCTAGAGCAGATTTTACCTTGAGACGGACTGTTTCGTCCGTTTCATTGTTGTATTCGCGCCGTTCGGAGTGGCCGATAATGACATGTGTTACCCCGATGTCGACGAGCATGGCCGGTGCTACTTCACCCGTATAAGCCCCGTTATCAAGCCAGTGCATGTTCTGGGCAGCAATGTGGATAGGTGTTCCTTTAGCAAGGGTTACGGCTTCTGCCAAATACGGAAATACCGGTGCAACGACGATTTCGGTTTTAACAGATGCTGTCAGGCTCTGTGCCAAGGCGGTAATTGTTTCGCGCATGTCCTTGCCTGTGTGGTTCATTTTCCAGTTTCCTGCAATAATGGTTTTTCTCATCTTTCAGACTCCTCCTCTGGGTTCTTTTTATTTATCACTGAGCGATTCGATGCCCGGTAATTTTTTACCTTCTAAATATTCCAGGGAGGCACCGCCGCCAGTAGAAATATGACTGATAGAATCGGCCAAACCGGTCTTATTGACGGCTGCGACGGAATCACCGCCACCGACAATCGAAACGGCTGCCGAAGCAGCGACGGCATGAGCTACGGCTTCTGTCCCCTTGGCGAAGTTTTCCATTTCAAACACGCCCATAGGACCATTCCAAACGATAAGCTTCATAGCTGCCAATTCTTTAGCAAAGAGTTCTGCGCTCTTAGGACCAATATCGAGGATCATCCAATCGTCCGGTACCTGACCGACATCGACAACCTTATTTTCAGCGTCATTATCGAAGGCAGCGGCTACGCGTACGTCAATAGGCAGGAGCAGCTTTTTACCCTGGGCAACAGCCTGGTCGATGAGCTGGCGGGCCAGATCTATTTTATCGGCTTCCACCAGGGATTTGCCAATACCATGGTTCTGGGCAGCCAGGAAGGTATTGGCCATACCGCCGCCGATAATCATGACATCAACTTTCGGCAGGAGGTTGGAAATAACTTCGATCTTATCGGAAACTTTTGCCCCGCCAATGATGGCCGCAAAGGGATGAGCCGGGTTTTCTACGGCGTCACCGAGGAAACGAATTTCTTTTTCCAGTAAGAAACCGGCAGCCAGCGGCAAGTATTCGGCAATGCCCGCAACCGAAGCATGGGCACGGTGGCAGCAGCCAAAGGCATCATCGATACCTACATCAGCCAGAGAAGCGAGCTGGCGGGAAAATTCGGGATCGTTCTTTTCTTCTTCTGCATGGAAACGGAGGTTTTCTAAGAGCAGTACATCACCGTCTTTAAGGCCGGCAGCCATTTTTTCCGTTTCTGCGCCTACGCAGTCAGGAGCCATCTGTACGGGCTGCCCCAATAATTCCGTAAGGCGGGCAGCGACCGGTTTCAATGAATACGCCGGTACTACTTTTCCTTTTGGCCGGCCTAAATGGCTGGCGAGAATAACGGCAGCATGATGATCCAGTAAATAGCGAATCGTCGGCAAGGTTTTTTGGATACGCGTATCATCCGTAATGTGGCCGTTTTCATCAAGAGGCACATTGAAATCTGCACGTACAAACACCTTTTTGTGATCTACCGTTACGTCGGTAATGACTTTTTTCATAAGAAAACCTCCTCAATACGCCTAGGTGGCGCTGTTTATCAATGTAAGCCTTGAGAAGCCAGGTACTTCACGAGTTCAATGACCCGGCGGGCATAGCCCCATTCGTTGTCGTACCAAGCCACGATTTTAACCATCCCTTCATCAAGGACCATGTTCAAAGGCAAATCAATGGTCGTCGTATTTTCATTGCCCCGGAAGTCAACCGATACGAGTTCATCATCGTTCGTATCGATAATGCCTCTGTACTTCCAGGCAGCGGCTTTTTTAAAGGTACTGTTCAAATCGTCAAGGGTAATATCTTTCTTTTCCAATTCGAGGACAATATCGATAATCGATACGTCCGGCGTCGGTACCCGGACAGCATGGCAGCTCAATTTTCCTTCTACAGCCGGTAATACTTTCGTAATGGCTTCTGCAGCCCCGGTCGTCGTCGGAATAATCGACATGCCGGCAGCGCGGGCACGACGGAAATCTTTATGTGATACGTCGAGAATCTTTTGGTCTGTTGTATACGAATGGACGGACATAGTCATACCGCGTTCTACACCGTATGTATCGTTCATCAGCTTTAAGATGGCGGCCAGACCGCAGGTGGTCATAGAAGCGCCGGAAATGACATGGTGCTTCTTCGGATCATACTGGTCTTCATTGACGCCGAGAACAATGGTAATGTCGTCAATCGTCGAAGGGGCTGTAATAATGACTTTTTTTACATGGCCGCCGAGGGGCAGACGATCTTGGGAGCTCGATTCGCGACGTCCTGCATATTTACCGGACGACTCAATAATAATTTCTGCACCCAGTCCATCCCAGTCTACATTCTTTACGTCCCGCTGCTGAAACAGAGGATACGCTTTGCCATCGACGATGATATGGCTGTCATCATAGGTTACCTTATTGGGCAGGGTACCATAAATGCTGTCATACTTCAGCAAGTGTGCCATCTGCTTAGGCGAACCAATATCATTAATACCTACGATTTCGATTTCGGACTGATAGCGCTGGGCAATCTTAAAGAAGCTACGGCCAATTCGTCCAAATCCATTTATACCAACTTTTACCATACTATATGCACCCTTTCCTCATTATCATAGCATTGTTAGGATTTTTTTTGCTGCTCCTTCATCTGTAACGAGGATACCTGTATGGCAGGCCCGCATGACGGCAAGAATCGCTTCCGCCTTTGCTGCCCCGCCTGATACGGCAATGACATGTGGATGCTGTTTGATATCTTTGAGAGAAATGCCAACATTGTTCGTCACGTGGACGATTTCACCGGGGAGACTACAATAACACCCTAGTGATTCGCCACAGGCCTGCTTTGAGAGCAAGGTCTGACATTCTGATGCACTGAGGCCACGGCGCTTAGCCATGACGTCAGCCCGGCCGATGCCAAAGACGACAATGTGTGCTTTTTGTGCCAGGGCCACGTTTTCCCGGGCCTGTTCATCAGACTGAAGCATGAGCTTCAGGGCTGACGGGCTCATGCCGTCGGGAATATGGACCATGCGATAGGTTCCATGGATTTTCTCTGCCACATTGGCAGCAATGTAATTTGCCTGGAATTCTACGTGATTGCCGATGCCGCCACGGGCCGGTACGACGACGCTGCCTGTATTGCTTTCAGGCAGACAATGGGCCACCTCTGCCATTGTAGAACCGCCGCTGATGGCGACAATCCGGTCCGGCGTCAGGAGATCGTTTAAAAGTAACGCTGCCTGACGGCCCATTTCTTCCCGTGCCGTTTCATCGCTATCGCAATCGCCGGGCACGACATACACATCTTCCAGCTGTAACGCTGTACAAATACGTTGCTGCATATCTTCCAAATTATTGAGACGCAGAAAGCATTCCAATAGTTCCGGCATGAGCCGCTTTCCTTCCGGTTCCAGCGTAATGCCCATGGCCGTAAAGCGTACTAAGCCACTACGTCTGAGTACATCCACATGTGCTCGTACTACTCGTTCAGACAAACCCGATAAGGTGGCAAGCGTTCTCCGCCCTACCGGTTCCGCATCCGAAATCTGACGTAGCAACAGATATCTTTCGCGAATAGTTCCCATTACGTCCGGAGCTATTTTACGGAAAATATCGAGAGTTTTTTCCTTCATATGTTCTCCCTCACTGCTGCCTGTCATGATTCCGGTAACGGTCAAACTCCTTTAGAGGCCATGTAAGCCGCCAAATCGTTGACGCGGAGCGAGTAGCCCCATTCATTATCATACCAGGCAACGACTTTAATCATATCGCCTTCCACTACCTGTGTATCCAGCGCATCAACAATAGAACTGTGCGGATCGCTGATGTAATCAGAGGAAACGGTAGCATCTTCTGAATAGGCAAGAATTCCCTGCAACGGGCCTTCTGCCCACTTCTTCAAGGCTGCATTTACTTCTTCGACAGTAACTTTTTTCTCCAGTACCGCACACAAATCGGTCATGGAGACATTGGGTGTAGGTACACGCAAAGCCATGCCCACGAATTTCCCTTTCAATTCCGGCAGGACCAAGGCCACAGCCTTTGCTGCACCTGTGGACGTCGGGATAATCGACTGCGTGGCACAACGGGCACGCCGCATATCCTTATGAACACCATCGACGAGCAGCTGGTCATTCGTATATGCGTGGACAGTCGTCATCATCCCGCGGACAATGCCAAATTCCCGGGACAATACCTTCGCTACCGGTGCCAGGCAGTTCGTCGTGCACGAGCCATTAGAAATAATAAAATGCGAGTCCGGATCGTACGTTTCTTCGTTAACGCCCATGACAATCGTTGCGTCCGGGTTCTTGCCCGGTGCCGTAATGATGACCCGCTTGGCGCCACCAGCCAGATGCTTCGACGCCGATTCGCGATCCTTGAATTTGCCCGTCGATTCTACTACGACATCAACGCCCAGTGTTTGCCAAGGAATATCCGCCGGATCCGTATGGTTCGTAACGGGAATGCGACGGCCGTCAATGATGAGGTAATCATTGGCTTCATCGTAGGATACATCATGATCCCACGTGCCATGGACGGTATCGAACTTCAATAAATCCGCCATGATGGGACCTACGGAACGATTGTTGATTGCGGTGATTTCAATTTCCGGCTGCAACAGGGATGTGCGCAGCGTGCAGCGGCCGATTCTGCCAAAGCCACTGATACCTACTTTTACTGTCATTATGTCTCCTCCTTACAACATAACCCAGGCGTAGCCTGTCCCAGGCAGGACAGACTACACCTGTTCATTAACATCTACAGCTATAGTGTATACTACAATGGGAAATTTGTAAATTATTTTTTCTCTAGTATGGGCTGTTGTAAGTAAGAAGTCTGTAATATCGTGTATAATAGTTCTTTTTGCAATTTATTCAGTATACTATATTTATTTTTGTTCTATACCATTAGCTTTATTGATAGGCTTAATCCAGCAAATCCGTACCGGTCATTTCTGCCGGCTGGCTCATGCCCAACAGGTGCAGCAGCGTCGGTGCCACATCGGCCAGGACGCCATCGTGGAGATGATCGTGCTGGTGCTCGCGGCTCACGAGAATGCACGGCACGTGATTCGTCGTATGCGCTGTATAAGGCGACCCTGTTTCCGGATCTGCCATGCGTTCGGCATTGCCATGATCGGCAATGATCAGAAGCTGTCCCTGTACGGTTTGTAAGGCTTCGACAATGCGGCCTACACACGTATCGACTGTTTCAACAGCTTTCACGGCTGCCTCAAAAACGCCTGTATGACCTACCATATCGGCGTTGGCAAAGTTGAGTACGATCAAATCGTACGTGCCGGCCTGGATTTGGTCGACGACCTTATCCGTTACGATGGGCGCATTCATTTCCGGCTGCAAATCATAGGTTGCTACCTTCGGCGACGGTACGAGAATACGATCTTCACCGGCATAGGGTGTTTCGTTACCGCCGTTAAAGAAATACGTCACATGCGCGTATTTTTCTGTTTCTGCAATACGCAGCTGTTTCTTGCCAGCCTTGCTGAGCACTTCTCCCAGTGTATTGACGATTGTTTCTTTATCATATACCACATGGACAGGCAGGCTGTCTTCGTAGCGGGTCATCGTAGCAAAGTACAAATTCAGCTTCTGCGGCCGCGTAAAGCCTGTAAAATCGGGGCTGACAAAGGCTTCCGTCAGCTGCCGGGCCCGGTCGGGACGGAAATTGAAGAAGACGACACTGTCGCCGTCTGCAATAGGTTTGTGGCAAAGCACGGTCGGTACGACAAATTCGTCGGATACGCCGGCACTATATGAGTTTTCCAGGCACGTTTGGGCATCGCTTGCCGTTTCCCCTTCGCCCAGGGCTACGGCCTTATACGCCTTTTCCACGCGGTCCCAGCGTTTATCACGGTCCATGGCATAATAGCGGCCACTGATCGTGGCAATGCGGCCTACGCCGAGGCGGTGGCATTCGTCTTCCAGTTCCTGCAAATACGCGCCGGCACTGCGGGGCAATACGTCACGGCCATCTAAAAAGGCGTGAATGTATACATCCTGAAGGCCATACTGCTTGGCCATTTCCAGTAACCCATAGAGGTGCTTTTCACTGCTGTGCACACCACCGGGGGAAACAAGGCCCATGAGATGCAAGGCCGTTCCGTGTTGTTTGGCATTTTCCATAGCACCTGCGAGGGCCTCTTTTTTAAAGAACGCGCCGCTTTCAATGTCTTTGGTGATCTTGGTCAGTGCCTGGTAAACAATACGGCCGGCACCGATATTTAAATGGCCTACTTCTGAATTGCCAATTTGTCCCTGTGGCAGGCCGACAGCCTCGCCAGAAGCTTCCAAATACGAATGAGGATAGGTTTGCCAGAGCTTTGGCAAGACCTTCAGAGACGCCTGGGCAACGGCATTGTTTGCCCTTACGTCACTGCAGCCAAAGCCATCCATAATAACCAGCATTACAGTCTTTTTTTTCGTCATCTTTGTCTCCTAAAAAATAAAAGGGCAGAAAATCATATTCTGCCCTTTCGGTGATTTCTTCTTCTCTGCCCTATCTCCGAGGCAGGCATCAGCATATTCGTAATATGTGATTAGTGTGTTGTATTGTATGCGTTCATGGTTTCAATCAGGTCCAGCACTTTGTTGGAGTAGCCGATTTCATTATCATACCACGAAACGAGTTTAACAAACGTATCGGTCAGGGCAATCCCTGCTTTCGCATCAAATACGGAAGTCAGCGTGCAGCCGAGGAAGTCGGAGGATACGAGCGGTTCGTCCGTATAGCCAAGGATGCCTTTCAGTTCGCCTTCAGATGCTTTCTTGACAGCAGCGCAAATTTCATCATACGAAGCCGGCTTTTTCAGATTGACTGTGAGGTCGACAACGGAAACGTCCAGTGTCGGTACGCGCATGGACATACCAGTCAATTTGCCGTCGAGTTCCGGAATAACCTTGCCGACTGCTTTGGCAGCACCTGTCGTCGAAGGAATGATGTTGCCTGTTGCTGCACGGCCACCGCGCCAATCCTTGGCAGACGGTCCGTCAACCGGTTCCTGTGTAGCCGTTACGGAATGAACGGTTGTCATGAGGCCCGATTCAATACCAAAAGCATCGTTGATAACCTTGGCCAGCGGTGCCAGGCAGTTCGTCGTGCACGATGCATTGGAAACAATCTTCTGGCCTGCATAGTCTTTCGTATTAACGCCGCAAACGAACATGTCAGCCTGTGTGCCATCCTTGCCTTTTTTCGACGGTGCCGAAATGACGACGTATTTAGCGCCGGCCTGCAAATGTTTTTCCGACAATTCCGGTGTCAGGAAGCGGCCTGTCGATTCGATGACGTATTCAGCGCCTACTTCGTCCCATTTGAGGTTAGCCGGATCTTTTTCTTTCGTAATCCGGATGTGTTTGCCGTTGACGATCAATTCGCTTTTTTCTACGTCAGCAGCTACATCGCCACGGAAACGGCCATGCATGGTATCGTATTTCAAGAGGTATGCCATGTAATCGACATCACACAAATCATTAATTGCTACAATATTGATATCATCACGTTTCATCGCTGCCCGGAAAACCAAACGACCAATACGACCGAAACCATTAATCCCTACGTTAATCATAAGAGACACTCCTTTTCTCATGTACACAATCTTATCCATCGACAATCTGATGTGTGGAACGAAACCATCTGCGTCGTTCTTACACTGTTATTATGCCACATCGGGAACAATTTTGCAATACCATGGACGTATTTTGTCCCAATTTTGACAGAACCTATACAAAAGCCTTACTGCAGGCCCGCATAAGCAGCTCCCAGGCCGACGTATTCTTTTATGGCCAGGCACGACTGATATAAAACGTACGACTGCGGAATAAAGGAGAAGGCCGTTACTACAGTCTCTATATTAGAGCGGTAGTCACACGGATAGGGAATCGGTGCGAGCCCTTCCCGTTCAAAAAAGCGTATGGCCCTGGGCATATGAAAGGCACTGGTAACGACTACAGGATGCTGCCAGCCATGGTCCCGGCAAAAGGCGCTGGTGTATTGGGCATTTTCAGCAGTGTTACGGCTTTTTTCATCCACGTAAATATCCTTTTCCGCCACGCCTAAGGATAGGAGCACACGCTTTTCAATGGCCGCTTCATCGGCGTCACCGGGAAATACAGCGCCGCCGGAAAGAATGATCGGTACTGCCTTGGCCTTTTGCACGCGTACAGCTGTCAGCAGACGGTTTGCCGCGGCAGAGCCGGTCTGGCCCGTGCCATCGACATCGCGTACGCCGGCGCGGGCGCCGCCGCCAAGCAGCACGACGACATCGCCAGGCAGGCCGGCTGCAGCGGGCTGCACATAGGCCAGCTCTAAGGGCTGCAGGAGGAGACGGCTCACAGGCGCAATAGACAAGGCGTATAAAGCCAGTGTCAGGCACAGCAAACACCAGCGGCCTGCCGCTTTCTTACGAAACATATAAAATAAGAGTCCCACAAGCAGGGTAAAGAACCCGCCTATGGGAAGAATCCATTGATACAGCCATTTAATGACAAAAAGCATAGCTTCCAGTCACTCCTCTTCTTTCAGATTCAACAGGATAATGCCGCCTTTCCGGCTATACCCGCTGTCCCAGAGTTCATCTAAAGGAAACCAGCGAAAGCTGCCATACGTAACGAGTTTGACCATAAAGGTGTTTTCAAACGACACATACCCGGCGAGCCAAAACCAATGCCAGACGTAGTCTGCCAAATCGGGGTTACGATGGCGCAGGTTTAAGTAAGGCACAGGCAAATTGGCATCGATTTCCTCTTTGACAGCCTGCTCCAATTCAGCTAACGGACAGTCGCTATAGAGGCCTTTCATAAAAAGATTCTTTTCGCCGACAGAATCAAGGTATGCCTGATAGCCATCCATCCAGAGCTCGAGCGTATCGATGCCGTGCTCACGGGGCCGCAAATACGGCTTCATAATCTGTGAAAAGGTAATGTAATCCTGAGCCGTCAGATGGCGGGCGTCATACGGATACAAGCGGGCCTGTCCCCGGTTCAAAGCCAGATAAATGCTGACGTCACAAGCCGTTACAGCCCCGCAGCCGCCGATATTCATCCAGCGGTCTGTAAATAATTCCTGATTATATCCATAATAATTGCCTACTTTAAAAAGTGGTAATTCCTTCATATTCCCCTCACCCCTCGTAAAGAATACCAATATAGTACCTTTTATTATAGCATATCCCTCAAAAATATACAGAACAGAGCCGGTCATTTTTTAGGCAAAACTTCTTATTCATTCTTATTTGCAATTTTACTATTTCTGTGTTACACTGTAATACACACTAATACAGTGTGTATCCTTTACATGGGGATGTAAAGGTTTCGACGTGGATGGTTGTATCATGAATAGCGAGCCGGGGTGTCATCTGCCCGTAAATCGGTGAAAACGTTAAATTAAACGCTAAAGAAGAAAACTTTGCTTTAGCTGCCTAAGTGCAGCTAACGTCCCGTTTCTCCATTCCTGCGGGCGGAATGGGGCGTCATATAGCAGGATACCTGCCGGCCTTACCTGGAAGCCGGTACGGGAATCTCACAGGCTGGAGTCAGTCTAGTTTGTCCTTGTACGACAACTGCTCGAGATAACTAACAAGGTCTGCGCTCGGAGAAGTTCATGGGGCAGCATTTACGGACAGGAGTTCGACTCTCCTCATCTCCACCATAACTTACAGCAATTTGCTGATTCCCCCATACTGATTGATTTTAGGGCTATTGATGTACCAGGTTATTTCGTACATCCAAAAAACGGCAACAACAAAGCGACCGCTTCTGTTGTTGCCGTTTTTGTATAAAGGGTTCACTACACAGTGAAAAGCCAAGAGGCGGAGCAAAAACGAGTATTCATTTTTGCTCCGCCTCTTGGTACCCTCTTTATTCTACGTGAATAATTTTATCCGGGTTCAGGATCCCATTAGGGTCCATTGCTTTTTTAATCGTTTTCATGAGTTCCAATTCGACAGGATCTGTGTATTGTTCCATATAGGACAGGCGCTTATAGCCAATGCCGTGTTCGCCGGAAAGACGGCCGCCCAGCTGATAGACGTAGGGATAGGCAAAGGCACGGAACTGGGCCAGCTGCCGTTCCCATTCATCGTCGGGCATGTCGCGCTTCATGATTTGAAAGTGCAGATTGCCATCGCCGGCATGGGCCAGACAGAAAATAAGGAAATCGTATTTCTTGCTTTCTTCTACAAGGGTCTGAATACATTCGGCAATTTTTGTTACCGGTACAACCAAATCTTCCGAGGTTGCCACACGGGAGAAAACACGCGTGCTTTCCAGGCAATTACGCCGTACCTTCCACACCCGGTCATCGGCTTCTACCACATCCGTAGCACCACAGGCTTCACAAACCTCTGCCAGTTTTTCCATCTTTTCATCGAGCTCGTGTTCGCTGAACGTCTCAATGGAAACGATATCATAAATGCCGTCTTCATAGTGTGGCAGGCGCAGCTCGCTATAGTCGCTGGCACTACGAACGAAATTATTGTCCATAAATTCGACCGATGTCGGATTGAGGCCGGCTTTGATCAGTTGCGGCACTAAGGCCGTCGCCTTTTTCAAATCCGTAAAGACGGCCAGTACATCCAGCTTATACGGCGCTAAGGGAACGAGCTTGAGCGTTGCCTGTGTAATGATCCCCAGCGTTCCTTCCGAGCCGATGATCAGCTGGTCCAGACAGTAGCCGGTAGAACACTTTTTGAGCGGTGCGCCGAGGTGAGCAATTTTTCCATTAGGCAGAACGGCTTCAATGGCATACACTTGGTGACGTGTCGTGCCATAGCGGACGGCCTTGTTGCCACCGGCGTTGGTAGCCAGGTTGCCACCGATGAGACAACTGTCTGCACTACAGGGATCGCCGGCATACATCAGTCCCTTTTCCTTGGCTGCTGCCTGGATATCAGCCGTTCTGGCACCGGCTTCGGCTACGAGATACATACCTTCCGTATTGATTTCCAGGATCCGGTTCATCCGTTCCATGAGCAGGACAATACCGCCGTATACAGGAACGGCACCGGCACTGACGCTCGTACCGGCACTGCGCGGCGTGACAGGAACTTTATATTGGTTGGCCACTTTCATAATAGCTGCCACTTCTTCTGTACTGCCCGGCGAAACGACGACTTCCGGTAAGTGCCACAAATCCGGTGTCAGACTTTCATCGGACTGATACGCTTCCAGCACTTCCGGTGCGGTCTTGACGTTGCGCGCACCTACGATTTGTTCTAAGGCCTGAATTACTTCATTTGTTACAGGATTATAGTTCATCTTATTCGTCCTTTCCGCATCCTTGCAGATAGTTTTTGCCAAAATCAGGTATCACTGTTGCAGTACCGGCAAGGTCCCCGATGCGTGGCTCATAATAGTATAGGTATAAGGATGGTCTAATTCAGCCAGCTCTGCCTGGGCCATCTGCCAGGCTTCTGCCAGCGAAGCTGCCGGTATCTGTCCGCTCTGCCGGATGATCGCAAAATTTTCCGGCCGCGTGACAACGTACACGCGTTTCATAGAGCGGATTATACAACGACCTTTAAAAGCGACAAAGCCGGGCATGAGAAAATGGTCGCGTAAATCGGCCTCACATTGATCCAGATCGTTGCGGAAAAACCAGTCTGTAAAAATAGCCGGTTCCTGAATATCCGGACAATCGAGGGTAAAGATCATAATGCCGCCCGGTTTCGTTGCAAAGGCAGCATTCATATGGGCTTTTATCGACTGGTAGAGGTTCATATCCTTAGGATAGCCTCCGGCAGAGGCAATGGTTACGTCGGCACGTTCCGTAATGGGCACGCTGCCGATAGACAGCAAATCATGGCAGCCCTTTTTCCAGGCTTCCAGCCAGTGGCCGGCTACGACTTCGTAGAGGTCCCCATCGGTAGTAAAGACCGTATTGACCAGGAAATCAGGTGCTACGAGAGCGCACGCTTCCTGCATATCTTCGTGAAAGGGATTCCCAGCCAGGAGGCCGGCATCACAGGCAGGATTACAGCCTGCGCCCGGCGTTTCTGCCAAGGCCAGGGCATGGTTACGCATGATCGTATCAAAGCCAGCAATGCCCGGAACGACAGCCTTACGGCCACCACCATACCCGGCCATCGGATGAAACGATACAGCCCCGGTGAGGATCAATTTGTCTGCTTGAACGGCCGCCGTGTTGATATAAATGTCATTCCCATAGCTGGTCCGGCCAACGCAGGTCAGCTGGGCCGCATCATGGCAATCATGCTGGACAATACGCAGACGCCGGACCATGTCCTTACCGCAAACGAGTTCATCCTCGGCCTGCGTGTGGGCCCTGTGCGTTCCCGGTGCGATGAGGACCGTAATCTGCTCATCTGCTACGCCAATGCGGTTTAGTTCCCCTACGATGACCGGCAGCATGCGGTCCGTATGTACCAGCCGTGTGACATCGCTGACAACAATGGTTACGGTATCACCGGCCTGTACGATTTCAGATAAAGGCGCACTGCCAATCGGATGCTCAAGCGCGGCCTGTACGGCAGCCTCTTCGTCTGCGACGGCCTGGGTTTCACGGCCCCGCAAATCGTATAACAGGTGCTCTTCAGGCAGTGTAATGGTCTCTGTCCCCTTACCAAAGGGCAAAGAAAAAGTTGGCATACGATTCCCCTCTTTTCTTATGCTATCACAACTATTCAAAAAGTCCCCAGTGTCCCATGTAGATCGCTACCAGGACGCGTATGAAGAGAAGACAAAAAAGACTGAACGTGAGGATAAAAAGAAACTCTTCAAAATCATCATCCCGTTCAAATTTCTTGCGAAAGTCCTTTAAATGATGTGTCATGTTGTGTATCATGATCGCTTCTCCTGTTATTCGTGCGCTTCTTCCTCATGATGCGGAAAGAGTTCCTGCACCCAGCGGGCCGACTCTTCATCCTTATTGATTCCCTTGAGCAGAGTCCGTTCCGAATTTTCCATATGTTTTTTGGCAATTTTACGGGCCTGCGCACTATTATGATCGGCAATATATTCCACCATTTGCCGGTGCTCTTCCCACGTAGCGGCCAGGCGGCCGGGATAATGCATGGAAATAGACCGGAAGCGCAACATTTGCTCCCGCAGGTTATTCAGGATATCGACGAGACGGTTATTGCGGCTGGCATGATACAAAATATCATGAAAGCGCACGTCGGCGTCGACGATCTTATCAAAGTCATCGTTTTCTATATACTCATTAATTTCTACGAGAATCCGTTCCAAATGTTCCAGCTCGTCGGCCGTAATCCGTTCGGCTGCCAAACCGGCCGAAAGTTCTTCCAGGGCACTGCGGATTTCAAAAACCTGTACGATGTCCTTCAAGGAAATATCGGCCACATAGGTTCCCCGGCGCGGTACCATGACGACGAAGCCTTCAAGTTCGAGCTTGCGGATTGCTTCGCGTATCGGTGTCCGGCTTACGCCCAGTTCGTCAGCCAGGCGGATTTCCATGAGCCGTTCTCCCGGTTTAAGGACCCCATCCTTAATCGCCTTGCGCAAGGCCTCACTGACGACTTCCCGTAACGGACGGTAGGCATCCAGTTTAATAGGTTCTAATTTTTTATGTTTTGTATCGCCTGTTTCCATTCCTCTTACTCCCCTGTTACTAAGGTACTTGTGAAAATATCCGCATCCTGCAGTACAGCACGCAGCCGGGCAGCAATTTCGTGATGTTTATGCTGTGGCGGAATGAGTGCAAAAAGGGTGGGCCCGCTGCCTGACATGAGCGGCCGCAGTCCTTCGCGATGCAGCATCTGTTTTAAGTGCCGGATTTCCGGTACGATGGGAATGACCAGCTCTTCAAAGGTATTGCCCAACGAATCCATGACCCGTTCCAGAACACCCGTGCGTACAGCCGCTTCCTGGGCGTTAATGTCCACCGGCGACTGTATCGTCTGCCGGTCAAAGAGTTCGTACGCTTCGCCAGTGTGCACGGCCACGTGGGGATGAATAATGAGAACCGGCCAATCAGGCAGTGACGGCAGCCGTTTCAGCACTTCGCCTACGCCGGTACCACGGGCTGTACCGCCACGGATGCAAAAGGGAACGTCTGCCCCCAGAGCCGCCCCGATTTCGCATAAACGGCTGTCGGAAAAGTGCAGCTGCCACAACCGGTTCAGTCCGCGGAGTACGGCTGCACAATCCGTGCTGCCACCGGCTAATCCGGCAGCAATGGGGATATGTTTCTCAATATGGATATGAACCCCGGACGAGCCTTTACAATACGGGCGCATGGCTTCATAGGCCTTGTAGGCCAGGTTCGACCTGTCGCAAGGCAGAGCCGGTTCTGAACAGGTCAGCTGTACGTCATCAGCCCGTTCCAAGCGGATCGTATCGCAGAGAGCAATGGACTGAAATACGGTGTCAATATCATGATATCCGTCGGGACGGCGTCCTGTAATGCACAGGGCCAGGTTGATTTTTCCGTATCCTTTTTCTTCTATCATTCTCAGTTTACACTCCTGTAAAAGCACGTCACACACACATAAAAATATATGGTTTTTCCGTGCAAATCCATGGTCAGAAAAAAGTCCCCTCAGCTTTTGCCTGCATTTTTCTGATTTAAATATTTTTGTATTGAATTAAAACATACCTATGCTATAATGGTGAGACAGTTCAGGCTGTTTTCTTATGGAAAACCCTTTAGAGGCCCCTTCAGCCAACAACTGTACATAGATATTATAACTTTCATTATAATGTTTTTTTTTGGTTTTTACAATCTTTCACCTGTAAACCACGGAGGGTAATCATGAAAGCCCAGGAAGAATTTAATCTCAAAGAGTTTTTGATTCCGTACGTTGCTACGCTCATAGGCAGTATCATCGCTGCCATTGGTGTAACGGCGTTTTTTGTTCCCCATCATTTATTAAGCGGCGGTATCAGTGGTATTTCTATTTTAGTTTACTACCTGACGGGGCTCCCTATCGGCCTGGGCATGTTCATTCTGAATATCCCGATCATGATTGCCTGCTACAAATTTATGGGCCGGCAATATACGATTTTAAGTATCGTCGGTACCATCATCATGTCCATCTCCTTTGATGCAACAGCCTTCTTATCGGACATGACGATTATCAAGGATCCTATGATTTCTTCCATTACCGGCGGTGCCGTAAACGGCCTGGGCATGGGTATTATTTACAAGTACAACGGCAACAGCGGCGGCCTGGACGTCGTCGGTGCTATTGTAAAGAAATTTTACTCTATGGAAATGGGCAACGTCGTCATGGTCCTCAATATGGTCATCCTCATTTTTGCCGCCTACCTCTTTAGCTTGGAACTGGCCGTCCTCACCTTCGTCGGCGTCTATATTTCCGCCTTTGTAACCAACAAAGTCGTCGTCGGCCTAAAACAGCGCAAAACGGTCATTATCATTTCCAACCGGGCCGACGTCATCGCTCCGGTACTCATGCGCTATATCGGCCACGGTGCCACCTATCTCCACGGCCAGGGTGCTTATACCATGCAGGACAAACAGATTATCTACGCCATTATCAAACTGACGGAAGTAGCCCGTGTCAAGCAGCTGGTCAACAAATTGGATCCCTTGGCCTTTATGACCTTTAGCGATGCCTCTGAAGTCGTCGGCCAGGGCTTTACCCGTCCGGCCGCCAAGCAGGGCCTGCCGCCGAATTCATCCATGTCCATGCCCCATACGAAAAATACGTTGCCACCGGAATATTAATCCATGCCAAAATCGCCAAGAGCAGCCCCAGCGGAGCTGCTCTTTTTTCTGCTTATAATTGATTCTTTTCCCGATAAATGACCCATTCGGCAATATTGTTGGCATGATCGGCCATGCGTTCAATATACTTGACGATAAGGACGTAGGCAATGTACTGCCGCGAATGGTCAGGATCGCTCTTCACCTTTTCCGAAATCTGCGCGATCAGCCGGTTAAAGGCTTCGTCTACGATATCATCCTTGTCCTTCATGAGATCAGCCTGTGAGCTGTTTTTCCCCTTGTAGAAATCGAGCACATCACTCACCATAGACGACATGACGGCGTACATTTCCATGAGGCCTGTAGGCTGGTCAACAGGATCACCATATTCCTTCAAATGAAGAATATAGTGGCTGATATCGGCACAGTGATCGGCAATGCGTTCCATATCAGAAAGGATCTTCAGCGTTGCCATGAGGTTACGCCAATCTGTAGCCACCGGATTTTGCAGCATATCAATGGTCATATCCTTTTTCATACATTCCCGTACGAGGGCATCGATTTCATCGTCGCCTTCATAGATTTTCTTCGCCAGTTCTACGTCCATCGTCGCCAAAGCCTTAGCCGTTTCACCGACTGCCTGTTCTACAGCCAGACCTAAGTTATCCAAGCGGCTCTTGAGCTCGCTTATTGCAATATCGTATGATTCCAAAATGGTACCTCCCTGTGATCAGCCGAACCGGCCGGTAATATATGCTTCCGTCTGCGCATTAGACGGCTGGGTAAACATGTCCACTGTATCGTTGAATTCAATCAGCTCACCAAGCAGGAAGAAGGCTGTCTTATCAGAAATACGGCGGGCCTGTTGCATGCTGTGTGTGACGATGACGATGGTGTAATCTTTTTTCAATTCCAGGGCCAGGTCTTCGATTTTCTGTGTGGAAATCGGATCCAGTGCCGATGTCGGTTCATCCATGAGGATAACCGACGGGCGTGCAGCCAGGGTACGGGCAATGCAGAGACGCTGCTGCTGGCCGCCGGAAAGACCTAAGGCACTTTCGTTCAGCCGGTCTTTCAGTTCGTCCCAAATGACGGCCTGACGCAGGCTTTGTTCGACGATTTCAGCCAATTCCTTTTTATTGGAAATACCCTGAATACGCGGGCCATAGGCAACGTTTTCAAAAATACTCTTCGGGAACGGCGTCGGCTGCTGGAAGACCATGCCTACACGATAGCGCAGGGCCAGAGGATCGACTTCCTTGAAGATATCCTTTCCTTCGAACTGGATTTTACCGGTAACACGGCAGCCTTCTACCCAGTCGTTCATGCGGTTCAGTGTTTTAAGAAACGTAGATTTACCGCAGCCGGAAGGGCCGATGAGAGCCGTAATATGGTTCTTTTCAATATTCATATTAATATTTTTCAGCGCCTGCGTCTGGTCATAAAAGAGGTCCAGACCCTCTACAGAAAAGGTATATTCTGCATCACCGGCGGCTTCCTGAGAAACGCGTACGGCTTCCTGTTCAGTAGCTTTAGCAGCACCGGAGCCAATCAGCGTTGTTGTCATTTCAGTCATTATTTACTTCCTCCCATTTTCTTATCAATTCTCCAGCTGAGCCAGCGTGCAGCCAAGCTGAACGAAACAACCATTATCATGAGGATTGCCGACGAGGCACTGGCCATCTGTACGGCATCGGGATGCAGGGCTTCTGTACGCAGGGCCCAAATGTGCAGGGCCAGCGTTTCGCCCGGACGGAACGGGTTGAGCGGGCACGAGCTCGATGTAATATCCCAGTTCGTCCAATCGATATCCGTCGACATACCGGCTGTAAACATGAGGGCAGCAGCTTCACCGAAGCCACGGCCGGCGGCCATGATGAGACCCGTCATAATACGGGGAAAACAAGCCGGCAGCAAAATATTCCAGATCGTCTGCCAATGGGAAGCACCGAGACCCAGGCTCCCTTGACGGTAGCTGTCCGGCAGGTTGCGCAGGGCATCTTCCGTAACAGACGTAACTAACGGCAAGGTCAGGATGGATACGGCCAAGGCGCCGGCAAAGAGGTTCCACTGGGAACCGGTCATGACGATAAAGGCCAGGTAGCCAAAGAGGCCGACGACGATAGATGGCAGGGACGCCAGGGTTTCAATAGCCATACGTACCCAATGGGTCACTTTGCCGTTGCCGGCATATTCAGCCAGGAAAATCCCGGCAGGAATCCCTGTAATCATACTGCCGACGAGAGCCAGAACGACGAGGTACACCGTGTTAAAGAACATATCGCCCAAGCCATGGGGGCCAAAGGAGAGCATTTCCGGTGTCATGCCTTCAACACCCTGTATGATAACGAAGCCGACAAAGGCGACGAGCAGGACGACGGCAAAACCGGCACCGCCGACAAACAGGGCGGTCATAATGGAATCAGAACGTTTCTTTTGTGCTAAGCTGGTCAATTTATTTTCCTCCCTTCAAATCCGATGCGCGGTTGAGGCGATGGATCAGGAAGATAAACAAGAAGGACAAGAGGAATAAGGTCAGCGCCATCGTCCAGAGAGCTGCGCTGTATTCGCCGCCTTCCATGGCACCACCCATATCCGAGGCAATGGCCGTCGTAAGCGTACTGGCCGGCAGGAAGAGGGACGTCGGAAAGACTTTCATCTGGCCGATAACCATGGCGACTGCCAGGGCTTCCCCAAGGGCACGAGCCAGGCCTAAGATGATCCCCGTAAAAATGCCGCCTTTGGCAGCAGGCAGAACGATATGGGCAATGGTTTCCCAGCGGGTAGCACCCAGTCCGTACGAGGCCTCACGCCACGTTTTCGGCACAGCTGCCATGGCGTCCGCTGCCATCGTCGTAATGGTCGGGAAAATCATGACCGCCAGGACACAACCGGCAGCCAGGACAGAGAAGCCGAAGGGCATGGGGAAAATGAGACGCAGGAACGGCACGAGAACGGTCAGGCCAATCCAGCCGTAGACAACAGAAGGAATCCCTGTGAAGAGTTCGACAGCCGGCTGAATCAAGCGGCGCGTGCGCGGCGTGGCGATCTCTGTCATAAAAATAGCAGTAGAAATACATAAAGGCAGGGATAAAACGAGAGCCAGGGCACAGGTGACGAGAGAACCGGAAAGGAACATGGCCGCCCCTACGTGACCGCCGCCTTCTGCCGTATCGCTCGGGTTCCAGACGCCGGAGAAGAGGAATTCTCCCAGACTGTGGTGAAAAACAAAAAAGGTATCCGTGCCCTTGAGGAGCAGGAAGGCACCGATGAGAAAAGGTACCAAGGCCGTGCCTATGCCGCACAGGGTGATGAGAATACGTGCTGTTTTCTCATTCCTGTGGGCCCGGCGGACAGCTAATGCGAGTGCGTTTATCATTATTTATTCGAACCTCCATATAAAGTACACGGCCCCGCAGGGAGAGCCCCGTGAGACCGTGTCTTCCCGGAAAACAATCTGCTGCACGCCATATGTATTTAGCGTTTATCCGATTGTTTCACTCTTAGTGAACTTCTTTAGTCTGCATCTTGCTGCTGACGCCATAGCCAAGTTCTTCAATGCGCTGGCCATATTTGTCGGAGAGGATGTAGTCGATGAACGATTTAACAGCCGGTTTCGGATCCTTGCTGGTGTAAATGTGTTCATAGCCCCAGACGGAGTATGTGCCGTTATATGTATTTTCCAGTGTCGGAGCTACGCCGTCGATGGCGATAGAACCAACCGTCGAATCGTTGATCAGGTACGGCAGGGCTACGTAGCCGATAGCACCCGGATTCTGGGCAACGCTCTGAACGAGGATACCGGAGTTATCTGTTTCCAAGGACTGGTTAGAGGCTTCTTCGGCACCGTTAAGGGCATACTGTTTGAAGAGGGCACGCGTACCGGACGTTTTCGGACGGGTTACGAGGACAACCTTTTCATCCGGGCCGCCAACTTCTTTCCAGTTGGTGATCTTGCCGGTGAAGATATCTGTCAGCTGCTGACGGGTCAGGGATTTGACCTGGCCGGCAACGTCTTTGTTAGCAATCGTAGCAACGGTCATAACGCAGACCTTGTGGTCTTCCAGTTTATCAGCCTGATCTTTGCTCAGCTTCGTATCAGCCGGTACATCGGAGTTACCCATATCGACAGAGCCGTCAGATACCTGTTTCAGGCCTGTGCCGGAACCGCCGGCATTGAGGCTGATCGATACGTCTTTATGTTCAGCTTTATATTTTTCTGCTGCATCTTTCACTAAGGGCAGCAGAGCCGATGAACCGGAACCGGTAATGCTGCCGGATACGGCCTGCGTCTTGGCATCAGACTTGTTTGCATCGTTGGAACTGCCACAACCGGCAGCACCAAATACCATCATGGCAGCCAGACCCATCAAAACTAATTTCTTCAAATTCATCGTAAATCGTCTCCTTTTCCTTTAGTGGAATCGTATGTGTATGTTTAATTGCATACCTATCGTAACAAGGCAATGTAAGGAGTCTATGTGGCCAAAGTAAAGATTGCGTCAAAAAAAAGAGGATGCAGCCAGGTTTAATCCTGGTTGCATCCCCATATACAGGCTGTTTTTGCCAAAGTACACAGAAATCTATAGATTAGCAATACTTACTGCAAGCAAAATCCACCGCTATTCTCTCCGCTACGGAAATAGCGATCGTGCCTAAAACCGCTACCGGGTGCTATTCCTCCCAAAGGCTATTTCAGCCGTGCCGCCTTATTTGCCCGTATACAAGGGCAGTGTCGACGCCGCATAGGGCATGACTGTAACCGTATAGGAGGCTTCTTTTCCGTCTTCCGTAAGCAGCCCTCTGGCGATTCCCCAGGCCTCGTCCATACTGAGGGCCGGAATCTGTCCGCTCTTGCGGATAACGTGGAAGTACTGCGGTTCCGTAACGATAATGACGGCCTTCAGCTGCCTGATAATGCAGCGTGTCTTGTAAGCAGAAAAGGCAGGAATCGTAAAATGCTGCTTCACTTCTGTCAAAACCTGGGACAGGTCGTCGCGGAAAAACCAATCCGCAAAGGACGCCGGTTCATACATATCTTCGCAGGCCATAGCCAGAATCATGATACCGCCGGGTTTAACGGCAAAGACGGCATTCATATGAGCCTTCGTCGCCTGGTACATATTGATATCCTTAGGATAGCCGCCAGCTGAACCGATGACCACATCGGCCTGCGTGGGTATGGGCACGCCATCGAGGGCTAAGAGCTTTTCACAGCCTTTCTGCCAGGCCGTATCCCAGGTGCCGCTGACGACATCATATAAGCTGCCCGATGCTGTAAAAACCAGATTGAGCAGAAAATGAGGCGGTACGAAGGCAGCGCCTTCCATCATATCCTCATGGATGGGATTGCCTTGCAATTTGCCGGCATCGCAGTTATGGTTCATACCATCGGCCTCATCATCGCTCAAGGCCAGGGCATGGTTAGCCATAATCGTATCATAGCCGGCAATGCCCGGCAGGATTGCCTTGCGGCCGCCGCCAAAGCCGGCCATATCATGAAAGGAAATACCGCCCGTAACAATGAGCGTATCTGCTTCGACAGCCAGCCGGTTAATGCGTACCTGGTTTCCCCTGGACGTGACCCCTACGCTAAGGAGCTGTGACTCGTCATGACAATCATGCTGCACAATATAGAGACGCCGTACCATATCGGCGCCACAGACTGCTTCCGTTTCTTCCCGTGTTTGCTGCCGGTGGGTGCCTAACGCGATGAGCACCGTAATCTGTTCATCCTGTACGCCCATGAGATTCAGTTCTCCTACGAGAATACGCAGCATGCGGTCTGTATGGACAGGCCGCGTAATATCACTGACGACGATGACCACTGTACCACCTGTCTTCACGCATTCCCGTAAGGGCCGGCCGGATACAGGCTTATACAGGGACTTGCGGATGGCTTCCTCTTCATCGCGCACGGCCTTCGCCTGGGGACTATCGAGATACAAGAGCACATGCTCCTCGTCCAGGCTGAGATGTTGGTTTGTCGTGCCATATGGAAATGTATAGGTCTTCAACTTTCTCTCCCCCTTGCTGCTTTTTTACCCGTTCTGCTCGCGGTAAGCCGGGAAGGACACGGTAATCCGGGTGCCTGAATTTTCCTTGCTGGTTAAGGAAATCCGGCCTTGATGCTGATCGACAATGTGTTTGACAATAGAAAGTCCCAGACCACTGCCTTCGATTTTGTCCGAATGGCTCACGTCGGCACGGTAGAACCGTTCAAACACGCGTTTTTGCTTGTCTTCAGGAATGCCGATTCCCGTGTCGGTTACCTGGAGCAACACGCGCTGCTCTTCTTCGCGCAGGGATACGTACACATGGCCGCCGGGACGATTATATTTCACGGCGTTGTCAACGAGATTGACGACGACTTCCCGCAAACGTCCTTCATCTCCCCATACGGTGACATCTGCTAAGGTGCAGTGTACAGTAATCTGTTTCTCCAATAAGACCGGCTCCATAAAGCTGGCTACATCCTGGACGATGGGTTTCAAATGAACCGCTTCCATAGGTTTGCTTTGTTTTTTTTCTTCAATCCGCGTGAGATGCAAAATTTCTTCAATCATTCCCAGGAGACGGTTAGCCTGTTCATAAATCCGCGTTCCGAAATGCTGTGCATCTTCATGACTTTTGAACATCCCCGCCGCCAGCACTTCGGCAAAGCCCCGGATAGACGTAAGGGGTGTTTTCAGCTCGTGAGACACATTGGATGTAAATTCCCGGCGCAGCTGTTCCCGCCGTTCCCGTTCCGTAATATCATCCAAGATAAAGAGCACGCCATAAAAGGTATGATCTTTATAGACCGGCTGTACGGTCAGCTGATAAAGGGAATCTTCCAGGGCAAAGCGCTGCTCCGATGCCGCCTCAGACGTACCGGCCTGCCGGATCAGCTCCCAGTCAATTGCCGTAAATAGGGACGGCAAATCGAGGCCCGATACAGTCAGATTTTGACGCAGATCAAGGACGGACTTGGCACACTGGTTAATGACGAGAATTTTATAGGACGGATCGGTCAGAATGACACCTTCCTGCAAATTTTCCATCATCAGGCGGATTACATTCCGCTGCTGTTCCAGGGTCTGGATCGTATGGTTGATGACTTCACTTTGATCGAGAATCTTTTGCACGAGCGGCCGCAGCTCCGAATAGACAGGCGGTACTTTGCCGCGTATATCTTCAGGCGAGCCGATATTTTCCATGATCAGTGCCGTCCGGCGCAAGGGTGCCAAAAGGCTGGTCGTCAACATCCGCGATGCTTTGATACAAGCCAGGGAGGTTAATGCCAGCAGCAAGAGCAAGAGCGGCAAGAGGGAAAGGAAGTGCATATACAACGAGCGCCGTTCCAGACTGAGGCGCAAAATCGTGCCGTTATCCAAACGGACAGCCTTGTAGTACAGTGTCTTTTCCAGCGTGCTGGACATACGCACAGAAGAGCCCTTCCCTTCTTTGATGGCTTCCTGCACTTCCGGCCGTTCCAAATGATTTTCCATGGCCTCCTGGTCATAGTCCGATTCATACAAAATATGTCCCGTCGAGCCAATCCAGGTAATGCGCATATTGCCCTTTTCATTCTGACCCGTTTGCTGCAAATAACGGAGCGGATCATCTACCTGCTTGATGCTGGTCGTCATGATCGTAACGGCATTGTTCAGCTCTGTCATTGCCTGTTCTTGTGCCGAATGCCAGACGACCCAGCTGTAAATCAAAATCGTCACGGCCATACAGGCAAAGCCCATAGCCAGCAGGCTGAGATAAATACGTCGTTTCATACCTATTCGCCCTTCATGACATAGCCCAGGCCGCGGACAGTGAGGATGAAGCGGCTGGCATCACCTAATTTCTGCCGCAAGCTGCGGATATGCATATCGATGGTCCGCGTTTCCCCTTCATAGGAAAAGCCCCAGACGGCTTCCATAATGCGTTCCCGCGTGAGGACGATATTCTGATTAATCAGCATATAGCGCAACAGTTCAAATTCTTTCACTGTAAGCTGGCACGGTTCTCCGTCGACCGTTACTTCATGGCGTTTTTCATTTAAGCTGATCGGGCCGCAATTGAGCGTATCTTCCTCTTCCTCCTGTTGGCCGCAGCGCCGCAATACGGCGTGAATACGCGATGTCAGTTCAACAATCCCAAAAGGCTTTTTGACATAATCATCGGCCCCCTTATTGAGTCCCTTGGCAATATCAAATTCACTGGTTTTTGCCGTGAGAATAATGATGGGCAAGGATTTATAAGCTGTCTGACTGCGTAATTTCTGTAAAATATCCATACCGCTTTCACCGGGAAGCATGATATCCAGCAAGAGCAGGTCCGGCTTTTCTTCTTCTAAGGCCTGCCAGAATTCCTTGCCGTCGGCCATGGTCTTAACAGCAAAATGCTGACTTTCCAAGGCATAGCCTATTAACTCGCGGATACTAGCGTCATCTTCTACACAATAAATTAAAGCCACTATAATTCATCCTCTCTTGTATGTGCCTACAGTATCAATTTTACCTATACTTAGTACTAGTATAACATGCGATTCTCCGACAAATAAATATGAAACCCGTAAAAAATCGGTAAAAAAACAGCCGTGACGAACACGGCTGTTTTTATTTTAGAAATCAAGGTCCTTGGAAATGAGCTGAATATCCCATTCTTTATCGACCTGTTTATACGTAATAGTCGCAATAAAGGAATGCAGGTCACGGACCCATGTGAAATTACGATCGTCAATGTTGCCATTGTCGAGGTTTTTATTCATAGAGAAAATAATCGTATCCAGCGGCGTCAGGACATAGCCTACAGAGAAGCCTTTCTGACGCGGGTCATCGATATTATCGAAGCGATACGGTGTATAGCCGCTGACGTTGTGCTTCTTGTACCAGAAGCTGGTCCAAAGACGATTATTGATGCCCTGATTGAGGATTGCGCCCCAGTACGGATCGCTCCGTTCGGCATCGTGGTAGGCATACAGGTCCTTACGGTAGCCCGTAAAGAAGCGCAGATTAGCCCGGGTCCACAAGGGAATCGGCCGGTGGGACACTTCTGTACGATAGCCTTTGTGTTCCCCTTTCTTGTCGCCTTCTTCCCAGCGTCCCCAGCTGGCACTGCCATCTACGTAAATACCGGAATCACCGACGTATATACGCGGCATATAGTACCGCAGCTCCGGCCAGCGTGTCGCCCAGATATGATCATCATTATCCGTACTTTCTTCCTTGCTGTAACCGAAGGAGAAGGTACCGACGCGGGTGTTCTTCGCGATCGTCGCCGAAGGCTTGAAGCCTTCCTTCGAATAGATATAATAGCTCAGATTTAAAGAGAGATCGCCCGCTTGATTCAGCGGGAATTTGCCATCCCCGCGCAGGCCGATACCATTGTCGTTATTATACGTCGGCCGTGGCAGCAGCGTAAAAATCCAAGGTTTTTCCTTTTTATCGCCTAATTTTCCTTCATAATGGCCATACGTAAAGAGGCAGACGTGCTTAAACCACAGCTTCGTATTTTCAGCCGTAAATTTTTCACCGGGATAAATACGGATATCATCGCCGGTCAAATAATAGTCCGGCGTCTTAGCTACTGCATGAGGTGTCGTAATCAGACCGTGCTTGATATAGCCCTGGCCATTATACATTTCTGCATCTGTACCACGAACGTACGTCGTCGCATCCATGAAGCCGCTCATAGTTCCCATGAGTGCACTCTGATTAGCTGCATTGTACGTCACATCTGTACCATCGAGGGCCGTCGTACTATTCATATATATGACCGGCCCTGTCGCATGATATACCTGCGATTTGGCGTTGCCCTCTACGACGTTCGCATGCATTTCATCCATTCCCTGGGCAATATCGACATTTCCCCGGGCAGCGACATAATTGTCGGAATTACGCATGAGCAGCTTATCGGCTGTCATCTTAACGGGCTGCTGGGGCAGTACGACATCATAACTGGCTGCAGCCTGATCCAGATTTACCGGTGTCAGCCCCGTATCCTGTGCCGCTGGGACAGGCAGCGTTTCTTCTGTATGCACTTGTACAAGCTTTTCCTTGTCAGCTGCCGTATCCTGTGCATAAATCTGCAGGGAAAGGGGCAGGACGGCGGCCAAAACGGCAGCTGTCATTTTTTTATTCATTATCGTCACCTGTCAATTAATTGTTATTCGCTGGCGTAATCGTCACCGTTGCCTGAACATCGTCATGAGCGGGCACGCCTGTCGTATCCAGAGAGACGGGCGTCACGTGTTCTGTCTTGTCCTGTTCAGGGATTGTTACGTTTCCTCCATCACCTGTGTCCGGCGTGACCGTTGCAGTCGTCGTAGCCGCCGCTACGACCGGTTCCGAAGCCGGCACGGCTACGCCGCTGGCAGCCATATTGGCAGAGGCCATCGTTGAAACAGGCTGTTGTTTTTCAATAAAGCCGATCACTTCTGTTGCCATCTTTACTTCCGCGTACATGGTAGTCCCGGCCGGAATATTGACGTCATTGCCTTTTACAAAAAGGCCGCCTACAAGCCCTACCGGGCCGAGAATAATAGCACCCGCTGCAGAAGCACCTACGGCTCCGGCTGTCCGCTTATATTGTTCCTTCGTCTTTTCGCCGACTGTCAAAGGTACAGGCGTCCCGTCAGCAGCCCGTACGGTGCTGTACGTAATTTCGATCTTACCATCACGGCCAAAGCGTCCGGCCTTGCGGACCGTCGTTGCCGTGCCATCAGCTTCCATGCCCCGGGGAATGGCAATCACATTACCTACCATGACGACTTCAGCAACGCTGAAGCGGACTATATCCCCTTTCTGAAGCGTTTCCGAGTCAAGGGGATCCAGATTTTTCATAGTGACAATCGTACCGGCCGGGATGACTACATCTTGCGACGTAAACGCCGTATTGCCCAGCATCGCCGTACGCAAGGAGCGCACGCGGCCGATGAGAGATCCTGTGGCTGCCTTGCCGTTTATGCCTTCTTCTAAGGCAGCTACGCGATCGAGCAAAGGCGCATCTGTGATTTTACCGGAATACTGCCACTGCATCATATTCACAGCTGCCAGCAGGGACAAATCAGAACCGGAGTTGCCATATACATCTGTATATAAGGCGTCCGTCTGATTTTGAATACTCCCCGTTAACAGTTCCTGACCGTTTAAGGTCCGATCCAGTGCATCAATACGGGTATTCAATGAACCGCTCTGCGGTGCTCCATATACAGTCGTTTCTACTTTTTCTGCTTTCTCCAGAATTGTATAGTCCGCTGCGCCAGCCGTCATAGCCCCGCACAGGGCAATCACCGCCAGAACGCAGGCAACTTTTCCTTTCCACATGTTGCATCCCTCCATATCTGTTCGTTATATGCTATAAGCCGGTCATCAGGTTATACTTTCCATTATATTTCCATACTATTTAATTATATCGATTTCATGCTTAAAAAGCAACTCATACGCCATGCCGATTCTGAACGGGCAAAACCTGCCCTGCATCACAACACCTGGGAACCTGTACAAAAGAAAAAAATTCTGCTATTTTTTTAGAAAAAGGCCTTGCAATTCTCAATATGCCCTGCTATAATAACAGCATAACAAATACACGTTATTTGTTAATACAAATTATAGAAATCAATATTAGTACATACTCTTGGGAGGTAACAATCATGAAAAAATTTGTTTGCGGTATTTGCGGTTTTGTATTTGAAGGCAATGAAGCTCCTGAAAAGTGTCCCCAGTGCGGTGCTCCGAAAGAAAAATTCTCGGAACTCGTTGAAGGCGTAAAAGAATATGCTGACGAACATCGCGTCGGCGTTGCCAAAGGCGTTGATGAACGAATCATCGAAGGCCTGCGCCAGAACTTCACTGGGGAATGCTCTGAAGTTGGTATGTATCTGGCTATGAGCCGTGTGGCCGACCGCCAAGGCTATCCGGAAGTAGCCGAAGCATACAAACGTATTGCTTACGAAGAATCGGAACATGCCGCAAAATTCGCTGAACTGCTTGGTGAAGTAGTAACAGACGATACAAAGAAAAACCTCGAAATGCGCGCTGCTGCTGAACAGGGTGCCTGCGCTGGTAAAAAAGAACTGGCCACCCTCGCTAAACAGCTGAACCTCGACGCTATTCATGACACGGTTCATGAAATGTGCAAAGACGAAGCCCGCCATGGCCGTGTCTTCGACGGCTTGCTCGCTCGTTACTTCGCAAAATAATACAATCCTCTGCACCCCGGTACCCTCCTCTGGTACCGGGGTTTTTGCATGCAAAGAAGAAAAAAAATAAGTCCGCCCAAAGAGCGAACTCATTTCTCCCGCAGATATCAGGATTTATTTCGTTGTGTTTGTTTTTTACGCCACCATAAAAAACCGTAAATTGCTACTACCAGAATGGTCAAGCCGAGAAGCCGTTCCCAATGCTCATTAATCCGTAATAAATCATGGCCAAACCATACTTCTACGACAACGGCAGGGATCTTACCAAGCGCATTGGCAATAAAATGATCCTTATACGAAATATGGCTTAACGCACTAAAGGCCGTAACTACGACATTGGGAGAATAGGGAATAGCCCGCCCCATCATAATCGTACGAATACAGCTGTACGAGTCCAGCTTTTCCAGCATATTACTACGCTGGATAACTTTTTTTGCCTGATTTCGTAAGAGTGTCCGCGTCAGGCGAAAACTAATTTCAATCCCGATTACTTCCCCGGCCCAGGAAATAATAATCCCCGGTACCAGGCCAAAGATCACACCATTTACCGTAAGAAACGGGATGGAGGGAATGCCGATAGCATTGGCAAAGATAATCATAAATACACTGACCAGAATAGCTGCATAGCCAAAGGATGCAATATAGTCTGTCAGCCCATCTATATCTCCTTCTACAGTAAGGTGCCACATGGTCGAATAGAAATCCGGCAGAAACCATTGGATAGACCAGAGGAACAGCAATACAGCAAGTACGCCGCCTAGCCGCACAGTCCAGCCTAATGTCTTATCAGTCATATGGATAATATCCTCTTTCGCCACTGCGATAATACAAAAATACCACCTGTACAGGGCTTATAGACCAGCCCTGTTGCTGTATACATATATGACAGGGGGCAGAAATACCGTGTGTAAGTCCATATGTGAATACAGTTTGTCCAATATTATACCATAATTTTACCGTTTGAGATAGAGAGCGCCCTATAACTTTTTGTTTGTCATTGTTGCTGCAGCTGCAAGAGTCTTTCTTGCAGCCGTACGTCCTCGTAAAAGACTTCTTCCAGACACAGGCCTTGGGCCGGTGCCGTCGCACCTAACTGTTTCCGGTCACGGCTGGCCAATACAGCCTCTAAACGGACCGGTGTGACGCGGTGCAAGCCCGCATCGACGAGACCACCGGCAATATTACGCACCATGTGGTACAAAAAGCCATCGCCTACGACATCGATCGTCACAATCGGTCCTGCTGTATGAACGCCTATATGATACATGGTCTTTACAGGATTCATAGGTGTCGTATTCTGCCCTTCAAAGGCCGAGAAATCATGTGTCCCCAACAGACGCCCGGCAGCGTCCCGCATAGCCTCAATATCGAGGGGGTGACGGATAAACCAGGCGTAGCGCAGGCGGAACGGATCGTGAATCCGGCTGTTGACTATCGTATACCGATAGTGCTTGCCCTTATTATCGTGGCGCACACTAAAATGCTCCGGCATTTCCCGGGCCGAGAGGACGGCAATTTCCAAGGGCAGATAGCCCTTCATGGCATAGGGAATCTTTTCCGTTGGAATCGTCCCGGCGCCATAGAAGTTGACGACCTGGCCGCGGGCATGTACACCTGCATCCGTCCTGGCAGCACCATAAATCGTAATCGGACTGGCAAAAATCTTAGCCAGTCCTTCTTCCAAAAACTGCTGAACAGACGGCGCATTTTTCTGTTTCTGAAAGCCGTGAAAATCCGTGCCGTCATAGGCCACGGTCAGACAGATATTCTTTTTTATGCTCATACCAGCCACCGCATCACGCCCAGGATCACTGTGAAGAGGATGACAACTGTCATGGCAATACTGTCACGGAAGGTGTAGGCCAGCTCGTGCATGCGCGTACGGCCCATGCCGCCGCGGTAGCAGCGCGATTCCATAGCCACGGCCAGATCATCAGCGCGACGAAAGGCACTGACAAAAAGAGGCACTAAAAGGGGAATCATATTCTTGCCACGCTGTATGAGGCTGCCACTTGTAAAATTGGCGCCCCGTGCAGTCTGGGCCTTCATAATGCGGTCTGTTTCTTCGAGCAGTGTCGGAATAAAGCGTAAAGCAATGGTCATCATCATAGCCAGCTCATGGGCCGGTACGCCGATGCGGCGGAACGGATTGAGCAGGTGCTCAATCCCATCAGTCAGCAAGATCGGCGACGTCGTATACGTCAAAAGGGAAGAAAAGACGATCAAATACACCAGACGAGCCGTCATGAGTGCCCCTTGACGCAGCCCTTCCCAGGTAATATGGAGAAACCCCCACTGCCAGATTGCCTCGCCAGGCGTCGTAAAGATATGAATTCCCATGGTGAGGACAATAATGACCCATAAAGGCTTGATCGATTTCAGAACCAGCTTCATGGGCAAATGAGAAATACCAAAACAAAAAGCCACAAAGACAGTCAGCAGGCCATAGGCCGTCAGGGATTCAGCCAAAAAGATAGCCACGATGACGATCAGTGTCGCTATGATCTTGCAGCGGGGATCCAGGCGGTGCAGAAAAGATTCGCCAGGAAAATACTGTCCAAGCGTAATATCTTTAAGCATGTTTGTTTCCTCCCAGACTGTGATAAATAGAAGCAACGGCTTCATCCACTGTATGCACCCGGTCTTCTACGGCCAGGCCCCGGCCTTTTAAGTATTGCAATACCTCCGTCACAGGCGGCACGGCTACGCCGGCACTGTGGAGTTTATCCTGCTGCGTAGCAAAGACATCAAGCGGTTCGCCGTCAATGAGAATCTGCCCCTCCGAAAGGACGATGAGACGGTTTGCCATACGGGAAATATCGTCCATATTATGGGACACGAGGATGACCGTAATATTCTTTTCCTTATGCCAGCGCTGAATTTCCGCAAAAATTTCACGGCGCCCGACAGGGTCCAGACCGGCCGAAGGTTCATCGAGAATCAAGTATTGCGGATGAATGGCAATCACGCCGGCAATAGCGACACGGCGCATCTGGCCGCCGCTGAGGCGAAAAGGTGAACGATCAGCATACGTATCGTAATCGAGGCCTACAAATTCCATGGCCTCCCGCACCCGTTTTGCCACGTCCTCTGCATTCAGGCCAAAATTACGCGGCCCAAAGGCAATATCCTTGGCAATGGTTTCTTCAAAGAGCTGGTATTCCGGATATTGGAATACCATGCCTACAGCATGGCGCATTTCCATGGCCGCTTTTGATTTCTGGCTGATATCCTGGCCATTGACGGTAACCGTACCGCTCGTCGGCTGCAGAAGGCCATTGAGCAGCTGGACCAGCGTCGACTTGCCAGAGCCCGTATGGCCGATAATACCGATGAACTCCCCTTCTTTGATTTCCAAGCTGACATCCTGCAGGGCTGTCTTTTCAAAGGGTGAGCCTGTACCGTACGTATACGTAACATGTTCCAGTTTTATTGACATAACGCGTCTCCCAGTTCTTCTTTCGTAATAATTCCTTCCGGCAGGGGTACGCCTTTTTCGCGCAAGCGTACAGCCAGCTCTGCCGGTACGGGCACGTCGAGGCCCATTTGCTTCAGCTCGTCGACGTGCGTAAAGACCGACCGGGGCGTACCATCCATCTTCAGTTCGCCGTGATGTACGACCATAACCCGGTCAGCCTGAACAGCTTCTTCCATGAAATGAGTAATGAGGATGACCGTGATCCCTTCGCGGTGCAGCTGATGCAGCGTTTCCATCACTTCCTGCCGCCCTTTCGGATCGAGCATAGCCGTCGGTTCGTCCAGGACGATACAGCGGGACTGCATGGCCAGGATGCCGGCAATAGCAATACGCTGCTTCTGGCCGCCGCTTAAAAGGTGCGGTCCGTGTTTAGCATAAATCGTCATCTGTACCCGTTCCAGGGCATCGGCTACGCGTTGACGGATTTCTTCCGGCGGCACGCCGAGATTCTCCGGACCAAAGGCCACGTCCTCTTCTACGACGGCTGCAACGATTTGGTTATCGGGATTTTGGAAGACCATGCCCACCTGTTGGCGGATATCCCAGACATGCTGGGGGTCATCGGTCCGCAGGCCACAAACTTCACACGTGCCTTCTGTCGGTACGAGAAGGACGTTGAAATGCTTGGCCAGCGTCGACTTTCCCGAACCATTAGTGCCGATAATGGCTACAAATTCCCCTGGCTGTATTTCCAGAGATATATCTTTTACAGCATATACGGTCTTGCCATTTTCATCTGTATAGGCATGACTCATATGCTCCAATTTTATCATAGGTGTACTCATGCGCGTCTCCTTACACGTGAATAGATTCGCAACTATTATACAGGTTTTGCCATACCTTGTAAAATAAAAAGTTCAGATGCACAGAGAGGCCCTCTGCGAGGGCCCCTTGCCGGCATACATAGCTAGTACTTACTTAAAACAGGCGGCTGCCAATCTGGTAAACCGCACAGGTGATCACCCAGGCAACAGAAATCTGGAACACGACAGAAAAGGCCGTCCACTTCCAGCTGTGCGATTCAGTGTGAATCGTAGCAATCGTAGCCGCACAGGGAACGTACAAGAGAGAAAAGAGCATCATGCAATAGGCATTGAGCTGCGTAAACCCCATTTGCCCCATACTGGCAGCCAGGGTAGCCAAAGCTGCTGCAGAATTAATATTGACTCCGTCAAAGAGAACGGCAAAGCTCGAAACGACAACTTCCTTCGCTGAGATCCCGGCCAGGAGAGACAGGGAGATCTGCCAATAGCCAAGTCCCAGAGGCGCAAAGAAAGGTACGAGAATCTTGCCCAGCATGGCACCAAAGCTATCGTTCATAGCACCGTAGCCGGATGGGCCAAAATTCAGAATAAACCACATGAGAATAGAAGCCGCAAAGATAATCGTGCCGGCACGGTTCAAATAATCCTTGACCTTATTCCAAACGGAAATCCAGACCGTCCGCAGGCTGGGCTGCTTATATTCCGGCAGTTCAATGAGGAGTATATTCTCCGTTTCCTGCCGCTGAAACAGATGCAGGACGAGGAGACAGACCAGGGCGACGACGATACCGATGAGATACATGGAATAGGCGACGATCATGGCATTTTCCGGAAAGAACATGCCGGAAAAGAGAATATAAATAGGCAGGCGGGCACTGCACGACATAAAAGGCGTAACCAGCATAGTCCGGTAACGGTCCGTCTTATTTTCCAGGGCCCGTGAGGCCATGATAGCCGGTACGGAACAGCCAAAGCCGAGAATCATAGGAATAAACGCCCGTCCTGACAGGCCCAGCCGGTTCATGACATCGTTCATGATATAAGCCACGCGTGACATGTAGCCACTGTCTTCAAGGACAGCCAGGGTCAGGAAGAGGATACAAATATTGGGCAAGAAGGTCAGAATGCCGCCAACACCGGCAATAATGCCGTCACAAATGAGGGAAATGAGCATCTCTCCGGCGCCCACAGCCGTAAGGCCGCTCGTTGCCAAAGCGGAAAACGAATCGATAGCCGACTCGAAGTAATCGCGCAGCATATCGCCAATAAAAAAGGTCAGGAAAAAGACGACAGCCATGACAGCCAGAAAAATGGGAATGCCCAGCCAGCGGTTGGTCAGCAGACGGTCGGCATAGTCTGTCGCTGCGACCCGTTCTTCCCGGTTGACGACGACTTCCTGAATAATTTCCTCAATAAACGCATACTTTTCATTGATAATATCCGTTTCATAGCTGCGGTCAACGACGGCTTCTATGCCTTGAAGGGGATACTTGGCCGTAATTTCCTGGTCCATTTCCAGAAGCTTCAGGGCATGCCAGCGATAATTCTGCAAATCCGGATACTGGGCCTGCAACAGGACGCGCAGCTGATCGATCTTATCTTCCAGGACATCACTATACACCATGGCAAAATCATGATGATGATTATGCTTGTGATGGGTGATTTCCGGATGATCGTGAATCAGCTGATCCGGATGGGTGCGATCCTTATGATGAATAGCTGCGTGCAGGAGTACACTCAGACCGCGGCGCTTCAAAGCCGATACGGGGACGACAGGTACGCCGAGCATTTCCGGCAGACGGTGCAAATCGATTTCCATACCGCGTTTTTCTACAATATCCATCATATTCAGGGCGACGACGACAGGACGGCCCAGTTCCAATAGCTGTAAAGTCAAATACAGGTTCCGTTCCAAGGCTGACGCATCGACAACATCGATGATGACATCGACATCGTCACTGAGGATAAAATTGCGGGAAACCTGTTCTTCCATCGTATACGACGTCAGGCTGTACGTCCCCGGCAGATCGACGAGGTGAATATGTACACCGTGGCTGTCGATAGCCCCTTCTACTTTTTCTACAGTAACACCGGGCCAGTTAGCTACCTTCAGATTCGCCCCTGTATAAGCATTAAACAGTGTCGTCTTGCCACAGTTAGGGTTACCGATAAAGGCTACGGTCATCCCCTCTGTAGGTACGGCATTACTATCTTCTATCCCCTGAGGAATATGTTTTTCACGTTCCGCCTTTCCTAAATCGGGCATCGTCTCAGCTCCTCACTTCAATATGCGTGGAAATGCCTCTGCCAATGGCCAGACGGGTATTGCGCATTTTAATGATCATGGTACCACCATTTTTATTTTTCATTACTTCTATCTTCGTGCCGCACGTCATGCCTAAGGCCTGCAGCCGTTTTTCTGTCTTTTGTGCCAGGGATAGCTTCTCAACGAGATAGGTCTTCCCTTCTTCACCTTGCGCTAATGTCATCTATACTGCCTCCTAACGGGACCGGGCCGGACCATAGGCGTTGTCTCCTTCTGTCCCGCGGACATAAAAGAGACCCAAATAGGTCACTGCCATAATCGATTGCACAGCCATGGCTACCGTGGAGTCAAGGCCCAGAATCGGTCCGAGAAAGCTGCCCAAATAGCAAAGATACGGGATGATGAAAAGAGCCCCGCTCTTATTAATATCGTGGCAACGGCGCCAGCCCAGAGAAAGCTCTGACCAGACCGTCGGAATGGTCAGGACGACGAGAAGCAGGCCAAAGAGGGCAGCAAAATCCGAGCGGCCAATGGTAATCGCTTCTGCCAGTTTGAGATACAAAATAAAGGTAAACATAAATTGCGCGATCATCAGCAAAATCGTCCGCATGAGAAAAGGACGGCGGGCCACACGGCCGTGAAAATAAAAATATTTTTCTTTTAATTCCTTCGACGTACGAAAGCCCAGGATACTGTCTTCAGAGCCCATACCAACGGGCATTTCAAAGCCCCGGTGGATACGGGCGGACTGACGGGACCGCTTTTGCAGTTTCATCTTTTTATTATGAGCCATACCAATTTCCTCCAACATGGATAAGTAGATAAAAACGGTTTGCAAATTGTTTCTTCTAAATGGTATCATATAATTTCCCCTTACTCAAATATTTTTGCTCATATTATGATATAATGAGGAAATTAATAGGAAGGAGATTTTCCATGGATACTTATATCATTACGGACCTGACCGGTTCGGACGGTTATTTTACCTTTAACTTCTTTTGTGAATCTATCGTTTCCGCACTGCACACGCTGGTTCATCTCATGGAAGATGAAAAGCTGGAGGTCCCAGAAAAAGTGGCTTCTCTGCCGCCCCTTTTGGCACACATAGGCGAAGACCTGACAGCGGATTACGAAAAGGCAACGATCGATATGCACCGCTTTAAGGAAAACATCCTCGATTTCTATGAAACGGCCTTTGCCGTCAACGACGACCTGGCCCCGCTCATTTTAAAAGGCAGTGATCACCTGCGCTACTATTACTACGTCTATGCCCAGGGCGTCAACATCATGCTGCGTTCCATGCTGGAAAATATTGTCCGTGATTTCCCGGCCCAAACCGATCCGCGGCCTTATATTGAAGAAATTATGACAGATTTTTCTAAACAACTGAGTAATCACTAAAACATAAAAAGGGGCTGTGAAATAACACAGACCCAAATAACAAAGGAGGTCCACCGACTCTTTCGAGTCAGCGGACCTCCTTTTGTGGTAAAATTTACATAACCAATGAAAAATTCAACCACTAATTATTCTAAACCAAAACAGGCAATTTTGCCACTATATATTTCAGATTTTCTGGATATTTGCGATCCGGTGTTGGTTTTCAACAGATTCATGGAGGGAATCAACTTGGAGAAGTA
>NZ_JACOGK010000024.1 GCF_014269395.1 Megasphaera hominis
TAGATATCTTCATTGGTATAACGAAGATCGGATTAAGATGTCTTTGGGTGGCATGAGCCCGATACAGTATAGAATAAGTTTAGGCTTATTGCCTACAAAGTGAGGACGGTCCAAAAAAACGTCTGCACCCCCCAGATGAAAAATACGAAAAACTGGCAGCCCTATTTCCCAATGCCATTACTGAAACGATTGATGAAAACGGCAACGTCGTCCGGGCTATCGATAAAGACGTACTTATGCAGGAAATCAATACGGATGTTGTAGAAGGACCGCAGGAACGCTACCAGTTTACCTGGCCGGATAAACGGGAAGCAATCCGCTTGGCCAACGCGCCCATAGCCAAAACACTGCGCTTGGACCGGGAAAAATCTGTCGGCCGCGATGGCACCCCTGGCAATATCGACACAGAAAACATCTACATCGAAGGCGATAACCTCGATGCCTTGAAACTGCTGCGGGAAACGTATATGGGAAAAGTGAAGATGATTTACATCGACCCACCCTACAACACGGGCAATGACTTCGTCTATGAAGACGATTTTTCCCAAGACGCAGGCTTATATGCAGAAAACAGTGGTCAGACCGATGACGAAGGAAACCGCCTGGTGCAGAATACGGAAAGCAACGGGCGTTTTCATACGGATTGGCTGAATATGATCTATCCGCGGCTGAAACTGGCTAAGGATTTTTTGACGGATGATGGTGTTATTTTTATTAGCATCGATGACAACGAACAAGATAATCTGTGTAAAATATGTAATGAAATCTTTGGAGCCCAAAACTATGTGGCTACTTTTCCATGGAGAAAAAGAACTGCGAAATCGGATGTTCCCTTTGGCGTTTCTCAGGATTATGAATGGGTCCTTTGTTATGCAAAAAGCGATGCATTTATCGCTAGTATTGAAGGTAAGGGACGAAAATATTACAAGTCTCCTGATTTTCCGGGGAAAGAGTGGAGAATTCATGATTTAACAAAACAAACTACCGCTAGTGAAAGGCCTAATAGTTTTTTTACAATTATAAATCCTAGAACGGGAGAAGAATATCCAGCTAATCCGAATCAGACCTGGAGAATAACGAAGGATACATTTGAAGAATATGATCAAAATCATAGAATTGTGTTTCCAGGAGATTATGACTTTTTAAGAATATCTAAACCAGTGCTTCGGTATTGGAAAGATGATGATATGAAAAAAGATGGAGAAAATTTCGGCAAGGTAGCTGTGAGTACGAAATTCCCTGAAGACATAGGTATGTCGAAAGATGGAACGAAAGAAATTACACAAATTTTAGGAGGAAAATACTTTCCGTTCCCTAAGCCCTCTACTTTAATTAAATTTTTAATATCGATACATTCTTCAGAGGATGATATCATCTTCGATTTCTTTTCTGGTTCCGCGACTACGGCACAAGCGGTTATGCAACTAAATGCAGAAGATAAGAATAACCGTAAATTCATCTTAGTACAACTACCAGAATTGGTTGATGAAAAGAGTGAAGCACGTAAAGCTCATTACCAAACAATTTGTGAAATCGGCAAAGAACGGATCCGCCGTGCGGGAAAACAGATTAAAGAAGAAACAGGAACTGATATTGACTATGGCTTCCGTGTCTTTAAAGTAGACAGTTCAAACATGGCAGATGTGTATTACCGGGCGCAAGACGTTACTCAGGAACAAATGATGGAAATGTTTACTGAAAACATCAAGGAAGGACGGATACCAGAAGATTTGCTATTCCAGTCCATGCTCGAATTAGGGATTCCTCTTTCATCGCCAATTGAAGAAATCACAATTGACGGCAAAAAAGTCTTCTCCGTTGAAGATGGCTATTTGCTGGCCTGCTTTGACGATAAGGTAAGTGATGTAACCATTACGGAAATCGCTAAGCGGCAACCTTTTTATGCCATATTCCGCGATAGCAGCCTGGAAAATGATGCGGTCATGGCAAATTTTGAGCAGATTTTTGCCACCTATAGCCCGCAGACGGAAAGGAAGGTCTTATAAGTGGCGGACATGAAATTCAGATATACAATCCAGCAATACCAGACGGATGCAGTCAATAGTGTAGTCAATGTATTTAAAGGACAACAAAAGACAGACGATTCGACGTATATCAGAGATAAGGGGAATAGAAGAAAGGATGTCAATCTTTTCGAAAAAGAACCGGTTGAGGGGAATTTGGGCTATGCGAACGAACCGGTGCAGCTCGATGCCAATCAGCTTTTAAAAAATATTCACACTATTCAGGCAGAAAATATTATTACCCCATCGGATCAGCTCGTTGCCAATGGCTTAGGCATTTGTTCTCTTGATGTAGAAATGGAAACCGGTACCGGCAAGACCTATGTATACATCAAGACCATGTATGAATTAAATGCCCATTACGGATGGAGCAAGTTTATCGTCGTTGTGCCTTCTATCGCAATCCGCGAAGGTGTACGCAAGAGCTTTGAAACGACGCAGGAACACTTTATGGAATTATATCACAAAAAAATCCGTTACTTCGTGTATAATTCCAGCAAGCTCGATGATATTGATGACTTCAGCAAATCTTCTGCTGTGTCCTGCATGATCATTAATATGCAGGCTTTCAATTCCGCGTTCAATATTGAAAAGAATAAAGAAGGCCGCGGCGGTGATGCGGCTGCGCGTATTATTTTTACCAGCCGTGATGAGTTTGGCTCCCGTAAGCCTATTGATGTCATTGCGGCCAATCGCCCCATCGTCATTATGGATGAACCACAAAAAATGGGCGGCGATAAGACGCAAAAATCGTTGAAACACTTTAAACCCTTGTTTTGCTTAAACTATTCGGCAACTCATAAGGAACATCATAATCTTGTATATGTCCTCGACGCCTTAGACGCGTTCCAAAAGAAGCTGGTAAAGAAAATAGAAGTCAAAGGCTTTGAACTGAAAAATCTGCAAGGGGCCAACGGCTATTTATTCTTAGAAAGCATCGTTGTATCGCCAAGTAAACCGCCACGGGCACGTTTGGAATTTGAAGTGCGCCACAACACGGCTATTAAACGGGAAACGCATATCGTTGACGTAGGCGATAATCTTTTTGTCTCATCCCATGATATGGAACAGTATCGCGGCTATGTCATCAATGAGATAGATCCCATTCGTAACCTCATTTCTTTTACCAATGGCCAGACGTTACAGACAGGAGAAGTCACTGGTGATATTTCAGAAGAAGACTTACGCCGGATACAAATTCGGGAAACCATCCGCTCCCATTTCGAAAAGGAACGGGAACTCTACGGTAAGGGCATCAAGGTCTTGTCCCTGTTTTTCATTGATGAAGTAGCCAAGTACCGTAAGTATGATGAAGCAGGGGAAGAAGTCAATTCCCTGTACGGCCAGATTTTTGAAGAAGAGTACAACCACATTGTCAGCGAATATATCAACCTCTTTGATTCGGCCTATACGGACTACCTGCAAGGCATAGAAACCAGTAAGACCCATGCCGGTTACTTTAGTATCGATAAGCACGGCCATAAAATAGACAGTAAGATGAAACGTGGCAGTGAGGGTAGTGACGACATATCTGCATATGATCTCATCTTAAAGGATAAGGAACGACTCCTGTCTTTAGATAATCCTGTACGCTTTATCTTTTCCCATTCGGCGCTGCGTGAAGGCTGGGATAATCCCAATGTCTTCCAAATTTGTACCTTGAAGCACGGTGGCGATTCGCCGACACAAAAACGTCAGGAAGTAGGTCGCGGTCTGCGCCTGTGCGTCAATCAGAGTGGTCTCCGGATGGATGCAGGTGTCTTAGATGATCAGGTACAGGAAATCAACCAGCTCACAGTCATCGCCTCTGACGGCTATAAGCAATTCGTCTCGGACCTGCAAACAGGCATCCAGAGCGATCTTTATGAACGTCCTACGCAATTAACCCATGAATATTTTGAAGGCCGGCAGCTCGTGCTGGATGGTAATTTGATCACCATTACAAATAAGCAGGCAAACGCCATCATGCATTATTTGATTAAGAACGACTACATTGATGATGATAACCATCTAACCGCAGCCTATCGGAGTGCTGTCAGTGAAGGAAAACTGGCTCCGTTGCCGGAAATATGCCAGAGCATAGAAAAAGGCGTCCATGCTCTCGTGCAACGTGTATATGATCCCCATGCCCTCGATTTTATGATTCCTGATGGACATGCCCCAAAGATTCATGAAAATGACCTGAATGATAATTTCTACAAGAAAGAATTCCAGACCCTTTGGAACTATATCAATCATAAGTATGCCTATACCGTGTCCTTTGATAGTGATGAACTCATTGCCAAGGCCCGGGACCATATTGATGATAAACTCTTTGTATCCATGCTGCAGTACACCGTCGTTTCCGGAACGCAGAACGAAGGCTGGAGCTCGGATAAGCCCCAAAAAGGGGAGATGTTTGTCGTCGACAAGAGCAGAACCTTCGTAATGAATCCTGCAGCTAGCCAGGTGAAATACGACGTAGTCGGTAAAATCGCTGAAGGAACACACCTGACTCGCAGAACCGTCGCTACGATTTTGTCGAAGATTCGCCCAGTCAAGTTCGCCATGTTCCGTCAGAACCCGGAAGAATTCATCTCTAAGGTGATTCGCCTGATCAATGAAGAAAAGGCTACCATGATAGTGGAACACATTTCCTATAACCAGACGGAGGGAACCTATAATAGCGATATCTTTACCAGTGAAAAGCACACCGATTTTTCCCGTGCGTATCGAGCGAAAAAGAATGTTCAGGATTACGTCTTTGATGATGGCTATGCCAGAAACGGCGATAGCGTAGAACGTGCCTTTGCTAAAGATCTTGATGCGGCTACGGAAGTATGCGTCTATGCTAAACTGCCTAAAGGATTCGCCATTCCCACGCCGGTAGGCAACTATTCCCCAGACTGGGCCATTGCCTTCTACGTCGGCACAGTAAAACACATCTTCTTCATCGCCGAAACAAAAGGCTCCATGGAATCTATGGACCTCAAACCCATCGAACAGGCTAAGATTTCCTGCGCGAAAAAACTGTTCCAAAACCTATCGTCAAAAGATGTCGTCTACCATGAAGTAGACTCGTACCAGAGCCTGTTGAACGTCATGGACTCTATCTGATAAAAATTCCACCTGTTCAGTGCGGAGTGGAGAATTGAATCGAAAAACAGAATCACACTGAAGGCTTTAGAAGCCGGAGAGGATGTATGATGGCGGGAATATATACGTAGTTACATCAGTAATGGGCGGATTGAATGCTAGTGTTTTCTGCTATGGGTCTCTATCCCTTGTTATTTTATCAACCTCTATCGGCCGGTATCGCAGTATCATTTTATATATCAACCTCTATCGACCGCTTCGCGGCCACTTTCTCCGGTCACGGAGAAAGCCTTCCGTCACAGGGAAGGCACAGGGAGAAAGCATTCGGGTCATGCATTTTAAATTTAATAAGGGTTTTATTGTAAAACATTTCTTTCTTAGTATTTGAAGAACGGTGGCTTTCCCCGGCGTTCGACCGGGGAGAGTACGCGCGGCTCGTCCGCGGGGGAGAGAGGTAGGGTGTTGAAAAGCTGAAGGGGGTAAACCGCATGCCAAGGCGTGGCAAGAATATACAATTATATTTAATGGATGGTGAGGCTGGTGGCCGGATTAAGTGCACGCTGGCTAATTGGACTGGTGTAGCTTATAAGATCCCGCGGACGGAGCTGGAGCGGTGTCGTGATCGTCAGGATTTGAAGCAGAGTGGTGTGTATTTCCTTTTTGGCAGTTCTGATGAGACGGGCCGTGGTGTTGTGTATGTTGGCCAGGGCGGGGCGCGGAAGAATGGCGAAGGGCTTCTCATGCGGCTGCAGGCTCATAAGCGGAATCCGGAGAAGGATTACTGGACCGAGGCTGTGGCTTTGACGACGACGAATAATTCTTTAGGGCCGACGGAGATTAGTTACCTTGAGAACCGGTTTTGTAATTTGGCCTTAGAGGCAGGGCGTTTTGAGGTTAAAAACGGAAATGAACCGACACAAGGGAACATTACAGAAGAGAAAGAGTCGGAGATGGAGGAGTTCATCGACTATTCTAAGGTCATCATAGGCACGTTAGGCTACAAAGTATTCATCCCGCTCGATAGGACGAAGGAACCGGATCGTGATGATGCGGCCCAGGCGGAGGCGGTGCGGTTGCTGTATTTGAAGCGGACAATCAAAGGCGTAGGTCATATCGAAGCCACAGGGAGTCAGACGGCAGAGGGCTTCGTCGTCTATCGGGGCAGCGGGATTGCTACGCTTGATGATAATACGGTTTCGCAGGTCATGAAGGAGCGCAGAAAAAAAGCGATCCAAGCCTTTTCGGAAAACGGACATGAGGGACAAGCAGGTGAAGAAAGCGGCTGCGTCCTGCTGCAGGATGAGCTTTTTACCAGCCCGTCAGCAGCGGCTATGTTTGTCACCGGGAAGAATGCCTATGGCATGACTAGCTGGAAGACGGCTGATGGCGTGACACTGAAGGAACTGGAGAGAGAAGCGGGTTGTTGAGATTGCTTTCCCCGGCGTTAGACCGGGGAGAGTACGCGGTGCCTTCCCCGTGGCGGGCACAGCGTGCCTGTGTGCACGCTGTGGTTCTTGCGTCCGCAAAAAGGACGCAGGAAGGGGAATGGGTGGCCGCGTAAGCGGACGGGAGAAGCGTATCGTGCGCATTGGCTACCTGATTGAATTTTTCAATCAGGTAGTAGTAAGGCCGCAATGCCCGCACAGGGGCATTGCGCATTACGCTTCCGTCCAGGGAAGGCAAAATGGGGAAAGCCAATGTTTTATATAATTTAAATTTATTAGAAATTACAGTTTAGAAACTTTATTGTTTTTTGTATCAACCTCTATCGACCGGTATCGCATCAACATCATTACTACTAATTTCGACTCTTCCGTCACCTTCGCCGTATCGTGCACACGGGCACGATACGCCTTCCGTCACAGGGAAGGCACAGGGAGAAAGCACGGTATTTCCATAGAAAAAAGCCCGGGCGGCGTGTGCGTTTACGTCGTTCGGGCTTTTTCCTTTTGCATTTGAACTTCCTATATATCTTTCCCTGCTCCTTTGGGGGCGGAGAGGGATTGATACCGTTTGGTTATGGGTGTTCTATTTTTTTGTCTAATATGGCATTTTTATATTATCTATTATAGAGACTGATGGATAGGTCCGCAATTATACGAAAGTATATTGTTTTGGCCGGAGGATGTTCCAGGGGCGCTGCTTGGAGGTATGGATATGACAAGAAAGGCCCGGGCGTGTGCGGTCGCCCGGGCCTTTCTTGGTTCTTAGTCTTGTATGTGCATCCAACCTCTAAAGTGGGGGAAGAGTGATGCTTTGGTTCATTTGCTTTCCCCGGCGTTCGACCGGGGAGAGTCCGCGGTGCCTTCCCCGTGGCGGGCACAGCGTGCCTGTGTGCAAGAGGAGAAACTGGTAGCTAAAACGTGGAGCTAATAAAGCCTAATAAGCGGGGGAGAGAGGTGAGTTGTAGACAATTATATGTTTTATTATCAACCTCTATCGACCGGTATCGCATCAACGTCATTACTACTAATTTCGACTCTTCCGGCCGCATTGCGGCCACCTTCCCTCCAGGGAAGGCAAAATGGGGAAAGCCAATGTTTCATATAATTTAAATTTATTAGAAATTACAGGTTAAAAACTTTATTGTTTTTTGTATCAACCTCTATCGGTTCCTTTGGAACCACTTTCTCCGGTCTCGGAGAAAGCCTTCGCTTTATCGCATCAACGTTAGGGCTACTAATTGGCTCGAGACTTGATTTCATTCAAGTCTTGAGTAGTAACGGCGAATCGTGCACATTGGCTACCTGATTGAATTTTTCAATCAGGTAGTAGTAAGGCCGCAATGCCCGCACAGGGGCATTGCGCATTACGCTTCCGTCCAGGGAAGGCACAGGGAGAAAGCACACAGCGGTCCGCTTTAATGGCCAATGATTGGCTCCATTTTGATCCTGTTTATTTTGTGTATTCAACCTCTATCGGTTCCTTCGGAACCACTTTCTCCGGTCTCGGAGAAAGCCTTCGCTTTATCGCATCAACGTTAGGGCTACTAATTTCTCCTCTTTCGAGCGCTTCGCGCCCACCTTCTCCACATGGAGAAGGCATAGGGAGAATGCTAAAAAACCCACGTGACGAGGTGGGAAGTTTCCCCGTCATGTGGGTTCTTTTCTGCCAGCAGGCAGTTATGGGAAGCTGGGCGTTGGTTCCTTAGCGAAGGGAGCATATTTCTTTGAGAAAGATTTATTGATATACCAACGCCGTGCTGTACCATCAGTGTAAGTTCATCATGGTGATGCCGGACTCTGTTGTCCAATTTCGAAGTGGTTGTGGTAGGTTGTTGTTTGTAGGAACTGCGGAAGTGTAGGTGGGTTTAAGCCTGTCCGGGGCCTGCACCGGATACCCCCATATCCATTGCTGGTGCAGGCATGCCGTACGGGCTGTAGCGACTCTACTACTTCTTTTGACGCAGTGGTTACACTTTTCCGTGTCTTCGGATATATTCTTCCTTAACAATAAGAGAAAATCACGACCCCGTTAGCAGCAGGGTAATTTTTCTTATATATATCGTCAGATCTTGTCAACCTGTAAGAAACAGAACCGGTATCGTGTGCCGCGCCTTGTTTGTCTCCACATGTTTATCATAAACGGTCTACAATTACTTGTCAACTACGTGAAATAAAGTAGAAAATTTGTAAACAAAATGCCTGAAAACCGCATAAGATAGACTTTTGTGAGGTATTGTTAGCTTTGTGTGAATATTTCGTATGGAGAAATGAATATTGCGTTTTGCAATAATGGTTTTGGAAATGAAAAGAATTAGTCTAAATCGTAAAAAACAACAATTAGTCAAAGAGATAAGGGGAAAAAATATTTATTGATAATAAACATCCAGAATAGACTTAAAAGCGCATAAAATGGCCTTTTGTTTGATAGAAGATTAAATCAGTATAGTTTAAAATATAGCAAAATGATTGTCCATAGCGAAAAGACATATAAACGTACTGTTATTTCAATACCCAAACCGCATAATTGAATGGCTAACTATATAAGTTTTGCATATAACAAAAATAAACATAAAAAGTGTTGCTATTGCAATTGACAAAGGTACTGATACCCTCATACTAATGATCAAATGGAAATATGAACTGATTGGGGAAGGGGTGTTATGGAAAAGATGTCAAAATGCGAATTGTTCCTGTTTGCAGGGAGATTGCGCTTTATTGGCTGCTGGATTGAGACTAGTTGATGCTATGTGTTTTTGTGGATTCAACCTCCATCCCCGGTTATTAGGCTTTATCATATCAACGCTATTACTACTAATTTCGACTCTTCCGGCCGCATTGCCGTATCGTGCACACGGGCACGATACGCCTTCCGTCAAGGGAAGGCCATGCTCCCGACCACTTTCTCCGCTCTCGGAGAAAGCCTTCGGGGCCGTATACTTTGAGCCTGCTGATGTAGTTGATTTGGGAGCCTGGTTCTTTTTTTAGTATCAACCTCTATCGACCGCTTCGCGGTCACTTTCTCCGGTCTCGGAGAAAGCCTTCGGTTCATATGTTTTAAATTTACTAATGATTTAAGATTTGAGTCTTTATTTTTTTGAAGTTGGAAAGCGTTGGCTTTCTCCATTTTGCCTTCCCCGTGGCGGGCACAGCGTGCCTGTGTGCACGCTGTGGTTCTTGCGTTCGCAAAAAGGACGCAGGAAGGGGAATGGGTGGCCGCGTAAGCGGACGGGAGAAGCGTATCGTGCCTGTGTGCACGATACGGCCTAACTACTACTAGATTGAAGTCATTCAATCTAGTAGCCAACTAGTTGCCATAGCGTTGGTACAATAAAGCTCACTAACCGCGGTCGATAGAGGGTAATTTATAGACAATTATATGTTTTATCATCAACCTCTATCCCCGGTTATTAAGCTGCATGGAATCCACGTTATTACTACTAATTTCGACTCTTCCGGCCGCATTGCCGTATCGTGCACACGGGCACGATACGCCTTCCGTCAAGGGAAGGCCATGCTCCCGACCACTTTCTCCGCTCTCGGAGAAAGCGTGAAACGGCCCAGCTGATTTCTCAGCTGGGCCGTTTGTCTTACTTTATTTTTTTATTTGGTGATGGGTGTTCCGTAGATGTCGCGTTGGTCTTGTTGGTCTTTTTTGTTTTCGTTATTGACGCGTACGCGGTCTACTTTGTAGCGGTCGTTGTCTTCACCGGAGATGCGGTCTACGCGGAAGCGGCCGCCGGAGATGACTTGCATTTCGGGTCCGAATTCTTTTACGGCTTTCTGCATGGGTTGGTCCATGGGTGCGCCGTGCTGGAGGGCCCGGTAGAAGAGGGCTGCCCATTCGTAGCGGGTCATGGTGCGGTCGCCGTGGAAGTCGCCGTCGGGGTAGCCTTCGAGGTAGCCGTTACCGGCGAGGGTGGCTACGTATTTGTAGGCCCAGTGGTTTTCCGGTACGTCCGGGAAGTTCTTTGTCTGGTCCGGATTGAAGCCGTTAATGAAGGCGTTCATGCGCTGATCCATTGCGTCGAGGCGGGATTTGAGGGCTTTGTTTTCTGCCTTGAGGTCGAGGATTTCCTTGGCCATGGCGACGCGGGAGGTGGTTACGTGGTTGCTCTGGCCGAGCTTGAAGCTGACGCCGGCGTTGACCATGTTTTCGCCACCGCCGAAGCTGCCGCCGATGGAGAACATGGTGTCTTCGTTCGGGCGATAGAAGGCGCCGACGGATACGGCATGGGCATCCTTATAATTGCCGTAGCCGGCTGCAAAGTCCCACTTGTCGTCGGGATCGAAATCGAGCGGATGGAGTGCTGCGAGAGCGGCGGCTCCAGCGCCTACACGATTTACGCGGCTATCCAGTCTGTTGATGGAGGTGCCCAGCTGGCCGACGGAGTTGTTGATCTTTTCATCGAGGTTCTTCGTTACGGTGTAGACCTGGCCACCGTTGACGGCGTCCTGAGAGCCTTCAGAGATGTCGCCGTTCTTGACGTTGGTGATCTTAGAGCCGTTCACGTTGACTACTTCGTCGCCGAGGGTGACGGTCGTGTTGCTGCCGTTGCTGATGGACGTAATGCCCGTCAGGTCTTTGGCCAGACGCACTTTCAGGTTGTCTTTGCCGTCCGATACGACGCCGATGTTATCGGTGGTCGTCAATTTTGTTTGGTCTGTGATACCGCCGATGACGTTGACCTGGTTGTTCAGCTTCTTGGCAATGACGTCGCCTGTATCGCCGCCGTATTTCATGCCGTCGTCCAGAGTAGCTACCTGGTGTTCACCGGTCTTGTCTTCATAGACGATACGGGTGATGCCGTCTTTGCCGTCTACGCCGGTTGCGCCGTTGACGCCATTGGTGCCGTTATAGCCGTTCTTCACGGAAATATCGACAGCATTGGTGCCATCTTTGCCGTTCGTGCCGGCCGGGCCTGTGAGGCCGATATGGCCGACGCCGTCTTTACCGTTAATGGCGACAGCATCTTTGCCGTCAGCACCTTTGATGGAGATACCATCATTGCCGTTGATACCGACTTCGCCTTTGTCACCTTTGACAGAAATACCGTCCTTGCCATCGATGCCGACACCGGACTTGCCATCCTTGCCGTCGACGCCGATATGGCCGTCCACACCGTCCTTGCCGTCTTTACCAGGGCCGCCAATGTTGAGGTTTTCGGAAAGATCGACAGTGTATTCCTTGCCGCCTTCGGCATTGGTGCCTTCCGTAACGGTCAGGTTCTGGTTGTTTCCGGCTTTAACGGTCGTGTGCTTACCGGCTTCTTCGCTTACGTTCGTAATCTGCGTGTTGATGTTCTTGATGGCGTCAGCGTTCTTGCCAACTTCGTTGGCTACGCTGTAGAGCTGGCTGCCATTTACGGCATCGGTGCTATCGGCGCTGATCTTGCCGGCAGCTACGTTGATAATCTGCCGTTCGCTGCCCTGGGCGCCTACGCTGACAACGCCAGCCGGGCTGGTGCCGGCAAAGCCGCTGTATTCACGGGTCGTGCCGTCAGAGAGGGTAATGGTGCCCTTCGTTTCACTCGTAGCAGCACGGTCGGTGGATGCAGAGCCGAGGACGACGCTGCCCGCCTGGGTCGTCGTCACGCCACTACCCAGAACGAAGGTATTTTCCTGTTCTACCTTATTGCGTACACCTACGGCAGCAGAATTTTGTGCCGTTACATGGTTGCCGTTACCTACGGCAGTGGAAGAGAGCGCCGAAGCTTCATTGCCTACGCCGAGAGCAGAGGACCATTGGCCCGTAGCTTTGTTCGAATAGCCTACAGCTGCGGCCCGGTCGCCCGCTTCGGAATAGAGGCCGGCTGCCAAGCTGAAATTGCCTGCCTTGCTGTTATCACCAATAGCGACACCGCCGGCAGATGTTGCGCCTGTACCGATGGCGATGTTGCCAAAGAGATAGTTGCTGTCCGGCGAGCCGGCTGTAGCGCCATCGCCGATGGCAATACCGCTCTTGCCGATGGCCTGGCTGCCGTGGCCAATAGCCGTTGCATTCGTTTGTGTCGTTTTAGCGTCAAGGCCTATGGCTATACTTTGCTCGCCATATGCATACGCATTCACGCCGGCTGCCAGAGAATCATGGCCTTTGGCACCGTCATTGTTGTAGTTGGAGCCAGCGCCCTGTTTGCTGCTCCTTACACTGTAGTAGTGCGTAGCAGAAGCGGAAACGGAATCGTTTACTACTTGGTTCAGCTGGGCCAAGTTGACGGCGTCTGTAGCTGCCGTGCCGGTTGCTACGTTGGTGATCTTCGAGCCATTCATGTTGACTACCTTGTCGCCGAGGGTAATCGTCGTATTGCTGCCGTTGCTGATAGACGTAATACCCGTCAGGTCTTTGGCCAGACGTACCTTCAGGTTGTCTGTGCCGTCCGATACGACGCCGATATTGTCGGTGGTCGTCAATTTTGTTTGATCTGTAATACCGCCGATGACGTTGACCTGGTTGTTCAGCTTCTTGGCGATGACGTCGCCTGTATCGCCGCCGTACTTCATGCCGTCGTCCAAGGTGGCTACCTGGTGTTCGCCGGTTTTGTCTTCATAGACGATGCGGGTGATGCCGTCTTTGCCGTCTACACCGGTTGCGCCGTTGACGCCATTGGTGCCGTTATAGCCGTTCTTCACGGAGATATCGACAGCATTGGTGCCATCCTTGCCATTCGTGCCGGCCGGGCCCGTGAGGCCGATATGGCCGACGCCGTCTTTGCCATTGATGGCGACAGCATCTTTGCCGTCAGCACCTTTGATGGAGATACCATCGTTGCCGTTGATGCCGACTTCGCCTTTGTCGCCCTTGACGGAAATGCCATCCTTGCCATCGATGCCGACACCGGAAACGCCGTCCTTACCATCGATGCCGATGTGGCCGTCCGTACCGTCCTTGCCGTCTTTACCAGGGCCGCCAATCGTGAAGGTATCGGAAAGGTCTACAGTGTATTCCTTGCCGCCTTCTGTATTGGTGCCTTCCGTAACGGTCAGGTTCTTGTTATCCCCGGCCTTGACGGTCGTATGCTTACCGGCTTCGGTGGTGACGTTTGTAATCTGCGTGTTGATATTGCTGATGGCGTCAGCGTTCTTGCCAACTTCGTTCGCTACGCTGTAGAGCTGGCTGCCGTTTACGGCATCGGTGCTAGTGCTGGAGATATTGCCGGCTGCTACGTTGATGATCTGACGTTCCTGGCCTTGAGCACCGACACTGACCACGCCTACAGGGCTGGTGCCTGTGAAGCCGCTGTATTCACGTGTAGTGCCGTCGGAGAGGGTAATGGTGCCCTTCGTTTCATTCGTAGCGGCCCGGTCGGTAGAAGCGCCGCCAAGGACGACACTGTTATGCTGGGTTGTCGTAACCTTGCTGCCCAGGACAAACGTATTTATCTGCGCTACATTATTGCTTACGCCTACGGCAGCAGAACTTGCTCCGCTTACCACGTTAGCATTCCCTACAGCCGTAGAGGAGATTGCAGTCGTCTGGTTGCCTACGCCCAGGGAAGATGAAAAACCTCCCGTAGCATGATTCGAATAGCCTACAGCAGCGGCCCGGTTGCCAGCTTCGGAATAGAGACCGGCTGCCAAGCTGTAATCTGCAGCCTTGGTGTTATCACCGATAGCAATACCGCCGGCAGAAGAGGAACCTGTACCGATGGCGATGTTGCCATAGAGATAATTGCTGGATTCGGAACCGGCTGTAGCGCCGTCGCCGATGGCTACACCGCTCTTGCCGATGGCCTGGCTGCCGTTGCCAATGGCTACGGTATTACGGGCGCTTGTCAGTGTCCCATTACCGATGGCGACGGAGCTGGAGCCATTGGCCGTAGCACTCGTGCCGGCTGCCAAGGAGTCACTGTTTTGGGCAGCGGCTGCTTTACCAATAGAAATGGCATGTTCGTGGCTGGCAATAGAATCTGTGCCAATAGCAATGGTATCTTCGTCGCTGGCTGCGGCATTCGTGCCGATGGCAGTAGCATTCAGTGCTGTCGCTTTGGTCATGCGGCCCATGGCGTTCGTGTTATCGGCGACAGCCCGGGCGTTGAAACCGATAGCTGTCGACTCTTTACCCAGGGCAACAGGGGAAGAGCCAATGGAAATGACGTTGCGCGTATTCGTCGTGGTGCCATAGGCAGTGGTGACACCTTGAGCCGCACCGTTGGCAAAGTTACCGATCATGACGCCGCGGTCGTTATTGGTATTTTCGCCGCCTGCCTGATTACCGAGAATAATCGTACGGTCCAACGTAGAGTTATACCCGGACAAATGGCCCATGAGGATGTTACCATCACCTACGGTCATGCTGCCGGCAATGCCACCGATGGCAATGTTGTCATCACCAGACAGCCCTTGAGCTGCTCGGGCACCGATGGCGATGTTCGCACCAGAGCCAAAACCTGGGAATGTCTGATTCTTGCCGTCGTTACTGGATAAACCTTGTCCGGCATAGTCCCCTAAGAGAATGTTGTGGCCGGCATTTGTGTCCGTAATGTTTTCACCGGCACCACTGCCCAAGGCGATGTTGCCATAGGAAGCGGCGTTATGGCCGGCATCTTTACCGATAAGAACACTGGGACTACGGTTGCCATCAGCTACAGCGGCCTGGTTTTGTTTGGCTGTGTCACTTTCGATGTAGCCTGCCTGGAAACCAATAGCAACGCTGTAATCCTTTTTGGAGTTGGCACTGGCCTGGGTACCGATGTTGACGTTCTGGATATTCCAGTTATCTGGCGTGCCCTTGCCAGCGTCTTCACCAATGGAAATGACGCGGCCGCCGTCGGCTGTCGCTCCGACACCGATGGCGATGTTATCCCGCTTGCCTACAGTCGTACGGTTATTCGGGTCCTGAGGATTGCTCATGTCATCACGGCCAGCTGTACTGCCATCACCAATGGCAATGGAGCCGGCCGTTACAGCCGTGCCCGGCACAATGCCGCCATTGGCAAGTGGAGCTTCCGCCAGCGCTGCAGAAATGGGCAGTGCCAAGGATGCCGAAAGACAAAGAAGGAGATACTTTTTTTGCTGTTTGTCATACTGATTGCCCCTTTTTTTCGCAAGTGAGTCGGCTTGCTAGTCTTTGCATCTGGGGGAAGATGCAAGAAGAGGAAGAACGTATTTCTTCCAGGTGTGAAGACAAAAAGGCGCAAGGTAGTAAGACACTCTTTAAGTTAGAAGTTAAAATTATAAAATATGAAAGAGTGTACCTTAAACTTATAATAAAAAGGGGTCATTTTACTGTCAATGTTAAATACTTATTAATACGAAATATTCGATAATAGAAAATTATGATTGATAGCGGCAAAACAGGCTGTACTATGATGGTTTTGCCAAAATGGGGCAGAAACGTTCAAAAATGGGGCAGAAACGTTCAAATAAGTAAAATTTTTTTTCTCACTTATGGATATTGGCAGGCAATGTAGTGTGTAGAAGCGGCTCTGACCGTGTAAGGAGCCCTAAAAAAGCACAAAAAAAGAGCAGCAACAGAATGATCAGTTCTATTAGCTGCTCTTTTTTTGTATGGAGGGGTACCCTTTGGGAAGGAGGGAACCTTGCTACTAAAGTGGGGTCTTACTGTGCGTTCAGTTTGGAATCGACAAACAACTGGCTTGCACGGCTGTCACCGGCAAAGGTGAATTCATCGACCAGATCGCGGGCGATGGCTTCTTCTTCGACCTGTTCGTTGACGAACCAATCGAGGAAGTTTACTGTTGCATAGTCTTTTTCTGCTGTTGCCAGTGCGTAGAGTTCGTTGATCTTACCGGAAATGAGCTGTTCGTGGGAAAGGACGATTTCAGCTGCTTTCAGCGGATTGTCTACTTTGGTTGCAGAAGATTTGATGTCGCCAAGAGTAACGCTTTCATTGCGTCTGCCGAGGTAGTCTACAATCTTAAAGGCGTGATTCATTTCTTCCTGATAGTGTGTGCGCAGCCAGCCGGAAAATCCTTTGAAGCGTGCGTCAGCCATGGAAAGGGAGAGTGCCAAATACAGATAGGCAGAGTTGAATTCAAAAATTACTTGGTCGTTTAATGCTTTTGCTAAATTCTGATTCATATACATTACCTCCTCGGCGAAACTACTTGTTTGCTTATCTCTAAGTACAGTTATATTCTAACACATTAAATAGTAAATATCAACGGATAATTGTAATTTTTTAATAAATTCATAGAAGAACATATAGCTATACAAAACAGAAAAATAAACCCATAAGAATGGCTTAGGTATGGCGTTTTTCTTATATTTTGGCTGTCATATGATATGATAAATTGATATATTAAGATTAGGAAAAATGACCAATTTTTGCTAATTTGTTATCAAATAATTTAAATAACAAATAAAATACAGCAGCCCGAAAACGGACTGCTGTATGGATAACGTATATTTTTGGCTATGTCTATTCGTACTTCTGTACGAGGGCTGTGAAATCAGCGACATGGGCAGGATACCAGGCAAGGAACGGCGACTGGGCGGCGTTGAGGATTTGTGTCAGTTCGACGAAGAAATCCGGTACCTTGTCTTCGACGATGGTGCCGACAGGATCGCTCATGTGTTCTTTACCGACTGCGTAGTTACCGCCGGCGTAGATGAGGAAGGCCGGGACTGGTTTGTCGTCGACGCGCTTGGACGAGCCGCGCAGGCCCAAGGCCCCGAGCTGCTGTGTCGTGCACGTCGAGGCGCAGCCGGAGAAGCGGCATTGCGGCAAGAGGGATGTATCGAGGCCTTTTTCTTTCAGTGTCTGGAGGACGCGGACGAGCATACCATGAGAATCGCGCAGGCCTTGCTGGCAGACCGTGGCGCCGATGCAGGAGACAGAGTTTTCAAAGGCTGTAACGGCAGCATCGCTTTCTGTAATGGCTGCGATCTGGCGGGCTTCAGCAGCTGTCAGGTTGATGATATATGCCGTTTCATCGGCATTGAGGCGGATTTCTACACCGTCCAGGTCAGAAGCGGCTGTGAGGAGCTGGTGGAAGACGCTGATATCCGGCGTGCCACCGGTGGGATGGTAGGCTACATAGTAGAGGCCGTCCTGTTTCTGGGCGTGAATGCGCGGGTTCGAAAGGACCGTGTCGTCTTTGCCGCTCTTGGTCAAAGCCGGTTCGGCTGTGACCTGCAGGCGGAAGTTTCCTTCGGTGCGGGCTTTGGCAACTGCTTCGCGGACGATGCGGCGGAATTCGTCGTCACCGAACTTAGTAAGGATGAAACGGGAACGGGCGGTGCCGCGGTTTTTGTAATCGCCATGGTCCATGTAGACATGGGCATAGCCTAAGACGTAATAGGGAGTATCGGCCGGGTCGATTCCTTCGTCGACGCAGATGCCGATACGGGAACCGTTGACGCCGAAGCCGCCGCCGGCGTAGACGTCGACTTTGCCGTCCGGACGGGCGACGAAGCCCAGATCCTTGAAGGTAGCGTGCCCTTCGTTGTCGGTGCCGTTGGAGAAGCTGATCTTGTATTTACGCGGCAGGTTCAGGCTGGGAATGATGTTCATGACGAAATCGGCCGTGCCTTTGATGTAGGGTGTAAGGTCGAAGTATTCCTGAGGATCGACGCCGTGGAGCGGGCTGGCCGTAAGGTTACGCGGGTTGTCGCTGCCGGCACCGTAGCAGTATACGTCGTGATCGAGACAGTCCTGATAAAGATCGAGGAGTTCTTTTTCTTTTAAATGATGTACCTGCAGTGCTTCGCCGGTCGTGAAATGGACCAGTGACGGCTGGTACGTGTCCAAGGCGTGGATGAGAAATTTCATGTTGGCCTGGGTAATAGCGCCGCCGGGAAAACGGAGACGCAGCATGCATGCTTCGCCGCCTTTTTCACCGTAACAGCCGAACTTGCCCGACGTCCCCTTGTATTTCGCCGGGGGCAGTTCTTTAGCGAAAAAAGCGTGCGTTGCTTCTGCAAATTTTGGGAAACGAGAGCGGATTTCTTCTTTTGTTTCCGGTGTGATTCCTGACATAATACATACCTCCTAATTTGTCTACTGTACGATAATAGGTCTTTCCCTATTATACAGCAGATTGTTCAATATACCCATAGGAAATTATAGCAAATATCACTTTTTTTGTCAGGTATTAGAATGTAATTCGCTACACTTTTAGAACATAATTCTATTACTAATACTCATGTATTGGAAAAGTGGTACTGGAAGAAATGTCACAGTTTTCTACAACGAATTGTCGCTCATTTGGTATATCTTTGTCATAGAATTGTCACATTCGTTCGCTATACTGTGTAGTATCAAAAGGGAAGAGGAGTTGACCCACTATGATGAAACTAAATAAGATGTTAAAAATGGTAATGGTCCTTGTCGTGACGCTCGTAAGCTTTAGCGGTGCGGCACTGACGGCGCAGGCTGCCGGCCCGGGCGGCTGGCACAATGACCAGCGTTGGGAACAGCGGGACAACCGTGGTGATCGCAACTGGCGCAATGACCGCAGACCGGAACCGCCAAAAAAAAAAATACACGGCCAGCGACAAGAAAGCCGATATCGCCATTGGCGTGGCAGCCGTGGCGGCAGTCATCGCCCTTTCGAAGTAAGCCACGATAAAGAGTACGGCCGCTAAGGCGTACCTTGAAAAAACAGGCTCTGCCAGACAGGAACTATCCTGCGGGCAGAGCTTTTTTGCGTACTTTTTTCGCAGCTCTTTTGCCTTATGCAGGTACGCAGGCAGGTAACATAGAGTTGACAAAAATTTTTTTAAAATGGTTTTTTATAAGTGTAACAAATTTGAACAAAAGGGCGTGGGAAACCGTTTTATGTAGCCTGCGAGAGCCGCTTTTCATGTCCTTTTACGCACCCGTTACGTAGATATATAATAGTATGGCGGACATACATATGTCCTTTTGTGCGAAAATATTACAAAATGCTTGCTAAAAGTATGATTTATGGAACTAAAAGTTATTTTTGTAGTAAAATAGTGCAGAATTTTTACTACGTATGATTAGATAAGAATTTTTCTTTAGAAAAATATAATTGATATATAGCAAAATGGCAATTACTGAAAGCTATAAACAGAAAACGTGCATAAAAATTTTAAGAATTAACCAAAACGTTATAAGATAACAAGGGAAAACTCTTTAAAAATTTACATGGATGTGGTAATATGATATTGAAAATATGTAATATTGCTATGAGTTATACGTAAAAAGAACTTAAAAATAGCAATGCGATTTATCAATAAAATAAAATAATTAAAATTGTTATTATGCAAAAAATATGCTTATTGTAAAAGCAATCGCCACTGCTGCCGGCGACGGGAAGAGAATTCCTGTTCGATAGATGACAGCCTATATATGGCGTCACATTCCACATGAAAGTGACGTGGGATTTTCAATATCTTTGAACTAGCAATCTTTTGCTACGTACCTCATCCCAACCTCAAACCTCAAGAAACAGAAAAGCCTCTGCCAGACACCCATTGTGTCGTGCAGAGGCTTTTCTGTTGCAGCAGAGGTTGGTGACTCGCAGCCATAAGTCCGGGGGAAGAATCATATTTTCTTGTGACGATGTAGAGGACACGTTAGGAAATAATCTTTCTTTATTTTCATATAGCTAATGAATAAAAACGAATCAATATAGCTATAATATACTATACTGATTGAGCATAGGAATACTGCGGAAAAAAAGAGGATAAAGAAAGTCTTGAAAATTAAGAATGCCCTATTTTCCCACTACAAAAGTATTAACCCATATGATAGAATAATCGTAAGATTGTGTAGTAACATAATTTAGTACGCTAAAATATAAGGAGAGATCAGGATAAAATTACAGGAAAATACAAAAATAATAATGCTAATAAAAGGCAGTCTTATTGTTTGTTTGAAATAGACATGTCTTGCCAATTTTTAGGAAATACTATCTTTTAAATGTTGCAAAACATACGGGAATATTTTGCAATGTACGTCGTGGGAAGGCGTACATGAAATGAGGTATTAAATACATGAGAAAGAATTGGGGAAGAAGAGAGTTGACTCTCGTATTGACGCTGAGTATCATGGGCGCAGGCCTGGGTGCACAGAGCGTACAAGCTGATTCGAGTACAATAACAGCAGATCGGACGGGACCGGTCTATACTGCGACGAAGGATGGGACCTCTTACGCGGCCTTAACCATAGGGGACGCTCAGGCGTCGCCGACCATAACGGGAAATGCATATGGAGGTCTCGGCACTGCTGGCGGCAGTGCGTCTTATTTTAATACGGCAGCGCTGCAAAACGGCACGGTCACGGGCAGTCTGTATGGCGCCTATGATACGGATGCTGCTACGTATAATACGACGACGGTGTATGCCGGCAGCGTCGGGACTAATGTCTACGGCGGTGCGTCGGCTGAAGCTGGCGCAGATCATAATACGGTCCAAATCGGCGTCCCGGTCAATGACGGCGATACGCTGGGCACCATTTCTATCGGCGGCAGTGTCTATGGCAATGCTTCTGCTACGGGCGGTGGTGCGGCGCAGGTCACCATCGGCCAGGGGAGTGGTGTGACTACGACCATTACGGGCGATGTCTATGGCGCCTATGTCACGGGTGGCGGTTCCGATACGAATACCGTCACCATTACAGGCGGCAGCCTCGGCGGCAGTGTCTACGGCAGTTATGGCACGGAAGGTCGGTCCAACACGCTTACCCTGGGTGCTGCGGACAGTACGACCGGTCCGTCTATTGACGGTTCTCTTTATGGGTCCTATGGCACGTCCGGGCAGGCCTATGCCAATGGTCTTACGATCAACAGCGGCGAGGTGAAAGGTACCGTCTATGGCAGCTGGGGAAGCCTGGCTACGCAGAATACGCTGACCGTAAACGGCGGCACCATTGATCAGGGCATCTACGGCGGCTATGCCACAGGTCTGGTGGGCAATAATACCATTACCCTGAAGGGCGGCACCGTGTCCGGTAACGTGTATGCCGGTTATTCCACCGAAGGCTCTGCCAACGACAATACGATCAACCTCTACGGCGGCACCCTCACTGGCGCCAGCCTCTATGGCGGTGTCGGCGCCACCGGCAGCGGAGACAACACTTTAAACGTCTATACCTTGGGAAATACGCTCCAAAATCTGGGCGCCTTCCAGAATCTCAATTTCTATGTTCCTGCCGCAGCTGCTACGACGGCCAATGCTACCATGCTGACCGTCACAGGGACGGCCGATGTGACGGGCAGCACGATCAGTGCCGGTGTAGAAAATATCAACGACTTTGCGACGAATCAGGTCATTACCCTCCTGACGGACAGTAACGGCATTACGGGCCTCGATGGCGTCACCTTTGGCACCCTGACAGACGCAGGCTTTGCCCAGACCGGGTTTTATCTTTCCAAGACGGCAGATAACCATACGGTCACCCTGACCATTGGCACGAAAACGGACGACAGCGGTTCTAGTGATTCCGGCGACGTGACACCGGTGGCAGGTGATGCCGTAGAAATCACCACCAATGGCACCACTGCGTCCTACGGGGATTATCAGACCAGCTACCTGACCAGTGCCGCCGATAACGTGGTTACCGTCAAGAGCGGCACCTATACCAGCTCCATCTATGGCAGCTATGGCGGCGACGGCGGTACCAGCAACAAGGTCAGCATCGGCGCAGTCGGTACGGACGGCCCGTCCATCACAGGCGATGTCCTGGGTGACAGTGGTACAGGGACAACGTATTTTAACGAAGTTACGGTAAACAGAGGTACCATCACGGGCACGGTCTACGGCGCCAAGAGCAATACGGCGACCTACAATACGATTACCGTAAACGGCGGCACCATCACAGGCGGCATCTACGGCGCCTACAGCACGAGTGATGCCAACGGTGCCATCAATAGCAACACGCTGAACCTCCTGGGCGGCAAGGTTTCCGGCGCTATTTACGGCGGCTATGCCGAAAACGGTTCCATCGGCGGCAACACGATCAACCTGAATGGCACCGATGTATCCGGCGCCAGCCTTTATGGCGCGGCCGGCACGGGCTCGGGCATGGACACGAATACGCTGAACGTCTACACCCTGAATAACAGCGTCGTGAACCTGAGCGGCTTCCAGAATATCAATTTCTATCTCCCTGATGCGGCTAAGACCACGGCCGATGCCACCATGCTCACCGTCACAGGGACAGCAGACATCACGAATACAGCTATCAAGGCGGGCATAGAAGACCTCACAGGCTATGCGGACGGCACGATGATTACGCTCCTGACGGATACCAATGGGCTTACGGGCCTTACGAGTGCCAATGTCGGTACGATCACGGACGAGGGCTTTGCCCAGACAGGCTTCTATCTTACCAAGTCCCGGGATGGCAAATCTATCGTTCTCACTATTGGCGAGAAACCTACGGATTACGTCACTATCGTCACGAACGGCAATACGGCGTCTTACCCGGATTACCAGACGGACTATCTCTCCAGCCAGCAGCAAAACAGCGTCACCCTTACGGGCGGCACCTTTGCCGGAGCTATCTATGGTGCCAAGGCCGACAGCGGCGACACAGGCGACAATAAGGTTACCATCTCAGCCGGCACGGTGCAGGCCTCGGTCTACGGCGCCTCCGGCGGTACAGGCGGCGGCAGCAATACCGTCACTCTGGGCGACAGCGGCACGGACGGCCCAACCATTACAGGTAATGTTTACGCCTATGACGGCACGGGTGTGTCCAGCTTTAACGCGGTGAGCGTAGCCAGCGGCTCTGTGAGCGGCACGATCTACGGTGCCAAGACCGATACGGCAACGTACAATACGGTCACGGTGAGCGGTGGCTCCGTGGGCAGTATCTATGGCGCCTATAGCAGTAATAGCAATGGCGGCATTGTGGATAATAACACGGTCACCCTCTCGGGCGGCACTGTCACAGGCGATGTCTATGGCGCTTACGGGGTAAGTGCTTCCGTAGGTTCCAATACGGTAAACCTCTCAGGCAGTACTGTCACAGGCAACGTCTATGGCGCCTATGGGGTAAGCAATTCCGTAGGTTCCAATACGGTAAACCTCCAGGGCAGCACCGTCAAGGGGAGCGTCTACGCCGGCACTTCCGAAAGCGGCTCAGCCAGCGGCAACGCCATCAACCTCTACAGCGGCGACCTGACACAGGCCAGCCTCTACGGCAGCAGCAAGGAATCTGATACGGGCAATACGCTGAACGTCTACAGCGTAGGCAATACGGTGGCCAATCTGGGAGCGTTCCAGAACCTCACGTTCTATGTCCCGGACACTGCCGTGAGCGGTGCTACCATGCTCACCGTGACAGGAAAGGCCGACGTCTCTCATGCGACCCTTTCAGCCGCTGTACAGGACCTGACAACGCTTGTAACCGGTGACGTCATCACCCTCCTGTCGGATACCAATGGCATTACCGGTCTCAATACGGCCTCCATCGGCACGCTCGTAGACAGCGGCTTTGCCACGACGGACTATTACCTTACTAAGAGTGCCGACGGGAAATCTGTCACGCTCACGATCGGCGCGAAGCCTACGGATTACGTCTTTGTCACGACGGACGGCGTCCTTTCGTCGTACAGGGATTACACGACGGGCTATCTGGCCGGTAATTCCGGTAATACCGTGAGCATCACCGGCGGCAATCTGACGACGGATATTTATGGCGCCAAGACTGCTAGCGGCGGCGACACGAGGGATAACACGGTCACCATCTCAGCGGGCAGCGTGACGGGCTCAGTCTACGGCGCGTCCGGCGGCACAGGCGGCGATAACAATACGGTCACTCTCGGTGCCAGCGGCACGGATGGACCGACCATTACAGGAAATGTCTACGCCTATGACGGCACAGGTGTGTCCAGCTTTAACACAGTAAGCGTAGCCAGCGGCTCTGTAGGCGGCACAATCTACGGCGCTAAGACCGATACGGCAACGTACAATACAGTTACCGTAAACGGCGGTACCATCACTAGCGGCATCTACGGTGCGTATAGCATTAGCGACGCCAACGGTGTCATCGAGAACAATACGCTGAACCTCTTGAACGGCAAAGTTTCCGGGGCTATCTACGGCGGCTACGCAGAAAACGGCTCTGTGGGCAGCAATGTCATCAACCTGTATGGCACGGACGTATCCGGCGCCAGCCTCTACGGGGGCGGCGGTTCGGGCTCCAGCTTTAGCAGTAATACGCTGAACGTCTATACCCTGGGAAATACCGTAGCAAATATCGGCAATTTCCAGAATATCAATTTCTACGTTCCTGAGGCGGCTAAGACCACGGAAAACGCTACGATGCTTACCGTCACAGGTACTGCGGACATCACGAACACGGCTATTAAAGCCGGCATTGCAGACCTGACAGGCTATACGGACGGCACGGTGATCACACTGCTGACAGATGCTAGTGGCCTGACAGGCCTCAAGTCGGCTGCCGTAGGCACCTTGACGGACAGCGGCTTTGCCCAGACAGGCTATTATCTTACCAAGAGCAAGGACGGAAAGTCCATTATCCTCACCATTGGTACCAAACCAATGGATTATGTGTCCATCGTGACCAACGGCCTGACCTCGGCCTATCCGGACTATGATACGGAGTACCTGTCTAGTACCAAGGGCAACACGGTTACGGTCACAGGCAGTACCTTTGCGACGAATCTCTACGGCGCCTATGCCAGTGGGGTCGAGACATCGGATGATACAGTCAGCCTGACAGCGGGCGCGGTGAACGCATCCGTCTACGGCGCCTTTGGCGGCACAGTCGGCGATCACAATACGGTCACTCTCGGTACCAGCGGCACGGATGGACCGACCATTACAGGAAATGTCTACGCCTATGACGGCACAGGTGTGTCCAGCTTTAACACAGTGAGCGTAGCCAGCGGCTCTGTAGGCGGCACGATCTACGGCGCTAAGACCGATACGACAACGTACAATACCATTACCGTAAACGGGGGCACCATCGGCCAGGGCATCTACGGCGGCTATGCCACAGGTTTTGTGGGCAACAATACCATTATCCTGAAGGGCGGCACCGTGTCCGGTGACGTGTATGCCGGCTATTCCACCGAAGGCTCTGCCAGCGACAATACGATCAACCTGTACAGCACGAACGTATCCGGCGCCAGCCTCTACGGTGGCGGTGGCACGGCCTCTGAATTTACCAATAATACGCTGAACGTCTATACCCTGGGCAATAGCGTGGCCAATATCGGCAATTTCCAGAATATCAATTTCTATATCCCGGAAGACGCGAAGACTACGAAAAACGCTACGATGCTTACCGTCACGGGTACAGCGAACATCACGAACACGGCCATTAAAGCCGGCATTGCAGACCTGACAGGTTACACAGACGGCATGGTCATCACGCTCCTGACGGACGATAATGGTCTCATTGGCCTCAAGTCGGCTGCTGTAGGCACCCTGACGGACAGCGGCTTTGCCCAGACAGGCTATTACCTCACGAAGAGCAAGGACGGAAAGTCCATCGTCCTGACTATTGGCACGAAGCCTACCGATTATGTGTCCATCGTGACCAATGGCTTGACCTCGACCTATCCGGACTACGATACAGAGTACCTTGCTAATACCAAGGGAAACACGGTTACGATTACGGGCAGTACCTTTGCAACGAATCTCTATGGTGCCTACGCCAGTGGGGTCGAGACATCGGATAATACGGTCGCAGTCTCTGCCGGCACGGTAAAAGCCTCTGTCTACGGCGCCTTTGGCGGCAGTAGCGGTACAAATAACACAGTCACCGTCGGTGCAACAGGCACAGACGGACCCGACCATTACAGGCAATGTCTACGCCTATGATGGCACAGGCATTACCAGCGAGAATACCGTCACTGTCAATAGCGGTAAAATCAGCGGCACGGTCTATGGCGCTAGGAGCAATGCGGTTACGTACAATACCCTTACCGTAAACGGCGGTACCATCGACCAGGGAATCTACGGCGGCTATGCCACAGGTTTTGTGGGCAACAATACCATTACCCTGAATGGCGGCACCGTATCCGGTGACGTGTATGCCGGCTATTCTACAGGAGATTCCGTAGACGGCAATACGATCAACCTGTACAGGACCAACGTATCTGGCGCCAGCCTCTACGGCGGCGGTGGCAACTCCGTTGATAATAATACACTGAATGTCTATACCTTAGGCAACAGCGTAGCGAATATCGGCAATTTCCAGAATATCAATTTCTATATCCCTGATGCGGCCAAGACTACGGCCGATGCCACCATGCTCACCGTCACAGGCACAGCGGACATCACGAACACAGCCATCAAGGCGGGTATCGCCGACCTCACAGGCTATACGGACGGCACGGTCATCACGCTCCTGACAGATGCTAGTGGCCTGACGGGTCTCAAGTCATCTGCCGTAGGCACCCTGACGGACAGCGGCTTTGCCCAGACGGGCTATTACCTGACAAAGAGCAAGGACGGAAAGTCCATTATCCTCACCATTGGCACGAAGCCTACGGATTATGTGTCCATCGTGACCAATGGCCTGACCTCGGCCTATCCGGATTACGATACAGAGTACCTTGCTAATACGAAGGGAAATACAGTTACGGTCACAGGCAGTACCTTTGCGACGGATCTCTACGGCGCCTATGCCAGCGGCGAAGACACGTCGGATAACACAGTCAGCCTGACAGCCGGCACGGTAAACGCATCTGTCTACGGCGCCTTTGGCGGCACAGGCGGCGATCACAATACGGTCACTCTCGGTGCAGCAGGTACGGATGGACCGACTATTACAGGCAATGTCTACGCCTATGACGGCACGGGTATCACCAGCGAGAACACCGTCACTGCGAATAGCGGCTCTGTAGGCGGCGCAGTCTACGGCGGCCAGGCCGCAACGGTAACGAAGAGTACCATCGATGTGAACGGCGGCTCTATTACTGGCGGCATCTACGGCGGTTACAGCACCAGCGGCGGCTCGGTGGATGAAAACGTCATCAACCTGAACGCCGGTACCGTAAGCGGCAGCATCTACGGCGGCTACGCGGAAAACGGCTCCGTCGGCAGCAACGTGATCAACCTATACAGCACGGACGTATCCGAGGCCAGCCTCTACGGCGGCTATGGCGGTTCCGTTGATACTAATACGCTGAACGTCTATACCACAGGCAATACGGTCCAAAATCTGGGCGGCTTCCAGTACCTCAATTTCTACGTGCCAGATACGGCCGTAAAGGGCGACACGATGCTTACCGTAACAGGTTCGGCCGACGTAACGGACGCTGCCATCCAGGCCGGGGTGAAAGATCTGTCGCAGTTTACGGATGGCGACGTCATTACGCTTTTGACGGACACCCAGGGCATTACAGGCCTGAAGAGCGCAGCCTTGGGCACCTTGACGGACGCGGGCTTTGCCCAAACCGGGTTCTACCTTTCCAAGGACGCTGACGGCAAGGCCGTGTACCTCACCATCGGCACGGACCCCAATGGGCCTTTGCCCGGCGATAACGTGACAATTACCACGCATGGCCTTACTGCCTCTTATGGGGATTTCAAAAAGAGCTACCTCTACGATACAGAGGAAAACCAAGTCACTGTTAAAGGAGACAACCTGGGGGACGTGTACGGCGCCTATAGTGACAGCGAAACTACGGACAATAATACCGTCACCCTTCAGGCCGGGACCATCGACGGTTCCGTTACAGGTGCCTACGGGAGGAGAGCCTCCGGCAATCGGGTTACCCTTGGCGCGGCCGGCACAGCCGGTCCTGCAATCACAGGTGAGGTCCTGGGCGCCAGCGTCAGGAGAGTTGCCTATGATAATGCAGTCACTGTAAACAGCGGGACTATTGCCGGAACGGTCTACGGCGCTAAGGGCAGTGCGGCTACGTTCAATACGGTGACTGTAAACGGCGGCACCCTGACCAAGGGGATTTACGGCGGTTATAGTGACGATGATGCCTACGGCGCCATCAATAACAATACGCTGAATCTCCTAGGCGGTACGGTCTCCGGAGTCATCTATGGCGGCTACACCGAAAACGGTTCTGTGGAGGGCAATGTCATCAACCTGTACAGTACGGATGTGTCTGGCGCCAGCCTTTACGGCGGCTCCGGCAGTTCCGTTTCCAACAATACCTTAAACGTCTACACCGCAGGGAATACTGTCCAAAATCTGGGCAGCTTCCAAAATATCAATTTCTACGTTCCGGCAGCCACCGCCGCCGGCAGTACGATGCTTGCCGTGAGCGGCACGGCGGATGTGACGAATGCCGTCATCAGCGCGGCTGTGGCCAATATCAATGACTACACGGGCACAACGCTCATCAATTTGCTCACGGCTGACACGCTGACAGGCCTCGACAGCGTCACCTTCGGCAGCCTCGTCGATGCAGGCTTTGCCACGAGCGGCTTTACGCTCAGCAAGGGCGCCGATGGCAAATCGGTTCTGCTTACTATTGGTACGGCAGCCAATGTGGAAATCACCTCCCAGAGCAGCTCCAAAACGCAGAAGTACGATACCTTCCAAACGGATTACCTGGGCGATACGACGGGCAATACGGTCAGTGTCAGCGGTGGCACCATGACGGCAACGGTCTACGGCGGCTACAACGACAGCACCAATGGCCTGAGCGTCGTAGAAGCCGTTTCCCATAACAGTGTCACCGTCAGCGGCGGTACTGTAGGCGGTGTCAGCGGCGGTTATACGACGAGCGGCAGTGTCACAGGCAACCAGGTTGCCCTGACGACGGGCACGACGACGGACGGCACAGTCACGACCAGTGCCGTTACAGGCAATGTCTATGGTGCTCAGACCGAAAGCGGCAACGTCGGTTCGACGTCGGCAGGTAATAGCGTCACCATCGCTGCCGGCACAGTCAGCGGCAATGTCTATGGCGCGGCTACGGCCAACGGCACGGCCACAGGCAACACGGTCACCCTCAAGGCAGCGACGGATGCTACAGGCAACACGACGAGTGCTGCGGTTTCGGGCAGTGTCTACGGTGGCCAAAGTACCAGCGGCGACGTGGGCTCCAGCGACGGCGGCAACAGCGTCACCGTTGATGCCGGCACGGTCAGCGGCAGTGTCTATGGCGGCGCTACCAATGACGGCTCGGCCATTGGCAATCACGTGGTTATTAACGGCGGCACGCTGGGGACGACGACGAGCGGTACGACAACCCTGCACGGCCTGCGCCTCCTGGCTCTCGTACAGACCGGAACAAGCACTGCAACGAGCTTGTACGGCGGCTATACGACGCAAGGCTTGGCCAGCGAAAACACGGTCACCATCAATGAAGGGACTGTGAGCGGCAGTGTCTATGGCGGCTATACGGATAGTGGCAACGCCACGCAGAACGTCGTCACCCTGAAGGGCGGCAGCGTGAGCGGCACGGTCTATGGCGGCTATACGAATAACGGCACAGCCAGCGGCAACACGATCAACGTCTACGGCGGTGACCTCACGGCGGCCAGCCTGAACGGTGGCTATGGCGTGACTGCAGCTACTGCTACGGCTGCGACGGAAGTTTCCCTCTTGGCTGTGACAGCGGCTACAGATGCCTCTGCGACCGGCCTGAGTTCCAGCGATAACACCCTCAATGTCTATACGACGGGCAATACGGTCGCCGGCGTCAGCAATTTCCAAAACCTCAATTTCTATATTCCGTCTACTGCCGTATCAGGGGACACGCTGCTCACCGTTACGGGTACGGCGGATATTACCAATGCGACCGTAAAAGCCGGTATTGCCGATGCCACGGCCTTGGCAGAAAACACGCAGATTAATCTCCTGAGCGATGAAAATGGCATTACCGGTGTGGCTACGGCTACATACGGAACGCTGACGGATGCGGGGTTTGCGACACGCAGCCTGACCATTACACACACGGATACGGATATTTACGCCCTCGTTGGTCCGGCTACAGCGAAAAATAATGACAACAATAATTCCGGTACCAATACGAATACAGGCATCCACCTGAGCGCGCAGACGAAGATTTTGCCGGAAAGCCGGTTAGCTGCTTTCTCGATGCTGCGGCGTCGCCAATCGGCGAATACGAACCCTTTGCCCTGGCCAGCGTAGGCAAGCTGAAGAACTTTACAGGGTCGTACGTAGAAAATCATGGCACGAACCTGGACTTTGGCTTTGCCCGTACGTTACAGGGCCTGCATAGCACGCTGACTCTCATGCCGTTCATCGAATACGGCCACGGTAATTACACGGCCCACCTCGATGACGGTACGCGTGGTGATGGTAAGAATAGCTTTATGGGGGCAGGCTTCCTGGCCCGCAGCGACAATAAAAATGGCTGGTACTATGAAGGCAGTCTCCGTGCCGGTCACGCCAAGAGCGACTACCAGGGCGTCATTGAAGGCTACAGGGCTTCCTATAGCAGCGATGCCAATTACGTGGCCATGCACGTTGGTGGTGGCAAGGTCCTGCAACAAGGGGAAAAGGATCTCTTCGATTTGTATGGCAGATTTTTCTGGACCCATGAAGCGAGTGATCGCGTGAAACTCATGAGCAGCCTCGGCAGCGCGCCGTATGATTTCGATGCCGTAAATTCGTATACTACGCGTCTGGGCTTGCGCTGGACGCATAATCTAAGTCAGACCCAGCGTTTCTATGCCGGCCTGGCTTGGGATTATGAATTCAGTGGTACTGCCGGTGCTGCGTACCGCACACTGCGTACGTCAGAACCGAGCCTCAAGGGCTCCAGTGCCGTTCTGGAACTGGGCTGGCAGCGCCAGCTCACGAAAGCAAATCCGTGGGGCCTTGACTTAGGCATTACGGCCTATGCGGGAAAACAACAAGGCGCCATGTTCCATACGATGGTGACTTGGAAATTTTAGCCTAATTCTTCATACATCAGACCTTTTATCATCACCTTGCGTGATGGTAGAGGGTCTGTTTTTTTACTTACAAGATATTCTAAAAAGGAATTGAGCGAGAAAAAATATATAATTAAACAGAATAAGAAAACGCTATTCAGACCATAAGCGATACATATTACATGACATATGTCAATACAATAGAGCGGGTTTCAATGAAAATACGTATTTACTGCCTCTTGTAGCTTTCGAAAAGACAAGTTTACGTAAATTCGTGAATGTCAATTCGATGCCTGTGATAAAGAAGGTATAATATAATAAATATATAAACTAATACTATATAAAAGTACGAGGATAGAAAAGGGACATAAGAAAAAGAATTAAATTGATATTTTTAATAGAATTACAGATATTGTTGTAAAACAAAGCATTTTGAACACTTTAACATGATAAATTGAGATAAAAATATTTCTTTTGCTATATTTGACATGTGGACATAAGAGCACTACAATACAATCAATAAAAATTATTTATATATATAAACTATATATCTATGACCGTTCCATGCGGACATGGGGAATAAAATGACGAAAGGGATGAGGGCCTATGCCCAGCCGATGGAAAACGATACAGAAGCAAATTCGTTAGGCAGCCTGCTCAGGAAGCTGGGGGCTGCCTGACTGGTACGAACCCTTTTGCGGGCGATTTAAATAGTGGAGATGTGTAAAAATGAAAAGAATAGGGAAGAAAGAACTGGCATTAGCTATGACCTTAAGTATGCTGGGTGGGGGCCTGGGCATGCAAGCTGTGCAGGCGGCAGATGTCGCCGTTACGACGGATCAGACGGGGCCCGTTTACGCGGCGACCGGTGACGGTGTCGAATCGAATAACCTGACTATTGGCTCAGATACGGCGGCGCCGACTATTACGGGCTCAGCTTACGGTGGTATGGGTACGTCCGGCGGCGCTTACTCGGACACCAATACGGTTACTTTAAATAATGGTACAGTCATGGAAAATCTGTACGGCACGTATGATACGGAAGCGGCTACGCTAAGTACAGCCACCGTCAAGGCCGGCACCGTGCAGGGAAGCGTCTATGGCAGTTATAGCCAAAATGGTACGGCAAATTACAGCCACGTGTATATAGGCACAGATACAGCGAATACGGGTGCCATTTCTATCGGCGGCAGCGTTTACGGCGCCTATTCGGAACAAGGCGATGCCGGCAGCAACAGTGTAGAAATCGACCGGGGTACCGTAAAAGGAGACGTCTACGGCGGTTCTGGCATTGGCGGTTCCGGCAGTTCGGTTACCCTGGGGGCCGCGAACAGTACCTCTGGCCCGTCCATCGGCGGCTCTGTCTATGGCGGTAATACGCCTGGTGGCATGACCTACCAGAACGTGGTGACCGTGAATAGCGGCAGCGTGGCAGGCACGGTCTACGGCGCTTCCGGTGCTACGACGACGTACAATACGGTAACCGTCAATGGCGGTACGATTACAGACGGCATCTACGGCAGTTACAGCCCTACCGGTGGCATGGCGGAAAATAATACCATTACCCTCCAGGGCGGCAAAGTCTCCGGTGATATTTACGGCGGCTATGCCGGCACGAGCGGCAGCTCCAGCAACAACACGATTAACCTCTACAGCACTGATCTCTCGGCGGCCAACCTCTACGGCAGCGGCAATGCATCGGCTCAGGGCAATACGCTCAACGTCTATACCTTGGGCAATACCGTTGCCAATCTGGGCGCCTTCCAAAACCTCAATTTCTACGTTCCGGCAGAGGCGGCGACGAATACGGCTGCCATGCTCACCGTCACGGGCACGGCCGATGTGACGGGCAGTACCATTAGCGCGGCAGTGCAGGATATTTCTGCCTTTACTAAGGATCAGGTCATTACCCTCCTGACGGACAGTAATGGCATTACAGGTCTGGACAGCTTGACCTCCTTTGGCACGCTGGCAGAAGGCACCCTCACGGATGCGGGCTTTGCCCAGACCGGGTTCTATCTGACCCAATCGAGTGATGGCAACTCGGTCCTGCTCACGATTGGCACGCAGCCGACGGCTGACAGCGGCTCTGATGACAATACGGTCGTAGCCGGCGACAATGTGGAAATCAGCTCTGCTGGCAGCACGGCCACGTACGGCGATTTTAAGACCTCTTACCTGGCAGCCAAGGACTCTAATATCGTGACCGTCAAAAGTGGCGACCTCACAGGCGACGTGTACGGCTCCTACATTGCCGGTGGCGATGCCTTTAGCAATGAAGTCCGAGCCCTCAGCGGCACCATTACGGGCTCAGTCATCGGTGCCCACAGCACAGGCGGTGCAGATAACGTCGTTACCATCGGTGCTGACGGCTCCACAGACGGCCCGACGATCACGCAGGATGTGTCCGGCACGGATATTGCCGGCACGAGCGGCAGCACGACGACCAACTACGTGAACATCTACGGCGGTAGCGTCGCAGGAAATGTCTACGGCGCCCGGGGCTTTACGGCTACGCACAACTACGTCAGCCTCTACGGCGGCACGGTCAACGACCTCTACGGCAGCTACGGCAGCGACAGCGGCTCCCACGACTATAACTCCGTTTCTATTTATGGCGGCACGGTCAAGGGCAATATCTATGGCAGCTACGATGAAAATGGCTCCGTATCGGGCAACATGATCAACCTCTACGGCGGCGACCTGACGGCAGCCAACCTCTACGGCGGCGTCGGCAACAGCGTGAGTGATAACAGCCTCAACGTGTACAGCGTAGATAATACGGTGGCCAGCATTTCCGGCTTCCAGGTCCTCAATTTCTACGTTCCCAACGATGTCGTAAACGGTGACACGATGCTCACCGTCACAGGCAGTGCCGATATTACAAACGCCGTCGTCAGCGCCGGTGTAAACAGCCTGGCAGCCTATAGCGGCGGTAAGACCATTACCTTGATCACCGACACCAATGGCCTCACGGGCCTCGATAGCGTCACCACAGGCATCCTAACGGATTCGGGCTTTGCTACGTCCGGTATGACCATTACGAAGTCGGACGATGGTAAGTCTATTATCCTGACCATCGGCAGTGGCAGCGAAAATGGCAATACGACAGACGTTAATGGCCAGACCGTAGATAACTCCGTCTATGGCGCGTACAGTGCCGGATCAACCAACCTTACGGGCAACAGTGTGAAGATCACGGCCAGATCCATTACGGGCAACGTCTACGGTGCCTATTCGGAAAAGGGCGATGTCGATACGAACGGCGTCGACGCCTACTCCGGTATCATCAGCGGCAAGGTTTACGGCGCCTATACGAACGGCGGCAAGGCCGTGAATAACACGGTCAGCGTCGCCTCTGGTACGGTCAACGATGATATTATCGGCGCCTATGGCGTGAGCGGCCATGGCAACAGCGTCACTGTCGGCGCTACGGGAACGGACGGCCCGACACTGAACGGCAACGTCTACGGCGGCGACAGTACAGGTACCATTTATTCCAATACGGTCAACGTCAACAGCGGTACCATCAGTGGCGCAGTCTACGGTGCCCGCGGCCTGGGCACAACGTATAACACAGTCAACATGAACGGCGGTACTGTTGAAACGGGGATCTACGGCGGCTACAGCGCTACCAATGGCTCTGTCGACCACAACACAGTCAACCTCAATGGCGGTACTGTCAGCGGCTCTATTTACGCCGGCTACTCGGAAAAAGGCTCGACCAGCGACAACACGCTGAACCTTTACGGCGGTAGCCTTAGCGGTGCCAGTCTCTACGGCGGCGTCGGTGCTACGACTACAGGTGGCAATACGCTCAACGTGTACAGCCTGAAAAACACGGTCGAAAACCTAGGCGATTTCCAGAATATCAACTTCTACGTCCCGGCCGCGACCCGCACGGGCAGCACCATGCTCACCGTTACGGGTACAGCCGACGTGACGGATACGGTCATCAGCGCTGCTGTCAAAGATTTGACGGCGTATACAGGCAAGACGGTCATCAACCTCCTGACGGACAGCAACGGTATTACAGGCCTGGACACATCAAGCTTTGGTACCGTTACGGACGCAGGCTTTGCCACGACAGGCTTTACGCTGTCGAAATCCAAAGACGGCAAGACCGTTCTCCTCACGATTGGCAGCGACACGACGAACATCCTGCCGCACACGAGCGACGATACAGCCGATTCCGATAATACAGGAAATGAGGACAACGATAAGGCAAACCAGAGCACAGACCCGGATGCTGCTGACGATCATACCGATAGTGGCAATACAAGCAGCAGCAAAGCAAACTGGGCAGATATTCACCTGAATAGCCAGACGAAGATTCTGCCCGAAAGCCGCCTGGCTGGCTTCTCGATGCTCCGTCAGGCCGGCGACTTCCTGACCGGCGCTGCCTATCACAACGTTGCGGCTACAGCCGACCGGGCGCAGACGACGGAATACGTGCCCTTTGCCATCGGCAGTGTAGGAAAGATCAAAGATTTCACTGGCTCGTACATTGAAAACCACGGCATGGGGCTGGACTTTGGCTTTGCCCGCAGACTGCAGCACTCAGGCAGTACGGTGACGCTCGTACCGTTCTTTGAATACGGTCATGGCAACTACACAGGCCACCTCGACGACGGTACGCGGGGCGATGGTAAGAATACCTTCATGGGCGCTGGCTTCCTGGCCCGCAGGGACAATGCCAGTGGCTACTACTATGAAGGTAGCGTCCGCGCCGGTCACGCTAAGACCGATTACAGCGGCACCATTGCCGGCTACGCTGCGTCGTACGACAGTGACTCGAACTACGTGGCTATGCACGTTGGTGCAGGCAAACTGATTCCAAGCGGCACGAAAGACCAATACGACCTGTACGGGAAATTCTTCTGGACTCACCAGGCAGGGGACCATGTGACGCTCAACAGCAGCCTGGGCCAGGCACCGTACGACTTTGACGCCATCAACTCGTACCGTACGCGCTTAGGCTTGCGCTGGACCCATCAGACCAGCAAGAACCAAAGCATCTACGCCGGCCTGGCCTGGGATTATGAATTTAGCGGCACTGAAGGTGCTACGTACCGCGGCCTGCGTACGTTGGAACCGAGCCTCAAGGGCTCCAGCGCCGTCATGGAACTAGGCTGGCAGCGGGAACTGACGAAAGACAGCCCGTGGGGCCTCGACATCGGGCTCATGGGCTATGCAGGGAAACAGCAAGGGGCCATGTTCCATACGCTGGTGACGTGGAAATTCTAAAAAGAAAACCGGGAAGAAGCGAACTGCAAGCCGTCGACAAGGGATCCACGGCACGTTGCTTGACGTTTCGCCTCTATCCCGGCTTTCAGCCGGACTTTGTGGTGATCCACTGCACGATGCTTGACGTTTCGACTCATCCGACTCGCTACGCGGCCCACCTTCTCTCCAGAGAAGGCAGGGCGCCTGCGGCGCTTATTTATTCAATCTAAGCAATCTCTTTTGGTCAATTTGCTACGGAAAAAGACTAGGAGGGATTGCTTTTTTGTAATAAGTAAAAACAAACAAGAGTTTTTCGTTTCAAATAACTATAAATTATAGTATAATGTAAATGTGTAATATGGTTTGCTACATGTACATGGGGAATAGCAAACGGTTGTATCATTTTTTGTATGGTGACCCTGGGGAGGAATGAAAAATGAAACGAACATGTAAAAAGAGTAGAAGAATCATAAGTGGACTTATTTTATCCAGTATTTTAGGCTTTTCCTTGCAGGCTGTGCCTGTTCAGGCGGCAACTGTTTCCATAAATGGGGATGATGTAAAGACCGAAACAGGGGATACCAGTGGTTACGGGATTACGACCACGAACACGGACAATCCGGCCATCGGTAATGGCGCTACAATGAGCGCTGCAGATGCCTCGGGAAATACTGTGAACATCACGGGCGGTACGATCGCCTCAGCAGATCCGGGGGCGGATATTTTTGGCGCCCTTGTCCTGCAACAGACAGGCAATAGTGACCAGACGCAGGTCAGCAATAATACAGTAAACCTGACCAATACCACTATCGGTGACGGTACGGGCAGTGTCAACGTTTTTGGCGCTTACGTAGTGGACAGCAATGAAGATACGCACACCTACAGCGATGAAGAACTACGTACCTGGAATAATCAATTTACCCCGGAAGCGACAGAAACCTTTGCTATTTCCCACAATACAGTGACCATCAAAGGCGCAGCGCCTGCAGAGGGGACCAATGTGTCTATTTATGGCGGTGCCGCCTATGTGACCGGCTCCAGTCCCAACCGGTACGATTACAGATCTTCTATAAAAGTGACTGCCAATGCCCCCGTGACGTACAATGCTGTTTACATCGGTACCAGTGCGGCTGAAGAAACTGCCGGCACGTATGCTACGTCCGGTGATAATGGCTCGTATGATACAATTTTTGGCGGCTATACCAGTAAAGGCACAGCTGCCAATAATACGGTCGTCGTCCGCAACAGCACGCTGACCAATCTCGTTGCCGGTGGCTATACCGAGAGTATGACGGCTGATGCCAACCAGGTGACCTTATCTGATATTACGGCCGGCGAAGGCCTGAATATCTACGGCGGTTGCAGTCTCCAAGGCTCTGTAACTGATAACGTCGTCACCTTGACCGATGTCGATGGCAGTGCCGGGTCCGTAGTTGCGGCGGGTGGCATTGCGTCAGGCGCCAATGTGTTAACTGGCGATGCTACGGATAATCAGATTCATGTAACAGATGGCACACTTTACATCGTCGCTGGCGGTATTTCCGCAGCGGACGGCGGAAGAGGGAATAGTATAGTCGGAATCAAAGGGATCCGTATTTTGGATTTTCAGGCACCTGCTTATTATTATAATGCCATAGGAAATTTAGTATTTATCGATGAAACGAAACCTAATACGATGAACATCACTGGTGCTGTTTATGGCGGTGTTGCCTTTGGCTATGCCCGGAAAAATGAAGTTCATGAGACGAGTGGCACTACATCTGCGGCTATAGGCGGCTATTCTTTGTATAAAGATGCCACGGATAATATCGTTACCATCGGGTCAGCCGATTTTTCGACAAGCCCCGTTGTCGGTACTACCCTCATAGGTGGTCTTTCTGATAGTGGGAGCACGACAGGAAATAAGGTATACGTCTATGGCAGCACCATAGGTAGTAACACCAATCCTGTAGCTGTAGAAACGTTGCCCGGCGTAGGCTGGTCTATCGAAACCTTGCCCAACGGTGTAATTGCCGGCGGCTTGGTTAATACAAATGATAGCTTCTTCGATGATGATTCGGCAGATAGCTCGAATAATGAAGTGTATATCAGCAATAGCACCATCGAAGATGGCATTACAGAAATGTATGGTGGCTTGGGTGTAACAGCAGCCAACAATAATACGGTCACTCTCGCTGATACATCCATAACCTTAGGGGATTCTGCTTTATATCAAATACCAAGTAGCTCAACGGAAGGAATAGCTGCAGATTTGAAAAGCAGGATTGTCGGCGGGGAAGCAGAAAACGGCTCCGCGTCAGGCAATACGGTGACGATCACCGGTACCGATACTACGATAGATAATATAGGAGAAATTATCGGCGGCAGAACCTTCGTAAGTCAGTATACTCCGGCAGAGACAGCAGCAGCCTCCGGGAATACCGTTTCCATCAACGATGCTACCATCACGGGGACTACGCCGACGCAGGATACATCGGGCCTTACTATCTACGCTGGGAATGGTATCAGTGGAGCGAGCGACAACACTCTTTCTATTACGGATGCTACCTTAAAAAATGTATCCTCTATGCACGGCAGTTATACTTCAAGTGGCGCTGCATCGGGGACAACGGTTTCCTTCAGCAATAGCCATATTTCAGGTGCCTCCATGAACGTAGTTGGGGCAGAGGGAGACACAGAGGCCAATAATAATACGTTTAGTGTCACAAATCATACAGAGTTGGTTGGAATTTCCCAATTAATAGGTTCAAATTCAAAATCAGGATCAGTCTCAGGCAATACCTTTTCTATTTCCGATAGCCTCCTTTCTAATGAAGATGGATTTTACATAATAGGCAGTCAAGGGCATACAGAAGCCGTTAATAACAACCTGTACATTACAGATAGCAAGTTGTCCGGCTTGCTGATGCTATATGGCGCCTATGGAGATTCGGATGTATACAACAATACGGAAGTATTAACCAATGCCACCATCACCGACACCTATCGTATACTGGGAAATGCGGGCGGCTACGCCCATGATAATGCGTTTTCTATCATAGGAGGGTCCTTGACTTTTTCAGATGGATTATTAGTAGGCACAGTAGGAGAAATAGAAGCTACCCAAAACACGATGACCCTTTCCCAAACCAATATATCAGGAGCTGCCACTATCTATGGAGGCTACAGTAATACGACAGTCTCTGATAATGCCGTCACGATTTCTGATACGACCATTTCCAATATTGCGAATGATGACGGGACGACTATAGCGGCCGGTGTATCAACCGGGGTGACGGCAACGGCTAAAGATGATGAGTCAAAGACCATTCTGCCTGGGGCAGATGACAATAGTATCTATATCGATGGTGGTTCCGTCGACGTTTCCCGGATTTACGGTGGCTGGTTACAGGATTCTGGAACGGATGTAGAAGGCACGACGAACAGCAATACAGTCAGCATAGGTGAAGGCGTTACAGCCGGCACGGTCATAGGCGGCAACAATGAGCTGGGCGGCTCGTCGTCGAAGAATACGGTCACCATCAACGGCGGCACCGTAGAGGAAAACGTCGTAGCCGGCCAGACCACGGCAGGCGATGCTTCTGGCAACACATTGGACATCTATGATGGCACCATCGGCACGACAGACGCCGTAGATGAAGACGGCAACCTCATCGCCGCAGGCTACACGAAAGACGGCGCAGCCGACAGCAACACGGTCAACGTCTACGGCGGCACTCTGGGCGTCATGATGAGCCTCTACGGCGGTTATACACCGACGGATAAAGCGAAAAGCACGAATAATACACTCAATCTTTATACGAAAGATAATACCGTAGAAAACCTGGGTTACTTCCAAAACCTCAACTTCTACGTCCCCGAAGGTACAACAGCAGGGGAAACGATGATTGAAGTCACAAATACCGCTGACGTCAGCGGCGCTGCCATTACAGCCGGTGTCTACGACAACACGCAAATCCGTCCGGGCCAGGTTATCAACCTCATCCACGACAGCGCCAACGGCGTCACCACCGATGGAAACACGACGTACTCCATGATGAGCGGCCGCGACTACGTCGTCACGCCGGGCCTCGTCCGCTACAACGTCCTCATCAAAAAGCAGAATTCGGAAACGGTCGTCCTCTACATTCCGGAAGATAGTCAGGGCACGATTATCCCGGCAACTAAGATCATGACCTCCCAGCGTAGGCAAGCTGTCAATACCGTCACGGACGTGACGGACACAGCCTCCACCAGCGGCTACGAAACAGCCGTCGCCACGTGGAACGCAGAAATGGGCAGCCACGCCGGCTGGGATGACCACGAAGTCTGGAAGAAATACACACCCTACGTCCTCTTAGGCGGACATGACCTCCGCTACGACACAGACTCGACTACCAACACGCAAGGCTTCAATAGCGAACTGGGCTTCGTCAAACGCTCGTACCACGACGACTACATCGACACGTACATGCCGTTTTTAGAATACGGCAACGGCAACTACACCGAACGCTATCAGGGCGCCCGCGGTGACGGTAACCAGCAGTACATCGGCGCTGGTTTCCTCGTCCGTCGCGACCGCACCGACGGCCTGCACTACGAAGCTGTCCTCCGCGCCGGCCAGCTCAATACGGACTATCACGCCGACATCGCCGGCCACCACATCAGCTACGACACAGACACAAATTACATTGCAGCTCAACTGGGGCTGGGCAAACTCTACACCCACAAGGATAACGACTACGACATCTACACGAAACTCTTCTGGTCCCACATCTTCAGTGACGACGTAGACATCTACAGCGACCTCGGCAAAGCCCAATACCAATTCGACAGCGCTGACTCCGTCCGCAGCCGCATCGGCTTCCGCTGGACGAAGCATTACCAGGAAAACCAAACCTACTACGCAGGACTCGGCTGGGACCACGAATTTGACGGCACAGCCAGAGCGTCGTACAACAACTTCGACCTCCCTGAAAGCAACGGCAAAGGCGACGCCGGCTTCTTAGAACTGGGCTGGTCCAGCAAGAGCCACGCCGACAACCCCTGGAATGCCGACGTCAAACTCAGAGGCTGGGTAGGCATGAAAAAAGGCATAGACTACACCATCACCATCGGCAGAGCTTTCTAAAAAGCAAAGCGGGAAAGAGGAGAAATACAAGCTGTCGACAGTGGATTAGCTGCTCGCACCATGGCGTAACGCCCACACAGGCACGTCACGCCCCGGAGAAAGCAAAGCTCCTGCGGCACCGTGATCCACTTTATACAGCTGTCCGTTTCACCTTTATCCCGGTCGTGCGGTATGTTCTGCGCTGGTGTCTTTCAAATATTAGCTGACGAAAAACCCGCTCTTACAGGTACGAACCTGTAGGAGCGGGTTTTTGCAAACTAACGCCTTATTGTCCCAGTTTCCCGCCGAGTTCAAAGGCTGCTTTCAAGTCTTCGGGGAATTGTTTTTTCCCCAGTTCCAGTCGTTCCTTGCCATCGAGAAGGCTCATGGCATATTTCGTATAATCAGCCACCTGAATCGTACCACAGGAGGCTACGGCTGACACGTCGCTGTGGAGTACCATAGTGAAGAGGGATTCTATTTCTTTGAATTTTTCCTTGTACGTTGATTCGTAGTATTCCTGTGGCGCGTTCATATCATAAATGATGCCGACAGGCAGCTTGCCTTGGAAATACGTCGTTCCTCCGTCGTAGGAAAGACAGCAGAAGAGAAGACGTTCCAAGAAGCCTCGGAAGAGGGCTGTCGGTTCGGAGAAGTAGATGGGCGTGCCCAGGATCACGGCATCGGCTTGCAGGACGCCGTCGATGACTGGCGAGAGGTCGTCATGCCAAAAGCATTTGCAGCGTGCGGCATCCTTGCGTTTACAAGCGAGGCAGCTCTGACAGCCTTTGAAGGTGAGACTGTTTAAATCGATATATTCCGTTTCCGCGCCTGCAGCCTGAGCGCCTTTTTCCGCTTCCCGGAGCAGCTTTGCCGTATTAAAATTCTTGCGGGGACTCGCGTTTAATAAGATGACTTTTTTCATATGTATATTCCTCCTTAAATGGAATGACCAATGGCTGCCGCAGCAGCTACACTAGCAGGATCGTCGGCCTTGCCGGCACCATAGAGACTACCGTGCCCATAGACGACACCCAAATCCTCCCAGCCCATGGCCTGCGTGAAGAGCTCGTGATACCACGTGACCGGTGTCTGACACCATGTCGGCTGATTGGCTGTCAAAAGCAAGGCTGATTTCTTATTCGTGAGCTCTGCCTGGGGCAAGGTCTGCCACAGCGCAAAAAGCCGGTCAATGGCCGTCTTCAACGTTCCCGTAATAGACGCAAAGTAAATCGGCGAAGCAAAGACGATGACCTGGGACTCCCGGAACGCCGGGTATATTTTTTCCATATCATCTGTTTGCACGCAATCCTTGCCAGCCTTGCCGCACTGGTGACAACTCAAGCAGCCGTGGATCGTCATGCCTTGCAGGTGAAACTCCTGCACGACATGGCTATCGGCCTGGGCCGCCTCAGAAAAGGCACGGATCAACTCTGCCGTATTACCGTTTTTCCGGGGGCCGCCGTTCAGGATTAAGACATTTGCCATTAGAAAAAGCACTTCCTTTGTTGTAATCTACGAGCCGATATGCTATCATAGGTCTCAATCGAATCGTAGGTACATTTTATGACGTGTAATCGAAATGCGCAAGAACGATTCTGAAACATACCTAGTATCCTGAAACATACCACAAGGAGCGATGCCGCTTGAAGCTAGAACAAGAAATCACCTGCCCATGCCTCATTGCCCAGCGCCTCATCCAAGGCAAATGGGCCATTATCATCATGTACTACCTCAGCCTGGGCCCGACCCGCTTCAATGAACTCCAAAGAAAACTCCCCAAAATGACCCACGCCACTCTGTCTAACCAGCTCAAGCAACTAGAAGCAGAAGGCCTCATCCACCGCAAAGAATACGCCCAGATTCCGCCTAAGGTAGAGTATTCTCTGACAGATATTGGCAAAGAATTTCAGCCCGTTTTGGACAGTATTGGCGCCTGGGGAGCCAAGTATATTGCGTATCAAAAAGAAAAAGATATGTAAAAATAGCCCGAAAAAGCTATTTTTTGTATATACTTGCATATAGTTAGTAATACGAAAAGTATTTAGCCCAGGTATTAATTGTAGTTATGCAGTTTTTTGATTGTAGGGGAAATTAGTACTTTTGATGGATTTGATATATTTTGCATAAAAATTTCATAAAATATTTTTTGGTAGCAATCTTTCTGACTTATAGTAAGCGAAAGATTGCTTTTTTTGCGCATTTTCGAGAAAATTCGCGCATAAGAAAGACCTAAAATGAAAGAGTTTGACCGATGTTGGTGGTATTATTTCTACTAATTATGATTGATTAGTTTATAAAATTTGAAAAATGTTTAAAAGTACTGTATAGTAAGTTCATGCCATTCATATTTTTTATGAATGCATAAGCTGAATTTTCCGTTTTACCCGTGGGAAGGTAAGACGTGAGGAAGCGAAAATGTAAGGCATGTGCCTGCACGTGGTATGCTAAAGTTGGACATGGAGGGGGTAGAAATTGGATACTAAATGTAGTAATCTTGGATAAAAGATTTTCTAATTAGTATCCGATGCCCTCAATTGTTAGATGGGAGGTTGCCACGTGAAATTAACGAAAGAACAACGATTAGAAATAGGTCGC
>NZ_JACOGK010000025.1 GCF_014269395.1 Megasphaera hominis
GTACAGAGGATTTGTTTACTGACAATCGTGCTACAGCATGAGATACTGATTCTTTTCCTGCAAGAATATCTAGCACCGTATGTAGTTTTTCTTCTGCACAAACCTTAGTTCTATGCATAATAAATGCTCCCTTCCAAGTAGAGTGAGATTTTATTATTTCTCATGTCTACCTAGAAGGGAGCATATCAATAACTCGGGTGGGCTTCTTTGTTAGGTACATGGTTTTATTGAGCGCTTACCCTATCCGGGCGTACAGGCGAATAAGCAGTTCATCTGCGTCCAAAGCGTCGTCACCGACGACCAGGACCACCTGTGGATCCTCGACGCAGCCAAACTGCGCGGCAAAGACGTCGACCCAGGCGGCGCCAAGCTATACCGCGTCGACCTCGGGAGCAACGAAATTGACAAAGTCTACACCCTGAAAGCACCAGCCATCCTGCCCAACAGCTACCTCAACGACGTACGCATCGACACACAGCGAAAATTCGCCTATATGACCGATTCCAGCGCCGGCGGCATCCTCGTCCTGAATCTGTCCACAGGCAAAGCCTGGCGCGCTCTCACGGGCATACAGGAAGTCGCTGCCGAACCGCAGACACCATACCAGAAAGCCCGCCACATCAAACCAGCCGCTAGCGACGGCATCGAACTCAGTAAAGACGGCAACACCCTCTACTTCACGAGCCTCGGCGGCCGCCACCTCTACGCCATCAACACAGCCAGCCTGCGCGCCCCGGACCAGACCATGGAGGAACGGCAAAAAGCCATCGAAACCCTCAGCACCACCCTGCCCGGCGCCGACGGCCTCTGCCTGCAAGGCCACACCCTCTACATGGCAAACCTCCCGGAAAACAGCCTCTACGCCTTCGACCTAAAAACCAAGCAGGGGAGAACCATCGACACCCCACCCATCCGCTGGGCCGATACCCTCGCAGCCGCCCCGGACGGCACCCTCTACTTTACGACCTCCCAGCTCAACTACGACAAAAAAGACCGCATACCCTACGGACTTTACAAACTAGCAGAATAATGTAAAAAAAATTCAAAAAAAGACTTGCAATTTATGACTAAGTGGTGTAATATACTTTATGTGCTCAGCACTAAGGCACATAAAGCCATGGACCATTAGCTCAGCTGGCAGAGCACCTGACTCTTAATCAGGGTGTCCAGGGTTCGATCCCCTGATGGTCCACCATTCGGGAATTATCAGAACACTCCAGTGTTACAGGATTCTGTAATACTGGGGTGTTTTGTTGTCTATAATTGAACCGAATTTCAACAGCGTGCTCATGGATGATAACGGCCTGGATGAGGGCTGTGACAATAATGTATTTGTAACGGTCGTCATTAGCTACGCGCTTGGCAAGGGAGTGGAAAAAGAATTCTATGGTTTCCTGGTCCACGAAGTCGCGCTGATCTAATAGTTCTTTCCGGGCTACGTCTTCGCGCATGAAGGTAAGTTGACGTTCGTAGTCTTGTACGCGGGCTGTGAGGGTGCTGGAGATCATACCGGAATCGACGGCCTTCATGCAGTTGCTCAGTTTCTTTTCCAGGTCTTTGATGTTGTCCTTTAAAGCTTTGATTTCAAAGGATACATCCTGGCTTTTCTGGACGGCCATGGCCTGCTTGGCAATGGCTTCAATAGCTTTAGGATTATTAATGATGCGGAGCGTTGCGTTAAACACCTTGTCTTCCAGGCGGTCAGCGCGGATGTAGCCTGTATCACAGGCGTTCTGACGGGACGCGCAGACATAGTAATAGTACCGGACGCCTTGCCTCGACGTGCCGGACGTACCGGACATGAGGGCACCACAGTGGGCGCAGTAAAGCTTTCCGGATAAAAGGAAATTGTAGTCACTGTTAGACCGCGTTTTTTTGCGTCGCTTCATGACAGCCTGGGCAGCTGCGTAAGTATCCGGATCAATAATGACAGGGTAGACGTTGGCATGACGGATGTCACGCCAAATGAGAGTACCTGTATAGCGTTCATTGCAAAGCATTCGGTCCAACGTAGACATGCTAATAGGTTTCCCGTTTGCCGTCAGACAACCTGCAGCTGTCAATTCACGGATAATAGAGGATAGGCTGTGGCCTTCGATATAAAGACGGTATGCCTGACGCACGTAGGGAGCCTTCGTTTCATCAATTTGCAGATAGTGATCTACTACCTTGTAACCAAGAGGTACAGGACCGCCGGGCCATTTGCCTTCCAGCACGTTTTCCGTCATGCCACGCAGTACGTTTTCAGCCAGCTCGGCAGAGTAGAATTCTGCTAGGCCTTCAATGACTGATTCCAATAGAATGCCACTAGGGTCGCCTGGAATGTTTTCCGTGGCCGACATGATGCGGACACCATAGCCGTTTAAGATATGACGGTAGCGGGAGCTGTCATAACGGGAACGTGCGAAGCGGTTCAGCTTGTAAACCAAAATAAACTGAAAATGTTTTTGCGCAGCATCCTTAATCATATGCTGGAACTCCGGACGCCGGTCAGATCGTCCGGTCTGGGCACGGTCAATATAGGTGTTGATGACCTTCAGATTGTTACGTTTAGCGAAATCTTCGCAGATGCGAAGCTGGCCTTCAATGGATTCTTCGCGCTGCCGGTCGCTGGAATACCGGGCGTAAATGACTGCATATCTATTTTCTTTATTTTCCATGGCTTTATCCTTTCAAAGGGACAACTAGTTTGATATACTATGTATATGAGTTACCCCCCATTCGCACAGGCGGTAATCAGGATTTTAACAACTCTATACCATATCCGTCAGAGCTGCTGGCCGATATGGGGATAGCCCATTATCATGTTTGTTAGCCATGGTAATGGGCTATTTTATTGCCCTAGACTAGGACAAACAAGAGCTAAGTGATATAATATAAAAGACTTCAGGGTTATGAGTCATTGAATCACAACTAGGCACGAAAGAGACCTGTATGGAAAACCATGCAGGTCTCTTTCTTTTTGCCTGCAGCAATTAATTAGGCGTGCAATCAATTGTAGTTGAAATATAAGAATGAATTTGACCATTGTATACGTCAATTGTACTGAAATTACCATTTGTTTCAGGAAACGCTTCAGCCAATGTGTCACTGTGGTAATTCGTTTTTTCCTTAGTAACCATTGGGTCACTTGTATCTTTCGATGTATCAAGCTTCTGGGCGTCAGATGGGAGCATATCTTTGATGGCATCGTTTTTATAATATTTATTGCGCGGCTCAACGACAATATTAACTACTCGATTATCTAGATCGGATACAACAACCAATGTGACATGGGATCCATTAACGGTACCTGATTTAACCATATCTCCGGTAAATTCTCCATATTCCTTTTCCCACAGATTAAAGGTATCTCCAATGCCAGCCTTAACACCGATTTCTTTCACGACTTTCTTATGATTGGACTGAGACTGTGCTGCTTTTTCCTGGGCAACATCAGCAGGCATGGTATAGTTGGCCAGACCACTAAAAGCAATCATTAAGACAAGCCATACAGGAGCAATCTGTTTGCGTTTAATACTGGGACGCTGACCGAATAACCCCCATTTAGGCTTAATGAGGGATACAATGAGCATGATCAGCGAGATCACACAGAGAGCACCGAAGATTTGATACATTAAAACCACATCCTTTATAAAATTTTAAAATTACCAATCAAGACAGCGACATAAAAGTCTATGAGCTTCTGGAGCTGGTATAACATCTCTGGTACCGGGAGCCGCCTGTAGTAACCTTTCATCAATATCAAAACTGTAAGAGAGCAAATAAAGGGCGAACAGATTTGCTTCGTATTCGTCACGAGAGCGAGTAAAAGAAGCAGTATCAGCATGAAAAGAGTTAGTAGCGCCATGAAGCATTGCATGGCCAAGTTCGTGAGCTACTACAATATAAGCTTCACGATCATCAAGGGAATCATTAATTACGATTGTTTTTCTTCGAACAGGGCGTACAAGATAACCCTTTATCTTATCTGGCAAACTAGTATATACAATAGGAATACGCAACATAGAAGCTATTTCAATAGGATTTGCTGTGCCGGTTTTATTAACGAGGTTTTTTACACGTAGTTTAATATTCTTATGTACCATAAGGAGTTTTATTTTTTATTAGCTTTTTTAGCAGCATAAAAGGCTACTTCTAAAGATTTCATTATCATTGCACGTTCCTCTTCTGTTAAATTATAGGTATCTCCATTAAATACTATCTCTGTTTGCTGTAAGAATCTATTTAGATCTTTAGGAATCTTTACTAGTTCACCATTTGACAAGTCATACTTGTAACCACTTATAAGTTCTTCGAGAGGTGTATCTGTAGCAGATGCTATAGCCTTTAAAGATGACAGGCTAGGATTATATCTATCTTTTTCAATATCCCCAATATACGATCTAGATAGATTTGTTGCTTTAGCCAGTTCGTGCTGAGTCATTCCAGCATGCTTTCTAGCATTTTTAATATTCTCACCAAGACTATTCATATTTTTTACCTTCCTTTTAATGTGAGCAGATACCATGTCTATTTTTATTGTATGGTAAATCCGTCTATAATTAAATTATAATATATATCGGACGGAAATACTATTGACTTAGTGACGGAGATACGATACAATTACAAACGTAAGACGGTATATCACGGACAGGAGGTGACGCATATGGAAAATCTGGCAGAATTTATCAAACAGGCTAGAATTAAAAAAAGAAAAACTCAACAGCAGGTTGCAGATGAGGCTGAGGTATCGCGCCCCTACTATGCGGATGTTGAAAGAGGACGTTATACGCCAAGTTTAAAATTATTGTCTAAATTAGGGATAATATTAGATTTAGATCTTAATTTTTTGAAACAAAATGACGGAAAAACAAGTTCTTAAAATAAAATAGTCAGTTATACAAGTAAAATGGAGGGAGGAATATGGATAAAAGAAAAATCCCCATCGAAGAAAGACCAGTCATAATGCCACAGAAAGAAAGATGGGGACAACTGCCCGAATTCTTTTTGGTATGTATGAATGATTTGGCAAGAGAATACAAAGATGCACACAAAAAAGAATTCGAAGCCTGGAAACGGGCGAAGCGTGCAGCTGCAGGAGGCTGAGAAATGAGGTCATATTGTAAAATTTGTGGAAAAGAATTTGAAGGTGAAAATAACCGGAAGTTTTGTGCTGTCTGTGTTGATTTAATTCGTGTAAAGCGAGAGAAAGCAAAAGAAAAACATGAACGGACAGAGCATTGCATTATCTGTGGTGCAAAGATTGAAATACCAAGATTTAACAAGTTTACCTGCTCGGATGAATGTAGCAGCTTGCTTAACAGCGTCTATCAGATTAATAGACGGAGAAGGAGAAGAAAGAAGAATGCAAAAATAGGGCAGTCCAACCTAGATCAGCGGGTAAAAGAGGCCAATGAATCAGGGTTGACATATGGATATTACATGGCCATGAAACGAGGCCAGGGCAATGACTAAAAAAGTATGCAGTATATGCGGAAAAGAATATGAATTTGTACCGCATACCGGAGGGCACGTTATATTTTGCAATGCCTGCGTGAAGCGGGTCTTAGATCAGTTAAATAAACATGAAGAAATAGTAAAAAATGGCGGTATGTTCACGCACTGCGTGGTTTGTGGAAAACCCATTAAAAACCCTAACCCGCAGAGAAAAGCATGTAGTTCGCGCTGTGGTGAAACCATAGGGAAAATCAGGAGGACTGAATACGGTCGCCAGCATCCAAGAAAGAGCACGCAAACCAAAAAGAAACCAATAAAAAAAGACCTGCATGATAATAGCAGGCTTGATGAGAAAGCAAGGGCAGCAAATAAAATGGGGCTGTCATATGGAGAATATGTTGCATTGATGCGGAGGTAACATGGACGAAGAAAAGCTACAAGATAAAAGCGGGGCATATCCGGCGGCGGAGTTTTTAGCACCGTATGCTTTAGAAGACTATCAACGATTGCAAAAAAGATACGATGACATTAGTCGTAGGGCAGGGATAGCTCTGCTGGCTTCCATCGTCACTATGGCAGGCATGCTATACAGAGTAGATTGTATCATCCACGCAGGATTGCTATCACCTGGAATCATCTTCACGACAAGGGCAATCGTGTATTTATTCAAAACGTTTAAAAGCGACAGGGTGCCTGTGTTTAATAGCGAAGAATTGATAACCGAAAAAGTATACAAGGGAACACCGGAACAAGCTGCGTCATACCTCTTGTATAAGTACATCAATATATGTCATGAAATGCGGCCATTCGCTGAAAAAAAGCAAGCAAGGCTTGATGATGGCATGGGGTGGCTAGTACTGGGGATAGTAGTTTATATTGCCGGAATTATTATGGCAGCAATACAGTTAGGAGGCGTATTTAAATGACAAACAAGATGATGGCATCTGAACCGCTGGCTACTTGGATTAATTCAAACTACGAAAAGATGCAAACGAAGACAGCGGAACAAAGGGAACAAGAAAAAAGAGAAGCCGAAGCGGCTATAAAAGTTGCTAAGGAAGTGATGGCATTGCAAAACGAGGCGGATGCTTGGAAGGGAGCAACCTTGTTTCTGGCAGCCATTCTCATGGGCGTGGCCATGATCATTTATACTATGTGGAAATTTGGCCTGATTGTACGATGAAAAAACGCTACCTATCGGCAAATAGGTAGCGCCAAGAAAAAAGAGTTTATAAAAATTATCAAGTACATTATAGCACGGGCTAAATAATTGTAAAAGAGGTGGAACGATGGAGTTTCACAGTTTTAAGGAATTTGTATCTGCTATCGTGGCCGAAGCTGGAGGCTACTCATACGAAGAGACGCAAAGCATACGGGATATGCACAGCTTCGACCTGATCAGTGGAATGTTCAGGCATGCACCTAAGTTTACTATTTTATGTATAGTACATTATTTTTTATTGCAGGTTAATCAGCATTTAGCATGGATTGCCTTCACGGTGATCTGTGCATACATTACATATGTAATAGGGATGATGCATATATGAATACATTTTGTGTACTATGTGGAGAACCGCTAAAACACAGCGTGTATTGTCATTTGCAGAAGGGCTTCATATGCATGAAGCATTGCCCAATCTGTATGTGGTTCGAATCATATTCCGGTTGCTGGCACTGCGAGTATCCGGATCAAGATGAATCAAACAAGGGGGTGAGAAAATGATGATGGTGTACGTAAGTAATCCATATTCAGGCGCAGAATGCCTGAATACAATGTGTGCCAGGCACATGGTAGCGTCATTGGCTGCTATTTTCCCACATATTTATTTTTACAATCCCATAGACGCCATGAAGGCACAAGGGAAAGCAGAACTCAGCTATGAGAGCATCATGGCTCAGTGTAAAGAAGTGATAAAAAGGTCTGATGCCGTCATTTTGGGAACCGATTGGGAAACCAGCACCGGATGCCGAAAAGAAAAGGAATGGGCTGAAGAATTTGGCAAGCCTATCTATGTAAGCGCATACGAATTTATAGATGGCGGAGTCTACTGATGAAATGCTGGTACTGCCATAAAGAATTGGATCCAGGTGAATGGACCTGGGTTGCAATCTGGGATGGCACAAGGCGCAGGGTATGCAAGGATGATCGGACGTGTAAACCAAACACCGGTATACAGGGTAACGGACTCAGGCCAGCAATTCGCAAACAGCCAAAAAAACAAGATCTTGAAACAGAATAAACAGAGAATTTGATAGGGATAGAAATCGTCCCTATCAATTTTCATATAACGGCCTATATATAATACATATATATGTCAAAAAAAACACACCACCTTCGAGGTGGTAGGGGCTAGTAGTAGATACTATCTTTAGTTCCATTTTCTAAAGAGGTGAGATGATGGGGTTCATTCGAAACGTGAAATATTACTGCGGAGATGAATATCTGGAGACCGAGTTGTTTGAGATGCCAAACATGAACGACAGAGGGAAACCACTTCGCAGGAAGAAAGAAAAACCATCTACACCTGGAAAAGCGAAATGGAACAGGAAAAATGCTATCAGAAAGTTCCGGCAAAAAGTAATGACGAACTTTTCCAAAGAAGACTACTACATGACTTTTACCTTCTCGACGGAAAACATGCCAGAAACAAAGGAAGACGGGAAAAAAGAATTCCATAATTTTATTCGACGTATCAACCGCCGCAGAAAGAAGCTGGGCCTTGATGCGGTGAAATATATGGGGACCATGGAAAGCAAGGAAAAAAAGACAGGAACAACCTATCATTTCCATATGATTATCAGCGGCGGCCTGTCACGGGACGAAATGGAAGAGATATGGAAGAAAGGGCTGTGCAATGCAAGCAAGTTACGCATTGATGACAACGAACTCATGCAGAAACTTTGCCAGTACATCACGAAAAAAATAGACAGGAAGGAAAAGCATTCCAGATCGTATCTGTGCAGCCGAAACCTGAAGAACCCTATCATCAAAAAGAATGACTGGAAATTTTCTCACCGGAAGCTTAACGAACTAGCAGGGCTGACAGATTGCCCTGAAGTATGGGAAAGCATCTACATTGGCTACCAATTTATAGAGGCTTCGGCAGTATTCTCCGATCTGAATGGCTGGCATGTCATGGCCAAATTGAAGCGAAGGGACGTGAAGCAAAAGAAATGAAAATCATAATTCCTGGAACACTGCCTAGCCTGAACGAATATGTCCGGGCCTGCAGAGGAAGTGCTCATACTGGAAACAGAATGAGCAGGGATGCACATTATCTATGTAAGCTGGGCATGTTGAAATACCATGGCCAGCATATCGGGAGAGCACGCATGACGTTCATCTGGGTAGAGAAGAACCGGAGAAGAGATAAGGACAACGTTGCCTTCGGTAAGAAATTCATTCTCGACAGCCTGCAGGAAATGGAAATCTTGAGTAATGACGGCTGGAAAGAAATCGTAAGCTTTGAAGACCGGTTTGAAGTGGATAAGAAAAATCCACACGTGGAAGTTATTGTGGAAGAGGTCAAAGAATGAACGAAGTAATCACAAAAGAAATGATTATTCATTGCCTTGAGCAGTCCTATGATGAGTTTGAGATGTATATCACGCTGGTTGAAAAAGCAGAAGATGAGGTACGCTATGAGACCGGCCATGAAAGACAAGCTCGTCGCTTTCGTCAAAAGGCCCGTGGCAAAAGGAACGAAGCAATTAAGCTGGTGAAGGTTGCCAGAAAAATGGCAAAAGAAATGGGACTGAATAACTATTTTGAATGGATGTGGATTATTGAGCTTCTTGAAGAAATGGATGGCCATGATTGGAATGGCTACTTAATAGATGATGGATTGTTAATGCTGTCGTTTTATGAACACCTGAAGTATTTCATCAAAAAAGAGGAAGTGTAAATACCGGGAGGAAGGTGGAGTATGAAGAAAGAGCCACAGAAGAAAAGCATGAAGGATAGAGGAATTATCCTGGAAGAGATGGGCCTGATCTGTGTCAAAATCAATGAGCTGTTGCAGGATTGGATTCACGCCTACGACTTCAGCAGGGAAAGCCAAATGAATTTCATCAAACGGGAACTCATGTCCAAACTCATAGATCTATACATTCGCGCGGAAAAGTTGGAGCTTGAGATTGATATGGATTGGCTCTGGCTCATCCAGAAGATCATGATGCTGCCAAAAGAATCCAGTTATCAGGGATTTAAAGAAGAGGCCATTCATAGTGCCTGGTCAGCTATACAGTATGCAGAAGAAATTGAAACGAAACTATTTACAGAACGAGGAGATGGTAAGGTGAGATGTATTGCCTGTGGGAAAAAGTTTACGCCGAAGATGGAATCATTGCTCTGTGATTCTTGCTTTGAGCAAGCGAAAGAACGGATGCGGAAAACGGAGTCTGGGAAATGCCCAATCTGTGGCGGGAGCGTAGCCTTTAATGAATTCCATCAGAACAAAGTAAATGCAGGAGTATATGCATGCAGTGCCAAATGCAGACGGATACTGAAGCTGGTGCAGCACCGGCTGTCCATGGAAAAGGCGGTGAAAAAATGAATGTAGTCGTCCTGATCGGCAGGCTCGTCAAAGACCCTGTCACCAATTACACGCCTGATGGTACAGCTGTCAGCAGCTTCACGCTGGCAGTCAACCGGCCAAAAACAAGAGACGGGAAAGAACAGGCAGATTTTATCCGGTGCATAGCCTTTAATAAAACAGCCGAAGTTGTAGACAAGTACGTCCGGAAAGGTCGCCAGCTTGCCATCCATGGACAAATCCATACAGGCCATTACGAAAAAGACGGCAGAACCTACTACACTACAGACGTAATTGTGAATCGAATGGAATTCACCGGAAAAAAAGAAGACAACACCATAACAAACACAGCCACGCACAACGGCTTCAACGACATGGGCCATGATGCGGGCCAAGACGAAGACATACCATTCTAGGGGGGACGAAGATGGCAGATGAAAAGAAAAAATATACAATGAGTGCAGATGAAATGCCAAGATGGTACCATCCACAACAAGGACAATTTACACACACACTAAAAGAGAGTGAGAACGGATTCATCCATGGATTCATCCAGAACCAGCTCGTAAGGGATGCGACAAAAGGGGAAATTGTATTTGACGCAAACACAGGGAAACTTGTCTCTTATGATGATGACGAAGAAACAAATGATGAAGAACACGAAGAATTCACGGGAATAGGTGAAGCCGAAGTGATAAATAGGGAAAGAAAACTGGAACAAAGAATTTGGGATCTCTGGGGACAGGAACAATTTACGCCCTTGGATACAAAAGAAGCGCCCACATTTGTTATTCATGACATTGAAATGATACTGCGGGATATGTATGAAATTTATCCGGAACTTTGGGAAAACAAAGTAGAAATCAGCGCGTTATCCATGGTCAATGACTGGACCTGGCAGCACAAGCTGACAGTATACGAACGGGAAAAGAGAAAAATTTTAAAAGTAAAGGAGCCGGAAGATAATGACTAGTGAACAGGACCTTATCGACATGCTGGATGAGCTGCTTGAAGAAGTCTTAGAATGGCGTGACGCATGGGAAAGCAGGGAAACAGAAAAGGCAGAAATCCTACGGGATTATGTAAAGTGGGACATGGCTAAACTGGTAGTAGAAATCCGTTGCTCAGGTGTGACGGTAGACAAGGGAACACTGACAAAACTAGAAAAGTGCATCGAATATCTGCCGAAGAAAGAGTGTACACTTGGTTACGGAGAAGAATGCGCAAGAAGAGCCAAGAAGTATATAGACGCACTGATGAAAGAGTTAGGAGCTGAACGAGAATGGTGGAATACAATTTAAAAAAGAAGAGTGATATGCGTAAAATTTGCACCTATCAAATTGATTGGGATAAAACACCTGCTGTAATGGCTGGTTGCGTTGAATGGAGAATTATAAACTACGAAGGATGTGAAAATACAGAAATTGTATTGCCTGTATCAGGAAAGAAGATAGATGGCTACAAGAGAAGCTATTTGGTAGCCAGGAATGAACGGATTGAAGATAACGTGATAGAACTCTACAGAGTTATCGTTTGTACAATAGATCAGGCAGTAAGAGAGGTGAAGGATGTAATCGAGACAGGGTTCATATTGGCGAGGGGAGGGACGGATTGATTGACGGGTAAGGAATATCTCTGGAATATCAGGAAACAACGGAACGCGCTGATGGTTACGCAAGAGGAAATCATGGAAGTCAAGAAAAAAATCCTCTACGAAATACATTGTGGCGTTGGTATGGGAACGTCAGGCGGCAAAGGGTCTGACATATCTGACCGGGTTGAACGCTGGGAAAGTTACCTGGAAAAGATAAAGCGGGAGGAAAACCTATACATCAGGGCACGTGATGCGGCCAAAGGGAAGATAAACAAAGTAGAAGACGGAGATGAACGCGCATTACTTACAGCACGGTATCTGATCAATAAAAAATGGGAAGACATTGCCTCTGATATGGATTACAGCGTACCAGGAATTTACAAATTACACGGGCGTGCACTCATCCATTTTGAAAAGGCAAATCCCGAAATCAAGCGAATGAAAAAGAGTAGATAGAAGTATAGTATCCACTTAGGTTATAATTAAAACAGAGAGATTTACCAAAGGCATTGCGTATATACGCAGTGCCTTTTTGCGTACACGAATGTAAGGAGTTGGTAGCATGGTTTATTGTCAAAACAGGAGATGCAGACACCATCCTAAAGGATGCTGCCTGAACATGAGATTGGTCATAGATCGTGAGCGCTGCATTTCCTTCGAGCCAAAACGGAAAGCCAAAAAGAAAACGCAAACAGATTTAAATCATGAACCCGTTCCCAATCGGAAACGGAATTTGATATTGAAATAGGTGCGCCATGGCCAGAGAATGGAACGCGCCTATATACAACAGCCAGCGCTGGAGGAAGGTAGCAAAGGCTTACGCAGCATCTCAGCATTATATCTGCGAGCGGTGCCATAATCAATCATTCATTGGCACCGGTAAGGAACCGCACTGGATCGTACACCATAAGCAGCACCTGACAGCAGACAATGTACAAGACGATAACATTGTCTATGGGTGGGATAACCTTGAGCTGCTGTGTATCTACTGCCACAACGCTGTTCACGCGCCGCAGGGCACCGGGAGGACCTGCCAGTTCGATGAAAATGGAAATCTGGTAGGGATTTTGGGAGAAAAATAGGCCATACCCCCCTTTATCGAAAACAATTTTCCAAAAAATTGACGCCGGGGGCGGCCATTCGTGTAACACGCAAGGCGCGCACGAGGGGGGTGTAGTCATAGCTGTTGCTTATAAAGATAAAGCAAAAAAAGAGGAGGTGGATGACGATGGCCAGATTAAAGGAAAAAACAATCATAAAACGCCGAAAAGAGAATTTAATGAAGATTTTTTCCGACATTGACGGCGATAAAATGACACTCGTCGAGCCGTCCATCGAACAGGCTGCCAAAATGGAGCAGTACATCATGCGCCTCTCTGAGCAGCTTGACGAAGTCGGCTTTATCGAAGAGTACCAAAACGGCGAAAACCAAAAAGGGAAGAAGGAGTCAACGGAATCGAAGGCATACAGCACCATGGTCAAGAACTACAATGCCATCATCCGGACACTGCTGTCATGCCTGCCTGAAACAGACCAGAAACAGGCAGAGGACGAAGTGCTTGACTATCTCAAGCGCAGAGTATGAACTACATCGAAGAGTACTATGGCCAAATCCTGGACGGTCGTGTGGCGGTATCTGAAAAAGTGCGCCGCGTATACAAGCATCTGGTCGATAAATTGCACGACACTGGGAGTCAATACGTATACGACGACGAAAAAGCCAAGTACGTCATCGAATTTGTAGAGACATTCTGCTGCCAATCGAAAGGGACCTGGGGTGGCAAGCCGCTGAAACTGGAACTGTGGCAGAAGGCGGCCACAGCTGCCCTCTTCGGCTTCGTCGATAAAGACACGGGCCTGCGGGAGTATCTGCAGCTCATCCTCATCGTCGCGCGAAAGAATGGGAAATCGACCTGGGCGGCAGGCCTGGCCTTGTATCTGCTGGTAGCTGATGGGGAGCCGGGCCCTGAAATCTACAGCGCAGCAACCAAAAAAGACCAGGCGAAAATCATCTGGAACGAAGTAGTGAGCATGATCAAGAAGTCGCCCGCACTCAATAAGCATCTCAAGTGCCTCGTCAGCTCAATAAAATGCCGGTTAAATGAAGGCGTCTTTGAACCGCTGGGATCAGACAGCAACAAGCTCGATGGTCTGAACGTCCACGGCGCCCTCATCGACGAACTGCACGCCATCAAAGACAAGAACCTGTACGACGTCCTCGTCGACGGCATGACAGCCCGTGAACAGCCTATGTGCATCATAACCACCACGGCAGGCACGGTCAGAGACAACATCTTTGATCTGAAATACGAAGAATGTGAGCGTATCATCAAGGGCTATGACGACCCGGAGGGATACCAGGACGAAACGGTCCTGCCCATCGTCTACGAACTCGACAAGAGGGACGAATGGACGAAGCCGGAGTGCTGGCAAAAGGCCAATCCTGGCCTGGGCACCATCAAACAAGAAGAAACACTGGCCAAAAAGGTCTACCAGGCGCAACACGATGCGCTGCGCGTGAAGAATCTGCTATGCAAAGACTTCAACGTTCGGGAAACGAGCGGGGAGTCTTTTTTCACATTCGAGCAGCTTAATAACGAGACCACCTATGACCTGGCAGAGCTGGCGCCACGTTATGGCATAGGCGGCTTCGACCTGTCCGAAACGACGGACTTGACCTGTGCCACCTTGCTCTTCTGCGTCCGGGGCAATCCCAACATCTACGTCAAGCAGATGTACTGGATCCCAGAGGACCTGCTGGAAAAACGGGTCCATGAAGACCAGATCCCTTATGACATTTGGGAGAAGAAAGGCTGGCTTCGGACCTCGCCCGGCTTCAGGAATGACTACCGCCTCATCTTGGACTGGTTCGTCCAAGAAATGGAACAGGACGACATCTACCTGTTCAAATGTGGCTTCGACCGCTGGAGCGCAGCCTACCTGGTACAGGCCATGCAGGAACGCTTCGGCGAAAACATCATGGTCCCTGTAGCACAAGGGAAGCAAACACTATCCGGGCCGATGAAGAACCTGGCCGCAGACATGACAGCCAAGCGGATTATTTACGACAACAACCCAATATTGAAATGGTGTATGGCCAACGTGGCCGTTGACATAGATCGCAACGACAACATCCAGCCCATGAAGACCAGTAACCCGCGCAAACGTATCGACGGCTTTGCTTCACTGCTCGACGCCTATGCCGTCTACGAACAAAACAAGGAAGACTACATGAATTTGATTTAGGAGAGTGAAGGCATGATCATCGTAAACAGTCTTGGAAATAAAGCATTTAACCTGGACAAAATAAAAATTATCTTTATCGACGACATGGAATACACCATCAACGCAGTAACGGATATGGGTGACGTTGAAGGAGTCGGAGAACTGGGGAAATATAGAAACTACACAGAGTGCAAGGAAGCCTTTGAAAAATTGATGGATCGTATTTATGATCAGCGCACAGTCGTATATATGCCGGAACGGAAAAGATAATAAGCAGGGCTGAATTATAGCAGAAAGGGGGTGAGAACGTGGAACTAAGAAGTCTATTCAAGTCCATCTTCGGCCTGGGCAAACACAAGGAAAACCTGACCCGGGCGAAGCTGCTGGACGGCTACAGCAATGACTATATGCCCTACGACGGAGAGGCCTATGACAACGCTACAGGCCGCAACTGCATCGACACCATTGCCAGGCACGCTGGGAAATTGCATCCGAAACACATTGTCCGGAAGAATGGCAACATCATCAAAGTAGCCGATGACAAGCTGCAGTATCTGCTCTCTGTCCGGCCAAACTGGCTGATGACAGCATCGGAATTCATCGAGAGGGCCGTTGCGCAGTACTACTGCTACAACAACCTCTTCATCTACATCCAGCGCGATATGCTGGGCAACGTCATGGCCCTGTGGCCGCTCAATTTCAACAACCTGGAGCTCTACGAGGACCGGAGCGGCAACCTCTATTGTAAGTTTACCTTCGGCTCGGGCGATCAAGCGACCGTCCCCTACACGGAGATGATTCACCTCAGGCGTCATTACAACCGTGACGACGTCTTCGGAGACCCGGATGGCCAAATCCTGAAGGAAGACATTGACCTCTTGAAGGCCGTCAAGGTGGCCATCATCAACATCGTCAAAAACTTCAACCGCCTGCGCGGTATCATCCAATGGACCGGTACAGTCCGGCCTGAAGACCAGAAGGCCATGTGGGATGACTTCGTGCAATCCTTCGCCGGACCTAGCAACGGCTCAGGAATCGGCGCGCTGGATAACCGGGGCAAGTTTCAGCAGCTTACGACGGACACACAAACCTTTGATAAGGCCCGTATGGAATTTGCCAGGGATAACCTCTACAAATATTTTGGCGTCAGTGCCAACATTGTGGCAGGAAGCTATACAGAAGAGGAATACCAGGCCTTTTACGAGTCTGTCATTGCCCCCATCGCCATCAAGCTGAGTCAGGAATTCACGGAAAAGATTTTTACGCCAAAAGAAAGAGGCTTTGGCAACGAAGTTGTCTTTGAAGCAAACCGCCTGTCTTACATGAGCACCGAAAGCAAGGTCAAGATAGCTGCGGCTATGATACCGGCAGGAGCTATTAAACGAAACGAAATTCGCGAACTATTTGGGTATGCCGGACTGCCAGGCGAAGAAGGCGAGCAGATTGTAGTCAGCCTGAACTACGTCAAGTCTACAGACCAGACGAAGTACCAAACCGGGCAGGAACCTGAGCCGAAACCAGCAACGGAAGGAGGTGAAGGAAATGAAGGGAAAAACGGAATACAGAAGCCTGACGGTACAGGCTGATGGAAATAATGAAGATAGCCTGCACGTCGAAGGCTATGCCGTCGTCTTCAACGAAGAAACGGTCCTTTGGCGATCGCGCTGGAGCGGCATTGAATACCGTGAAGTCATCGAAAGCGGCGCCATTGATGCGGCCACAGACATGAGCGATGTCGTCATGTACTACAATCACAGCGACGTCGCCTACATCCTGGCCAGGACCCAAAACAACACGCTGCAGCTGCAGGTAGATGAAAGAGGCCTGAAGATTAGCGCAGACATTGCGCCGACGACCTGCGGCAAGGACATCTACCAGCTCATCAAGCGCGGCGACATCAGCAAAATGTCCTTTGCCTTTTCCGTCGATAAGGAAGCCGAAGAAGAAGACAGAAATGCGAAGACCAGCACGCGCAGGGTGCAGCACATCGGCACCATCGTTGACGTCAGTCCCGTCGACATGCCTGCCTATGACGGCACCACTATCGTGGCCCGCTCGCAGACGGAAGAAATCGAAGCCCTCAAGCAGGCTGAAGAACGCTTGAAACAGGAATTGATTGTAAAAACATATCTCTAAGGAGGCAGCAACATGAACAAAAGACTCGCTGAAATCCGCAGCCGCAAGGAAGAAATCCGCACGGCACTGGAAAGCAACGAAACCGTAGACCTGAGAGCCTTGCAGGACGAACTCGCCGCTCTCGATACAGAACAGAAAGAACTTGAAGAACGTGACAAAATTGCAGCACAGATTAATCTTGGCCAGAAGCCGGAGGGAATCCAGATGAGAGAAAAACCGATGACAGAACCGAAGACCATTGAAAGCGAAGAATACCGCAAGGCCTTTATGGACTACGTGGTCCGGGGCACGGCAATCCCCGCAGAATTTCGGGCCGTAGCCAATACGACCGACGCAGGCGCCCTGATCCCACCGACGACGCTCAACCGGATCATCGAAAAGGTGCGCACGTATGGCAATATCCTGCCTCTCATTACGCGCACAGCCTATGCATCCGGCTTGGCCATTCCTACCAGTAACGTCAAACCGGTAGCTACCTGGGTAGCAGAAGGCGCAACCAGCCCGCTGCAGAACAAGACGCTCGGCACCACCATCACCTTCAGCCACTTCAAGCTGCGCTGCGCCGTTGCCGTCACGCTGGAAGTAGAATACATGACGCTCTCTGCCTTTGAAGACACCATCGTCAACAACGTAGCCGAAGCCATGGCAGTCGCCCTGGAAGAATCCATCATCAAGGGGACAGGCTCGGGTCAGCCTACAGGTATCATCCACGACCTGGAAAAGGGCACGAAATTGCCTGTGGACAAACTCGAATATGACACGCTCATCGAAGCAGAAGCTGCCCTGGAACAGGCCTATGAAGCCGGCTCTGTATGGGTCATGAGCAAACCGACCTTCATGAAATTCGTCGGCATGGTCGATGCAGACGGTCAGCCTATTGCCCGCGTCAACGCCGGAATCAATGGCGTGCCTGCCCGTACCCTGCTTGGCCGCAACGTCGTCCTCTGCGACTATCTGCCTACCTATGCAGATACCCTGACCAAGACCGACGTCTTCGCCTTCATCTATCGCATGAAAGACTACGTCCTGAACACGAACTACAGCGTGGCCATGAAGGTCTACGAAGACAACGAAACGGATGACATCATCCGGAAGTCTATCATGATCGCCGACGGCAAACCTGTAGACTTCAATTCTCTCATCATGCTCACGGGTAACGTCGGCTAAGGAGGGATAAGTCATGGCCGTAACCTTAGGGCAAGCTAAAAATTACCTGAAGTTAGACGCTGATCTGACCGATGATGACGAACTGATCACGAGCCTGATAGTTGCGGCCCGTGATTATATCCGGTACACGACGGGCAAAACAAGTGCAGGAGAAGATGATGGCCTCTATGACTTGTGCGTAAAAATGTTGGTAGCCCATTGGTACGAAAACAGGACCATCTACAGTGCAAAACCGGGAGCTATCAACGATATTCCGCACTCAGTCACGGCACTGCTAATTCACATTGCACAATGTGGCGCGTATACAGGTGATGCCAATGATTAACGTTGAGATTGGGACGCTGGACAAAAGGGTAACGCTGCTTAAATACACGGAGACAAGAGATGACTATGGTCTGACACATCAGGCCTTAGTAGATGCTATTGGTAATAGTGTATGGGCACGAATAGAACCAGCACGAGGGAAAACGTACTATGAGCAATACCGGGACAAGGTAGAAATGATTACAAAGGTAACTATCCGGTACAGGCCAGGCATCACAACAGACATGTTAGTAAAGTATGGCCAGACCATCTACAAGATAACTTCTGTCGTGGACCCATATGAGGCGCATGTAAAGCTTGAATTAATGTGTAACCGTAAACAGGCAGGTGATGTGGATGTCAATGACACTTGAGGAATTCATTGCCAGGCTAGAGACTATGCAACGGGAATATCCAGCAGATGCTGGGGAAACCTTGGAAAAGGGCGCTAAACGCATGGTCAGAGCGTTAAAAAAAGCGACGCCGGAAAGCGGCAGGAAAAAGAGCAGCCGGCAGCACCTGAAAAACCGCTGGAAGCTGAAGATGGTAGACAAGATGGACGCGCAGCCTGTAGCCAACATCAAGAACACGGCACCACATTACCATCTGGTAAACAGGGGCGTGCAAAATCCGAAGGATGCGCATGGGAATCCGAAACCGGAATGGCACGCCGCGTTAAATCGTCATGTGAAATTCTTTGAAAATGCAGTAGATGCAAACTGGGATAAAACCAGAAAAAGCATGGAAAAGGATTTCTACAAGAGAGTGAGGGAAAAGCTTGAGTGAGATTGTAAGACAGGCGCAGGTCATGAAGACCGTCGTATCGATGCTGACAACGGAATTTAATTGTCCGGTATATTCTGACGAGGTACGGGAACACTTCAGGAAACCTTGCTTTTTCATCAGCGGAAACTCCACCATGACGCCGCAAACACTGAACTGGGTAGACAAGGAACTGCGGATTACACTGGACTACTACGCTAAAGACAACGAAAAAAATGAAATTACGTATATGGACGTAATCGATCGCGTGCAAAGCCTGTTTGCTGTTGGCATTGATGCGGGTGAGCGAAATCTGAAGATAGATGAGGTAGAAGATGATCGTGTAGGCGAGGAAGATGATGTACTGAGCATTACGCTCACTATCCTCTACAAGGAACGGGTCAATAAAGCGGCCTCTACAGCAGAAACAGCAGATACAGTCAGCATGAGCATCAATCACAACGCCGGGCGCGCTGACAAAGAAACATACGGCGCGGTTATTACAAAAGAGACAATTTAGGAGGTAAAATATGGCAAAATTAGGTATGCCTTCTGTGCAAATCAGCTTCCTTGAAGCTGGCATTGAAGCAATTGAACGTAGCCAACGCGGTATTGTCGCACTGCTGCTGGAAGAACCACAAGCTACCATTACCAAGCTGCTGACTGATCATCAGGATGCTTCCAGCACGACGACCATCAGCGCCATTACCAATCCGTTTACGGTTTATACCACGGATGACATTCCAACGGAACTGACGGAAGATAACAAGGACTACATCACGAAGGCCTTGCTAGGCTACACAAAAGCACCGTACCGGATAAAAGTATATTTGCAGGCGACGGACGAAAGCCAGGCAGAAGAAGCAGACAAGTTTGCAGCTACCTTGAAAACGCTGTCTACAGATCGCTGGGATTACCTGGCTATCCCTACAATCGCTTCGGCACAGCTTGAAAGTGTTACAACCTGGATTAAAACGAACCGGGACAATAAATTTAAACGCTCTAAGGTAGTTTTACCGGGAGAAGCAGCTGACTACGAAGGTGTTATTAATTTCAGTAACACGACCATCAAAACAGCCGGCAAGACGTATACAGGCGCACAATATACGCCTCGTATTGCCGGCCTGATTGCAGGTACACCGCTGACCATCAGCGCGACTTATGCACCACTTCCGGAAGTCATTGACTGTGACCGTCATTCCGTTGATGAAAATGACGAAAAAGTAAATAAAGGCGAATTTTTCATTTTCTTCGACGGTGAAAAATTTAAGATGTCGCGTGCCATGAACAGCCTGGTAACGACGACACAGGGAAAACTGGAAGCCTATCAGACGATTAAGAGCCTGGACATTATGGATGCCATTTACGATGACATTAAAAAGACAGCACAGGACAATTATATTGGGAAGTATCCCAATGATTATGACAGCAAACAGCTTCTGATCAGTGCCATTACAGGCTATTTACGCGAACTGGAAGACGGCAGACTGCTGGAAAAAGGCTACAGCAAAGTAGATATTGACGTCGAAGCCGTCAAGAATTATCAGATTAGCCATGGCCTGTATACGGCAGACCAACTGGCGGACATGACAGATTTGGAAATTAAAAAGCTGGATACGAAGAAATTGGTATATCTCAAAGCAGATATTAAAATCCTGGACGCTATGGAAGATATTGTTCTTCCTATCAATATTTAGCGGAGGTGATCCTAAATGGAAGCAATGAATGCACAACAGGTAATGTCCGGGACAGAGGGTGAAGTTTGGATTAATGACCAGTATATGGCGCAGGTAACTGCGTTTAAAGCGGAAGTCACTCTCGTGAAGGAAGAAGTAAACCAGGTAAAAAAACGGGGAAAGCAGTATAAAGTAACAGGCTGGGAAGGAAAAGGAACAATCAAGATGAATCATGTATCTTCGTACATGGTGCAGATTATGGCCGACAACATCAAAAATGGCCACCAGACGGTTTGCACGATCGTCGTCAAGCTCTCGGATCCGGATGCCATTGGTGATGAACGTGTCGTTATTCGTGATGCTACCTTCGACAAGCTCACGCTTATGGATTGGGAAGCGAAGAAACTCACCGAAGATAACTATGACTTCACGTTTACGGACTACGACATTCTCGACGCAGCCGAAGAATAGGAGGAACCATGAATTTAGCTGAAGCATTACTGGCCGCAGATAAAGGGAAACTGACTGCGGCGGCAAAAAAAACGTATGAAGTAAAAAGGCTTTCTGAGTTACTTGGGGAGCCTTTTATATTGGAGCTGCAGCAAATTCCCAATCAACGGGTAAAGGAAATCAGGGAAAGCGCCATTTCCTATAATGGAGAAGACCCGGAAACAGATGAAGAAAAGCTGTGCATGGGGTTTATCTGTGACGGGATCGTCAACAAGGACTTCAACAACAAAGAGCTGCTGAAAGCCTATGGCGTGGCCACGAAGAAAGAACTCTTCCTGAAACTGTTTAACGCAGGTGAAATCCTGAAGATCAGCGGTGAAATTTGCAAGCTTTGCGGCTTCGTAAAGGATGAAAGCAAAATAAAAAACTAATCAATTCCGATGGTACCATTCAGGCCATGTATTTTCACTATGTGAGACATGGCCTGAAACCATCGGAATATTATAGTATGGGGCCTGGGGAACAGGCTATCATCAATGCCTTCATGGAAAAGGAACTGGAAGATGAAGCGGCAGAACGTAAGAAAATAGAAGACATGATGAAAACAAACAAAAAATCTAAAATATAGATAAAAAATGCAGGAAAGCGTAAAAAACTGCAGAAAGGAGGGAACTATGGCAGAAATAATTGACCTTGTCATGAGGCTTCAAGATCAGGTAACAGGAACGCTGGGACATATCCGGAACGAAATGGAGCAACATAACCGGACATATCAACAAATGGGAAGAAACTTATCCAACGCTGGGCGCCATGTATCAGCCCTGGCAGGTGCCATGATGCCATTAAGCGCAGGGATAGCTGCAGCTGGAGCTGTCGGGGTAAAAACGTTCATGGACTTTGACCAAACGATTACAGCGGCAGGTGTAAAAGCCGGAGCAACATCGGAAGAAATGAATCAGATGCGTGATGCGGCTGCACAAATGGGCGCTAAATTTCCAACGACTGCGCGTGATGTAGCCGCTGGCATGGACCGCTTGGCTGCAGGTGGTTTTAACGCCTCTCAAGCTATTGGAGCAATGCCAGGTATCATAGAAGCATCGATTGCGTCCGGGGAAGATTTAGCACAGACGTCTGATGTCATTACAAGCGCACTATCCATCTGGAATCTCACAACCGGAGACGTGGCAGCCAATACGACGCACGTGGCCGACGTGATTCAGGCGGCAGCCAACTCGTCAAAACTAGGCATGCAGGATTTTGGCCTGGCCATGCAATACGCAGGCGCACCTGCAGCTGCTTTGGGAATCAACATCGAAGAACTTGGTACTGCTATGGGTATCATGGCCAACAATGGCATTGAAGCCAGTACCATAGGCACGTCATTAAAATCTACGTTGTCCAGGTTAGCATCTCCACCGGCTGCGGCTGCGAAAGCATTGGAAGAACTAGGTATCTCTTCAGCGGATTTGCAAAAAGGAGACGGCAGCTTTATTGGCCTGTCCGGAGCAGTAGATCTATTGCGTGGTAAAATGCAGGGTTTATCTGACGTGCAACAAATAGCAGCCCTAACGGCTATTGCAGGGGAAGATGCGTATAATGGCCTGATGGCACTTATCAGAACAAGCCCGGAAGCCTATCAGCAAATGAGTGACGCCATTACAAATAGCGCCGGCTCGTCGCACGCAGCCTATATACAGATGCAGAAGACGCTCAAAGGGAGCATTGATGCTCTTATGAGTTCTGTTGAAGCATTGGGTATTTCCTTTGGCTCGGCCTTGGCACCTACCATCCAGAGCGTGGCCGGAGCATTGAAGGAAATCGCAGACACCTTTACCAACCTTTCGCCGGAAACTAAGACCATGATCATCCACGTCGGTGAAGCTGTCCTGGCCTTTACGGCGCTCACCTACGCCACAGGAAAGGCCCTAACCATTGCCGGGAGTATCTCCAGGACATACGGGCTTATAGGCAGGGTCCTGAACGGCGGCACCATCAGCAATAAAGCGCTGCAGTTTGCTGTACAGCAAACATCCGGGGCTTTTTCAGCTCTGGGAAGAGCACTGCCCGCACTCATGGGACCCATGGGCCTGGTAGTTGCAGGCGTGGCACTGGCGGCCTACGTCATTTACAAAAACTGGGATACAATTGGACCATTCTTTACAACACTGTGGAACAACGTCAAAGGTGCCTTTTCTGCAGCCTGGGATTCCATTTCACCGCTGTTAGATGCGCTGCGTGGTGCCTGGGATACGCTGATGGATTCCTTCAGCGAGGGAGAAGGTGTATTTGGTGTATTGAATGCCTTGTCTGACGTACTGGCTGCAGCTCTCTCAGGCCCGCTCTACGCAGGTGTTGTTATTGTGGCCGGTGTTGTGTCAGGCGTACTCTCGACGGCCTTCAATTTAGTCGTCAATTCGATTCGTATGGCCATAGGCGTATTTACGGGCCTTATCAAACTTATCACAGGCGTCTTTACTGGTGACTGGGAAACAGCCTGGGAAGGTGTAGTACAGGTGTTTGACAGTGTATTTGGCGGCCTGAAGGGAATTGTTGAAGGCATTATGGCTGGCATCAAATCAGCCATTAATGCAGTCATTGCTGGTATCAATAACATCAGTGTCGATGTACCGGATTGGGTACCGAATTACGGTGGCCAGCACATTGGCTTCAATATCCCATACCTGGCACGAGGCACAAGGGATTGGCCAGGCGGGCCGGCTGTAATCAACGACCGTGGCGGCGAAATTGCTTACATGCCTTCCGGATCAGTTGTACTGCCACATGATAACAGCATTCGTGCAGCTTACAATATGGGTTCTCAAAATGGTAATCAGATCAGCGTCAATGTCAATTTCTATGGGACTAGTGTCAATAATATGGGCGACATAAAGGAAATTGCCAGACAGATAGCGGCTGAAATCCAACGGGAAACGGAAAAGATTGCAATTAATAATACAGTGGGGGCGATTTAATGAGCAGTTTTATAAATTTCATCAATACGGCTTCCAGCGTCCTCTCTGAAGTATTGGGCGCGCTGGGTGGTACAAGTAATGGCTGCACCTTTACATTGGCCGGAGGAACAGCCAGTGTAAGCTTCCCAATAAGCCCGGCAGACTTCAAGGTCTCCAATTCGTACAACAACCAGACGGTAAACATCAATAACCTGGGTGAGATCAACATGCTGGGAAAACGAGGTTTGGCCAAGATGCAGTTTAAGAGTTTTTTCCCGGCTCAGCCTTATACCTTTTCGCAGACACTGAGCGCTGCAGGACCGTATGACTACGTAGCACAAATCAAGACCATGGCCGAAAGTGGCCAGCCTTGCACCATCTCGATTACAGGCACAGACGTAAGCATGCCTGTAAGTATTGATGACTTCACATATTCGGAACGGGACAGCACAGGCGACGTATATTTTGAGCTGTCTCTCAAGGAATACCGCTACATCATGCCGGCTTCGGACGTGACAAGCGACACGACGGGACTGAAGAGCCGTGTAGCTGATTTGACCGTAGAAAAGCAGACCACTTGCTTCGGTGTATCAGCAGCCAGCCTGGATACTGCACAGAGGGCCATACAAAAAACGACGAGTATTGCCAACCAGGGCGCACGTGTCTTAGGCCTGTACAAGGCCATGGTCAAATCCGGAGGCATTACAGCTGGGACGGTCCTGACGACGACAGCAAAAGCAGTCGCCACAAAGGGCAAATCTCTTTATACATGGTAGGTGATGGCCGTGATCAGTATCAGATACAGTGACCCGCCGGAAACCGATGCCGAAGCAAAAGCACGTAAGGAAAACGGCGGTGCAGAACCGAAGGACAACGTAGATATTAGTAATTACCTGATTAAAACTACCTGGTCAGGAGATAACAGCCAGGCGGCGCGGAAGCTGGAATTTTCCATTGCCTATAATACACCAGATAAAGATAAAAGTTTCCAGGCATTAGATCTGAAGCTGGGCGGCTATGTATATCTCTTTTACAGAGATACAGATACAAGTGATGAAGCGGAACTGTTTGAAGGACGTATCTTTTACCGGAAACGTTCTTCAAATGGCTATACCATGGAATTTACCGCCTTCGACGATCTGATCTATTTGGCCAAAAGCCAGATCAGAGCCGTCATAAAGGGAAAGGTGCCTGAGGCCATTAGCCAGGTATGCAGTGAAATAGGCATTTCTGTAGGTACGCTTCCGGATAACCTGACAGCAGAAGTGAACTTCCTGGCCGATGATAAGAGCGGGACAGAAGCACTGCGTATGATCTTGGGATTCCAGGAAACGGCAGACAAGGCGGCAGGATCGGAAACGTCCTATTTGCCTGTCTGTATATCCGGAAAAATTAATGTGGTAAAAAAGGGCGAACTCATCGAAGGCTATACAGCGACGGCAGACACCAACGTTATAGGTACGGAACATAGTGAAAGCATAGAAGGAATGGTAAACCGTATCAAAGCCGTAGATGATACCGGTGAAGTATGTCAGATGTTTGAAGACATAGACGACACGCAGCACTTCGGCACCATTCAGAAGATCTACAAGATGCAGGCGCCTAAGGCTGGAGAAACCGTGGACAACGCAAAAGCGGCGCGGGGAAAGCTGGTAAAGCAAAAGGACGAGTCAAGTCTGAAAGGGCTGGGCTACGTGCAATGCATATCAGGATATGCAATAACTGTACAGGAAGAGCAATTACAAGGGAAATTTTATATACTGACAGACTCTCATACCTTTGCCAATGGCCAGCATGACATGAGCCTGACCTTGCAATATATGCCAGAAACACCGGAAACACCGAATATTAAACAGACGGACTATAAAGCACCGGTGTTTAACAGTTCAAGTGGTAAGATGCAGGGCAATAGAGGAATATCTAACGGTTCGTTAAACGTAGACGCTGGCATTAGTGCCGGCTGGGAAGCCTGGGGGAATCAAACTATGGAAAACGGGCCGGAGGGATGCGCAGAATTTGCTACTAAGATGGGAAGTTATTACAGCCCATTCCTGGCACAGGAAGCCAACGGTAAAGTTGTAGGCTGTGACCAGCTCGTAGCCGACGCTGATGCGGCAGGCCTCTTGTCTTATGACACGAGAGACCTGCAGAAAGGCGACGTAATTGTCTATGGAGATAATAATCACGTCGTCATATATGATGGCCAGGGCGGTTACTATGGCAATAGTACAAGCCGGAACGTCACAGTCCATGACAGTCCATATACAGACATGAGCGGTCTGAGTGTAACGAAAGTAATTAAAACCAGCAGGGGGTGAGATCATGGCCAAAACGGAAGACCCATATAAGGGACTAGTAGATATTACCAGACGGATTGCCATGGCCTCGTCACTGCAGCCATTAGCAAGAATTGGCGTCATTGTTACGCCGCCACCGGCGATTACTATCAAAGTAAATGGCTATACCATCGATAGCAGCTATGTATACATAGATGACTATTGGATACCGGGACATACACGTCACATGGTAGGGGAAACAGCAAACCGGGCCGGTGGATCGGGAGAGGCACAATATGAAAGTCACAACCATCCTATCGATAATGATGAAAGTCTCACGGACACCTGGAAAGTGGGAGATAAGGTATTACTGATACCCATTGCAGACGACGATAACAGGACGGTTGTGCAGTACGTCGTATTATGCAAGCTGAAAAGATTGGATGGGAACTAATATGGCGAATCCATTTGTAACAGGACCGGCAGAAACACAGACTACAGCTGCAGATTTGCCGGAATTCGTGGAATTTGACTATGATTTTGAAAAAGATAAATTTAAAATCAACGCAGACGGCAGTCACCAGTTTGTCAGGAAGAACGAAGCCATTAAGGTATGGGTACTGCATACACTGCGAGTAGAACGGTATCGTTACTTGGCCTATTTTGATGACTATGGAATCGAACTGGATCCATTTGTTGGGACCGGTCCGAATGACAGCCAGCGGGCAAGCGAGCTTTACCAGTATATTAAGGAAGGAATGCTGGTAAATCCGTACATCTTGGGCGTGACAGCTGTATCGACGGTACGGGACGGCAAGAAAATCACGATGACGCTCGATTTGGATACGGTTTACGGAAGTACCTCTGTGGGAATCGAGGTGTAAAAGAGAATGTTTGAAGCCGAAACGAGAGCCACCATACTGGAAAGGCTCAAATCATATTATGACGAAGCAAAGGGAAGCGATGCCAGCGCAGTTGAAGGAACCTTTTCCTTCGACACGTTAGCAGCGAACGCGAAAGAGTTTGAAAAGGCCTACGCTGAAATGGATCTGATGATGGATGCCGCCTTCCCACAGACAAGCTGGGGCATTTATCTCGACCGGCTGGCAGATGAGCTGGCAGGATTGTCCAGAAGAGCTGCAACACCGGCAGTGGTTACGCTATCCATTACCGGCACCGCTGGCGTAACCGTTCCGGCTGGCTCATTATTCGCAACAGCCAGCGGCACGAACTTTGCCACCGATGAGACAGTGAAGCTGGACGACAAGGGCACTGGCACTGTAAAGGCTACAGCACAAAGTACCGGATCGGGCGGCAATGTGGCAGCGGGAACAATTACGGTTATCCCTGTCAGCATTTATGGCGTATCGAAAGTCACGAATGAAGCGGCTGCCTATAACGGGTACGAAGAAGAAACTGACGGGGCCTTGTTGGAACGGCTGCTGTTCGCAGTGAGACAGCCAGCCACATCTGGCAATGCATACCATTACATTGAGTGGTCCACATCGGTCAGCGGTGTTGGTGCTGTCAAAGTGCTGCCGCTCTGGAGTGGCAACGGGACCGTCAAAGTTATCGTTGTCGATGCCAATAAAGACACGCCTAGTGAAGACCTGCTGCAAAAAGTGCGGGATACCATCATGGAGAACGCTCCAATCGGGGCGACTGTGACTGTCACAGCACCTGTTTTGAAAACGGTCAATGTAGCTCTCAAGGTAACCGACGGGACTGGCAATGCGGATGCCATCAAAGCGGCTCTGACAAAATATTTCAAGGCCAGCGTGTTCGGCACAAACTACACTACGCAGAAGGAAACTGACACGGTGACCATCTCTTATGCCCAGATCGGCCGTATCATCCTGGATAACTCTGATACGACCGGTGTAAACGATTATGATAATCTGACGATTAATGACGGTACAGATAACATCATCTGTGCGGTGGATAATCTTCCTGTAGTTGGGACGGTGACGCTGACATGAGTGATCATAATTGGATGCGGCAAAGCATTGTAGATATCCTGCAATACCTGCCGGCGTTTCTGGCTCACAGCCAACAGTTCGAAGCCGCAAACGATGCGGACAGTAAAGAGCATGACACCATTCGGGTTAATTTGCAGGACGTGCTGGATCAACTCTATGTGAACACTGCTACATGGGGGCTGGATAGATGGGAAGAGCTGGTAGGGCTGCCTACCGACAAAAATAAAGACATTGTTCGGCGGCGAGCAGCTGTGCTGAATAAATTGCAGCCGGCAAGCAGCGTTACTGAAAAATTTCTTAAAGAAATCGTGAACACATACATTGCAAACCGCTCGTGTTCGGTAAAAAGCATCCCAGAAGATTATTCCGTGGAAATCGAATACGATGGCGGCCAGGTCAATGACTTCCATGCATTGGTGGATGCAGTGAGAACGTATATCCCCGCTCATCTTGGATTTTTGGTCAACAATGCCATGAATGAGAACCCAGTCATGGCAATAGTAAGGGAAACATTCGACCAGGAAGAGCTGACAGAAGAAATCAAACTGTTGCCAAATGGTAATGCACCTGGCTATGTTGCCATCTTTGCAATCAAAACCATTGACACAGATATTTTCCCAGCCGAGTTTGACGAAAAATCAGGCGGGAGCTGCTATCACATTTGCTGTGGAAGCGTTTTCGATGAGGAGGTGTTGGCTGAATGAGCTTAGAGACAAACAAGTATTATCTAACGAACCGTGGGCAGGAAATTTTAGGCGGAGCAATTTCTGGCACGCCCATTAATGTATCTGCTGTAAAAATTGGCTCAGATGCATTGCCAAGTGATGAGGAATCAGTACGGGCGATGACTGCACTCACAGCTGTGCAACAGACATTGCTCATTAATGGCATCGTAACGCAAAAAGGTGAAGCAAGGATTACTGTAGTAATTTCCAATGATAAAGTCACCACCGGTTATTATGCCAGGGCAATCGGGGTATATGTTATTGACCCCAAGATGAATGCAGAAACGCTATTTGCAGTTTCTGCTCTTGATGATAGCTACATCCCGGCTTACGGCATTTCCGCTAAAGTCAATCAGATTTACACAGTCCATATTGTCATTGGCGACGCACAGGTAACTGTTGTGGGTGATGGGGATTTGTACTTGTTAAAAAAAGATGCTCTGACGATTGACAGGATTTACCCGATCGGGATGGTTATCCCTCTTCTGGGAGATAATGACCCGAACAGCCTGTGGCCGACCACGCAATGGGAAAAGATGGCAGAAGGTATGGCGATGATCAGCGCCGGTGAAACATATACATCCGGCGCAACCTATGGAGCTAATGAAGTGACCATTGAAAAATGCAACCTGCCAAAAGTCAAAGTGGATATCACTACGGAGGATGCAGGGGATCATACGCATCCTTCATTAACAGGAATCAGCGAAGCCGGTTTTGATGTCACAAATGGCGGCGGTGATTCTGATGGTGGTGACCCGCTGCGTATTGCTGTAGGTGATAACCGGCCATATCACAATAACCGATATTCAGCCACCACCGACCCAGCTGGCAAGCATAAACATAAAGGGACTACAGATTATCTGGGCGATGGCCAGGGGCTCAACGTCATGCAGAAATCTGTTGCAATCAATCTTTGGAAGCGTATTGCTTAAGGAGGCAAAATGGGTAAATTTGTTATTACAGAAAAAGGAAAGGCGCTGCAAGCCAAAGTGTTTGCCGGCAAGTGTAAATATGCATTTACAAAAATCGCTGTAGGCAATGGTACATCAACATCATCTGACGATTATGTAAGGCGCAATGACTTGGTGGCACCGAAGGCAAATATCCCAATAAAATCGGTTACTGTAGATGGTGCCGGATGCGAGGTAAAAGGTCTGATGACCAACAGCGACATCAACGAAGCTTTTTACGTCAGAGAAGTGGGACTCTTTGCGGCAGATCCTGATGATGGTGAGATTATGTTTTGTGCGCATTATTATGATATGCCTATGCCTATTGATGCCGCCTCTAGTGGCAGCTACACAAAAGAATTCACGTTCCGGACTGGAATTGAATCTGCTGACAATGTCAATGTAACTGTGAACCCTGCTGGCATCGCCACGCAGGCACAGATTGTGGATTATTATAAATCAAGCTTTATCGCATTGCTCCCTGCACATTACGCAAGGAGTGTAGAATGGTCCGGATCAAAAAGCTCTATTATTGTGCCGAGCTACCTGACCGTAAATATCGGAAATCAGGGGTATGTGCATAATGGCGACAGAACTATCGACATCACGCAACCAGCGAGCTGGGACGATGCGACGCTTGCAGATGCCGCGAATCGAAAAGGAAAAGATTTTTACATTTATGCGTGTCGGCCGGCAGATGGGACCTCTGTTCCGCACCTTATTTTGTCAGCAAACAGCACAGTCCCTGACGGCTATACGGCAACCTACAGCCGAAAGATTGGCGGCTTCCATTGCCTCTGCGCAGATGTTGGGACCATATCTGATAATCTGATGTCCGGATATTCCGCCGGTGACATTATCCCCACGACGCTTTGGGACTTGAAGCATCGCCCAGTCTCGTCCCCAGAAGGGATGTTCTACGCAAACGGCAGATGGTTCGATATCTACCTGTGCAGCTGGGACGGGGCGAAGTTGGTATCCAAATACAATGCAGTTGTGGCCGACGGCGAAAGCACAAAGAGATTCAGCGGTATCGGATTCGCGGAAGAACTGGCTAAAATTGGAAAGCATCTTCCGTCTTATGACGATTTCGTGCATTTCGCAAAAGGCGTGCCAGAACTCCGGAATATCAAGGACTCTGCTGATCCAAATACTACTGGCGGTCATGTTAATACCGACAATCAGCGGATCATTAGCAGCTATGGTGCTGAAGATGTTGCCGGCGTTCAGTGGCAATTCCTTTCTGACCTTTTTGGCTCAGATTTCTCGTCCAATTGGAATCATGATTCAGTTTACAACAATCGCAACCTTGGCATTGATGTGGACCGCGGTTCCTGCTATGGTGGATGCTTGAGGCGGTTGCTCGCGGGCGGCGATTGGGGCGATGGCTTGAATTACGGGTCGCGCGCTGCGCTTGTCGCTAATTGGGCGGCGGATGCGTGGGGCGTCCTTGCGGCGCGTGGTGCGTCTGAGCCGTTGGCCGTTGGGCTGTGACCGAGGCGCGAAGCGCGGAGCGCGAAACAAAAAGCAATCAAATATGGGCAAATGGGCACACGGTTGCTCGCAGGCAGCAATTGGGACGATAGCTCGAATTGCGGGTCACGCACTGCGAATGTCAATAATTGGGCAGCGAATGCGTGGGACAACAATGCGGCACGTGGTACGTCTGATACGTAGAAATAGTATAGTGAACCCTGAACACTTGGATATAATGCGTCCAGCTAACCCTACGGCTGGTCCATTTGCCCTGGCGGAACGCCAAAACACACAACAGGGGTCCCTCTTTATTAGTAAAATCATGAGTATGAAAGTTAGGAGGAACAATTTTATGAAAAGACACGGTAATTTGTATCAGCAAATCATAAGCCGTGAAAATATAGAAATTGCGGCCCAGCGTGCCAGAAAGAGAAAGACTTGGCAGCGGGCTGTGAAGAAGTTCGATGAGCATAGGGACGAAAGGGTGATGGCCATACATGATATGCTTGCCAATCATACATTCCGAACCGCCCAGTATAAGACAAAGGAGATTTTTGAGCCGAAGAAACGCACTATTTATATTTTGCCATTCTACCCGGACAGGATAGTGCAGCACGCGATCATGAATGTTTTGGAGCCTATATGGGACGGCCTGCTCGTCGAAACCTGCTATTCATGCAGGAAGGGGAAGGGCCAGCATAAAGCGAGCGCCAGGTGCATGAAGTACGTCAAGCGGTATGAGTTTTGCTACCAGTTTGATATCCATAAGTTTTATCCATCTATAAACCACGAAATTCTCAAAAAGATTATTCGAAAGAAAATCAAAGACAAGGGAGTCTTGTGGTTGCTGGATGAAATCATAGATAGCAACCATTCCGAAACCAATGTTCCGATAGGTAACTACTTATCGCAATGGTTTGGAAATATCTATATGAACGAGCTGGACAGGCTGATAAAAGAGGCCCTTAAAATCGGACCATATGAAAGATATTGTGATGATTTCTTGATATTTGGGGACAACAAAGCAGAAATGCGGCGGCAAGGGGATATTATAGAAAAATTTCTCAACGACAAGTTGCGGCTCACACTTTCAAGGAAAAGTCTATTTCATACTTATCAGGGCGTCGATTTCATCGGGTACCGGCACTTCCATAACGGCAAGCTCTTGGTGCGGAAACGGACCGCAAAGAAAATAAAGCGGAACATCAGGGCGTTAAAATAGAAGTTGACGAATGGCAGGATAGAAAAAGACCGTGCCCGGTCTACTGTGGGCAGTGTGCATGGTTGGCTCTGTCACGCCAATACTCATAATCTTTCCGTGTCGCTCCAGTTAAAGGAACTAAGGGAGATGATAGACAATGCATAAATTTTCCGATTTTGCGAAGCCTGCTATGCTTGATGGGCAAAAGATAAAAATCAGCGAACTGTTTAACAAGCCAATTGCCGTCATGGGTGCAAAGATTACTAAGAGCAAAGTTAACAATAGCGAATGTCTCCAACTGCAAATTCGAATGGAGGAAAAGAACTATGTTTGTTTTACTGGCTCTACGGTGTTGATTCAGCAGATTAAAGATAATATGAATGAAATACCATTTGAAGCTACCATTACTACGGTTGGCAGTGCTTACCAGTTTACATAAGGAGGTTAATTATGGTTGGGTATCCTAAAAATTTAAACACAAGGGCTGACTATGAATTTGTAAGAGCAAATTTTTCAAAAGAAGATTTCCGCCAGGATTTTCAGAACCTGCTTGATACTATGGGCGACTGGTTCAATATCGGCAAGTTGTCTTCAGGAGAGCAGGGTAAAACAGACAAGACGCACAAAGTTGTAAAAGACGAATCAGGGGATTCTTACCAGTATGAGTTCAAGGAGAACCCTAATTGCCGCATGTTTCAGCTTGGCTATACAGAAGAATATGTTAAGAATATTTTGGCTTGATGGCAAAGGGGGATAAATAGTGGATTGGTGGCAGATTCTTTTAGCAGGCGTGCCGTCCTTGTTTTCAGGCATCCTGTTGTATGAGTGGGAACAGCAGCGTAAACGCATTAAAGAGCAAGAGAATGAAAAGGAAGTACGAAATGAAGCTTTGGTCAAGGGAGTGCAAGCACTGCTGCGCGACCGCCTTATCACCGGGATGGAGACATGCCTTGAAAAAGGATATGCTCCAATTAATACGGTAGAAATCATGGGCTCCATGTATGCCGCATACTGTGACCTTGGAGGGAACGGTATTGTAAGCGGAATCTATAAGCGCTTTAGCAGCCTTCCGCACAAGCTTCCGGACGACGTGTAAGGCGGTGGTGGAGTTGTTCCAGTTTGAAAAAATTGATATCGAAAACATTCTAGTCATTATTGCTCTTTCAGCGAGCCTGATAATGGCTATTTTTTATGGGCTCGATAATTTGGCCATGAGCATTGTGACCGGCCTTTTGGGATACATCGGCGGCACAATCAAGGGCTCCACACCGAAAGGAGGTGACAATAAATGAACGTATTTATTAATCCTGGCCATGCACCCAATGGCAATCCGGACCCGGGCGCGGTGAACGACAATACTGGGCTGCGTGAGTGCGATGTAGCACTGGCAGTGGGTGACCTTGTTGCTCACTATCTCAAGGCTGCTGGTGTAGGGGTGACGAACGTCTTCCAGTGTGACAGCCTGGAAGAAATCTGCAATCAGGCTAATGCCAGTGGTGCAGATCTTTTCATCTCTATCCATTGCAATAGCTTTGCTGATCCGGATGCAAAGGGTACAGAAACATGGGCATGTGCGGGCAGCTCTGCCGGTCATGCTCTGGCAGGTTGCATCCAGAATCAGATTGTTGATGCACTGGGCACTGTAGACCGCGGCGTTAAAACGGCTACGCCCGGTGTCAATGGTCTCTATGTACTGACTAATACCGATGCTCCGGCGGTCCTTGTTGAGCTGGCCTTCATTTCCAACGATGAAGATGAACAGCTGCTGGTGAAAAAGCAGGACGACTTTGCCCGGGCAATTGCCAGAGGTGTAACGGACTATGAATGCAGCATCCAGTAACCGTATGCTGCGAAAGTTGAAAAGGAGAAAATCATGAGTAAATGGACTGATGTGAGAGACAATATTGTTGATGCGCTGAATGTCGATGTCGTGACCGATGAACTGAAAGACCAGGTCACCAACACTCTGCTGGAACAAGTTATGCCAATCATTGAAAATGCCGTAGATGGCTTTTCTGAAAAGGTGAAGGCACAGGCTCCTCAGGAATCCGGCTGGTGCCGCGTCCGTGATGGCATCGTTCTGCCGCTGGTCATGGAAGGGCTGGTGTTTGTGGTAAAGACCGTACTGACGAAAGCAACGGCGGAGAACGCAAAAGAAGACACTGCCAAGGGTGTATGAAATCGAAGATTGATGATATAATAAAGGCATAGCCGTGTCTTGTGCTATGGCCTTTATTTTCATGCGACTTCCCGCCGGATCCGGACTGTAAAAAAGTCCTGTGATACCAGTACGGTGAGGTTCGTATGTGGTATGGGTAAGTTCACCACATGAAACGCCTGCAGCATTTTGTTGCAGGCGTTTTTTTTGAATAGGCGAAGCGTCAAAGCTCTATAGGCTACCACCTGTGGGGATTGGGGTGCAGTTCACTCTAGGAGGCAGCAGGAGGAACGAGAAAATGGCAAAAGAACGAGATGAAGATTTGTTGTGTCCAGTTTGCAAGAAACATTATTTTGAATTTTATGGTGATTTTGATGAATGCCCTATTTGTGGCTGGACGAATGACGTTGTTCAAAAAGATAAGCCGGACTGGGAAGGTTGCGGTAACGACATGAGCTTGAACGAAGCCAGAGAAGCCTATAAAAACGGAAAACCCATAGAATAAAATGAGGCGTTGCATATGTATCAAGAAAAGCTAAGAAAAACTAAGAAAAACACTGAAAACATATCGGGACGATAAAAAATGGCTGGATGATCTCATGGGACTTGTTGACACGGAAGATGAGGCCGAAGAACTATTATATGCCATTGACCATGGCTGGGCTAATACTCCGGGAGAGATGGTAATATATCTTGCTAGAATAAAAAACAACGCCCCATTTGAAGACGGAGAAGACAACTAGATAAAATCGTAACACCGACCACCTGCAGAAATGCAGGTGGTTTTTTCATGCCTTTACATTTTCCTTCTCTGTGCTATAGCAATCAATAGTTCATCAACCAATTGCGAGGTGATTGCATCAATCCATCATGTCAGGAGTTATCCTAAGAGACGTGGCGTTGAAGGGGAACAGCAGTATATACGCTGTCGTTGTCCCTAATTTTACATACTTACAGTCGTTACGGTTTGCTCTTAACGACTTTTTTTATAATATCTTTTACGATTTGCGTAGCCGGCGTCACGAATTGTTGTTTTTGCGTGGCAAGGCCGATCGTGCGATACGGGTTATTTTGAATATCTAAAATTTGGATATTGCCGTGAACCAATTTTAAAACGAGAGAAGGCAATATGCTGATTCCAAGGCCGCTTTCCACTAACGCGACAATAGACGAGTCGTTAGCCAGCGTATGGGGCGAAAACAAGGGGATATGATTGGCGGAGAAGAAAGGCTGAATATCGTACGTATAACCTCCCGGCGAGGCGACGAGATTATAGTTGGAGATTTCTTCAATTGTAATGAGACCTCTTTGTTTAAACGTATATTCTAACGGGGCAATGCAGACCATTTTATCTAAATACAGGGTTTCGTAATCCAATGTATCCGTTTGTATAGGAGGCAAAAAGGAAATATCCAGCGTACCGTTTTTCATATTGCTTTCCAATTCCGGGTATTCGCCTTCATGAACGATAAGCTGTATTTCCAAGTGATTCTTTTTCAGTTCCTGGAAGACTGAGGGAAGCCAGTAGCAGCATGTACTGTTGTAGGTGCCGATATGCACTACGCCATGCTGTATATTCTGCAGGATTTCTAATTCTTTATGTATTTTTGAATGTAATGCCAAAAGATTTTGAATTTGCGGCAATATTTCCCGCCCATATGTAGTAAGGATGACATTGTTTTTCGAACGGATAAATAAAGGAAATCCGACGTCTTTTTCCATTTTAGTAATGGCGTGACTGATGGCCGACGGGCTTAAATACAGGCTGCGGGCTGCTTTTGAAAAATTTCCTGTCGTTGCTACGGCGTTGAATATGCGATACGAAGAAAGTTCCATTGTATTCCTCCTATAAGAATAACGTGAATGATATTCAAATAAAATGTGAATATTATGATGTTTACTCATTACTGTATTTAGGATATCATATACATACGAAATTGGAAAGCATTCAATCAAGGCGTATTTGAATGGAAATAATATTTTTATAATATCTTTCAAGGAGGTAAGGTAAGATGCTTGTAAAAAAGTACAAATCAATGGACGGTAATACGGCGGCGGCATATGCGTCGTATGCGTTTACAGATGTGGCGGCTATTTATCCGATTACGCCGTCTTCCGATATGGCGCAGCATATCGACGAATGGGCGACGGAAGGAAGAAAGAATATTTTTGGGGAAGTCGTCAATGTATTGGAAATGCAGTCGGAAAAGGGCGCGTCCGGCGCGGTGCACGGTTCTCTCCAGGCGGGCGCGTTGACGAGTACCTATACATCGTCGCAGGGTTTGATGCTCATGATTCCCAATATGTTTAAAATTGCCGGCGAGCTGCTTCCGGGCGTATTTCACGTAGCGTCCCGCTTAGTCGCTTCGAATGGGTTAGGCATATTTTGCGATTATTCCGATGTACTGACGACGCGTCCTACAGGCTTTGCTCTGCTTTCATCGGCCAGCGTACAGCAAGTAATGGATTTGGCGGCAGTAGCTCATTTGAGCGCGATTAAAGGGCGGGTTCCCTTCCTGCACTTCTTCGATGGATTCCGCACGTCTCATGAAATCCAGAAAATCGAAGTCTTAGATTACGAAGACCTAAAAGGGCTGGTAGATATGGATGCTGTCAACGCGTTCCGCCGCAACTCCCTGAATCCGGATCATCCCCACGTACGAGGGACTGTACAAAACGCGGATATTCACTTCCAGCAGCGCGAGGTTACGAACCATTATTGGAACGATTTGCCCGATATCGTCGAACACTATATGGATGAAATCGAAAGGCTCACCGGCCGCCGGTATCATCTCTTCGATTATTATGGGGCAGACGACGCCGAACGGGTTATCATCTGTATGGGCTCTATGAGCCAGACGGCGGAAGAGGTCGTCGACGCATTGACGGCCAGAGGCGAAAAGGTGGGCGTCGTCACGGTACATCTGTATCGTCCGTTCTCGCTGAAGCATTTCTTTGCCGTCATTCCGAAAACCGTGAAAGTTATTACGGCGCTGGATCGCGTAAAAGAAATCAATGCCCAAGCGGAGCCGCTGTATATGGACGTCAAGACGGCTTTCTATAATGCCGACGTTAAGCCTATCGTAGTCGGCGGCCGTATTGGAATCGGTGGGAAAGATATCCGGCCGTCTCACATAAACGACGTATTTGAAAATATGAAGCAAGATGCGCCTAAGGATCATTTTACCGTAGGTATTATCGACGATATAAACGGCACGGGATTGCCCCATAATGAAGACGCTATTCAGATTAAGCATCCGCAAATCAGCGAATGTAAATTCTGGGGGTTAGGATCAGACGGAACGGTGGGAGCCAATAAGAGTGCCATCAAGATCATCGGCGATAACACGAATAAATACGCGCAAGCCTATTTTGCTTATGACTCTAAAAAATCCGGCGGTATTACTGTATCCCATTTGCGGTTCGGCGATATTCCCATTCGCCTTACCTATCTCGTCGACCAAGCCGATTACGTATCGTGTTCGCAGCAGTCGTATGTCTATAAGTACAATATATTGAATGGATTAAAGAAAAAGGGCATTTTCCTGTTAAATACGATTTGGAAGCCTGAAGAATTAGAGGAACGCCTTCCGGCGTCTATGAAGCGGTACCTTGCGCGGAAGGAAATACAATTTTATACGCTGAACGCCGTAGAGCTCGCCCGTGAAATCGGCCTCGGCAACCGCACGAATATGATTATGCAGGCCGCTTTCTTTAGATTATCCGGCATTATTCCCATTGAAGACGCCGTAACGTATTTGAAAAACTCGGTACAGGTGACGTACGGCAAAAAGGGCGACGACGTCGTGGACATGAACTTTAAAGCGATTGAAAAGGGCGTAACGGAATTGGTAAAAATTGATGTTCCCGACGCATGGGCTGACGCTGTTGATGTGAAGTGTACGACGGAGGAAGCTGTCCCGGCTTATGTCAAAGACTTCCTCATTCCGGTGAATCGTCTGGAAGGTGACGAGGTGCCCGTCAGCGGCATGATTCCCATGGAGGACGGCTCCTATCCCGTCGGCACGGCAGCCTATGAAAAGCGCGGCGTATCTATCTTTGTTCCCAAGTGGGATGCGGCGAAATGTATTCAATGCAATCAATGCGCTATGGTTTGTCCGCACGGTTGCATCCGTCCGATATTGCTGACGGCCGGCGAAAAAGCGGCGGCTCCAAAAGCTATTGCAACGAAACAGGCCGTCGGGGCGGCAAATTATGAATTTTACATGGCGATTTCCGTACTGGACTGCACGGGATGCCAGAACTGCGTCAACGTATGCCCAGCGAAAGAAAAAGCGCTTTCTATGCAGATTCTTTCAGAAGAGAGCGAAGAAGCTGTCCTTTGGAAGTACACGGCCGGGCTGCCACAGAAGGCCAATCCGTTCAGCAAATGGACCGTCAAAGGCAGTCAATTTGAAAAGCCGTTGTTTGAATTCTCCGGCGCTTGCGCAGGCTGCGGCGAAACGCCGTATATCAAGCTGCTGACGCAATTGTACGGCGACCGCATGTTGGTAGCGAATTCTGCCGGATGCGCTCATGTATTTTCCGGCAGCGTGCCGGCCTCGCCGTATACGACAGATGCTAAAGGCCACGGACCGGCTTGGAATAGCTCGCTTTTTGAAGATACGGCGGAATTTGGCTTAGGCTTATTCAGTGGCACGCAGCAGATCCAGCGGCAGATGGCTTCGGCGGCCCGCGCTGCTATCGCGCTGCATCTCAGCGATGAGTTGGATCAGGTGTTGTCGGATTGGCTGGATCATCAGCACGTATCGGAAGGGACGAGAGAGCGGGCTGAAACCGTATTGGCAGCTATTCGTAAAATAGAGAATCTGCCAAAGCCCTTGCAGGATTTGGCAGACAATAAGGATTATCTCGTAACACAAAGCCAATGGCTTATCGGCGGCGACGGCTGGGCTTACGACATCGACTACGGCGGCTTGGATCACGTATTGGCCCAGGGGAAAAATATCAACGCCCTCGTGCTCGATACGGAAGTCTACTCCAATACGGGCGGTCAGGCTTCCAAATCTACGCCTTTTGCAGCCATCGCCAAGTTCGCCGCCGGCGGCAAGGCGACGAAGAAGAAAGACTTAGGACGCATTTTCATGTCCTACGGCTACATATACGTCGCGCAGATCGCTATGGGCGCGGACAAGGCCCAGACACTTAAAGCACTGGCTGAAGCGGAAGCCTATCCGGGTCCGTCTATCGTCATCGCCTATTGCCCGTGTATTAATCACGGCATCAAATCGGGGATGAACAGCAGCCAGAAAGAGCAGAAAAAAGCCGTCGAATGCGGCTATTGGTCGTTATATCGGTATAATCCTTTGCTGGCGCAGGAAGGGAAAAATCCCTTTAGCATGGATTCGAAACCGCCGACGGGAAACTTCCGAGAATTCCTGATGAACGAAGTACGCTTTGCTTCTCTCATGAAAGTAAAACCAGATGCAGCGGAAGAATTGTTTAAAAAGACAGAGCAAGACGCCATGGATAAACTCGCTTATTATCAGTCGCTGGTTTCAAAATAGTAGTAAAAAAGAATCGGCGCTACCGTCGTTGCGGGATGAGGACGGCGCGCCGGTTCCCTCAGTATCGTTTGAGAGAGGATGGTATCTATGTATCACTTTGCAGATCGATGGTCGACAGAAGCCTTGGAAAAGACAGGCGTTATTTTGAATAATTTATTCAGCGCTATGAGCGACCCTACGTTAGTCTCGTTTGGTGGCGGATCGCCAGCGAAGGAAGCGCTGCCCGTCGAAATTTTGCAGCGTATTTCCCAAGCTGTATTCCAACGGGAAGGCAGGGGCGTAGAAGCCTTGGCGTATGGATAGACTCAGGGATTGACGGACCTGCGCGAGATCATCGTCACGCAGTTGTTGGCGCCTAAAGGCGTGCAGACGAAGATTGAAAACGTCATGATTACCGCCGGCGGATTGGAATCTATGAATCTCATGTGTCAGGTATTCATCAATCCGGGCGACGTTATTCTGGTGGAAGATCCGACATTCGTGCACTGTACGATGATTTTTCAGATGTTTGGAGCCAAGTGCGTTCCTTGCCCGATGGATGACCATGGACTGGTAATGGAAGAGGTAGAAGAAAAAATCAAGCAGTATCATCCTAAATTTATCTATACCATCCCGACATTCCAAAACCCGACGGGCATTACGTTGTCGCAGGAACGGAGACAGAAGCTGGCCGAATTGGCGGAAACGTACGATGTCATAGTCCTTGAAGACGATCCATACCGCGATATTCGCTACAGCGGCCATGACTTATTGCCTGTTAAATCCTTTGACAGGGTAGGAAACGTGGTGCTGGCCAATAGTTTTTCTAAGATTTTCTCGCCGGGCAGCCGCCTTGGCTACATTGTTGCCGACGAACAAATTATGGCGAAGCTGTTCGACGCTAAAATGGCGACCAATTCGCACTGCAGTAAAATTTCCGAAGTCCTTTGCGCCGAATTTTTTAAGCAAGGGTATTATCCTGAACATTTGAAGAAGATATGCCAAATATATCGGGAGCGACGCGACGCCATGATGGAAAGCCTGGATGCTTATTTCCCGGCCGGCACGAAGCATACCTATCCGGACGGCGGTTTGTTTACCTGGGTTGAATTGCCGGGAGGCATCAATACGACGGAACTCTTGGCGGAATCAGTCAGACATTGCCGCGTGGCCTTTATTGCCGGAGAAGGATTTTTTGTAGAGGGAAACGGAAAAGGCAGCAATGCCATGCGCATGAGTTTCGGCAACGTTCCTGTCGATGTTATCCGCAGTTCGATCAAGACGCTGGGAGACTATATTTGCGCGAAGTTGTAAGCTTTGATGATTTAGAATTGATGATACCTTATTAGCATCAAGAAAAACGCTCCATTTGTAGAAGAAGAAAATTGAACTAAATCGTAACAAAGACCACTTGCAGCAATGCAGGTGGTCTTTGTCATGCCTGACAGGGAGGCTACTGATGAACAAAACAAAAGAAAATCTCCAGCGGCTGCATGCCCTCGTTCGTGTCGGTACCCAATAGGCCCCTGATCCGAAGTATTGACGGATGATGAAGGGCGTAAAGTTGCCATTTAAACAAAATAGGAGGTGCGGACAAAAAGTTGGACCTGACATGATCACTAAATGTCAGGAGGTTTAAAATGTATTCTTATGAAAAACGAATGAAAGCAGTCCTGTTGCATCGAGACGCAGGTATGGGACT
>NZ_JACOGK010000026.1 GCF_014269395.1 Megasphaera hominis
TGCAATGATTGAAGATTACATTGGCTATTACAATACTAAGCGTTTACAGAGAAAACTGGGTGTAGTAACCCCGATGGAAAAGCACAATAACTATTACGTGGCAGCATAAAAACTGCCACCGGATATCGGTGGCAGTAATAAGTACATGTTTTATTTTTTGCTCTGTCTACTTGACGGGGAGCGGTTCATTCCATGTGCTGGGCCTGTTCCCAAAGGCGCTGCATCTCATTGGCAATGCTGAGGAAATTTTCTCCTGCCATAGTCAGGCGCAACGCTTTCATGCCCTGGCCCCGTTCGACCAGCGTCAAATGGAGGCTTTCTTCCAGCTCCTTCAGGCGCTTGCTCACCGTCGACTGGGAAATATTCAGGCGCTGTGCCGCCTGGGAAATATTGAGCGTCCTGGCGACCATAATAAAAATACCGATATCCGTACTGTTGTACACAAACAAGACCTCCTCCTGTTATATGGCACGTATTATTCTCTAAATAAATAAATGTTTTAATACAAGCCATTCTTTTACAAACCTATTCTATCATAGAATATGTTTGTGCAAAACTTGCTATTTTACAAGTCCCCCATAATCCCGTATGATACATGGTAGGATATCTCTAAAGAATCGAGGTCATACTATGGTTTTCCTATTTATTCTCGAACATACAATGCTGCCCCTTTTCACACTCGTTCTCATCGGGTACCTTGTAGACAGACGCTTTCACATTACCGTCACGACATTATCTAAGTTCTTATTCTACCTCGTCGTCCCCAGCTTCATTTTCACCAACATTTACACGACCAGCTTCCCATCCAACAGCATCAACATCATTGCCTGTATTGCCATTTTCATGATTATTTGTTTTACCATAGCCAATATCATCAGCAAATGGCGTCACTACGACGCAGGCATGACGGAATCCTGTCGTAACGCCCTCATGTTCAACAACACGGGCAACCTGGGCGTAGCCCTCATCATCCTCGTCTTTTCCCATGAACCCTTCGTCGTCAACGGGCAAACGCCTTATTTGGCCGAAGCCATGGTCATCCAGATCATCATCTTCGTCATTCAGAGCGTTGGCCTCAACACGCTGGGCCTCTACCAGGCCGGCCGGGGCCGCCTCTCTGCCCGCGATACGATCAAGGTCATCTTCCAGATGCCCATCATCTACGTCTTCGTTGCCGCCGTCCTGTGCCGCACCTTTTCCCTCGATGCCAAAGCCTTTTACTTCTGGCCCATCATGGAAATGGCGGCCAAAGCCATTACGCCTGTCGCCATGTTTACCATTGGCGTCCAGCTCTCGCAAACGAAGATCAACTGGTTTGATAAAGAAGTCTGGATCGTCAGCTTCCTCAAATTCTTCATTCTCCCCCTCGTCGGCCTGGCCATGATCTACGGCGCCAACGCCCTCGTCCCGGGCACCTTCACAGCCGTCGGCGCCATCGTCTTCCTCATTTACTGCTCCATCCCGACCGCCGTCAACACGGCCATGTACGCCTTGGAATTCGATAATAATCCGGACTACGCCACACAGGTCGTCATGAACACGACCGCCCTCAGTGCCATATCTATGACAATCGTCATCTTTGTCGGGCATTTGCTATTCGTATAATCTGCACGCATTACGTCAACAGCGGTACAAAAATGAAGTTTCATTTTTGTACCGCTGTTTTTATGTTTTCCCAGCCCTTAGCGAAGCTGGTTGATATCCTTTTCAAAGACATACTCTGTCTGATTGTCCATATGATATTGCTTCAAGAGGCTGACAAAATCCCGTTCCTTTTTCCGAATATAGTGCAAAATCCGCCATTTAAAGAGAACGATTTCCCGCCGTTTCGTCCGTTCTGTTTGTTTATCCGTAACCATAAAAAGATTGCGCGCCGAGGTCTGTACGCCCAGGCCGGAAATCCAGCAGTTTTCCTTTTTCCGCAGCTCCAAACAGATGCTGTACGGCGCAAAAAACCACGTTTCATCGTCGAGGAGGTCGAGGGCAATTTTTGCCGTGTCGACGGAAAATTTAGGCACTACGTAGGACGGGAAATACAGGCTATGCCAATATACATAGTCACTGCCCCAATTAATATAAATTTGCTTTTCTCCGTCCAAGTCCGACGGCATGAGTACCGTTTTATCATTGATTTTATGACGGCTCACGACCATGAGTGTTTCCGAGTGGATATTGCGAACACGCACGTTGGGTATATGCTGTTCCCGCAAGGGAAAGCCTATGTCCAGGACGTTGAGACGCACTTGTTCATAAATATCGGCCGAATGCAGGGTCCTAATGTGGAGACGCCAATCCAAAGGGTCATTCTTGAGGAGGTTGTAAAATTCGCTGAAAAGATAGTTATTGACGCTGTTGACCGTACCGATAGTCAATTCCAGCGTCTGTGGCCGGTGTTGGAAATTTTCCACTTCCCTATCGATATCCAGCCAATTCTGGGCTAAAGGCAAGAACTGGCGTCCTGCTGCCGTCAGCTGCGTTTGCTTAGCGCCTTTACTGCGCAATACTAATTCTGCACCAACCGATTCTTCCAATTTTTTCAGGCGGTGACTGACAGCGGCCTGTGATATATATAAGGCCTGCGCCGTTTTACTGATATTATTGACGCCTGCCAGCATAACAAACGTCTCTAACAGATCTTTTTCCATAAGTCATTCCTCCGCACACTTTTTTACATATCTTTCTTGCGTAAATTGAATTATTCATATATCAACTAATTTATCAAATTATTATTTGTTTTTATTCTAATTCAAATTGGGTTATGATGTCAACGTAAGATACGTATCGAAATAAAGCATCACATAAACTCACTATTCACAACACACTTATTTATACCTGGGAGGAATTATCATGAAAATTATGGATTGTACACTTCGCGATGGTGCTAATGTTGTCGGTGCCGGTTTTTCCGTTGACTTAACGAAATTGATGATAGAAGGCCTCATTGCCAGCCAGATTACAACGATTGAATTAGGACACTGTACCGGCCTGGGCAGTATGCAGCACGGTGGCAAAGTATCACCTGTTACTGATGAAGAATATTTAGAAGCCATTCAGCCTTATATAAAACAGGCTCACTTGGGCATGTTCCAGTCCGCCAAAAACGCTGATGCTGACCTGATTCAATACGCTGCTAAGAAAGGCCTTTCCTTCCTGCGCGTCGGGGCCAATGCCGGCGACGGAAAAACGGCTATAGATGCCGTTAAAATGGTTCGTGCTGCCGGTCTCGAAGCAAAATACAGCCTCATGAAGGCCTATGTCCTGACACCGGATGAATTGGCTGCCGAAGCCGCCCTGCTCGAAGAAGCCGGCGTTCAGGCCATTACCATCATGGACTCCGCAGGCTACATGTTCCCGGAACAAGCTGCCGAATATACGCAAAAAGTAAAAGCTGCCGTTTCCATTCCCGTCGGCTTCCACGGCCACAGCAATTTAGGCCTGGCCATGGCAAACGCCCAAGCTGCTGCGAAGGCCGGTGCTGATTTCATCGATTGTGGTCTCATGGGCATGGCCCGTAGTGCCGGCAACATTACAACCGAAGGCGCGTTAGCCCTCTTCCGCCGTTTAGGCCAGTGCCAGGAATACGACTTCTACAAGCTCCTGCACTTCCTCGACGACCGGCTCATTCCGGCTATGGAAAAAGAAGGCTATCACACACCGGTCAAACCGCTCGACCTTATCCTGGGCTACTCCGGCTGTCACTCGAGCTTCGTCAATACCTTTAAAGAAGTAGCTGCAGAAAAGAATGTCGATCTCTATAAGCTGATCGTTGACGTATCAGATAAAAACCGTAAGAATCCGAGCCGTGAATTAATGGAAACGGTCGCTGCGACACTGTAAGAGACAGCTACTATTGAAATGGAAAGGATGACGCTTTGTGAAAACCTATATTTTTGACCCTATTTCTGATGATGCGCTGGCGTATGCCCGGGAACGGCTGCAGGTTGTGACCTGGCAGGATGCTGCCATTACGCAGGTTGCCAATGCAGAAGCCTGTATCGTACGTACGTATAAAATGGATAAGGCACAAATCGATGCCATGCCCAACTTAAAGATCATTGCCAAACACGGTGTCGGCACAGATAACATCGATATCCCCTATGCCAAGAGCAAAGGCATCTTGGTTACGAATACGCCGCGGGCCAATTCCAACTCCGTTGCCGAACAGGCCGTCGCCTTGATTCTCGATTGCTCCCGCAAGATTACACAGGCCCATATAGACAATGAAAAAGGCCTGGAGCGGAACCAGCCTATGTACCTGAAGGGGTACGAAATTACCGGCAAAAAACTCGGTCTCGTCGGCATCGGCCACATTGGTTACCTCGTTGGTTCCCACTTGAAACAGGGGTTTGATATGGATGTCTATGCTTATGACCCCTTCGTCACACAGAAGGCATGTGAAGACATGGGCTTCCACTATGTAAAGAATTTAAAGGATATTTTGACAGAGTGCGACGTCATTTCCATTTCCGTGCCGCTAACCAAAGATACGCGCGATTTGATCAATACAGAAGAATTCTCTCTCATGAAAGATACGGCCATCCTGATCAATACGTCCCGCGGCGGCATTGTAAACGAAGATGCCCTCTATCAGGCCTTACAGGAAAAGAAAATCTGGGGCGCCGGATTTGACGCCTTCGTCGCCGAACCCCTGCCAGCCCATGACCGTCTCTTCTCTTGCTTCAACTTTGTCGGCACGCCGCACAACGGTGCCAACACACGTGAAGCGCTGACCCGTATGGGTACCGGCGCTGTCGACGAAATTCTCCGTCTGGAAAAAGGCGAACCGACTCTGACCGACCTAGGCGCCCGCATCAAATAACGAACACTCCCAGCCACTATACACGCGCAAAAAAAGAGGTACTCATCCACTACGATGGGTACCTCTTTCTATTACTCTTTCTCTACGTTTCTGATAATATCTACGGCCTGCGTGCCCATGCGGATCATGGCTTCCTTCGTATTGGCTGCATTGTGGGGCGTCGCTACGAAGTTGAAGCACGTGAAGAGGACGTGGTCGGCCGGCAAGGGTTCCTGCAAAAAGGTGTCAAAGCCGGCGCCGAAGAGTTCGTTTTCCTGCAGGGCCTGGCACAGGGCGTCTTCATCGACGATGCCGCCGCGCGACGTGTTGATGAGGATGCTGCCCGGCTTGAAGAGGCGCAGCTCTTTGGCACCGATCATGTGGCGCGTCGCCTCGGTCAGGGGGACGGATACGGAAATGACGTCACAGGTTTGATAGATTTCTTCCGGCCCGGCGGCTCTGTGGAAGCCCAGTTCACGGCATGCGTCGTCGGTCAGATGAGGCGACCAGGCCGTAACGTCCATATTGAAGCCTGCCTGCAAGCGCCGGCCTACGCGGCTGCCAATGTGGCCTACGCCGATGAGGCCCAATTTCTTGCCTGTAATTTCACAGCCGCAGAGGAATTCCGGCATTTTCTGCTTCAGGCCGTGAATGCCTGCCAAATGGGATGCTGTAATCTTATGGGCACAGTCGAGGATCAGGCCGATGACCTGCTCGACGACAGATTCCACATTGGCTAAGGGTGTATTCTGCACTAAAATATGTTTTTCTTTGGCATAGGCCGTATCGATGGCATCGAGGCCTGTACCGTGTCTGGCAATGACCCGTAAGCGCGGCATGGCATCGATCATCTCCCGCGTGACCGGATGGGTCCGCACCATGAGCGCTTCCGCATCAGCCGGGTGGCGGCACGCGTCATCGTCCCACGTGACGACGTCCAAATAGCGCCGGGCATAGGCCAGTGCTTCCGGGGCGATGGGATCTAAAATATAGGTTTTCACTGCAGGTCCCTCGCTTAGACAAACAAGACATCCCGCGTATGCTGCAAAACGCGGTCCAGGCTGCCGCAGGCCGACTGGGGCGTATAAGCACCGCTGACGGCACCCTTGGCGACGCTGGAAATGATCAGTTCCATGTGTGTCGAATCGCTGTCCAAATAGATATGATGGGCATTCGTTTCTACAGCCGGGTCGACGATGATGACCGATTCGGTCCGGTCAAAGCCGATTCCTGCCAGGGCGACGGAGGCATGGACGTTGACGTTACGCGGAAAAAGCTCGCAGGCTTTACGCGTAGGCCCATCATACAGGACGGTCCGTTCTGTATCGGTCCGGCCCAGGCTTTTCGGGCTCTTGGTGGTCACGATCTTTATGGCCGTCCACATAGCGCGGCCGTCGAAGATGCCGTCCAGGCCCAGGATGGCGCCGTGGGGAATATACAGGTGATGGCCCGACGTTTGTTTGCACTGCACCATCGTGTCCCAGAAGGACGGATCACTAAACGCCGTGACGGAAAAGGTCAGGACATCTGTCGCCTGCAGCATGGTCACGCCCCATTCCTTGAGGACGCTGGCGTTGGCACATTCGATGATCAGGTCGGCCGTGGCGTAGAGGTCCTTATCCCCCTTAGTGACGACAGGAAAGGTATCCCCTGCCGCTTTGGTATAGACCGGGTCTTGGACAAAGGCCACGTCGACACCGTCCAGTTCTTTTATATGTTTCAAGAGGGCCTGGCCGATTTTGCCACAGCCCAAAAAACCGATTCGTTTCATAGTCTGCCTCCTTTATTTTCTATAGCGGTTCATGATGACCAGCAAGCGTTTCACCGCAGCAATGGCCGCTTCTTTATCCTGCGAGAAATTGAGGCGGATAGAATGGGTCCATTCCGGGCCAAATTCCGTGCCCGGCGTAACGATAACCTGGGCCAGCTCCTTGACGATAGATGTAAAGTCCGCAATGGGTACAGTCAGCTCCGGCAGGGTCGGGAACAGATAACTGCCCGCATTGGTAGAGCGGACAGTGACCCCTTCTTCCTTACGGAATAAGTCTAATAAGGCATCGCGGATTTCCTGATGGGCTGCTACGCGCTGAGGAATAAAGTCAGGCCCTTCGTGGAACCAGACGCGGAACAGGGGCTGGCAATAGCCGGCTGCCCGGAGGGTCATAATGGCCTGTAGCTTTTCCATCCGTTCGATAATGGCCGGCGTACCGAAGGCACAGCCCAGGCGGAAGCCGCTCATGGATTCCGTCTTCGACGGCCCGATTATCGTCACCAGCGTGTCCGGCCGTTCTGCCTGGGCACAAAGATGGGTAAAGGTCCGGCCTTCATAGATTTGGCGCGAATACAATTCGTCTACAATGACGGCGACCTTGTATTTTTTTGCCAGTTTGCCAATAGCCTGTACTTCTGCAGCACTATAGACAGCACCTGTCGGATTATTCGGATTGGAAAAGAGGAAGACCTGCACGCCCGCGGCAAAGACCTCTTCCAAGCGCTGCAGGTCCAGGCCGGCCCGGTTTTCATCGTCCATATACTGCAAGGGTACCGCGTGGATCGTCGCACCTAAGAAGGCGGCCAGCTTGTGGTTAGCAAAATAATCCGGCGTCACAATCGCTATATCCCCGCCGTAGGGCAAGAGGGAATTGACCGCCAGGAAGAGGGCGCCCTGCGTGCCTGCCGTCAGGATCAGGCCTTTATCGCCGTCAACGGGCGCACCCATAAAGGCGGCCAAATCGGCGGCCAGCTGTTCACGAATCGCCTTTTTCCCGCTATATTCCGTATACGCCTGCGCAGCGCCTTCAGCAAAGCCCTGCAAAAAGGCCTCCTTACTGGCCGGCGGTGGCGGAAACGCATCGACATCACCATGCGAAAAATCTACCTTGCGGCCGGCCAGTGCCGGGCCCTGCAAATCCAGAGCTTTGGCCTGCAAATTGACTTCCTGGCCCGGTGCATGTTCTACACCCAAAAGAGAAAACCGTTTTTCCAATTCGTCCATTCTGATCAGCTCATTTCCTACAAATTAACTCATAACACCTTTTTTTCTTTCAACGCCTCGATTTCATCTTTCCGTAATCCCAACAATTCTTCATACACTTTTTCATTATACTGGCCCAAAGACGGCGCAGGCGTCTTAAATTGAACCGGCGTATCCGAAAGCTTCAAGGGCGAACCCGTGACGGTAATCTTCCCTGCCTGAGGATGCTCCTGTTCGATAAACATCTGACGGTCTCCGGCAATGTGCGGATCGTGATACACCTGTTCAATATCGTAGATGGGTGCCGCCGGTACACCGCCATCGAGGCATTGCTGTACGACTTCAGCTACTGTATACCGGGCAGACCATGCTTCAATAATGTTCTTGATGGCTACGTGATTTTCAATGCGCTTCTGCGTATCTGCATATTCCGGGTCGTCTGCCAGTTCGGGATGCTTCATAATGCCGCAAAACAGCTTCCACAGCTTATTGTTACCGGCACCAATGACGCATTCCCCATCGGCACAGACAAAAGAATCGTAAGGATACATAGATTCATAGCGGTTGCCAATGCGCTGGGGCAGGCGGTGTTCGCCAAAGTAGATCATGTTGATGTTGCCCATGGCAGAAACGGCAGCATCGACCAAGGCAATATCTACCTTCTGGCCGCGGCCCGTGTGATTTCGGGCCTGCAAAGCGCCTAAGACGCCGATGGTCAGCCACAATCCCGAAAGGACATCACCCAGGGGTGTACCCGTACGGGTCGGGCCCGAATCCGGCCAGCCTGTCGTACTCATGAGGCCGCTCATGGCCTGGGCGATAATATCGTAGCCCGGCCGTTGTTCATAGCGGCCGCTGTGGCCAAAACCGGAAATGGAACCATAAATAATGCGGGGATTTACTTCCTTTAGTATATCATATCCGAGGCCTAATTTTTCCATCGTCCCCGGCCGGTAGTTTTCTATGACCAAATCGGATTTTTTCACCAGTTCCTTAAAGATTTCTTTTCCTTCCGGGGCCTTCAAATTCAGGGTGACGCCATACTTATTGCGGTTATTCGTCATATAGTATAAGCTTTCACCGTGAACGAAGGGTCCCAAATGACGCGTATCGTCGCCTTTTTCCGGTTGTTCAATTTTTATTACTTCAGCGCCCATATCCGATAAGATCATCGTACTATACGGACCGGCCAGCACGCGGGTCAAATCGAGGACCCGGATGCCTGCTAAAGCTCCCTTTTGTGCATCCATGTTACTTCTCCTTCCCTATGAAAAGAATAAGCTGCAGGCGTATGGCACTGCAGCTTATTGTATCCATCTATGACACGTTTAGTTCTGTTCTTTTAATACCTTCAGCCCTGTTTCATAACCAAGCTCTACGGCCTTCCGGTTCTGCTCAACAGCCTTATTGCCAATGGATTCAAGCAGTGCTTCTATTAAATGTTCCTGGCTTACATTCTTGACGATACCATTGATAAAGCCCATGGCCAGCGCATTGGCAAACAATTCCTTGCCCAGCTGCGTAATGGCAATTTCCGTAAGGGGAGCCTTATATACCTTGACATCCGTCCGTTTAGGGAACTGGTCAATGTAGAAGGAATCGCAAAGGACGATGCCGCCGGGTTTTACCGTATCGATAAACTTATCCAGCGCTTTCTGCGACATAGCCAGCAAGATATCCGGCTGCGTTACATGAAGATGATGAATCGGTTTATCACTGTACATGGCTTCCCCGCTGGAAGCACCACCGCGGGCTTCAATGCCGTATACCTGTGACTGGACGACATTGTACCCTTCTTTCGCTAATGCTGTCGCATAAATGACACTGCCTAATACGACGCCTTGACCGCCGAAGCCGCAAAAGCGCATTTCAATCCGATCTTGTTCCATCTGCTTTTCCCCCTTATGCCTGTTCCTGAACGCGGGCCAGCAGTTCTTCGTACCGCGTATTCAAATCGATGCCTTCTTTATCAAGGAATACGCCAGTCGGGAATTTGCCTGCCAATTCATCTTCGCTCATGGTCTTCGCCTTTTCAATCGGTACGGTCATGTCTTTGATGCGGTTGATCATCTTGACAGGATCGGCCATCTTATTGCGGCGGCCAAATTGGGTCGGGCACGTCGTGAGGACTTCTACGAAAGAAAAGCCCTTGTGTTCCATGGCACCTTTAATGACTTTTTCCAGGTTATTGACGTTGTACACATCACCGCGGGCAACATACGTTGCACCGGAGCCGATGGCCAGCTTGCAGCCATCAAAGCTCGGTTCGATCATGCCGTACGGCGACGTCGTAGCAATACCGCCGGCCGGTGTCGTCGGTGCGTACTGGCCGCCGGTCATGCCATAAATTTCATTGCGGAAGGTAATGGCCGTAATATCGAGGTTGCGGCGGCAGGCATGGATGAAATGGTTACCGCCAATGGCCAGGGAGTCGCCATCGCCCATGAAGACGATGACCTTCGTGTCCGGTTTGGCCAGCTTGACGCCCGTTGCAAAGGCAATAGCCCGGCCATGCGTAACACGCAATACGTTGAAGTCGAGCAGCGTCGGCGTACGGCCGGCACAGCCAATGGCACAGCAGAGAACCGTGTTGCTTCTATCATAGCCCAGTTTTTCATAGGCCCGTAAGAAGGCATTTAAGACAACGCCATCGGTACAGCCCGGGCACGTAAACAGTGGGAACGCACTTTCTTTGATATAATCATGTACACTCATTTTTCACTGACCTCCTTAATCACCTTTTCAATCTGTTCTGGCATAATAACCGTCCCATCATAGACATTAAGGGGAATGACCTGTGTACAATCCCGGGTATATTCTTTGACTTTATGTACGAGCTGCCCCATATTCATTTCCGGTACGATAACGGCCTTCGCATGTTCCGTCGCTTTCATGAGCGGTTCATCCGGGAAGGGCCATAAGGTAATGGGCCGGAACAGGCCTGCTTTGATGCCCTGTTTGCGCATGGCATGAACGGCTTCCGTAGCCGAACGCGATACACAGCCGACAGCTACGACTACGATGTCTGCGTCATCGAGATCGACAGCTTCCCATTCCCAAATATCTTCCTTATGGCGATCCAATTTGCCATTAATACGGTCTAAAGAGCACTGCAGCGTTGCCGGCGACAGGTTAGGCATGCCATCGGCACCGTGATGCATGCCTTGGATAACGTAGCGATAGCCTTCTTTATTACCAAAGGGCATGAGGTGGACAATGCCTTCTGCGTCCGGTTCATAGGGCTTATATTCTTCCGGCGGTACGTCCGGCAGCTTACGGTTGATGATTTCTACGTTTTCATATTCGCTGAGATCAATATTTTCCCGCATATGGCCAATGGTTTCATCCATCAGGAGGATGACCGGGGACATATATTTTTCTGCGAGATTAAAAGCACGGATGGTCGTTTTGTAAATTTCTTTTACGGAATTCGGATAGAGAACGATCATGGGGCAATCGCCGGAACGGCCATATTTTACTTGCATCAGGTCGCCTTGGGCACAAACCGTAGCACCGCCGGTGCTCGGGCCGCTGCGCTGTACGTCGACGATGACGACAGGAATTTCTGTCATGGCTGCATAGGCGATGTTTTCCTGCTTTAAGTCGAAGCCGGCGCCACTCGTTGCCGTAATGGCCTTCACGCCCATGACGGAGGCACCAATAACGGCGCCCATGCTGGCGATTTCATCTTCCATCTGAATGAACTTGCCGCCGACCTTAGGTAAATCCTCGGACAGATATTCACCGATTTCAGAAGCCGGTGTAATCGGATAGCTGGCACAAAAACGTGCGCCTGCTTTAATGGCCCCCATGGTGCAGGCCTTGTTCCCTTGAATCAGTTTTCTCGTATTTGCCATGATTATTCCCCTTTCTCCGTCACCGTTACTGCGAAATCAGGGCAGCGCAGGGTACACATCCGGCAGCCGATACATTCATGTTCCGGTTTGACGAAAATTTCTTTTTTTATGGTAATTCCAAATACATCCTTCGGGCAAAATCCCTTGCAAATACCACAGTTTTTACACCATGCTTTATTGATCGCTACTGCAAATTTTGACACGATAGATACCTCCCATACACTACTCAGTCTTCAAAATCCTTGCGATACAACCATACGGCACCTTTTTCGGCACCGGATACACCATGGCGGTACGCGTTGAGCATACCCGTCGCTTTATGGTCCGGTCTCTTTACGTCTTTCTTGCGAGCTTCCAGTTCTTCGTCCGTCAGTTTGACGTTGATCGTATTGGCATCGAGATCGATTTCGATAATGTCGCCGGTCTTTACGAGAGCCAGGGGACCGCCATCCCAGGCTTCCGGTGTAATATGGCCTACACAGGGTCCCCGTGTAGCACCGGAGAAGCGACCGTCGGTGATCATGGCTACAGACGTATGGAGTCCCATGCCGACCAGCATGGCTGCCGGAATAGAGAGCTCACGCATACCCGGGCCGCCCTTAGGGCCTTCGTAGCGGATGACCAGGACCGAACCCGGTTCGACCTTCTGCGTCAGCAGGTAATCCCGTACTTCTTCTTCCGAATCAAAGACTACGGCCGGACCGGTATGGTGGTACATCTTGGGATCGACGCCGCTCTTCTTGACGACGGCACCGAGCGGTGCCAGGTTTCCTTTCAGGACACCGAAGCAGCCATGGGGATAAAGCGGATCCGTTACGTCGTGAATGATGGAGCGGTCAATCTGAATATCAGCATGTTCCAGGAATTCACCTAAGGTACCGCCAAAGGAAAGGGGTACGGACAAATCGAGATAATTGCGAATCGTAGAAAGGACAGCCGGAACGCCGCCAGCCTGATGATACGTGTTGATATTTGGCTGGGCAGAGGGCTTAAATTTCCCTACTACCGGTACTTTGGCCTGTAAGGCTGCAAAGTCTTCCAGTGTGAAATCGAGGCCCATGACAGTGGCAATGGCCAGGCTGTGCAAAATGGCATTGGTCGAGCCGCCCGTTGCGGAAATGTATTTGATACCGTTTGCCATGGATTTACGATTGAAGAAATCAGAGAAGTGTTTGCCTTCGTTGACCAGTTCTACAATGCGTTCGCCTGTATCACGGGACTGACGGATCTTTTCGCTGTCGCAGAAGAGCATCGTCGTCGAGCCAAAGGGTGCTACGCCGACGGCTTCGAGGAAGCAGCCCATCGTATTGGCTGTGCCGTACATGGAGCACGTACCGGCAGAAGCACACATCTTTGTCCGCCAGCGGTCAAAGGTTTCTTCTGTAATATCGCCCTTACGCCGTTTGCCAATGGCTTCCTTCAAATCACTCGTGCAATAGGTCGTGCCGCATTCATGATAAGGAAGCATCGCTCCGGCTGTCAGGAAGAGAGCCGGCAGGTCAAGGTGGGCCGCTGCCATGAGCATGCCCGGAATAATCTTGTCACACGAGCCCAGGAACACCAGGCCGTCAAAGCCATGCGCCGAGGCCATAGCTTCTGTCGAAGCGGCGATCAAATCACGGGACGGCAAAATGTGGTGCATGCCTTCGCCCTGGGCCATACCATCGCACGGTCCGATGACACCGAATTCAACAGGCGTACCACCGGCTGCCCAGATACCTTCTTTGACGTACTGGGCAATTTCCCGGAAGGGCTTATGACCCGGATTGGCATCGTTGTAGGAATTGACAATACCGATCACCGGTTTAGCCATGTCCTTTTTGCGATACCCTGACGCACTCATGAGACCAATGTAATAGGCTTCTGTCATATCTTGCGGATTTCCTCGTTTTCCCATCTTCTATTCCTCCTCATAGGTAGTATTGACTTTGTTTCTATGTCTATACTGTACTACCATTTTCATAAGTCGTAAAACGAATATTTTCTATATTTTTAATCGTATTTCGGAATATTTACTTTGCCGTTACCGATAACCATGGTATGGTTACGCGGAAATATTCCAGTAAAATATTTTCTGTTATATTCATTCCAGATTAGAATATTTTACCGTCGTGCAATGACGAAAAGCTCGTTGCCGCCAATCGTTTCAGCAGCGGTCATTTCGCCACTGGCTACGCGGATAATCATATCCAGCAAGCGTTCTCCTTCCGAATCGATCGTACCTTCGCCGCGGATAACGCCGCCGGCGTTGAAATCGAAGTTTTCCTTCATATGTTCATACGTATGATCATTGCCGGTGATCTTAATGACCGGCACGAAGGGAAAACCTGTGGGATTGCCGCGGCCCGTCGTAAAGGCGACGATCTGGGCACCGCAGCCGATCATGCCCGTGACGACTTCTCCGTCCTGGCTTTCGTATTCCATGAGGAACAAGCCCTTCTTCCCGTCTTCCGGCGGCGTAGCATATGACAGCACGTCCACAATAGGCGAGGTTCCCGATTTATGGACACCACCCATGGCCTTTTCGACAATAGTCGAAACACCACCGACAAAGTTCCCCGGCGAAATCAACGCGTTCCGTGTGGGGAAACGGGGGTCAATACGGGACTGCAGGTGATTTTCGATGTGCGTAATGGCATCGTATACCTTGTCAGCTACAGCCGGTGTGACCGCCCGTGCAGCCAACTGATCTTCCGTGCCAATGAGCTCGTTCAATTCGGACAAAATGGCACTGCCGCCTTGGGCCGTAATGAGGTCGCATGCTTTACCGACAACAGGGTTGGCCGCTAAGCCGCTCGTAGCATCCGTACCGCCACATTTCGTAGCCACCATGAGTTCAGACAAGGGGCAGTCCTGCCGTTTCAATTGGGATGCCCATTGGACAAACTTCCGGGCCGCTTCTACGCCCTTGGCAATGGTGGTCGTCGTACCGCCTTCTTCCTGTATGATGAAGTGCGCCACAGGCTTACCGCTTTCTTTGATGCCTTCATAGAGTTCGTGCGAGCTGAAGCGTTCACAGCCCAGGCCGATGACGACGACAGCGGCAATATTGGGATGACAGCCCATGGCCTTCAGCGTACGGGCCGTCAACTCAAAATCATAGCCAATCTGCGTGCAGCCTACAGGGTGGCGCAAGGCAATGGCGCCATTCACCTGGCGGGCAATCGCTTCGGCTGTAGAATTGGCACAAAAGACAGACGGAATAATCGCCACATAATTGCGGGTACCTACACGTCCATCCGGACGCACATAGCCCTTAAAGGTCTTAGTCTCTATGTTCATGTTCAGGTCTCCTTTTCGTCCCCCGTTCGCAATAAATATTGCCATGTACCCAGGCCCCTTTTTTGATGGGTTCCTTCGCGTTGCCAATGGGTACACCATATTTATAGACCGGTTCGTCCTTTGCAAAGTCTTTTAAGGCCACCTTGTGAGCAAATTCGATATCTTCTAAGAGCGTAACCTGCTCTCCTCTCTGCTCAATGTAGTCACCCTTGTGGGCGTCTTCCAGGACGACAGCCACGTTGTCTGCCGGATGAATGATCAAGCTTTTAATAAACATGAGTAAGCCTCCTTAGAATCCCAGGGCATTTAACAGCATACAGCCACCTAAGCCCATGAGCCCTAAAATCGTCGTATACACGGAACGGGTCTTGATGGCATCGATAACTGTCAGGTTGTAATATTCTTTGTAAAGCCAGAAGCCTGCATCATTGACATGGGATGTCCAGGCACTGCCGCAGGCCGTTGCCAAAACCATCAATTCTACGCTGACGCCGCAATCGGGAATGATCGGCGCAATTAAACCGGATGCCGTCATAACCGAAACCGTTGCCGAGCCTACGGACAAGCGCAAGGCTGCTGCAATAGACCAAGCCATAACCAGCGGGGAAACGTTCAGGCCCTGCATGGTATCTTTTACTACCATAGCTACGCCGGAATCGACGATAACCTGTTTGAACGCACCACCGGCGGCGATGATCAGGATAATCATAGCGACGCTCTTTACAGAATCCTTTAAGGACTTAACCACAGCTTCTGTCGTATGTCCTCTCCGGATCCCCAAGAGATACGAGCCCAGTAATACAGAACAGAGCAAGGCGATCGGTGCTCCGCCAAAGAAATTGATGACCTTCATGAAAGGCAGATTCTTCGGGAACATCAGGTCAAACACAGTAGCAATAGCCATCAAAAAGATCGGCAATAAAGCACAGAGAATGCTGACACCAAAGCTTGGCATTTCATCATCCTTAAAAATCTTCGGCGTTGTCATCCCTTCAGGAATGGTACAGTTAATACGTTCAATATACGGCAAACGCTTAAAAAGCCATGTAATAAAGGTTGCAATCGGCAAAGCAAGCACCAAGCCATATAACAGGGTTTTGCCCATCAGCGCACCATAGGCATCGCAAACGGCTGCCGGACCGGGATGCGGTGGCAAAAAGCCATGGGTAATGGACAAGGCAATGACCGCCGGCAAGCCGACATACATCAGTGATTTCTTCGTATCGATAACAACCGTGTAGATGATTGGAATCATGACGATCAATGCCGCTTCAAAGAACATGGTCACACCGATGATAAAAGCCGTCAGCATCATAGCCCATTGCAGGTTATTCATGCCAAAGGTCTTAATCATGGTCGTCGAAATTCGTTGTGCCGCACCGGAATCACTCAGCAAGCGCCCCAGCATAGCCCCAAAGGCGATGACCAGAATCAGGCTCTTTAACTGGCCGCCAATACCGTTGTAGATGGATACCGTAACCTTGGAAATATCCATCCCTTCCAGTAAGCCTACGCCTAAAGACACCAGAATCAGTGAAATAAACGCATCGAACTTCAAGTACACCAACATCACCAGTAAAGCCACAACACCTAGCGCAACAATAGCTAAACTCATAAAGTTCACGTCCTCTCTTCTCTTTTATTTTTTTGTACTGCGCCTACTGCACCAAAAATACTAAGATGCAGCTCTTACCTATAATCTAAGCGAAATTTAAGGTTGTGTAAAATGAATATTAGTATATAATAATATTATGTTTTGGAATATTTTTAGTAAACGAGCTGTGTCAATGTTCATTACAACAATATTTTTACATCAATAATCGTTATTGTTTCCATAGCAGAATATTAATTATCTGTTTTTTTCATATATAACAGTGAGGTGAAGCACAAAATGTACGACATTTCCGACCTTGAAATATTTTTAATGCTTTCAAAAACGCAGAGCATATCTAAAACGGCAGAACAGCTGAACATGGCCCAATCGACGATCAGCAAAAAGCTGAAAAATTTGGAAGAAGAGCTGGGCACGACCTTGGTCGAACGCAGCAAGGGCACGAAAACCTTTTCCATGACGCCGGCAGGCACGCACCTCTTGGAAATCGCCAACCAAATTACGGTTCTCTGGTCCAAGGCCCATGGCCTGAACAGTCACAACTTCAAGCCCATGCTGACTCTGGCTTCCCTGAGCAGTCTCAACCAATCCATTTTCCCGTCTATCCTGTCCCACATGCACCAGAAAATTCCTGATCTCAAGATGAACATCCTGACGGTCCATTCACCGGAAGTGTACGATCTCGTCGAAAGCCGTCAGGCTGACATTGGCTTTACGCTGATTGAAAAGATTACGCCGACGACGATCGTACGCAAGTGGTTTTCTGAGCCTATGGTCGTCGTCCGCAGCCCTGATTACAAATGCCCGAAAAACAAGATCTTTTCGCCGCAGGAGCTGAATCCGGAAGACGAAATCTTTTACTCTGCCGGGACAACCTTTACACTCTGGCATGACCAATGGTTCCCGCCGGCTGACCAGTGCAACATTCAGATCGATGCTATCTCCCTCGTGCCATACCTCTTGGATGATGTCGATCACTGGAGCATTTTGCCTCTTACGGTGGCCCGCTTCATCCAGCAGTACAAGCCGTACAAAATATTCTCCCTCTCTGTCCGTCCGCCTGACCGCGTCTGCTACACCGTGACACACAAATTCCCTACGGCCAATACCTTAAAAGTACTGGAATATTTGACACCCTATTTGGACAAGTTTTCTGAAAGCGACTACCACATCCATTTCTGACGCTCAGGAGGCACTTATGAAGCTGAATCAACTCGTATATTTTTGCCAGGCCTGCGCCAGTGGCAGTATCAGCCGGGCTGCAGAGGAGCTGCATATTTCCCAGCCTACGATTTCCATGTCGATTCACGAGCTGGAAGACGAATTTGGCGTACAGCTCATGCAGCGCAACAACAAAGGCTTTGTCCTGACTGAGGCCGGGCGCGTCTTCAACAAGCAAGGCCTGCACATCCTGAAGCAGACCCAGTATCTGCAGGATTCTATGCAGGACTTCAATGTGCACCACACGCCCATCCACTTGGGCATCCCGCCTATGATCGGCACGATTCTCTTTCCCCCGTTGTATGAAGGCTTTCACCGGGCCTATCCCCAGATCAAGCTGGAATCCCGCGAAGGAGGCTCGCAGGAGCTCTTGTCCTTAGTGGACAAGGGAGACCTGGATTTTGCCATCGTCACGAGCAACCTGGTCGAACACAACGCCTACAAGGTACTGCCCCTCAGGGAAACAGAAACGGTCTTTTGTGTCTCTGCGTCCCATCCGCTGGCAACAAAGGAAAGCCTGACCATCGAAGAAATCAAGGACCTGCCCCTGGTCATGTTCCACAAAGGGGCTTCCCAAAACGCCCTGATCCAAAGCCGCTTTGCCCAGGCCGGCTACGAGCCCCGCATCATCTTCCAAACGGGCCAGCTCTACACGATCAGAGAATTCGTGCGCCGCAACATTGCCGCAGCCTTCCTCTTCCGCGAGCTGAGCCAGTCCATGCCCGGCATTTGCGGCATTCCCTTGAATGATCCCATTCACGTACAAATCGCCATCGTCTGGAAAGACGACCATTATCTGTCCAAGGCTGCGCGCCAGTTCATCCAATTCGCCCAAACCTGCCTGGTGCCATAAAAATAAGCCGTCCTGAACCATTACCTAAAAATAATGGCACGACGGCTTTCGTTTGCTATATAAATCCTTTATAGCAAAATCAAAAAGCTATATTATACAAGCTTTTGCAAAAGGCGTATGATAGTTTTAAAGATAAGCATACGTTTTTGGTTAGGAGGTTTTTATATGCATACGTACAACATCGCTGTCATCGCCGGCGACGGCATCGGCCCGGAAGTGCTGGCCGAAGGAGTCAAAGTATTGAAAGAGGTCGCCGCCTTGGACGGTACCTTCCAGTTTTCCTTTACGCACTTTCCCTGGAGCAGTGCCTATTATTTGAAAACAGGGAAAATGATGCCTGACGACGGTATCGATCAGCTCCGTCCCTTCGACGCCATCTTCCTCGGCGCCGTCGGCTCACCGGACGTACCCAACAGCGTGACCTCGCGGGATCTGCTCATCCGCATCCGTCACGACTTTGACCAGTACATCAACCTGCGTCCCGTCAAATTGCTGAAGGGCGCACCGTGCCCCTTGGCCGATGTAAAGCGCGAAGACATTGACATGACCTTCGTCCGCGAAAACAGTGAAGGCGAATACGCCGGCTCCGGTGCCTGGCTCTACAAGGACCAGCCTAACGAAGTAGTCATCCAAAACGGCGTCTTCTCCCGCAAGGGCTGCGAACGGGTCATCCGCTATGCCTACGAACTGGCCCGCAAGGAACACAAGACACTGACCAACATCAGCAAGGGCAATGCCCTGAACTACTCCATGGTCTTCTGGGACCAGATTTTCGCCGAAGTGGGCAAGGAATACCCTGACGTCAAGACCTATTCCCTCCTCGTCGACGCTGCCAGCATGTTCATGGTCAAAAACCCGAAACGCTTCCAGATTATCGTCACGAGCAACCTCTTTGGCGACATCCTCACCGACCTGGGCGCCGCCATTGCCGGCGGCATGGGCCTCGCTGCCGGTGCCAACCTGAACCCGGAAAAGAAATTCCCGTCCATGTTTGAACCCATCCACGGCTCGGCGCCGGACATTGCCGGCCAGGGCAAGGCCAACCCCTTGGCCACTGTCTGGTCTGCCAGCCAGATGCTCGACTTCCTGGGCTATCCCCAGTGGGGCAAAAAACTCATCGCCATCATCGAAGACCTGCTCGTAGAAAAGAAAGTCCTCACACCGGACCTGGGCGGCACAGCCACAACCAGCCAGGTCGGCGACGAAGTCGTCCGGAAGCTGGAAGAAACAAAATAAACAGGATGTGCTAACAGCCACGCCACTAGCCTATACAAAAAGGTGTCATCCTTTAGCCACAGGATGACACCTTTTTTTGTGCATTATTTGTAAATGGTATTGGCGTTGATCTGATTTCTCGATCGGAGGAACTCGCTAAAATTCGATTTTTTCGCGTATTCATAAAAAAGATCGGAGATTTTGTTATCCAGCGTTTGTTTCTTAAACACGAGCCACGTATTCCGTGTAAACGGCGTCTTGTCCTTGTTGTACATTTTCTTCGTCACCAAGGGATAGGGACATTCGGGTACCAGAATATCCGGCAAAAAGCCATAGCCCAGGCCGCTAAATACCATTTCCTTGCACAAATCCAAGTTCGTTACACGGCTGCCGATTTGCGGCTGCTGCTCGAAATGATCGCGCCACCAGCGCTGCAGGGCTTCATAGTAATAGGTTTCATAGGGGTAAGAAACTAATTTCATATTCGGCAAATCCGCCAATTCAAAGGGTTCCTTATTGACGACTAATACAGGGTACGTGAGCAACAGGTGTTTTTCTTCTTCCACGTAATTGTCACAGTGCTTCGTAAAGCCAAAATCAATCAGCCCGGAATTGACTAATTTCAATATTTCCGTACTCGATTTGATGTAGATTTCAAACTTCACCTTCGGGTAATAGCTTTGAAATTTTTCCAAAAAGGCCGGCAAATAATAGCGGCCAATAATGCTTGGCGACGCGATTTTCAGCGTCCCTACGACGCCCTTGCCTACGTCGGCCAGGTTGTTTTTGAAATCATTGACTTCTGCCAATATTTTATTGGCAAACTGGGCTGCATACTCACCGTGCGCCGTAAAGGTAATGCCTTTATTCGAGCGGTGGATCAGTTTATAGCCCAGATTTTCTTCTATATTTTTGATCCGCGTCGTAACGGCCGGCTGGGAAATATAAAAAATATCCGCTACTTTCGTGATATTTTTATATTTGTAGAGTGCACTGATAATTGACCAATCTCTTTCGTCCATATTAAACCTCCTTGCACAACAGCTTCCCTATAGCCAGCAAGATAGTCCCTTGAAGTGCCATCCCGCTGGGCAGTAAATAGTCTCTTACTATTCTAAATGAAAAAAATAAGCCTGCAGACCGCTTATTTTTCACAACAAAAAATAAAAGAGATCTATTTTATCCCTAATATGTTAGCGTTCCCCCACTCGTTTGCCGCGGCACACCGGGTATCCCCCTGCCCGTTAGCCAGGCACTCGCCAATCACCGGGCCATTCTATGCCTATGCAGCTTGTTCCCGTAAGAGCAATAGGCGATCCCCCGGTTTTTAATAATCTTATCCTATCGTACCACAGGAACAGGCATTTTGCATTATTATTTTAGATACAGCAAGAGGTGAAAAGCCACAAGGGACTTTTCACCTTTCACCGTTCGCGTGTTGTCTTATGCTAGTTTTTGTTTCTTTGCTTTTTCTTTTGTCAGGTCTTCACAGCGGCCGGCTCTTAATACGGCGCTGTCTGTTTCATGACCGACCAGTCTCTGTGTCAGTCTGGCTGTATCCATGGCTTTCAACAGATCAATGCCTGTGTCAATGCCCATTTCGTGTAACATATGAATGACATCTTCCGTCGCTACGTTGCCGGAAGCCCCAGGAGCGAAGGGGCAGCCGCCGAGACCGGCGAAAGCGCCATCAAACACGGTAATGCCCGCCTGCATGGCTGCTACAATGTTGGCCAAGGCCATATCCCGCGTGTTATGGAAATGCATGACCCAACGCACTTGCGGATACCGTTTTACCATATACGAACCCAATTCGTATACCTGACGGGGATTTGCCATACCCGTCGTATCGGATAAGGATAATTCTGTAATGCCCAGATTCAAGAAACGGTCTACGACGCGTTCCACCTGTTCCACAGGCACTTTACCCTGGAAGGGGCAGCCGAAGGAAGTCGAAATAGCGCCGGAAACTTCCATACCGTTTTTACGGACAAAGTCAACGCACTTAGTAAAGCCTTCCATCATTTCCAACGGTGTCTTGTTAAAGTTATTGATGCAATGGGCTTCGCTGGCAGATACTGTCAATTTTACCTTTTTGATGCCGCACTGGAAGGCTCTTTCTACACCTTTCAGGTTCGGAACCAAGGCGCGGTATTCTACGCCCGGTACCTTTTGCATGGCTGCTACTAATTTATCCGTTTCAGCCATAGCCGGTACAGCCTTAGGATGTACAAAGGAACCAATTTCAATAACCTTTACGCCCGATGCAACGACCGAGTTTAATAAGCGCAATTTGTCATCGACGCTAAGCAATGTCTTTTCATTCTGTAAACCATCACGTAAACCAACTTCACAAATCGTAACTTGCTTAGGCCACGTTACTGAATTTTCCATTTCTATCGACTCCTCGTGTAATGAAATCAGATAATGCCCTTTTCTTTCAATGCTTCCAGGTCTTTATCGTTTAAGCCAACTAATTCTTCATATACTTCTTTATTGTGCTGTCCTAATTTCGGGCCAGCCCATTTAATTTCACCGGGAGTAGCACTCAGTTTAGGTACAACGCCGGGCATTTTAATCTTGCCAAATTCAGAGTAGGGAACTTCTACGATATCTTCCCGTGCTGCATAGTGGGGATCTTCAAAGATATCTTCCATGCTGTATACGAGGCTGACAGGAGCACCGGCTTCATCCAGCGTGGCCTTAATATCTTTATAATCGTGTTTACCCATCCAATCGATGACAATTTCTTCGACTAAGGAATTGTTCTTTACGCGGGCACCGTTTGTATTAAACCGGGCATCTGCCAGGAGGTCTTCCCGGCCAATGCCCTTGGCAAAATATTCAAAGGTCCTGTCGGTGCTGCAAACCAGAACGACCCATTTGCCATCCCGTGTCTTGAAGGTACCGGACGGGCTGGCAGAACCGCTGATGCTCGGTCTGCGTTCCGTAATCTGGCCGGCAATATCATAATTGGCAACGGCCCCTTCAAGCATACGGAAGATGCCTTCATATAAGCTCAGGTCTACTTCCTGGCCTTCACCTGTCTGGTCGCGGTGGTGAATACAAACCATAGCTGCATAGGCTGTATATAACCCGGCCACGTAATCACACAGGGAAATAGGCGGATTGACCGGCGGCCGGTCCGGATAACCGGTCATATAGGTCAGGCCCGAGAAAGCCGTTGCCGGCGTACCGAAGCCGGCGAGCTTCTTGTTCGGACCGGTCTGGCCATAGCCCGTAATGCGGATGACGATAATCTTAGGGTTGGCTTTCTTTAACGTTCCATACGTCAGGCCCCATTTATCGAACGTCCCCGTCCGGAAATTTTCAATGATAATATCACTCTGCGCTACAAGCTTGAGAAAAATATCCTTGCCTTCTTCTTTTCTCAGGTCCAGCGTAATGCTGCGCTTGTTTCTGGCGAAGGAAGCCCAACGCAAGGACTTCTTTTCGTACAAGGGGCCCATATTACGGCCGGAATCCCCTTTTCCCGGCATTTCGACTTTTAATACGTCGGCACCAAAATCACCTAATAAGGCGGCGCCAAAGGGGCCTGCAATAACCGTCGACGTATCAAGTACGCGAATACCTTCTAATGCTGCTGCCATGCCACTCACTCTCCATTATCCGATATAGAACTTCTCTTCCTCTAGCTTATGCAGACTTGGATTCCTGCTGATCCAGCTGTTCCATTTCTTCCCGTGCTGCCCGTACGCCGGCATCAAAGGCCTTGTCGTTGGCTTTTCTCAGTGCCGGTTTGAAGTGTTCCTGAACGGCTTTGCGTACGAGTTCTACATCGACGAAGCCGGACAAGGCGGCAATAGCACCGATAGCAACAACGTTAGCGGCTACTTTTTTACCTGTTTCGTCGATTGCCAGCTGCGTCATCGGAATAGAGTATACGTTTTTAATATGAGCCGGTACGCGGTGTACGAATTTCGGTTCGATCAAGAGGATGCCGTTAGGATCCATGTCCTTGCAATATTTGTCGCAGGCCAGCTGGGACATAGCGAGGACGAAATTCGGTTTACGTACAGACGGATAATTGATCGGTTCTGTATCAGAGATCAATTCGGAACGGCAGGCACCGCCGCGGGCTTCCGGACCATACGAGCGGGTCAAAACGACTTCACGTTCAGCCAATTCACCGGCTGCTTTAGCGAAAATATCGCCCAATAACATCATGCCCTGACCACCGGAACCACCGAATCTGATTTCATAATGATTGTTTTTCATAATTAATGACCACCTTTCGCGCTTTCAATAATAGAATCGTACTGTGCTGTATATTCTTTCCGGTCAACCCGTTTTGCGAAGTTACCGATAACAATCTTGCCTTTCAATTCTTCTTCTGTCATCGTGTCAGCCTTGGCTTTCATGACAGCGTTTTCTTTGAAGCCCAGCAGCATATCCGGTGCTGCGCCTTTTTTGTTGAGACGGCCATACAAGGTCGGGCAATCACAAACAGCTTCGACAACGGAGAAACCTTGGTGATTAATGCCTTCAGCGATCTGATTGATCAGCATATTTACGTGATATACGGTCGAACGGGCTACATAGGTCGCACCGGCAGCAGCCGCGAGGGAGCAAATATCGAAAGGCGTATCAATGCTGCCATAGACGCTGGTCTTGGTCTTGCTGCCCAGCGGCGTCGTCGGCGAGAACTGGCCGCCGGTCATGCCGTAGTTATTGTTGTTGAAGACAACCGTCGTAATATCGATGTTTCTGCGGCACGCGTGAATGAAGTGATTGCCGCCGATGGATGTGCAGTCGCCATCACCGGTTACGACGATGACTTTCAGCTTCGGATTGAACATCTTGACGCCCGTTGCATACGGTAAGGCACGGCCGTGATTCGTATGCAGTGCGCAGAAGTTCATGTAGCCGTTGGCACGGCTGGAACAGCCGATACCGGATACGATAACGACGTTATCCGGATCAATTTCCGTCTTTTCAATAGCCCGGATCAACGCGTTGATGACGATCCCGTTGCCACAGCCGGGGCACCAGATATGAGGCAGTTTATCTTGCCGTAAAAATGTATCGAACACATGCTGCTTTTCAGACATTTAGATTTCCTCCTTAAGAGCTTTCAGAATCGTTTCTGCTGCAATCATTTTGCCGTTATTCTGTGTGATCTGGACAACCGGCGTTACCCCTGCCGATTCGCGTACTACGTGATACAGCTGGCCTTCGTTCATTTCACATACAAACAGCTTACGTTTATTCTGGCTCAGTTCGGCCAAGCGCTGTTCCGGGAAAGGCCAAACCGTAATGGGGCGGAACACGCCAACCTTGATGCCTTCCTGACGGGCCTGATCGACAGCATCTTTTACCGATCTGGATAAAAGTCCGATAGATACGATGAGATATTCTGCATCTTCCGTCTTGTATTCTTCATACGATTCAATATCTTTGAGATTGTTTTCTACTTTGCCAACCAGGCGTTTGATCGAATCCGATGTCAGCTGGGGATTGTCCGATACAGGGAAGCCTGTTTCATCATGAATGAGGCCGCTGCAGTACCAGCGATAGCCATCGCCGAAGGAAGCCATGGGAGGAATGCCCGTTCCGTCATCGGCAAAGGGTTTGAATTCTTCCGGCGGGCACGTCGGCCGTTTCCGGTCTACGCATTCATATTCCGAGCTGTCGGGAATGCGGATACGTTCACTCATGTGAGCCAGCATGGCGTCGGTCATGATAACAACGGGCACGCGGTAGGTTTCGGCCAGGTTGAAGGCCCGGATGGTTTCCGTATACACTTCGCCAACCGAAGCCGGTGCGACGGCGATGATCGGATGATCACCGTGAACACCCCAGCGTACCTGCATGATATCGCCCTGTGCCGGCAGTGTAGCGACGCCCTGGCAGGGACCCTGGCGCATAGCGTAGGCAACGACGATAGGTACTTCAGCCATGGCTGCGTAGCCTAAATTTTCCTGCATCAGGGAGTACCCCGGGCCGCTCGTAGCCGTCATGGCTTTGGCGCCGGCGCTGGAAGCACCGATGATAGCGGCCATGGAAGCCAGTTCGTCTTCCATCTGCATGTATTTGCCGCCCACTTTCGGCAGCCATTCCGAAGATAATTCTGCAATTTCCGTTGCCGGTGTGATGGGATACCCTGCAAAGAATCTCATTCCTGCTGCAATGGCAGCATGTGTACAGGCTTCATTCCCTGTCATGATTTCATACGTGTTTTCCATTATTCATTCTCCCCCATCCGAATAGCGAAGTCCGGGCATCGTAATTCACAAAGCTTACAGTCGATGCAATCCTCCGGTCTTGCAAATATTGGTTTGCCTTCTTCATCTCTGTCGTACACTTGCTTGGGACACAAGACGGCACAGATGCCACAGGCCTTACATAATTTTTCATTGAATTCAAATTTGCCCATCTTTTCTTTCAACCTCTCTTTTCAGCTCAATGCACTCCGATTTCTCTCATTCCTTATCAGGAAGCCTGCCTGACTCTTACTTCGGTAGTGAACCGAAAGTCATAAGCAGGTTTCCTTCCTTTCATAACCAATGTACTCCTCGGATAAGGTGTTGTAAAATACTTTACTTTTATGCGGAATATTAAGAAATTTTATGATGTCTCATTCTAAATAACGTTATATTTGCTTGAAATCACCATAAACCGATGATTTTCCAGAAGCCCATGCCCACCGTCATATAGACGACTACGTTGAAGGCAGCGATGATGGCACCAATGGTCCACCAGTCCTTTTGTGCTACGTAACCGGTACCAAACATGACCGGGCCGACGGCACCGCCGTAATGGGTCGTCAGGCAGCCATAGGCACTCGAAGCGGCCAAGAGGAGGAACAACGGTACAGGCGGCACCTGTGCCAGCATGCCTACCGTAAAGAGGACCGGCATGAAAGCGGCTACATATGCGCCCATCGAGGCAAATAAATAGCGGACCAGGACGGAAATGACCAGCAAGGCAAACAGGATGATAACCGGATTGATCCCGTCAAAGCTGACCGTATTGCCAAAGACACCGGCCAACCAATCAAAGAACTTCGCTTTAGCCAAAACACCGCTGAAGCCCATGATGGCACCATACCACATGAAGGTATTCCAGGCGCCCTTATTGGCCAATACATGCTGCCAATCCAGGAGCTTCAGGATAGACGCGCCGGCAAAAAACAGTAAGGCTACGTGCGTGGCTGCAAGCTTGGTGTACGAGCCTGTAGACCAACCGATAATGGCCAGGAGGAAGAGCACGAGCAGCGCTTTTTCTTTGCCCGTCATGGGGCCCAGTTCAGCCAGACCCTGCTGTGCCAATTCCTTGTAATTGGGGATGGATTTGATTTCCGGCGGATAGAGCTTGTACACAATGAACGGAACGGCTACGCAAACCAGCAGGGCCGGTACGGACATATAGACAAACCACTGCATCCAGCCGACGTTAATCTTCAAAATATCCGCAGCAATACCGGCAGTCAGGATATTCGGCGCGCAGGCAGTCAGGAAGACAGCCGACGTAGACATACTGATGGCATACCCGGCCAGCGTAATGTACGAGCCGATCTTCCGGCCTGTCGGGCCGGCATCCGAACCGAGGGCCATAGCAACGTTTTTAAAGATAGGGTAAATGATGCCGCCGGAACGGGCCGTATTAGACGGCGTTGCCGGGCTGAGCAATAAGTCCGTAATCATCTGGCCGTATACAAGGCCCAAGGAAGATTTGCCAAAGAGCTTGATCATCCAGTAAGCGACGCGCTTGCCAAGGCCCGTATCGATAAAGGCCTGGGTAATCAGGAAGGCAGAAAATACAAGCCATACCGTCGAGTTCCCATAGCCGCTCAAAAGGCTGGACATAGGGACGACGAAGGAACCAAAGGCAATGACGACCAGCATGACGACCGATACGCCGGCAGGCTGTAAAATCAAGCCTAAGATAGCCGCACTATACACGGCAAACATGCGCCACGCTTCGGGAGAAAGGCCCGCCGGAACGGGTGACAGGATGATTCCCAAGGGAACCAGAAAAAGGACGATCCATTTTAACCATCGCATGATTCGACACCTCATTTATGTAGTAAGTAGTAAGTTCAATTAAAAGGTAATGTTCCGATACACAGCTTCACCCTTGCAAATCGTCATGAGCGGTTCCAGTACCTGCTGGCCCGTCCGTTTTTCCTTCAGCGTATCGCTGAACACGATCTGCGCCGGAACCAAATCGAAAACGGCTACGTCGGCCTGGGCACCAATGCTCAGCGTCCCTAACCGTTCTTTGCCGTGCATGAGCTTAGCCGGCGTTGCCGTGCAGGCTGCAATGACATCGTAGAGGGAAAGGCCCAGGAGCAGATATTTGGACATGATATAAGGCAGGCTGAAAACAGGATCCTTAAAGAGTGTCTTGCCCGTAATATCCGTCGAAATGATATCCGGCTTAAAGCCATCGGCCAGGGCTTGTCCGGCTACGGCAAAGGACCAATGGTTGCCGCCGTTAGCCGCATCCATGACAACGCCCCGGGCCTTTGCGTCCTGTACCCCTGGCAGAACCTTGCCGTCTTCACCGATGATCGTGTTCCCTGTACCGTGGAAGCAATGGGCCAGCACGTCACCGACATCCAGGACTGAGGCCACTTGTCCCATATCTACCGGCGGTTTGGTCACATGGACACACAGGCGCGTTCCCAGCTGCCGGGCTGTGGCAGCGGCCTGTTTAAAGATTTCGAAACCGTTTTCCTTAATGATCGGCTTGCTGATCCGGATTTTTAAGCCCTGAATGATATCAGGATATGTTGCCAGGTATTCCGCCATTCTGTCCAAATCCCAATAGGCCGGGTCATAGCTTTCATGGTATTTCATCGTTGCCAGGCCGGCCGGACAGAGGTTGAGGTAGCACTGTACGTTCATAAAAGAACGTTCTACGACATCAGAAATGAAAGTCTTCATCGTACTCACGCCGGCACTCCCGGCATCTACGACAGCCGTCACACCCTGAGGGAAATAGTTTCGATCCGTATCAATGCCAATATCCGTACTATCTTTAAACACGTGTGCATGGTAATCAATCAGGCCCGGAAATACATATTTGCCAGTAGCATCGATGACGATTTCCGGGTTAGGGCAATCCTGCGGAGCTACGATGCGTCCGTTGTGAATATAGAGATCACACAATGCGTCGCGCCCGTTTGCCGGGTCGATAATATGCCCGTTTTTGATAAGCATGTCCTTTTTCATATTCTTCTCACAAACTCCTCTCTCTTCTTCCATGACTTTATGACATTCAAACTATGAGCTTATTATAAGCTAGGTTGCTCCCATAAGAAAAATAGTACTTGTTTATGCCCTTCATAAAAAAATACTATTTTCCAGGTCTTTACACTTTCTGCTATTCTTTAAGTATAAAATTCGTCAGTCTTATTTTTTTATAAAATATATCCCTATTATTTATTGTTTAACCTCGTGCCAGTCACGGCCCGCGCGGGCCTGGCTCGCGTTTTGGGTCGTCCGCTATATAGCTTTTGTTTTTTATAATAAAATGTAATATTACTGTTTCGTTGTTACGCCATACCTGCTGAGGAAGTGTTTGTATGAACCCACCGTTCCAAGAATTATCCTACGCCACGCGGCGCATGATCGTCGCCGACAAGGAAGCGCTGAAAGAATTCGGCTTCACCTATTCCCAATGGACGTTTATGGTCTACGTCGCCCATAACCAGCCGACGACACTGGTCGCCATTGCCCGCTATTACATGATCAATAACTCAGCCATTACGACCATCAAAAAGAAATTTCTCGACAAAGGCTATATCGAAGAAGTCACCGGGACAGACCAGCGCGAAAAAAAAGTATCCCTCACGCCGAGCGGCGAAAGGGAGTATTACCGGATAAACCAGAAGATACGGGAAATGGAAAAGAAATTCTTTCACGCCTTGAGCACGAAGGAATTGGCACAATTACAGGAAATGTTGTACCGGATCAATACAGAAGGCTTTACGCCTTAAGGGCGCCTGCTGTCGATCCAGACGGGAGCTGCCTATGTTCGAAAAATACCGTTATTTCATCGCCCTGGCCAAGGAAAAAAATATTACCAAAGCGGCCGAAACCTTATATATTACCCATCAGGCCCTGAGCCATTATTTAACCAACCTGGAACAGGAATGCGGCGTCATGCTATTTTATCGGAAGCCCAAATTCCAATTGACCGAAGAAGGGGAACTCTTTTTAGAAAACATCCGTCAAGTAGAAGCCCTGGAAAGCAGCCTCTATCAGCACTTTGAAGAAGTGAAGGAAGGCAACTCCGGCGTCATCCGCCTGGGCACGACAGAAGGCCGTTTCCCGATCTTTATGCCCCACCTCATTGGCACGTACAGCCAGCTGTTCCCCCATGTGCAATTAGAGGTAACGAGTGCCAATTCACCAGCCTTGGAAGAAATGCTGTTAAACAATCAGCTCGACCTGATCATCTTAGGGGCGCCCAAAAAGCCGTCCCGTTTTATCCAGAGCCGCTTAATCCTGGAAGAACGGCTATACGTCGTCATCAGCGAAGAAATGCTGCAGCAATATTTCCCCCAAACCTATCCGGCGTGCATCCAGGAGTTCCGCCACGGTGCCGATTTACGGAAATTCACGCACATTCCCTTTGCCTTCAATATGCCTACGTATAATTCGTCCCAGATTATCGCCCGCTTGCTGCAACAGCAGCAGATCGAACTGCATTGTATCCATACCTCCAGCCATCCGGACCTGCATCACCGCCTGACGACCTTAAACTACGCCGCCAGCTTTTGCCTGACCATGTATCTTCCCAACCTGAAGCTGATCAACCAGCATACGCAAAACAAGCTCTATGCCTTTCCTATCCGCTTTTTGGAAGAGACCAACCAATTACACCTTGCCTACCGGAAAGACCGCGTCTTTCCCTCATACGGCCAGGCCCTGATCAAGCTCATACGGGAACAATGCAAGCCCTATACCGACTACGATCCGGAAACGATATGACACGACAAAGCCCCCGGGAGCGGCGCCATATGGCGTCATTCCCGGGGGCTTCGTATATAAAAAGGAAGCAGGCTGCGGCTCTCATAGGCCGGCACATATCTTTGCTTTACGTACTTATTCATAACCGACGACAACGGCGAGCATCATGAACAGGCTGGCAAAGACGAACCAAAGGCCAAACAGTTTGCCCATGAACTTCATCCACGTACCGTAGCCGACGCCACAAGCCGTCAAAAAGGCCATGAGAGACGACGAATGAGGATAAATATAGTTACTCAGGCCATCGCCATAATTCAGTGCCAAAATAGCCGTTTCCGGCGTCATGCCAATCAATTGGGCTACCGGCAGGAATACAGGCATCGTTACATTGGCCTGGCCGCTGCCACTGGTCACGAAGAAATTGATAATCGTATGGGCCCAAAACATCATAGGTGCCTGAATGAGAGGATGGAAGGAATCCAGCCCCTGGGCAATATAATAAACGACCGTATCGAGAATATGGCCATCCGTCATGGCAATCGCCACCGAGCGGGCAATGCCGATCATAATACAGGCGCCCATGATCGTCTTGCAGCCGGCAACAAAGCTATTGCACATTTGGTTTGCGTTCATTTTCCCGGCTATGGCTGCCAAAATCCCTGTGAACAGGAAGCATACGCCCGTTTCTTCGTAGCTCCACTTGTAGTACGAACAGCCAATGATGAGTGCTACGACACCGCCGACTAAGACCAGCAACGCCAGGACATGACGCCGTTCCATGACGGTCAGCGATTCGGGGTCGCCAGGCTGTACCAAATTGGGAATCCCATAGGCCACACTTTGTTCCGGGTGGAGCCGGACCCGTTCGGCATAGCGGCAAATAAACCACGTCGTCAGCAGCCACAAGCCGGCAAAGCCGACCCAGCGAAAGCCCATGCCATGGTACAAAGGCAGGCCGGCCATTTCATTGGCAATCGCCGTCGTGCTGATATTCAGCATGCCGCACGTAGAGCCAAAGGAAGACGCCGTAATAATGACTGCCGCTGCCGTAACGGCATCATAGCCCATCATCAGGCAAAGCATCAATACGACCGTGCTGAAAGGAATAAAATAGTTCATCTGAATGGGCACGCTCATAGCCCCAAAGGCCAGCATCATGACGATAATCGTCATACGCGGCGTCTTGCTGTACTTGGTTGCCAAAATACGCATTAAGGCGTGAATAGACTGGGTATCAATAATCATCTGCACGCCGCCGGCAATAAAGAACATCGTAAAAATCAGTTTTGCCTGTTTGACAAAGCCCTCATAAATCATATTTAGCATATAGAGCGGACTGACCGGCGTATTGGCAATAAAGTGAAAACCGTTGGGATCTACTACTTGTTTACCTACTTCGTTCGTCATTTTGGAATATTCGCCGGACGGAATGACATACGTAAAAACACAGGCGAGCAACAACATAGCAATGACGACAAGATATTCGTGAATATGAGGAAAAGACCTTTTCTTCTTTTCCAATGTAGGTGTTTCTTGAGCCATTTTTTCAACCTCCCTGCCGCCTGTTAAATAATCTTCTGCTGCTTCAGATCGGCCAGTTCCGCATCAGAAAGGCCCAGCAGGTCACCGTATACCTCTTCATTCGCAGCGCCCAGCTTCTGTCCGGCCCATTTGATTTCCCCGGGCGTTTCCGAAAAGACAGGCACGATGCCCGGCATTTTGACAGAGCCGAATTCCTCGCAGGGCACATCGACAATGTCATGACGCGCCTGGTATTGAGGATCTTCAAAACAGTCCTTGATATTGTAAATCGTAGAAATGGGCACACCGGCAGCATCGCATTTTTCCTTCAATTCCGCAAAGGTATGCTGTTTTACCCATTCGCTGACAGCCGTCATGATGGGCTTGGGATCCTTGAGCCGGTCGCCGGCTACTGCGTATTTGGGCAGCCATTCGTCCCGTTTCCCCATGGCATCACACAAGTGCTCAAAGACCGGATTGGTACTGCACACGATGATGACATACTTGTCGTCAGCCGTTTCAAAGGTACCGATAGGGCACGAAGCGCCACTAGGCATGGGGCTTCTTTCCCTGATCGTCCCCATCAAATCATACTGGGCGATCATGGCCTCTTCCATGCGGAAAATGCCTTCATACAAGCTGACATCGATTTCCTGAGCCTTCCCCTTCAAGGCATCCCGGTGATAGAGAGCAACCATAGTGCCCATGGCCGCATACAGGCCGGCTACATAATCGGCTAAGGCAAAAGGCGGGCTCACAGGCGGCCGGTCAGGATAGCCCTGCATATACGTCATACCGGAAAACGCCTGCAAAGGCGTACCCAATCCGGCCAGCTTGCGATACGGCCCGGTCTGGCCATAGCCCGTGACATGGGTCACGATAATATCCGGATTGACCTGGCGCATGACATCGATGCCAATCCCCCATTTGTCCAGCGTATCGGTCTTAAAATTCTCAATAACGACATCGCTCTTTTCCACCAGCTTGAGGAACAGCTTCTTTCCCTCTTCATAATGAAAATCTAAGGTAACACTCTTTTTGTTGCGCCCCATAGAAGGCCAGCGAATACTCTTGCCATCCTTCAACGGCCCCATAGCCCGGAAGGCATCACCCCGTCCGGTCATTTCCACCTTAATCACTTCAGCACCCAAATCTGCCAGCAGCCCAGCTGCCCACGGTGCGGCAATAACCGTCGCGATGTCCAAAATCCGGACACCCTCTAATGCTTGCTTTCCCATTTCATTACACCTCTCTCATTCTTTCGAAGTCCCTGTAAGATTACGAACAGTAAACTCTTTTATCTAAATTAATTATAATGATAGGTGAGCAAAATAAAAAGCAAGCATTTTTTAAGCGTTGTAAATTAAATTTGCAGAAAAAAGCAACAAAAAAGAAGCCGGTCGCACTAGGCAATCAGCTTCTTTTTTGTTGTTATATTGAGCTTTCATCTTACGGGTGGAAGGTAAGATCTGTAATGGCATCGAAGGTTAAGCCGGAAACAACGGCGATTACAAATAATGCACCTGCAGCCAAGATCAACAATTGAACAAATACTTTTGTCTGTTTTGTAGAGTTGAAGTTTTCAATATTGGTACCCATAGCTGCCAGGATTAAAGCGCCGCCTGTGGACATTGGCGAAAGGCCAGCCATAGAGCCACCGGAACCAACAGCTGCCATCAGGGCAACCGGGCTGACACCGCCAACCTGGTTTGCAATATCGGCACACATTGGCATCATCGTCGGATAAACAACGCCAAGAGCCGAGCTTACCAGGCTGAGGAGGCCTGCAGAAATGCCCATCAGCGGTGTTGCCGTCGAGCTGGTCATTATGGAGGAAATGGCAGAACTCATGAGCTTAATGCCACCAACTTTATCGACAACACCGAGCAAGGCACCAACACCTAAAACCATGAGGATTGTGCCCCAAGGCAGATGTTTCAAGCATTCACCATCTTTGGCTACGCCACAGAGAACCAGAATAGCTGCAGAAGCAAAAGCAGCCAGACCGATATTGATCTTTAATGCGATCATGAATACCAGCATCATGATAATACCGCTCAAGGAAAACAGCTGATTCTTTGTAAAAGCCGGCAAATCCGCTTCCCGTTCATGTAACGGGGCCTTCAATTTATAGCCTTTATAGGCTACAAAGACGATGACACCGTACACGAGCGTAATAAGTGTTTGGCAAATCAAGACAGTCATCATGACGCCGCTAAAGCCTGCTTTAGAAGCTGCGTCCGTAATAATGGCTGCTTCAGGCGTGAGAATTGTCATACGGCCAGCCATCAGGCCTAATTCACCGATGATGGCCAACATTAACGGATTATAGCCTACCTGAATAGCTGTCGTTACAGCCAGGGCCGGGATAATAGCCAGGGCCGGAATAGCGCCAGGGCCAACGCCGGCTACAACAAAGCCGGCAATATACATAGCAATTGGCAGTAACCATACACGGTTACCTGTAGCAGCGACGATTTTTTTCGCTAACAGGTCTAGTGCACCTGTATCCTTAATAACAGCAAACAGTAAGGTAATACCAACTAGGGTACAAAACATAGAACTACTAATGCCACCAATAAGAGTCTTATCGGTCATACCAAAAAGACGAACGCAGATAACACCTACAGCCAATGCGACGATACCAACATTTACATGCCGTACAAAGGCTATGATGATGGCTGCGATAAAGAGCAGAAGAGCCAACACATCCATTCCCATAATACGTTCCTCCTTTAATGATTTTTCGTTAGATCAGCGGGGGAGACAAGCAAGCTTGCATTCACACATTGGCTCATTTACCGCAGGGTTCTCCAATATGAATCTGGTGGCTGCTAAAATTCCCATCAATAATCGTCGTTTCATACTTTGCTGCTTTGAGCATCTTGTCAAAATCAATGCCCGTTTCCATGCCCATAGACTGGAACATGTAAATGAGGTCTTCAGAGGCTACGTTGCCCGAGGCACCCGGTGCAAAGGGGCAGCCGCCTAAACCACCTAAGGCAGCCTGTACGTTCGGTACGCCGGCTTCGATAGAGGCCAGCGTGCAGGCAACGCCCATATCGCGTGTATCATGGAAATGAACTTCCAAATATTCGTCCGGGAATACGCGTTTTACAATAGCAATAGTGTCACGAACCATCTTAGGATCGGCCTGGCCGATCGTATCAGCGAGGCAGAATTTATGAATACCTGCTTTTACGCCACGACGCATAACGCGCAGTACATTTTCTACCGGGGTAATGTCTTCAAAGGGGCACGTAAAGGAAGTAGCCATAGATAAGATGATATCTACATCAGGCAAGGTCTGGCGGATTTCTTCCAAGCCTTGGAGCGATTCTTCTACAGTCCGGTTAATGTTGGCTTTGTTGTGGGATTCGCTTACGGAAATAACCGTATCAATCTTTTTCAGGCCTGCTTTTACGGCTGCTTTGGCGCCATAGAGATTCGGTACGAGGGCAAAGAAATCAATGCCTTTATCACCATGTTTTTCCAGTGTCCGGGAAACGACTTCCTGAATATCTTTCATCTGCGGAATCGCCTTCGGATGGACGAAGGAACCAATTTCCATGGATTTTACACCGGCATCGACGAGCATATCGATAACCTTAAGCTTTTCTTCTGTAGGAATAAATTCTTTTACATTCTGAAACCCATCGCGCGGGCCAACTTCTACGAAATTTATTTTCTGTGCCATAACAACGGCCTCCTTATCGCAAGTATCACGTAATTAAATAACCTTTTCTTCCTGTAATTTCTTCAAAGCGGCTTCATCCAAGCCAAGCAGGTCACCATAGACAGCTGCATTATCCTGGCCCAATTCCGGTGCAGGAACGGAAATATCCAGTTTTGTATCCATCAATTTGATCGGATTGCCATTTACCTTCATATCGCCAATTACAGGGTGATGTAACGGTACAAACATTTCACGGGCACCGGCAATATGAGGATCCGTTGTAACATGGGGCAAATCGTTAATCGGAGCGGCCGGTACGCCAGCTGCCAAGATCATGTCTACAGCTTCTTTAATCGTGTACTGAGAGCTCCAAGCTTCGACGATCGGTTTCAAGGCCGCATGGTTTTCGCAACGTTTCAGGTTTGTTTCAAAACGCGGATCCGTTAACAGTTCTGGCTGTTTGAATACTTTATTGCAAAGCAGGGTAAATAGCTTATCGTTGCCGCAGCCAATAACGAACAGTCCATCTTTCGCTTTGAAGGAATCGTACGGATAAGCAGAAGCATAGCGGTTGCCCATCAATTCAGGCTGTTTGCCCGAAGCGAAGAAACGCTGAATGCCAATTTCCAAGCTGGATACGACGGAATCTACGAGAGCTACGTCGACACGCTGGCCTCTACCAGTAAGTTCCCGTGCATGCAGTGCCATAAGGATACCAATGGTCAGGTTCATGCCGCCAAGAACATCGCCCATAGCATTCCCTACACGTAAGGGATGACCGCCCGGTTCACCGGTAATACTCATCAGACCGCCAGTTGCCTGAGCGATAATATCATAACCAGGGCGCTTAGAATCCGGGCCATAGCAGCCAAATCCGGATACAGCACCGTAGATGATTCTCGGATTTACTTCTTTCAATACGTCGTAACCAACGCCCATTTTATCCATAACACCGGGACGGTAATTTTCGACGACTACATCGGCTTTCTTAACCATCTGCTTGAACATTTCCTTGCCTTTATCGCTCTTTAAGTTCAAGGTAACGCCTTTTTTACCACGGTTTACGTTGGCATAATACATGCTGGCACCATTTTTCAATGGGCCGAAAGCACGTGTATCATCACCGCGGCCAGGGATTTCAATTTTAATGACCTTGGCACCATAGTCGGCCAGCATCATCGTGCAGTACGGACCTGCCAGTACACGTGTCAAATCGAGAACTACGATATCCTGTAAAGCTTTTGTTGCCATAAAAGAACACTCTCCTCTTCTAAAAAAATACATACAGTAAGCATACGTTTAGACCACACGTTACAATGGGAAGTTGCATCGTTCTTCCCTACGCCTGCATTATACAAGATACCGCTTATGTATATCAAATTGCATGTTTATTTGTAATTGTATGATTGTGCATTTTTATGTTTATATGTGTTTTACGTTTTATTTGTTATTTCATTTAAACCGGAGTTATATTCCACCTTAATCGACTGTATTTTAATAAAATGTGTTTAATATTATATATTTCTGTCCAATTTGATCAATACAGTTCGTGCACACTTTTCAGTTTTCAAAAATTTAATTAAAGCAATAGACAATTAAGTCGTTAGAAATGGCTTATTTTCAGATTATGCATAGCAAACCGACTAGTATATCTGTCTGTTTTTTAAAAAAAGAAAGAGCAACCGGATCATCCGGTTGCTCTTTCTTTATACAGATCAATGACAATTAATTGTTCATATTATTTATTTTAATATCATATTTTTTCATTTTATTATATAAAGTACTACGACTGCAATTTAACATTCGTGCAGCTTTTGAAATATTAAATTGGCATGAGCTCAATGCTTCTATGACGGCAGCCTTATTCCATTTATCGAAAGTAACTTTTTCATTTATTAGCTGTGATGAAGAATCAATAGGCAATGCCGGTATAATTTCTTCCACAGCCATGCCATTTTTTAGCAACACACAGACACGCTCTACTACATTAGATACTTCATGCGCATTCCCTTTCCAGGTATACCCTTGCAAGTATTTTTCTATGGTCTGAACCTCCTTTGCATACTGACGATATTCGGATCCCAAAAAGAAATGGAAACGATTTTCGCAAAGCATACGCCAATCATCGCCTCTATCGCGCAATGGTGGAATTTTTAAAGTCAAAACGCTCAGCTCATACATTAGCTCTCCCAAAAATTCCCCTTCACGCACGCGTTCATTCAAATCATACCGCGTCGCCGCAATAATGCGAACATCAATAGGAATGACATGATCACTGCCTAAGCGTCGTACTTCCCGGGATTCAATTACGCGTACGAGCAGGCTTTGAATCATCTTTGGTGCTGAAGCCACCTTATCCAAAAATAACGTTCCTCCATGCGCCCTTTCAAAAGCACTCTCCTGATATCCTTTATTGCCAAACGGAGAAGCACCGTCTTCATAGCCTACCAATTCTGCCTGCAAGGCTCTGGCAGAATAATTATCACAATCGACCGTAACAAAAGGGCCTTTACTCCGTTTGCTCGCATGATGAATAGAATGGGCAAACATTTCCTTCCCTGAACCTAATTCTCCTTGAAGAAGAATGGATGAGTTTGTCTTAGCATAGCTTTTAGCCATGCGTATAGTACGCTGAAATGCTCTCGATTCGCCTATCATATCCGTGAAGCGATACCGTGAGGCAAGGCCCTTACGGTGTAAACGACTGCGGATCTTCTGTTCGCTCGTATGGACCGATTCAATGTCCCGGAAGGTAGCTACTACGCCTTCTACTTTATCATCAATAATGATCGGCACGCGATTCGTATTGATAATCGTGTTGCCTACTTTCATGAGCTCGTCAATTTCCTTTTCGCCCGACCGCAAAACCGACGGAAGCTTCGTTTCCGGTAATATTTCTTCAATCTTCTTCCCTTCGTAAGGCTTATTTTTCAAGGGGAGCATTTCATCAGCCTGACGGTTTACAACTTCTACGTAGCCTTGCCGGTCAATGGCAATGATGCCATCGTGCGTGTAGTTAAAGATCGTTTCATAGCGCTCAAGGCGCAATTTTAGCGCTCGTCTGCGCCGCTCTCCGTCGGTGATCGATTTTAATAATTGTTTTGCAGCGCTTAATGCTAGTTCTATATCTTCTCTATTATTTTCTAAGGTAACATATTTCAAATTATGCTTTTCTGCATATATTTTTGTCAGTACCCCGCCAATGCCATACACGCAACCATCGCGCAGAGCTGCCTTAACGGCCTCTTCCGCACTTTCTTCATCAGAGAAGCGATAATAACGTGCATCTACATTCATTAGATAACAAAGTGACCGAACATTTTCCTGAATTTCCGGTACAGAAAAGAAAGCTATCGGTTCTTGAATGCCCCGGATTTTTTCAAAGGCATTGATATAGCAGCCACTAGTCAGTTTTGTCGCAATAATGGGGACGTTAGTGAAGTACTGCCTAAGTAAATAAACGCTGCCGCCTCGGCTAATAACTACTTTCGTACCATTGCGTAACCCTTCTTCTACATATTTCTTTGCCGCTTCCAAATAGGACACTTTAATGCTGACATCCATATTCCGTTCTAAAACAATTTCTTGTGCCCGTTCTGCCAGTTGCTCAGATGGGGCTATAAATAAAATTGCCGCCAAAATACTCACCTCATATAGATACTCGTTTTCCTCATTATATCACTTGGTCGGGAGACCCCTAAAATTCCCGCATCACGTCAGCCCCTGCAAAAGTCTAAGGACACGCGATCTGTCACAGTCCGTCCTCACCAAGTACGTAACAGCGAATAACCAGGCCATCTGCCTGCTGCAATTTATTTCATATTCGTAATCCTTATATTGAACTCTTCCATCTTTTTATAAAGAGTGCTGCGGCTGCACTTTAATAACCGGGCTGTACGGGAAACGTTCAGTTGATTGACAGAGAGTGCTTTTATGATGGCTTCGCGGCTCCACCGTTCCAAGGTGACATCTGTTTCCTTCGGTTCCGTTTCTTTGGGTTTCAGGCGCGGCAACGTAGAGAGGATATCTTCTACGGCAACACCATTAGTCAAGAGAACACCTACGCGTTCGACAAAATTTGACAGTTGCCGCACATTTCCTTTCCAGTTATAGCCCTCCATGTGCTGTTCAATGGCTAGTATTTTATCTTCGTACTTACGGTAGTCGGCACCAAAGAAATGATGAAACCATTCATTGCATAGTAATAGTGAATCTCCTGCGCGTTCCCGCAAAGGTGGAATTTCCAGCGTTAGAACGCCTAGCATATAGTATAGTTCTTCAAGAAAATTTTCATCTTCAATTTCTTCAAAAATAGCCGGATTCGTCGAGGCAATGATCCGCACGTCTACGGGGATCACATGATCGCCGCCCATGCGGCGGACTTCTTTATCCTCCAGGATGCGCAATAAAACAGCCTGCACTTCTAATGGAGCTGCTTCCACTTTATCAAGGAACAAAGTACCGCCATGTGCTAATTCAAAGGCTCCTTCTTTACGGCCTTTATTGCCAAAGGGACCATAGCCGTTTTCATACCCCTGTAATTCGGCCAGCAGAGCAGCAGACGAAATATTGGCGCAGTTTAAGGTAACTAAGGGATGATTACGCCGTTGGCTTTCCCGATGGATGGAATGGGCAAACATTTCTTTTCCCGTACCGATTTCTCCAATGAGCATAATATTGGACGTGTACTTTGCATAGCTCTTAGCAATCCGGATGTGCACGTGGTATGCTAAAGTTGGACATGGAGGGGGTAGAAATTGGATACTAAATGTAGTAATCTTGGATAAAAGATTTTCTAATTAGTATCCGATGCCCTCAATTGTTAGATGGGAGGTTGCCACGTGAAATTAACGAAAGAACAACGATTAGAAATAGGTCGC
>NZ_JACOGK010000027.1 GCF_014269395.1 Megasphaera hominis
GCAGACCGCATGCGCGTAGCCCGTCTGATCGAAGTCATGACCGGTGGTACGGCGCTGGTAGAAAGCATGCACGGTGCCGGCAGCCCGCAGGCCCAGGAAGTTATGTATTCGAAGCTGGCCAACCTGGACGCTAAGAAGAAAGCTGCCCTGGCTATTGCCGGGGTCAAAACAACAGACTGAGCGTATACCAGCCAGTCCTTATATGACGTGTGTAATAGAAAATAGGTACATATGATGAGTTATAATAGTTCTTTAATCAAGAATATGGCCCTGTTGGATTGTTTTCAATCGGATGACGATGAGTATGGTATTGGCGATTTCAGTACCATGACAGGACAGCCTGAAAGTACCATACAGCGGTTGGTAAATACGATGGAATTCATGGGCCTTATTATCCAGAATCCTAAAAGTAAAAAATACAGGCTGTCCCTGCGCTTGCTCCGTATTCATACGGCATTACGATATACACCACAGTGGCTTGATCAGACGAAAAAAGAATTAGCATGGCTCCAAGGGAAAACACACGAAACGGTTAATTTAGGAATTCGCGTCGGCAGCGAGCTGGAGTACCTTGCCAAGGTAGATACAGATCGTCTGTTACGGCCCAATTTTATCTTAGGAAAACGGTATCCCCTGTGGTGCACCGGCTTGGGGCGCTGTCTCTTGTCCCATTTGTCTAAGGAAGAGATTCAGGACATTATGGAATATATACCAGCCTGTCCGGAGGGACAGATACAGCCCAGCTTCGAACACCTCTACACTACAATTCAACAAGCCCGCACACAAGGATACTATTTAGATGATGAAGAATTTAGCCTGGGATTATACTGTATCGCCGCACCTGTGTTTGCGTCACCCGGTAAGGTCGTAGCCGCCGTCAGCGTGAGCGTGCCTAAGGCCCGGATTACGCCGGAATCGAGAGCGGACATGTTGCAATGTACACTCGTTGCGACGACGCGGATTTCTGAATTATATAAAGAGATTATGCAATTTTAAGGATGCATGAAATAGGAATGCAAGGAGGCATTTGTTATGGTAGCAACAAAAATGTTTGAATTAGGTAATAAACGTTCTGCCATCCGTTCTCTGTTTGATTATGGACAGGAACAGGCCAAAATTGTCGGTAAAGAAAACGTATTCGATTTTAGTATTGGCAACCCGACCGTACCGGCACCGGATTGCGTAAAAGAAACGATCATCGATCTTCTGAATACGTGCACCTCTGTAGAAATCAATGGCTATACGCCGGCACCGGGTGATCCGGAAGTACGGCAGAGCCTGGCTGATTATATGAATAAAACGTATGATGCCGGTGTTAAAGGGGCAAACTTCTATATGACCTGTGGCGCTTCGGCATCCCTGGCGATTACGCTTAAGAGCCTCGTAGAAGAAGAAGACGATGAAATCGTCGTCATTGCGCCGTTCTTCCCGGAATACCGCGTGTTCATCAATAATGCCGGTGGCAAGCTGGTTATGGTACCGCCCGATACGGAACATTTCCAGCTGGATCTTGAAAAGCTGGCCGCAGCCCTGACAGTGAAGACGAAGGCCGTAATCATCAATACGCCGAATAATCCGTCCGGTACGGTATACTCAGCCGAAACGCTGGCCGGATTGGGTACTTTGTTAAAAGAAAAGTCAGCCCAATTGGGTCATCCCATTTATCTTATTTCCGATGAACCCTATCGCGAAATTATCTATGACGGGCTCCCCATCCTGTACGTACCTAAATTCTACGCCAATACGATCGTATGCTATTCCTATAGTAAATCGTTGAGCCTGCCAGGCAACCGTGTAGGTTATATCCTCATTCCGGATGAAGTCGCAGGCTCCAAAGAATTGTTTACGACCGTGTGTGGTGCCGGCCGCTCCATGGGCTTTGTTTGCGCCCCGAACCTGTATCAGAAGGTCGTAGGCAAATGCACAGGCCAGACCGGCGATGTAGGCATTTATGATGCCAATCGCAAACTCCTCTATAATGGTCTCACCGAAATCGGCTACGATTGCGTATATCCGTCGGGCGCTTTCTACCTGTTCCTGAAAGCACCAGATGGCAATTCCAATCAGTTCACAGAAAATGCCAAGAAATTCAACCTCCTCGTCGTACCAGGTGATGAATTTGGCTGCCCCGGATACAATCGCGTATCCTACTGCGTAGATCCGGATATGATCAAACGCTCCATGAAGGCCTTTAAGGAACTTTATGCCCTGTATCAGTAAGACCTGACTTAGTTTACTCCTCTTTTTACTATATGTTTCCACCCTATTCTGCTTATGCAACAAGCCGTACGTCCAGGCATATTCTGCCTGAGCGTACGGCTTGTTGTCGTTGTAAACGCTATATTAGGGAAACTCCCTAATGGTACGAGTGAAGAATGATAAGATAATTCTTATTTTTTTCTTGGCTGTATTTAAATAGTATATTGATCTGCTCGTGTAAAGTGCGAAAAAATAATTTAATTAAAATACACATATATTATAAAATTAATAGGAAATTACCATATAACAATTAAAATTATAAAATAAAATGATGGATATAAAATAATTAATTTCTTTACACCCCGCCTTTTATCGTGTAGAATTATAACATCAATAAAACTATACATTATAAAAGTAAATAGCTGAAACAATTTACTTAAGAAGCGTTGCTTCAGAAAAACGGAATGCATTGTGGAGTATATGTAAGGAGGGAAAGAAAATGAGTAAAAATAAAGGCAACCGAACGATGGCGATTGGACTTATGCTTTTTGCCCTGTTTTTCGGGGCAGGCAACTTGATTTTTCCGGCTTCGATGGGGCAGGCTTCCGGTACAAATGTCTGGTATGCTGTTGTCGGCTTCATTATCACCGGTGTCGGTATGCCTTTATTAGGTGTACTGGCCATGGGCTATTCGGGATGTAGTAATTTGCAGGAATTGACCGGCCGGATTGGCAAGAAATATGCTGTTTTCTTTACCGTTATTTGCTACATTGCTATTGGACCGGCTTTCTGTATTCCCCGGACAGGAACTGTTTCTTATGAAATTGCCGTGCGGCCGTTGCTCGATAACGGTGGCAGTGAACCGGTTATGTGGGCTTTTCTCGTCTTATTTTTCATCATTACGTGGTGGCTGTCAATCAACCCGGCCAAACTGGTTGACCGGATTGGCAAGATTCTTACGCCCATGCTGTTATTGACGATTCTGGCCCTGATTATCAAATCGTTCGTTACGCCTATGGGTGTGCCACAAACACCGCTGGCAGCATACGCTACGGGAATTACAGCTCTTTCCCAGGGGGCTCTTGACGGATATAATACGCTGGATGCTATTGGTTCCTTTGTTTTTGCCATTCTGGTAATTGAATTTGTCAAAGAAGACGGGGCAGCTACACAGCAGGAAGTGACGCGGGAAGTGTTTAAGGCCGGCGTTATTGCTGTCAGTCTCTTGGCATTTGTTTACGTTTTCGTTGCCTACTTGGGGGCCCAGTCTGTTCAGACCATTGGCCTGCAGGAAACAGGCGCACCGGTCCTTTCTCTGAGCGCCCAAATTCTCTTCGGCTATGGCGGAGCTCTCTTGCTGGCAGTCATCGTATTGCTGGCCTGTCTCTCCACGGCTATTGGTCTGGTCACGTCCTGTGCGGCCTATTTCCATCAACTGATTGGCGGAACGAGCTTTAAGAATTATGCTACAATTTTTACGGTTCTTTCTTTCGCCGTTGCTACGGTAGGCTTGAAAACGATTATTGCAGCGGCCATACCGGTGCTCATGTTCTTGTATCCCCTCGTTGTTTCTAATATTATCCTTACCTTTACACACAATTTCTTTGGCGGCCGCCGGTGTGTCTGGGTTTCCTCTACGGCATTTACTTTTGTACCGGCTCTGATTACAGGGCTTGAAACAGCTAAGATCCCCCTTGGCCCGATTGATACGGTGTTTGCTATGCTGCCGTTCCATTCCCTGGGGATGGATTGGATTCCCTTCCTCATCGCGGGAATTCTCGTAGGCCTTATTTATAAGGCCATTGTGCCGAAAACACAGATCGTATCAGAAGCGGCATAAGAGCCTGTATATCGTACATAAATAAACCTGCATCATAGGGCCGATGCAGGTTTATTTTTTGCCGTATTTAAATGATCAGTGTTTGTCTTAGCCTTCGCGGCGGCAATATATTTCTGCCGGCGGTACTTGTGAAGAAAACTGGAATGGTGTCAGGCTGGCACTGTAGGCCCCGGCCTGGGGAAAGACAACGACGTCGCCACAGGCGAGGCGGGGCAGGACCATGTCCTTAGCAATGAGGTCGGCAGCGGTGCAGAGGTTGCCGTACAGCGTTACTTCTTCTGTTTCTGTTTCTTCGTTCAGAACATAGAAGGGAGTGGAGCCATTCTTATAGAAAAGCGGTTCCCGAGGTGCTGCCGCCGGGGCAATTTGTGTGATGAATTGTTCCAGACACGGACGCAGGAAGCCGTTTAAGGTGTTTTGTAAAATGGCAATGCGCTTGCCATGGGAGGTCTTCGTATCGACGACGTGTGTGACGTACCAGCCACAGGGACCGGCTAAATAGCGGCCGCTTTCGATGAGTACGCGGGCCTGAGCCAGCGTGTCCTGCCGCAGGAAGCGGAGCTGTTCCAATTTTTTTGCCAGGGCATCGATGTCGACTTCGTGTTCTGTCGCCGTATAGGGGATGCCGATACCGCTGCCGAGGTTAATGAACAGGAGTGGTGTCCCTAACGCGAGCTGGATGTGTCCCGCCAGGGCAAAGACGTTTTCATAATAGGAAAAGAGTACCTGCCAGTCCAGTTCCTGACTGCGTATGTGTGTGTGCAGGCCGATGATGATGACGTGCTGCAGCTGTTTCAGCCGCGGCAGGGCGTTGAGGAATTCTCTTTCATCAATGCCGAATTTGGAAGGACTGCCGGTAGCGCTGGTAAAGGAGAAGTCCGGGTTGATGCGGACGCCGATAGTGACCTTCATGTTACGTTTGCCGGCCAGTTCCTCAATGCGCTGTATTTCCTGCAGGCTGTCGGCAATGAGGATGCATTGGCCCAAGGCGTGTTCCAGGCTGTATTGGCTTTTGCCGGGGGCTGAATAAAAAATGTGGTCCGACGGTACGCCGCAATCGCTGGCGGCATAGACTTCCCCCAGGCTGGCGGCGTCAGCATCGATGCCGGAAGAAAATATCTTATTTAAAATAGCCCGATGGGGATTACATTTGATGGAATAGAGAATCTGCTCATGGGCAAACGCCGAGCGAAGCCGCCGGATGCGGTCTTCCAGGGTTACTTCATCGTAGAGATAAAAACTGACATGGTCTTTGGCTGTAGCCAAAATCAAATTGCGGATACGCGCGTCGAGGGTCATATGCATCAGCCTCCTTGGGGAAACGGCATAGTAGGTAAATAATGGTATAATGAGTATAACGAAAAGTATAGTTACAGCTTACCACATTGGTATCCTGTTTTCCAGCTGCACGGCAGAAGATCTGCTGCGACAGCCTATTGCGAGGTGAATACCATGCAGGAAGATTCCCTGTTTTCTTCAGCCGTACCACAGCCCCTGGCCAGCCGCCTGCGCCCTAAAACACTGCAGGACTTCGTAGGCCAGCAGCATCTCCTGGGCAAAGGAAAAGTCCTGTCGAAATTGATTGAACAGGACCGCATTTCTTCGATGATTTTCTGGGGGCCGCCCGGTGTAGGCAAAACGACGCTGGCTCAGATTATTGCCGGTCATACGCAATCTGTCTTCATTGATTTTTCGGCTGTGACGAGCGGGATTAAGGAAATCCGTACTGTCATGGAACGGGCCGAACGAAACCGTCAGGCCGGCCAGCGGACGATCGTCTTTGTCGACGAAATACACCGTTTCAATAAAGCCCAGCAGGATGCCTTTCTGCCCTTTGTAGAAAAGGGCAGCATTATCCTCATTGGGGCGACAACAGAAAATCCGTCCTTTGAAATCAACAGCGCCCTCTTGTCACGCTGTAAGGTCTTTGTCTTAAAGCCCTTGACGCCGGAAGATATTACGGTCCTGCTTAAACGGGCCTTGACCAGTCCTGCAGGCTTTGGCGGGCAGCAGATTGAAATGGGCGACGACCTGATCCGGCAGATCGCCCAATTTGCCAACGGCGATGCACGGACGGCCTTATCGACCTTGGAGATGGTCGTTCTCAACGGTGAGGTACAAGGCGAAAAGACGGTGATTACACCGGACCTGCTGGCACAGTGCACGTCGCAAAAATCCCTGCTCTACGATAAAAACGGCGAGGAGCATTACAACATCATTTCGGCGCTGCACAAGTCTATGCGCAATTCCGACCCCGATGCGGCCGTGTACTGGCTGGCCCGTATGTTAGAGGCTGGGGAAGATCCCCTATATGTAGCCCGCCGGGTGACGCGCTTTGCCAGTGAAGACATTGGCCTGGCAGATCCACGAGCCCTGGAAATTGCCGTTGCAGCCTACGAGGCCTGCCATTTCATCGGTATGCCTGAATGTGCCGTACACCTGACAGAAGCTGTCGTATATATGGCCCTGGCACCTAAATCCAACGCTCTCTATAAGGCCTATGGCCAGGCCAGCCACGATGCCCGCCGCACTCTGGCTGACCCGGTACCGCTGGTTATTCGTAACGGTGTGACCAAGCTCATGCAGGACCTGGGCTATGGCAAAGACTACCAGTATGCCCATGACACGAAAGAAAAACTAACCACTATGCAGTGCCTGCCTGATTCGCTGGCAGGACGGGAATATTACCGGCCCGGTACGAAGGGCGAAGAAGCAGACTTTGGCGAACGCTTGCGGCGTATTAAGGCGTGGAAACGGCAGCATCAAGGCCCGGCGAAGGATTGATCACGTTTCTTTTTCCGGTACCTTGTCGTGCAGGAGCCGCCAGAGCGTCGTGCGGCTCAACGCGAGCTGGTCTGCCAGCTCCTGGTACGTGCAGGCATAGAGGTCGTGCAACAGAGCAAGACCGGCACGAAAGCCTGCCGTATCGGTAATGGGACGCTGGGTCAGCGCCGGGTAGCGGCTATAAATGTCGTCCTGCAAGGTTTGCCTGCCGATGGCGTCGAGGAGCAGGTTGTAGCGGTAGCGTGCTGTCTGATGGGCCGCGTTTTGCAGCAGTACGGCGTAGCGCGTACTAATCGCCCGCAGCTCAATGACGTTACCGGGATACCTGTAGCTCGTGAGCAGCCGTTCCATTTCCGGAGTCAGCTTTTGGGCCTGCTTGGAAGGCAGTAATTGGGATACATAGCTTTTGAACAAATCGCAAATATCTTCGCGCCGCTCACATAGGGGCGGGACAGTGACGCGCAAAATGGCCAGGGCCCGGCGCAGGTCCGGCCGGATGCGCCGGTATTCTTCCGGACTGGCGACGAGGAAGAAGAGAATGTCGAAGGTAATGGGCTCGTTCATGCCGGGCTGGAAAAACTGATGCTTCGTCAGGGCCTGCAGGAGAATCTCCTGCAGGCGTGGGCCGGCCAGACCCAGATTCTTGATAATCAGGCTGCCGCCAGAGGCGTTGAAGAGGAGCCCGTCGGTTGCATTTTTGCCGTAATTGTAGCCGTAGAGAATGCGTACGGCGTTTTCTTCGTCAATGGCCGCGCAGTTCAGCGTCAGACAAGGCTTTTTAGCCCGCCGGGACGCGTTATGCAGGCAGTGGGCGAGCTCTTCCCGGCCTGAACCGCTTGGTCCTATGAGGGCCGTAGGGAAGGCAACCGGTGAAATCTGGTTGCACTGGTTGACGACGCGGCTCATGGCCTGAGAATGGGCTGTAACCTTATCCAGATAATAGACGGAGCCTACGCCTGTATGCTGCTCCCGGTCCTTCTTGCGGTTATGGGGATTGGGGTGGAAGGTCATGAGTACACCGCAGTCCCGCTGGCCTACGCGGATTTTGTGAAAGATGCAGCGCATCATAGTCGTATTAATCAGGTGATAGCTGTCGTTTTGGATGAGCGGGCTTTTCATGAATTGCCTGAGGGGCAAGTTGGGAAAGAGCCCTTCTAAAGGCTGCCCGCTTGCTTCTGTAAGGGAAATGCCCGTGTAGTTCTGCATCGTTTCGTTGAAAAATTCGACATTCCCTCCTGTATCGGTGACGACGATGCCCAATTGGGCACTGCTCAAAACGGCTTCGGCAATAGCCCGGTTACGCCGTGTCGTGTAGAGACTACGTGCGAGCTCGCCGGCTTTGAGACAGGCTTCACGAATCGTTTCTTTGCCGGCATAGAGGAGCAGTGACGGTTTTTTTGCAGCGGCAGCTGCTTCCTGGGTCATCTGATTGCCAATGAGGACGTCGCAATCGGAATGCTTGGCAATTTCATACATTTGGGGAATTTCTGCATAGATCAATTCCGTCAAGGTAGCGCCCGTAATGTTCGTGTACAGATCGAGGTTGGCTGCCGGTGAATAGAGATAGCGCGTAATACCAATGTGCGTATAGCCCTGGTCCAGGGCTTTTTTTATTGCCTGTAAATAATCAATATCCTTGATCTGGTAGGCAACGAGGGGGTAGCTGTAGTAGTTAGAAAAGCGCACGGCCGCTGCCGGCCCGGCAACAAAGACTTCGCAGCCCATGCGCCGGGCTGTAACAATACATTCGTCCTGCCGTTCATCAAGGGAGGAATCGAAGACAATATATTCAAGATCTGGCGTTTTGGGCAGTTCGGCAACGACTTCCCGGGAGAGACGGGTAAGGCGGGAATAGCCGAGGACGCAAATGCGAAAGGGCTTATGCAATGCTAATTTATCATCATACACGGCGTTCTCCTTCTGATTTTGCAAGACTAGGCTCTTTAAATACTCGTACTTGGCCTTTACTGGGAAATAAAAACGGGGAAAATGTTTCACATATAGATAATATACATTTACTTGAAACAAATTTCAATAAAAAGTAAAAAGAGACCAGGGATTAGCAAGGCTGAAACATTATCCGTATAATGATAGCCATCAAGAGAATCCAGAGATGTGAAAAAAGGAGTGTACAGAAGATGAACAAATCTATATGGCAGGAACTGTGCAGCCGCAGTGCAGGGGATGTCTGTCAGCTGGCAGTTGATTATTGCATCATCACCGACCGGGAACATACAGAACTGATCACAGCCGTACAGGAACTGGCTTTGCAGGATAAAAACAAGGTCCTCGTTACGATCGATCACGATACACCTAACAGTACGATTGAAGTCGGCGCCAACCAGCGCCAGCTTATTAACTGGGCCGTAAAAGAAGGCCTTTCTATGGAAAAATGCCGCGGTGTCGGTTACTTGCGCTACATCGAGCACTATGCACAGCCGGGCCAGCTGGTCGTTGGTACAGGCACTCACGTAGCCGGCCTCGGCGCTGCCGGTGTCCTGGGCCTCACCGTGACCGATGCAGCCCTTCTGGACGTCCTGAAGACAGGTACCCTGACCGTTACGGTACCACAGGTTTTGACTGTAGCCATCGAAGGCGCCTTGGCAGACAGCGTCATGACGCAGGATGCTGCCCTCCTTTTGGTACAGGCTCTTGAAAAGGCCGGTGTCCGTGGAAAATTGGTGCTCCTTCAGGATAGCGACAGTACGCTGAGCCTGGACCAGCGCTATGATTTGTGCCACCTCATGCAGGCAGCAGGTGTCCTGAGCGCCGCCTTTATGGATACAGCCGCTACGGCAGATGTAGTCTTTTCCTTAGACGATGTCCGTCCTGTAACGGCCCTGCCCGGTGCTCTCGAAAACGTCCGGGCTCTGGCAGATATGCAGGGAATCAAGGTCAATGAAGTCTTCCTCGGTGGCTGCCGTGGTGGTAAGCTCGAAGACTTGCGTGCGGCAGCAGACGTCCTGCGCGGCCAGAAGGTAGCCTACCGCGTCCGTCTCCTCGTCGCCCCGGCTACGAGTGATATTTACATCCAGGCCTTGCGTGAAGGACTTATCGATGTCTTCCTCGATTGCGGTGCCGTCGTCATGAACCAGGGCTGCAGTGCCTGCTGGGGCAAAGCCCAGGGTACGCTCGATAAAGGCGAAGTCATGGTTTCCACAGGCTCGTATAACTACGCCGGCTGCTGTGGCGACAAGGAAGCTAGCGTATATCTCGTATCGCCTGTAAGCGCAGCCAAGGCAGCTGTGACGGGCGTACTGGCATAGGAGGAGAAGATTATGGAAAAGGTATTTGAAGGAAAAGTCTGGAAACTGGGCGACGATATCGATACGGATATCATCATCCCTACACAGTGGGTTACCTTGGATACAATGGAAGAGTTGAAAACCCACATTTTCGAACCCCTCCGGCCGGAGCTGGCAGCATCTATCCGGCCTGGCGACATCATCGTAGCCGGCAATAACTTCGGCTGCGGCTCGTCGCGTGAACAAGCGCCGGAAGGCTTGAGCGCCCTCAAGATCAGCTGCATTATTGCCAAGTCCTTTGCCCGTATTTTCTTCCGCAATGCCATTAATAACGGCCTCTTGCTCATCGAATGTCCGAATTTGCCCGACCATTGTGAAGAAGGCGACACCGTGCGCGTTGAAATCAACCACTGCATCTATTGTAACGGCAAGGAATACGCTATTCCCTCCATGCCGGACAACCTCTTTGAGATCATCAAAGACGGCGGCCTGGTCAAGCATATGCAGAAGCTCAATCATCTAAAACAGTAGGAGGCGGAGAAGATGGGACATACATTAGCAGAAAAAATCCTCATTCATAATACAGGTGTAGCAGACTGCAAGCCCGGCGATATCGTCATTTCGCATCCGGACTGCGTCATGTTTCACGATATTTATACAACCAACGTCTATCGCAAATTCAAGGAAATGGGTTTTACCAAGGTCTGGGATAAGGATAAAGTAGTCATCATGTTCGATCACCTCATCCCGACGTGCCTGCCCCTCGATGCGGATCATATGAAGCACGGCTACGATTTTGCTGAACAGTTCGGCGCCAAGCAGGTCCACGTGGCCGACGGCATTTGCCACCAGCTCATGCCGGAGCTGGGCTATGCCAAACCGGGTGACGTCGTCTTCGTGACGGATTCGCATACGACGACGTACGGTGCGGTCAGTTGTTTCTCCACCGGCGTGGGCTATACAGAAATGGCTGCTGTCCTGGGTACCGGTGAAATGTGGCTGCGCGTACCGTCGGCCATTAAGATCGAAATCAACGGCGACCTGCCTCAAGGTGTGACCTCAAAGGATATTGCCTTGCGCGTCCTGGGCGATCTGACCGCTGCCGGTGGTACGTATAAATCCCTTGAATTCTGCGGCACGACGGTCGATAAACTCACTGTCGACGAACGCCTCACCATTTCCAACATGGCCGTCGAATGCGGCGCCAAGGTTGGCCTCTTTGCACCCAATAAAGAAACGGCTGCCTACAGCGGCGTCGACTTTGCTGACATTGCCTGGCTTCACTTCGATGACGACGCAGTCTACGAAAAAGTCCTTACCTATAAGGCAGAAGACTTCGTGCCCTATATTGCGGCTCATCCGTTCGTAGATAACGTCAAACCCCTGTCGGAGCTTGAAGGCATGCGCATCGATGAAGTATTCATCGGCTCCTGCACGAATGGCCGTATCGAAGATTTGGCGATGGCAGCAGCCATCCTTAAGGGCAAGCACATCGCCCCGGGCGTGAAGCTCCTCATTACGCCGGCTTCACGGAGTATCTTCAAGGAAGCCATTGCGAAAGGCTACGTGGAAACGCTGGTAGAAGCAGGTGCCATGTTCACCCATCCCTATTGTTCCCTCTGCGAAGGCCGTAGCGGCGGTCTCCTGTCTGATGGCGAAATACTCCTGGGGACGAATAACCGTAACTTCCTGGGCCGCCTGGGGAGCACGAAAAGCGAGACGTACCTGAGCTCGCCGGCTGTTGCTGCTGCGTCGGCTGTGACCGGTGTCCTTACCAATCCCGTATCCTTAAAATAAAGAAAAGCGAGGCTTTATGATGACTTTTTTAAAGACAGATTGGGACAACGTATCTTCTACATCCTTGTCCGATGCCATGCATGGCTTACAGACCATGGACAGCTGTATTCAGCCCTTGAACCGCCGTATGTGTGTGGCCGGGCCGGCTTTTACGGTACAAATCGTTCAAAATGACTGTGCCGTCGTCTTTCAGGCCTTGCGCGATGCTGCGCCGGGCAGCGTCTTGGTCATTGCCGCCAACGGCACGACAGACGTAGCCTTTTTTGGCGAAATTGTCGTGGCCATTGCCAAGGAAAAGGGCCTTGCCGGTATCGTCATCGATGGCTGTGCCCGCGACAGCCTGGCCTTGAGCCAGAATGATTTCCCCGTATTTGTGAAAGGTATCGTACCGAGAATTCCGGCCCGTGTCTTTCTGGGAGAAGTACAAAAGGATGTACAATGTGGCGGCGTTCTCGTCCGGCCTGGTGACATTGTCTTTGGCGACGCGGACGGTGTCGTTATTATCCCTCAGGAACAACAAGCCCCTGTCTTGGCTAAGGCACAGGCAAAAGAAAAATTAGACCAGTGGAAAATGGAACACCTCTTACATGATCCGGAAGCACTGGAAAAGTTTTTGACTGACACGTGCACGCCGTAATTGTCCGGCAATGTATTGCTATTCTTGCACTTATAGAAGGAGAAATGAACAATGAATTATATCGTACGAGAAATTCCTTGCCTGCTTTTCCGCAAGATTCCTGCAGCAGCCATGATTATTCCTATGTTTTTGTCTATCATTTTCAATGCCCTGTTCCCTGACTTCGTGAAGATTGGCAGCCTTACGACGGCCATTTTCTCTAAGTCAGCCGTGGTACCTCTGACGGCAGCGGTTCTCTTTTTTGCCGGGACACAGCTGAAAATCAACGAAGCGCCGGCAGCCTTTAAACGGGGCGGCGTCCTCTTGGTGACGAAATTTATCGTCGGCTATGCCATCGGTACGCTCTTCAGTGCCACCTTTGGCAGTATCGGCATCCTGGGCATTTCTACGCTGGCTGTCTTTACGGCCCTTTTGAGCTCAAACGGTTCTATTTATTTGGCCATTGCCAGTGAATATGGCGACGATATCGACCTCGGTGCGTATAGCCTGTTGTCTATCAAGGACGGCCCCTTTCTGACCATGCTGGCTCTCGGTGCTTCCGGAGCTTCTGATATTCCACTCATGGCTCTTTTTGCGACACTGTTCCCCATGATCTTGGGGATTATCCTGGGCAATATCTGGCCCGGCGTTCGGGGCTATTTCAAGGGCGGCACGAAGGTACTCATTCCTCTCGTCGGGATTTCTGTCGGTTCATCCCTGAATCTTTCCATGATGTTCCAGGCAGGTGTCGGCGGTGTCATCCTTGGCGTCGTAGCCTTTGCTGTAGGCGGCTTCTTCCTGACCTTGGCAGATAAAGTTATTCTCCGCCGCCCCGGTTATGCCGGTGCCGGTCTGGCCTCTGTAGCTGGCAGTGCCGTTGCTACGCCGACGATTGTTTCCAGCGTCGTACCGGGCCTTGAACAAGCGGCAGCCCTGGCTTCCGTACAGGTCGCTGCTGCTGTTATCGTCACGGCTATCCTTTGCCCCATCCTTTGTTCGTGGACCTTAAAACGCTGGGGCGCACCGCGGTATCCGAGCGAAACAGTCCCGGAAAAACTGGCAACTGAAAAATAACATACTCATCATTGCGTAAAAAACGCCCGGAAAACCAAATGGTATTCCGGGCGTTCTTTTTACAGGGCAACGCACTATGCCAGGCCTATAAGAGAGAATCCAGTAATTCTTTCGTGTAGGCCTCCTGCGGATGCTGGAAAATATCGGTTGCCGGGCCTTCTTCGACGAGCCGGCCCTGGTGAAGAATGACAATGCGGTCACAGAGGATTTGCGCCAGCCGCAGGTCGTGCGTAATAAAGAGACAGGTAATGTGATGGCGCCGGCAGGTTTCCCGCAGGAGGCGGACGATTTCCAGACGTGTACTCACATCGAGGGCGCTCGTCGCTTCGTCGCAGAGGAGCAGCTGGGGCTGCAGGCACAAGGCCCGCAGGATAGCGGCGCGCTGGCATTCGCCGCCGCTTACCTGGTGGGGATAGCGGCGCAATGTTTCCGGTGTCAGCTGGACTTCACGGATCAGGCTTTGAAACTGCTCTTCCGGTACCTCCAGGTGGTAGTTATAAAGGCCGGCGCGGACGCTGTGCTCCAAGGTAAAGCGTGGGTGAAAGGAGCGGAAGGGATTTTGAAAGACCAGCTGGATGTGGCGGTACAATTCACGCCTTTCGCTTTGGGAAAGATGGGTAATGTCCTTTCCTGCAAAGAGAATCTGCCCGCTGTCGGCTGGTGTAAATTGGCAGATCAGGCGGATGAGGGTGCTCTTTCCGGAGCCGCTTTCCCCGCAGACGCCGGTGATTTCTCCTTCCGTCAGAGAGAAAGAAAGGTGGTCGACGGCACGGATAGGCCGGGCTGAATGGGTATACTCTTTTACGAGGTCTCTAATTTCCAGAAGCATGCAGGTCACCTCCCTTGAGGCCCGATAAGGTAAGCAGCCTTCGTGTGTATTCGGACCGGGGCTGCGCTAAAAGTGAGGCGGCCGGACCATATTCGACGATTTCCCCTGCTTTCAGGATGAGCAGGGTGTCAGCCAAAAAGGCGGCTAAACGGATGTCGTGTGTGACCAGGACGATAGCGGTCCTATGATGGCGGCGCAAGCGTAAGAGAGCTTGCGCCATTTTTTTCTGGGTTACACTGTCGACTGCCGAGGTCGGTTCGTCGGCAAAGAGGAGCCGTGGCGGCTGAATGAGAGAAAAGAGCAGCTCTGCCCGCTGGATCATACCGCCGGAAAGGTTTTGGGGCCATGTCTTGAGGGCGTCACTGCGTAAGGAGAGAACGGCTGTCCGGTCGGCAAGGACCTGGTCGAATGTGTCCTTGGGCATGCCGGAAAATCGGGCGGCATCCCAAAGCTGGTCGTAGACCGTGCGCACGGGACAGAAGGAAGACAGGGCATCCTGGAAAAGATACTGCATGTCCCGGCTCCGTAAGGCCTGCCAGTCAGACGGCCTTTTTAAGGGTACGCCTGCGTAGGCGATTTCGCCGTCTGTACAGGCCAGATCCTGGTCAGGAATGCCGGCGGCTGTCTTCAATAAGGTTGTTTTGCCACTGCCCGATTCTCCTACGATAATTAGGATTTCCCCTGCTTGTACGTGCCACGAGCAGTGACGGATCAAGGGCCGTTGGCCGGCCATGATGGTCAGGTCCCGGACGGATAAGAGGGGTGCTGTCGGATTAGCCATAAAAGATACCTCGTTCTTCTATTAGTGTATATCGAGTTCCGGTGTGATTTCATAATAATCGCACGGATGAGGTGCAAAGCCGGTTACATTCTTTTTCATGACGACGCTCATCTTGAGAAAGGATGCGTAGAAAACGGCATCGTCGTTGACAATTTGCTGGCCTATTTCCCGGGCCAGGCGGAACCGTTCCTGCCGGTCAAAGGTATTGTTCAGGCGGTCGATGAGCGCATCGGATACGGGACTGCTGTAATGGCCGTTGTTGTAAGGCTGGCCGGAATAGATCTTGCTCATGAAATAATAACCCGGATCGCCTGTCGGTGCCGTAACGATGGCCTGGGCGTAAATGTCGTAGGCACCGCGCTTGAGGAAATCCTTGTAGTTATCCGTAGCGTTGACGTCTACTTTGATACCGGCCTTTTTCAGGGATGCCTGGGCGTATTCTGCTAAAAGGGGCAGCTCCTGCCGTGATGTATACGTGAGCCAGCGGAGGGTCAGGGGCTGGCCGTCTTTGGTTACGTAGCCGTCCCTATCCGTATGGGTGTAGCCTGCTTCACGCAGGAGCTCCTTTGCCCGCTCCAGATCATAGGCCGGCCCTTGGACGCCCTGGCCGAAGGGGAATGTATCCGGGAACGGCCCGGCCGCAACGAGGCCGTTTCCCCGCAAGAGGACGGAGACGAAGTTATCCTTGTCAATGGCCAGACAAATGGCCTGTCGCACGCGCTGGTCCTGCAGGGCCGGTGTGTCATAGTTCATGGCAGCCTGATAGACACGGCTCGTAGGTGACGAAAGAATCCGGTAAGCACCATTCTTTTCAAAGGCCGGTAAGCTGGCATAGGGCAGGCCTTGTACGGCATCGAGCTCGCCGCTTTGCATCGCCAGGGTGAGGGTATTGCCGTCGGGAATACTGTAGACTAGGACTTCGTCCAGCTTGGGCTTTACAGGGCCCCAATAGTTTTCATTCTTTACGAGATGCAGTCCCTGGTCATCGACGCGAACGGCCTTGTACGGACCGGTGCCGATGGCAATGCGGTCGTGGATGCCGGCGTCGACATCGATGATGGCGCTATAGGGATCGGCCAGATAATTGATGAAGTCCGGCATCTTCTCATGGGAGCGGATAGTGAGTGTCTGGCCGTCTGCCGTCATGGCGTCGATCTTCAGATCATGAGGCGCCCGGTCGTTGCGGGCCAGAAGATCCTCCAGACAGGCTTTGACGGCCTCTCCGGTCATCTTCTTGCCGTTAGAAAAGACGACATCGTCGCGGAGCTTGATTTTGATGGTATAGTCGTCGACCTGCTCGTAAGACCGGGCCAGCCAGGGACGAAGGCCCATTTGGTCGTCGAATTTAAAGAGCGTTTCGCCGACACCGTAGCGGACGGTGCTCCAGCCGCAATACGTATCGTGCGGATCCGTACTGGCATTTTGCATGGCCGGACCATAGGCCATGGTGCCGTAATGAAAGACCTTCCCCGTTGCCGCCGGCGCCGTTACGGTGCCGCAGCCGTTTAAGGAAAAGACCAGCAGCAGAGCTACGGGCAAGGCGAGTAATTGTTTTAGTTTCATCGTCTCACCTCACCAGCTTCGTATCAAAGAAATCACGCAGGGAATCGGCCAAGAGCTGGAAGAGGGCAACCGTAATGACGATGGCTGCGCCGGGGACGAAGACCGTCCAAGGTGCGGTCTGCATGTAGAGGCGGGAGCTGCTCATCATGGAGCCCCACTCCGCAGCCGGCGGCGCGGCGCCGAGGCCGAGGAAAGAAAGACCGGCAATTTCCGTAATGATCGTACCCAAATCGAGGGCGGCCGTAATGAAGACCGGTCCGATTACTTCCGGCAAAATCTGCTGAAAGAGGATTTGCCCTGTCGTAAAGCCGCTCATTTGGGCGGCTTCGATATAGTATTCCCGGCGCAAGGGGCTGACGAGATTGCGCACGAGGCGCGTGTATTTGGGCCACGTGACAGCGGTGATAGCAGCGGCAGCATTAAAGGTGCCGCCACCGAGGATGCCCGCTACGGCAATGGCAAAGACCATGGTGGGAAAGGAAAGAAAAATATCGGCCAGCCGTAACAGACAGGTTACGGCCTTTCCCTGCCTGTAGCCGCAAAAGAGACCGATACAGGAGCCAATGAGGGCTGAAAGGAGCGCCACGGCAAGGGCCGTAATGATGGTCAGTTTGGCCCCGGCCAGCGTGCGGGCGAGCAGATCACGGCCGTAGACATCCGTTCCCAGCCAGTGCTGGAAACTGGGGCCCTGAAGCGCCAGGGACAGGTGCTGTTCATAGGGCGAATAGTGTAATATATACTCGGCCAGGCAGGAAGCGATGAGGCCCAAAAGGATGAGGCCCAGAAGCAGCGTTATTTTTTTTCTTTTATGAGACGCCATGGGTCAATCCTCCTTCTTTCGTAGTGTCAGGCGCGGGTCTACATAGGCGCAGATGATGTCGGCGGCCAGGTTAAAGAGTACGTACAGGGCAGACATCCAAATCATATAGGCCTGGATAATGGGATAATCGCGCAGCATAATGGCATCGACGGCGAGTTTGCCTACACCATCCCAAAGGAAAATCGTTTCGACGATGGCTGACCCGCCCAGCAGAGACGCTGCCGACAGGGCCAAGAGCGCCAAAAGCGGCGCTGCTACAGCACGGAACACATAGTGCGTGAGTACATAATGATACGGCAGGCCCCGGCAGAGGAGTGCCTGGACGTATTCTTTACTCAATTCATCCAAGAGGAGCGCCCGGATTTGCCGCAAGTACTTAGCTGTCATGGCGAAGGCCAGCGGCAGGGCCGGCAATAAGGGTGAGCGGTCAGCTGTCGGCGTGAGAAAAGAAAAGAAATGCCACTTGACAGCAAAAAAATATAACAGGATAAGGGCAAAGAGAAAATCAGGCAGGGCATTGCCTGTAAACGATAAGAGCCGGGCGAGCTGATCCCAAATGCTGCCTTTACGGATTGCCGCCAGTGTCCCTAAGGGCAACGAGATGAGGAGAGTCAGAAATAAAGCCAAGAGCATGAGTTCCAGTGTGGCCGGCAGCTTGCTGAGCATGGTAGTACTTACGGGCAGGCTGGTGACGAAGGACTGTCCCATATCGCCGTGCAGTACCTGCCAAAGCCAATGGCAATATTGTGTAAAGAACCCTTGATCCAGCCCCAGGGCGGCCCGTTTCGCTGCGGCGGCTGCAGCATTGGCACCACTTTGCTGTTCATAGAGCACATCGACCGTATCGGTTACGGCCAGATGCATGAGCAAAAAGGAAATAAAGGTTACGCCAAAGACGATGGGGATCAGTTGCAGCAGTCGCCTGCCTATATATTTTCCCATAAAAGAGGAGCTCCTTCCCGTGTAAGTCATATGGTTATTATACGGCATAGCGGCTAAAAATGATAAGCCTGGGTGGGGGATGCAGGGAGAAAATAAAGGAAAAATAATTTCTCTTTCCATGCGTGTATGCCCCCATAGGGGATAGCGCAGCTATACCAGATTAGGTATACTTTTACTAAAGACTTCAGTACGATAAAGAAATAGCGAGTTTTGAGGAGGCAGTACCCATGGAACAGCTTAACGAATGGATTCAGGATTATTGGAACCGGCGCAGCCGGGCTTTCAGCTCCGTACGGCAGCAGGAACTGGCCAGCAGTGACGCCCTGGCGTGGCAACGCTATATTCAGCAGTTTTTACCAGCCGGCCGGCGGCTTCGGATTCTTGATATTGGTACCGGTCCGGGGTTTCTGGCGATTCTCATGGCCCGCTGCGGTCATACCGTGACGGCTGTTGATTCTTCCACCGGAATGATTGAAGAAGCCTGCCGTAATGCGGCCGCTTTCGGTGCAAACGTAGATTTTCACGTTGCCGATGCCCTGGCACTGCCTTTTGCTGACGATCAGTTTGATCTTATCCTGTCCCGCAACCTGACGTGGAATCTGCCTGATGTAACAGCAGCCTATACGGAATGGTACCGCGTATTGTGCCCCGGCGGGTTGCTTCTTAATTTCGATGCCAACTATGGACCGGTACATTTCACGGCCGCTGCCGAGGAAGAAGAAAACGTGCATCATACCATCGATATGGCCTTGTTACGCGAATGTGATGATCTGAAGGATGCACTGCAGATCAGCAAGGAATGCCGCCCTGCATGGGATTTGTGCTGTGTAGAGTCCATTGGCTTCAAGAACTGTGGCTATACACGGGATATTCGTCCCTTCGTCCATACCTCGCCTGACATGAAGTATGATATGGCACCTCTCTTTTGTCTCCATGGCCGTAAGGAGGCAGCCGACCAGGCTGCTCATTAATGGCCGCGGTCTTTCCATTGACAGTTTTCTCGTACACCCGTATCATAAACAGTGAGACTATAGGAAAACGGTAGGGAAAAGATATGGATAAAGAGCACGTATTTTTTGAAAACTATGCGGAAACGTGGGACCGGGACCGGAAAGAAAATCCGGAAATCCTGCGTACGCTTATGCACTTGTCCGGCCTGGCAAAGGGCGCCTCTGTGCTCGACGTAGGCTGCGGTACCGGTATATTGATACCGTATCTGCAAGAGGCTGTAGGCCCGGAAGGGCGGCTTGAGGAGCTGGACTATTCGCGGCAAATGCTGGCCAAGGCAAAAGAAAAATTTGCTTCGAAAAAGGGCATTGTGTATACAGAAAAGGATGTTTTAAAGTATAAGATGGCCGGCCAGACCTATGATGCGGCTGTGTGTCTTAATTTTTATCCGCACGTAGCACACCACAAAGAAGTATTTATTAAAAAGATGGCCGAAGCGCTCAAGCCGGGCGGCATGCTGCTGCTCATGCACGATATGCCGCGCCGCCGTGTCAACGGCCTGCAAAAACAGGCGCCGGAAGAACCACATACAGGTGTACTGCCGCCTGTGGATATTTTGGCTAACCTCTTGATCAGTGCCGGCTTGTCCATCGTCGTCGCCATGGATACGGACGAATTTTATTTTGTAAAAGCTGTGAAACGGCTGGATATGCCCTATGACCAGTATCCGCCTTTAACGACACGCGAGCTGGATGGGGATCCGGCTCCGGACGCACGCCACGCCGCCCTGCATGCCCAGGGTATAGCCCACGCGCACACGCCGGGACATCACCATAGCCATACGCAGACCCGCATGGTCATGAACCGTCTGGCCCGCATCAGCGGTCATATAGAAGCCATTAAACGCATGGTCGATGAAGGCCGGGACTGCAGCGATATCCTGATCCAGCTTTCTGCTGTCGATTCGGCTTTGGTCAGTGTGGGCAAGGTCATCCTGCGGGATCATATCGATCACTGCATCGTCGATGCCGTACGGGACAACGACCTGGAGGCCGTGGAAAATTTAAAGAAAGCCATCAGTACCTTTATTAAGTAGGAGATGCGTATGGAATTATCAAATCAGGCCGGTGCCGTAGGCAAGCGCTGGGATTTTTGTGCCAGCGGCTACGACGGCATCGTACAGGAAGAGCTTCAGTCCCAGGCCGCGGTCTGGCAATCCATTTTGCTCGCTCAGGCGCCGCAGAAACAGGGGTCCCTGCTCGATATCGGTACGGGTCCGGGCTTTTTTTCTATCCTCATGGCGCAGGCCGGCTGGGATGTAACCGGTGTGGACTGTTCGGCGGCTATGGTAGAAACAGCGGCAGAAAACGCAAAAAAAGCAGGCGTAAGAGCCCGCTTTTTGCAAAAGGATATTCATGCCCTCGATTTTCCAGACCATTCCTTTGATTATCTGGTGAGCCGCAACGTGACGTGGATTCTCTATGATCCGGAAAAGGCCTTTGCCGAATGGCGGCGTGTATTGAAACCGGGCGGTCGCCTCTTGTATTTTGATGCGAACTGGTATTATCGCAGGAGTGAAGCCGAACGGCAGGCCATTGCACGGGACGAAGAGGAATACCGGAAAACGTATGGCCCGCCGGTTGATACGTATAGCGGTGATGCGGCTACAGAGGCGTCCTTTCAGGAAACCTTATTTTTCCATAGCCACAGCCGGCCTGAATGGGACCGGACTCATTTAGGGCCCTTGGGCTTTACGCACATCCGGATTACGCCGCGCCTGAATGAACAGGTATATACACCACCTTATAAGCTGCTCTTCCGTTCAATTCCCCTGTTTATGGTACAGGCTGATGTGTAGCAGCTGCTATGAAACTGAAAAAAGACGCTATGCCCAGGCATAACGTCTTTTTGTATTAGCGGATGAAATTGGTAAATACTTTTTTGGCGGGACCCTTTTCTTCTACGAAGGGCTTGCCGGCAGCCAATACCTTGAGGAGCCAGGCCATGTTTTGTCCGAGAACCTGCATGATCTGCATGCCTTCACCGTCAAGCGTTACTTCGCCGGCTTTGGTGCCATAAGCGACATTCCAGTAGTTCGATGTAGGAATGATCATTTCCGAGTAGGTGAGGAAATTGTTGAGCTGGTCAAAGACGGGAATACCACCGGCACGACGGTCGGCTACGACACTGGCGCCGACTTTATGGCGGAAGAGGCCGTTATTGGAAGAGGCTACGTAGAAGGCCCGGTCCAGGAACGATTTCATCGTGCCGCCAATGGCCGAGAAGTGGGTAGGCGAACCTAACAGAATGCCGTCGGCCTCTTTGATCTTTTGAATCCATTCGTTGACGGGGTCATCGTGCATGACGCAGCGTTCATCCCGATTGCGGGCGCAGCCATTACAGGCCATACAGCCGCGGATCACTTTATTGCCTACTGTAATGATTTCTGTTTCAATGCCGGCTGCTTCCAGTTCTGTTGTTACCGTATGCAGGGCTTCATAGGTATTTCCTTTTTCGTGGGGACTACCATTAAATGCTACTACTTTCATTACCTTACCTCCTTAGGGATAATAGGTTTATCATACCGTTTACGAACTATTCTGTAAAGTACTTACTTTTTAGATACTATGCAGGACAGGTACTGTTTTGTGATATAATATTTCTAAAAGTTTGTTCTGCCAAAGGAAGTGTGATACTATGGAATTACGTGTAGTCTGCGGTGATATAACTACCTGGAAATGCGATGCTATTGTGAATTCTGCCAGTGAAAGCCTGCTCGGTGACAGTGCGTTGGATATGCGTATTCATCAGGCCGGGGGCCTTTCCTTCCGTTCTGCCTGTAGCAGCTTAGGCGGCTGCCAGGAGGGCAAAGCCGTTTTGACCTATGGCTATGACCTGCCGGCACGGTACGTCATTCATACAGTACCACCGTACTGGCGCGGCGGTGCGTATCAGGAAGAGGCCCTCCTCTTATCGTGCTATCGCTCTTGCTTGGCCTTGGCAACGGCTAAACAGATGCAGTACGTAGCTTTTTCGCCTATCGGCATCGAAGACAAACGCATCCCGCCTAACCGGGCAGCGGCTGTTGCCATTCCCGTCCTGGTAGGAGCCGGCGCAGCCCTGCAGCGGATCGATTTGGTTTGTGAAACGGCAAAGACTCTCCGTGCCTACACGAAGGCGGCTGTGTATTTTTGGCTGCAAAAGGTAAGTGATATACAGGCAGCGGGACCGGAAACGATCTGGAAAGAAGCCCTCCTGGCCTTGACAGTCCTGCGCCCGGCAGGTGACAATAGTCCGGACCGGCAGGCAGACCGCCTGGTATCCGTACGGCAGGTCCTGCAAGCCTATAAGGCACGTCCTGCGAGCATCGTTGCGCTCGAAGAAACGGCCGCTAAGATAATGGAAATATACGAGACGTGAAGGAGATATATCATGACAGAACAACGCAGTGGTACCGACTCTGTTACGCTGCAGCTGACCTGTCCTGCCTGTGGCGGACAAGGCGCATTTGCGACGTGGAACTGTATCGACGGTACAAGAACACCGGAGTTGCGGCAGCGGCTGCTGCACGATGAAAACTTATTTTTTTATACCTGCCCCCAGTGCGGAGCCAAAATCCATGTAGAAACGACGTGCCTCTATATTGACAGGGAACGCCACTTTATGGTTTGGCACGTGCCCGATCCCAAGACTGCTGTCAGCCTGGGCGACGTATACCGGTATCTCGGCGAAGCCGATTTTTCTGCCTATCGCTGCCGTTCGGCCCTGACCTGGGGTGAATGGCGGGAAAAAATCCTGGAGCTGGAAAGTGGCTTTGACGACCGTATGTATGAAATTATCAAATACAGCGCCTACCAGCTGTTGAAACCGGATCAGCAAAAGCAGCTGCCCCTGGAAATGTACCATATCGATTACGCCAAAGACGACGGCAACGCTGCAGACCTGGCCCTGGTCTTCATGGAAGAAGAGAAGAAAGGCCAAGGCTATGTGTATGCTGTGACGGCAAAGCTCCTCACGATGACGCAGGAGCTCTACTTGCCACTGCTTCAAAAGGTGACGCCCCATGCCGGCGAAGGGAAATTTGAACGCTTCAGCTACGCTTGGGCCGGCTCCTTCATGAAATATGTCCTGGCGGCTATTCAGCAGCCTAATCAGGCCGAATACCGGCGCCTGGTAACGTATTGGCTGGAAACGTTGGGACAAGAAGTATTCCATGCAGATTTGACGAAAAAGTAAAAAAGCGCTTGACCGGTTACCTGGGCATAGAGCCTGCAGGGCCTGGTCAAGCGCTTTTCTATTTGTTTGGTTTATCAATCATACTGAAGGCAATAAAGCCTGTTTTTCCCGTGTAGACGCCTTCAATGATCTTAATGGGGACAAAGCCGTTTCCCCGGGTGCTGCCGGTTACCTCAATATGGGTGACCTGGGAAAACAGTATGACCCGGTGGTTCTGGATCATAGCCTGAATCTTATTGGCATCGCGGTCTTTGGCGGCGGCAATAAACAGGCTGATGTCTTTATCATCGAGTACGACATACGTACCCTGCTGCACCGTATAGGTTGCCCCTAGCTTGAAATTAGGCAGTGGTTTCTTTTCCTTCTGTAAGGTTTCCGTCGTAGAGTAGGAAGAGAAATCGACATGGTTTTTCTGGGCCTGTGCATGGCGGTAGCCGTAATAGGCAAAGAGGCAGAGGGTAATACAGAGAATGGGGATCAGGCTGATGCGGCTGGCATTAGCCAGTCTGGCGCCTAAGGTCAGGGGTTCTGCCTCGTCCTCATCGGGATCCGGCTTTTCCGGCTCTCTGGGGACGGATAAGCGCAAGGCTCCGGCGAGAACCATAGACAGGGGAACGCCGTAGCCACTGGCCGGATAGAGATGCTGCAAGCGGTCTAAGGCACACGTACAGGCGACGGCCCGGCTGGCGGCGTTATCCAGGTCGGCCGATAAACGCAGGCGGTGAACGATCGAAAGAAAGGAAACGTTGCCTAAGCTGGGCAAGTACGTCAGGGCCAAAAAATGGAGATCCCGGATATACATTTCCGGCAGGAAAAAAGAACCTCCTGACGTTTCATAACTGCTCTTAAGAATTTCCAGCATGGCTTCTGCGTCATAAAAGGCGAGGACGTCGCCTTTTAACAAGGGCAGAATGTTTTGGTCCCACACCGTCGCAAAGGACGGACTGTCTGCCACCATGGCAGCTGTTACCTTACGGCTCTTGCTGAAGTCCTCTGTTGGTGGTTTTACCAGATAGGAAACGCTTTGGGCTTGCGTTTGGCCGATCCAGGCCAGGGCAATGCGGCAAATGCTGTTGTGATTTTCGTTGGCTAGATCGGCAGTAATGGCAATGGCCGAATTATTACGACGCTCGATAATGGATTGCAGTGCTGCCTGGGTCTTGGTTTCTTCGTTCATAAGGAAGATCCTTTCCCGCGGTTCCGGCGACTACGGCAACCGGGTGCTCAAGGTTTATTTGTCCGCTTGCGGGGACGTAACGACGGCGCATGATGATGGCGGTGCACCGGTTTTAGTTTGAAATAATTATGCTTTACCGTTTTATTTTTGTCGTCTGTAATGGTATTTACTTCAAAAATATCCAGAGACTCAATAAAAGGAACGAATTTTTTGTAACCGAAGTTACGGACATCAAAATCAGAAAACTGTTTGGTCAGCAGATTTCCTAAGGTACCTGAGAAAATCCAGCCGTTATCGTCGGAGTTTTCTTCGGTCAGTTTGATCAGGGCCTGGCGGATCGTGCGGAAATTCTTTCCTGACGTTTTTTCTGATTTGACCGGTTCTTCAACAGCCGGGCTGGGGACAACGGTTTCGCCGGCAGTGGCCGGCTTGGCTTCGCTTACTTCCGGTTCTGTATTTTCTGCTTCGTTTTCGGCTTCTTCCAATAATACGTCCAAATACAGGAACTTGTTGCAAGCCGAGATAAAAGACCGGGGCGTCTTGCTTTCTCCCATGCCTAATACATATTTCTGCGATTCCCTGAGGCGGGAAGCTAACCGGGTAAAATCACTGTCGGAAGAAACGATACAGAACCCGTCCAGGGTATTTTTGTACAAGAGATCCATGGCGTCAATAATCAAGGCAGAATCGGTGGAATTTTTTCCTGTCGTATTGCTGTATTGCTGAATCGGCTGGATGGCATTGTTCAAAATCGTCGTTTTCCACGAGGCCATCTGCGGGGTCGTCCAGTTTCCATAAATGCGTTTGTATATGACGTCGCCCAGGTTGTTGGCTTCGGACAGAATGACATCTACGTATTTTGTCGAAATATTTTCGGCGTCGATGAGCACAGCTAATTTCATTTCTTGATTCATAATGATAGTTCCTCCTATGCAATTATTCTATCATGTAATGTAATAAACGTGAAGTTCCGGAACCGGCCAGTTTAGGCAAAATTTTTTCTTTCCCTGTGTCATAGGCAGAAACTGTGTGAACAAGAAAAGCGCCGGCAGAGCGACACGGGGCTGCTCTGCCGGCGGCAGAAATACGGCTATAATAGTTTTTTCAGGTTAGCTGTCACGGCAGACGGATTGGCTACAGGTGCCAGGTCCATAATAGGCTGCTGGCCGATGCAGAGAATGTTGCTGCTGTTGACGTAGACGCTGTTGGCACTCGGTTTCTTGTTGGTATGGTAGACGGCAGCGAGGTTCCCGGCAATGAGGTAGGCCTGTTCCTTGCCGCTCATGGAGGAAATGTCCTTAGGCTGATAGAAATCCTTGCCGTGCAGGGTGATCATGCCCGTGTCCGTATTGACGGCGACGACCTTGTTGCTCCATTTGGTAATGTCTTCGCTGTATGTATCGCGGCGGCTGACCGTTGTCGGATGATCGTTAAAGAGTTCCATGACGCCGCTCGTTTTGACATTGCTGCCCTGATCGAGAAAACGCTGCCACAGGGCTGCACCGCCACCGATGTTGTAGCCGGCCTGAACGGCATAGTTGAAAGCCAGGGCATCGGCTTCTTTTTCCATGGGTTTCGTGATCAGGTTGGCCGTACCGATCTGGTTCAAAATCGCCGAGCCGAGCTGGGCTGCGCCGCCGCCGGAGCCGTAAATAGAGGCTAAGAGGTCAAGAGGCATGCGTTTCTTGACGCCGCTAATGGCATGATTCTTTTGACCGTGTCCCATTTCGTGGGCCAGGACAAAGGCCACTTCATTTTCGTTGTAGTTGAGCGGCGCAAAGAGGCCGATATTGACACTCATATTATGGCCGATCGTGCAGAACGCGTTAAAGCTCGTATCGTTATTGACAAAATAATTGTAGGGCTTTTTCAGGATCGATGGATCGCTCTTGGCGATGGCGGCAGACAGGCGGTTCATGACCCGCGCCGTCATGGCATTGGCTGCAGGATCCGAATTGACGCCGTACTTTTCCTTGACCTGGTCCATATAGGCGTTACGGCCTTCGTTATCCAAATAGCTAAGCTGCTTGTTCAACTGGACGTAGTACGCACCGGCTGACGCGATGGTACCAATGGTGCTCAGATCAATGGCCTGGACGGGCATGGTCGCAGGTACCGGCGCAAAGGCAAAACCCAGGGCTGCCAGGGCTGCCAGCGCCGCTTTTTTCGTACGTGTAATGAGCATACTATCCTCCCCCTTTACTAAACAATATATATGCTTATTATACCATAATCCGGCCTATAAATGATCTGTTATAAGGGCGGAAGAGAAAAAAATAAGGCCCCGGAAGAGGTCCGGGGCCTGGTAACGGCTGCGTATGAGGTTATTGGCTGACGACATTGATAGGTGTGCCGGCAAAGAAAGAACGGATATCGTCGTGAATGATTCCTAAGAGACGCTGCCGTGTTTCCTGGCCTTTCCAGCCCATGTGCGGTGTGAGGATGACGTTTTCCAGCGTATAGAGCGGATTCGTGCCGGCTGGCGGTTCCGTTTCCTGCACATCCAGGCCGGCGCCGGCAATACGGTGGTGCTGTAAGGCATCGATCAGGGCCGCTTCATCGATGAGGGCCCCGCGGGACGTATTGATGAGGAACGCCGCCGGCTTCATGAGTGCCAGCCGTTCTTTATTGATCAGGTGACGGGTCTGATCGTTTAACGGGCAATGCAGGGTGACGTAATCACTCTGGCGCAGGACGGTTTCCAAATCTGTGTAGGTAATATGGTCTTCGTTTTGCCGTGGTGTACGCGTATAGACGAGAATTTCCATATCGAGGGCCCAGGCTACCTTCATGACTTCCTTGCCGATATGGCCGGCACCGATGACGCCCAGGGTCTTGCCATTTACTTCGTAATGCGGTACCTGCAGGCATTTTGTGAAATTTGTACGATCACCGCGCTGCAGCATGGCCAGCTGTACCTGCAGTGTCGACGATAAGGCCAGGAGCAGCATAATTGCCGTATGAGCGACACGCTGTGTGCTATAGGCCGGGATGTTGCAGACTGTAATACCTTTTTCCTTGGCTGCGTCAAGCGGTATATTGTTATAGCCTGTACCGGCTTCAACGATGAGGCGGACCGATTCCGGGAATTGGCGTACCAAATCGGCCGGTAATACCATTTCCTTTGTTACGATAGCAGCAGCTCCTGCGATGCGGGGCAGGACGTCGGCTAAGGTACTGTCTTCATAAATGACCGTGTCCTCTGAGAGGATGGAAAAATCGATGCGGCCGTCATAGTTTACTTTGCCGGCATTAAGAACAACTACTTTTGTGTTCACTAGGGTCACTCCCTTCAGAATGTATATGTTATATACATATAGTATACGTGTGCAGCCGGGGAAACACAAGGACGAACGTAGCCGGCAACGGCAGCCTGCCTTAGTTGCTGAGGACCAGACGGAATTTGCTGCCCGGCCGGATATACGACAAGAGAAAACGGTCTTCCTCTAGAATGACGGCGGCTTTATTCGTGCGTCCATCGCCGTCCTGATCCACAAGACTGATCTGTACTTCGCCCTTGTAGCGGCCATAGCCATCGTTATCGACGGTTACATCGCCACAGGTAATGGCGATACCGGCCGTTTCATCAGGCCTGATGGCCTGGCCCTTGGAAAGGATACGGCTTTCCTGTGCGCGGATGGCGTCAGCGGCCGGATCGAGACGGGACGTAAGGGTCGTACTGAGGAGATCCTGGATGAAGGGATCGTGGCTTATCAGGCGGGCCCGCAAGACGATGCAGCCCTTTTCTTCGCGGCCGCTGGCGGCCAAAGCAGTAAGCTCTGCCAAGGAAGGGCCATCGTCACCAATGAAGAGCGAGTCTGTGCCCAGGGCGATGGCGTGACGGCCCGCTTGTTCTACGGTCATGGTGCGATGTTTTTCCAGTGTCGGCAGGCCGGCGTGAAAGGGCGCCCGGCGGCCGCTTTGGCTGGGGATGAAGAGGCCCGTCCGGATTTTTTCTCCCTGCAGCCATTGGTTTTGCCGTTGTACATAGTCTTCTCCCAGGCCCGTGTGAGGCCGGGGGTAAAAATTATGCAGGCTGTCGAGCCGGTGAAAATCGGCGCCGGCGGCACGCAAGGCGGCCAGATCTGACGGCCGCAGGGTAGAGGCGTTTAGCTGTACGCCCATGAAGTGGCTGAAGAAGGCAATCTTACGCACGTCGAACCCGTAGTCGAAGCGGGCTGTCGTAATACCCAAATCCAGCAAGGCCTTGGGCGTCAGGGCGGGCAGTTCAAGAAGACGTGCCGCGGCTGGAGAAATATCGGCAATGACATCGAGGTCATAGTGCCGTGCCGTCTGCAGGAGGCCGGCCATTTCCTCTTGCAGGACAACCGTATTGCTTTCCGGAATATGCAAGGACGTAAAGACACGGTCTATACCGAGCTCTGCGGCTTTTACGAGGAGCGCTTTGTTTTCGGCGGCCGTCCGGTCCAGGCCGGGATAGAGGGAAATACCTGTTCTCATAGGAGTGCATCCTCCTTTGGATCGTCAAAGCCAATAAACCACGTCGCAATAAACCCTGTCAGATAGGCAACGCACAGGCCACACAGGTAAACGGCAATATGATCCGTGCTGGCTGCCAGGGGCAGTCCTGAAATACCCAGGGCCGACGCACCGACCATATAGGCAGCCTGGACGGCACCGCCACAGGCACCACCGATACAGGCGCCGATAAAGGGCTTGCCCAAGGGCAGGGTAACGCCGTAAATGAGAGGTTCGCCGACACCCATGAGGCCAATGGGCAGGGCCGAAGCAATGGTGCGCCGCAGGGCCTTGTTTTTGGTCTTTAGATATACGGCCGCAGCCGCTCCTACCTGGCCGCCACCGGCCATGGCCAGGACGGGCAGGAGAATGGTCACGCCGTAGCGCGAGAGAAGCTCGGCGTGAATCGGCGTCAGTCCCTGATGGATACCCAGCATGACCATGGGCAGGAAGGTACCGCCCAGGATAAAGCCTGTCAGGGCACCGCCGCGGCCAATGGATTCGGTTGCCGCGTAGCCAATGCCTTCAGAGAGGAAGCCGCCGACGGGCTGACAAATACAGAGGGCGACAGCCGTGGAAATGACGACGACGAGAAACGGAGTGAGAAAGAGATCGAACGTGTCGGGAATGAGCCGGTGCAGCTTCTTTTCCAGCCACGACGAGAAAAGGACGACGAGGATGACGGCAATAATGCCGCCCCGGCCGGGGACGAGGGGCTCGTGGAAGAGCGTAATGTTGGCTAAAGCCGGGTGGGACAGGATAGCCGCCATGACACCGCCCAGCATGGGAGCACCGCCAAAGACGCGAGCTGCATTGATGCCGACAAAGATGTTGAGGCCCCAGAAGGCGGCGTTGCCGGCTACGGCCAAAACTTGAACTGCCGGCCACGCGGCCAACTCCGGAGCGGCCTTTAAGAACACGTTGAGGAGGCCCGTAATGAGACCACAGGCAATAAAGGCGGGAATGATGGGGACGAAGATCTGGGCGATCTTTTTTAAGGCATTTTTGGCCGGCGTGGCATTTTTCTGGCGGATTGCCTCATGCAGGGCCTGGCCATCGCCGACGCTGGCCCGGGCAGCCAGGTCCGATACGGTCGCAGCAGGACCGTTTTTTCGTTCTGCCTCCAAAAGGGCAAGAAATTCCTGCGTCACCTGGGCGGCCTTACCCGGACCGAGGACGATTTGCCATTCATCGCCGGCCTTGTTGATGCCCATGACGCCACGCAGGCGGCCTAAGTCGGCCTTCGTGAAATGTTCGTCCACTACCTGCAGGCGCAGGCGGGTCATGCAGTGATAGGCCTGCGTAATATTGTCAGCAGGGCCGGTAATTTCATAAATCTGCCGGGCCAGTTCTTTATAGTCCATGGGCGCCGTCCTTTCCGTCCGGAGGCAGCACCTTGTCGATGTAACCACCGGCCTTGGCTAACAGCGAAGCAGCTGCCGCTGCCGGTACCTCGAGAAGCACCATGACAATGGCCGTTTTTGCTTGTCCCTGGCTGGCTTCGAGGGCTGTAAGGGCTGTATCTTCCGTGCAGCCTGTAGCCGCCATGACGATGCGGCAGGCCCGGTCTTCGAGCTTCTGGTTAGACGCTTTTACGTCGACCATGAGGTTACCGTATACCTTGCCTAAGCGGATCATCGTGCCTGTAGATAACATATTTAAAATCATTTTTTGGGCCGTCCCGGCTTTAAGGCGCGTAGAGCCGGTAATGATTTCCGGCCCCGGCAGGACACAAAGGTCTATGTCGGCACAGCTGCCCAGATGGGAGTGGGGCGAGCAATCGAGGGCAATGGTGGCAGCACCGACACTGCGGGCGTAGTGGAGGCCGCCAATGGCGTAGGGCGTACGGCCCGAGGCGCTGAGCGCGACGACGACATCGCAGGCTGCGAGGCGTTTGTTTTCCAGGTCGCGCTGGCCCAGATATTCGGAATCTTCAGCTCCTTCCTGGGCGGTAAACATGGCTGCCTGACCGCCGGCAATCAGCCCCTGTACCAATTCCGGAGCAGTAGAAAAGGTAGGCGGGCATTCGGCTGCATCGAGGACACCCAGACGGCCGGACGTGCCGGAACCCATGTAGAACAGACGCCCGCCCTTTTTGAGACGTGCTGTAATCACGTCAATAGCCCGGGCGATATCCGGAAGAATCTGTTGGACGGCTATGGCGACATGACTGTCCTCTTCATTCATCATGCGTACCATTTCCAGGGTAGATACATGATCGATGTGTGTGGTACGGTCATTGCGTTGTTCTGTTGCAAGTCGTGATAAGTTAAGCATAGGATACCTTCTTTTTTTGTGAATTATGTACATTATACGGCATGACCGGAGTGGTGACAACGGCCGCGAGAAGGGGCGGAAAGAATGATTTACATTTAGCTTTTTTTATGGTAGTATGAGAACGTACACCTTTTTGGTGTACTGCTGTGCGCCCATAGCTCAGCTGGATAGAGCAGCAGTTTCCTAAACTGCGTGTCGGATGTTCGAGTCATCTTGGGCGCACCATTTTTTTTATTGTACCTCATATTTTATTGTATAGATACTCCATAAGGAAGGGCGGTCGCTTTGCATGCCAGAAACAGATAAGCCATTAGCTTTTTTTCATGATGAACCTATTCGGGATACGGATTTAACCTTCTCAGAAGCTGTTACAGAAGCACGACGGTGCCTCAATTGCCGTGTACCACAATGCCGTAAGGGTTGTCCCATAGAAAATGAAATTCCTCAGTTTATTCATGAGCTTACGACAGGCAATCTTGGCGCGGCCGCTGCACATATATATCATCGTAGTGATTTGCCGGCCCTGTGCGGCCGTATCTGTCCGCGGGAAGCGCAGTGTGAAGGCGCCTGTATCCTGAATAAAAAGGGACAGCCCGTACAAATTGGCAAATTGGAACGCTTTGTAGCCGATGCAGCCATGGATGCAGGTCTTTTACCCCAAAAGGCAAGCAAAAAGAGCAATGGCCGTATCGCCGTTATCGGCAGCGGTCCTGCCGGCCTGGCAGCAGCCCGCACGCTGGCCCAGAAGGATTACGACGTGACGGTTTTTGAAGCGGCCTCCCAGCCCGGTGGTACGATGACCTATGGTATCCCTACGTTCCGTTTGCATAAAGAACTCATTCTGCGTGAAGTGGCAGCGTTAGAACGTCTGGGCGTTTCCTTCCAGTACGGCAAAAAACTGGGGGAAAAGGAAGATCTTGCACTCCTGTTCCAGGAAGGCTATGAAGCCGTATTTATTGCCGTAGGGACCATGGAATGCTGGAAACTCGATATTGAAAATGACCAGCTCGACGGTGTCATCGATGCAGCCCAGTTCCTGCGCCAGGTAGAACAGGTGCAGTTAGGGGAATTTGCGCTGCAGGACCTGCCGGTTCAGGCTGGCGACCGCGTCGTCGTTGTCGGCGCCGGCAACGTTGCCATTGATGCGGCCCGTACGGCCCAGCGCTTACAGGCAGACGTACAGGTTGTCTACCGCCGGGGCCCGAAAAATATGAAATGCCTGCCGTCGGAATATGAAGAGGCCAAGGAAGATGGCGTTACCTTCCGGTTCTATGCGGCCCCGCGGGCCGTTGTCGGGACTGATCATGTAGAAGGCCTGCAGTATGAAGAACAGGAAGTCCTTGAAGATGCTACGATGGTACCGACAGGGAAATTTGGCACCGTACAGGCTGATAAAATCATTGCCGCTATTGGCAATAAGCCGGAAACGTCTGTCATCCGTCACTTTGGCGTCGATACGGACCGGGACGGATATATCGTGACGGCAGAAAGACCGTACAGCATGACCAGCATGGCCGGTGTTTTTGCTGCCGGCGACATCGTGCACAAACCGCAGACCGTCGTCCTGGCTATGCGCGAAGGACGCAAGGTGGCTGACAGCATAGACGCATATATTCAGGCAAAACGCTTATTGTCCGGCATTTCACAGTAAGTATTCTCTGAAGGAGGCGAACGTCGTGTCAGATTTAGTGTCATACATAAAGGAAGCAAACCATACCTTTGTTACCGACCACGCAGCAAGCGGAATTACGGAGCTCAGTAAATATCCGGCCCGCAAGCTGGCTGTATTAGCCTGCATGGATGCGCGGCTCCTGTATTTGCTGGAACCGGCTCTGGGCCTCAAACGGGGCGATGCCAATATCATTAAAGTAGCAGGCAATACGGCAGGCCGTGGCTTTGACAGTGTCATTGGCAGTCTCATGGTGGCCGTATATGAACTGCACGTAGAGGACATTCTCGTCATAGGACATGACGATTGTGGTATGCTGCATACGACGTCAGCCAGCTTGTGTGAAAAAATGGCGGCAGCAGGTATTCCGGCCGCCGTCATCGAAGAGCTGGAACCGCGGCTCATGGCTTGGGCCGATCCTGTCTGTGATAGCGAAGAAAGCGTCCGGGTAGCTGTACGGCAGCTGCAAAAGAACCCCTACCTGCCCGATACGGTGCGCTTCCACGGTGCTGTCATCCGTCCTGATACGGGAGACGTGCGCTTTATTGTCGAAAATGCTGAAAAAAAGTGAGGCTGATTTAGTGATGAGCATAGTGAAAGAACGTATGGCAGACCATGCAGCCGTGCTGGCTGCGACAGAAAGCCTGATTCCGGATATTGAAAAAGCAGGCGCCCTCGTCCGGGATGCCCTGGCTCAGGGTCATAAACTGCTCTTTTGTGGCAACGGCGGCAGTGCTGCCGATTCCCAGCATTTGGCAGCCGAAATTGTCGGCCGCTTTCAAAAGGAACGGTGCAGCTTGCCGGCTATTGCGCTTACCGTAGATACGTCGGTTCTGACTGCTGTAGCCAACGATTATGGCTACGATACGGTATTCAGCCGTCAAGTAGAAGGCCTGGGCCAGGCCGGTGATATTCTCATCGGCATTTCTACGTCAGGGAACAGCAAAAACGTCGTCGCTGCTATAGAACTAGCCAAGCGCAAGGGCCTGAAGGTAATCGGACTTACCGGCGCTGGCGGTGGCAAGATGGCAGAGCTGTGTGATATTTGCCTGGCTGTACCGGCGCAGGTTACGGCACGGATTCAGGAAATGCATATTATGATCGGCCATATCCTCTGCGAAATAGCAGAAGAAGCCTATTGATCGGTATATAAAAAGAAGGACTGCGAAACGCTTGCGCGTTCACAGTCCTTCTTTTTATATACAGGCAAGCCTTAGAAGCCGAGGTTTTCCCCGACGAGGATAATCTTGATCCGGCCTTTGGGGCCGCTGTTGCGGCGCGTGCGGACGAATTGGTTGCAAATGCTCTGCGGGCTCAGGCAGTCAGCGCACATGCCGTTTACCTTGCACGGCGTCTGCATGTCAAAGCGCTGGGCATTGATGGGAGCGGCTGTAGAACGGGCCCGGGCAATGGCTGCCTCGAGGGTCGGTTCTACCTTATTCATACCGGCGATGATGATGACCTGGCGTGGACCGAACATGAGGGCTGCCAGGCGGTTGCCGTTGCCGTCAATGTTGAAAAGCTGGCCATCTTCTGTGGCGGCATTGGTGCTCATAATAAAGGTGTCACAGGTCAGGCCCTGGCGCATAATTTCAACGCGTTCAGCCGGCGTTTTGGCTGTATCCCGGTCGATGACGGGATTGTGTTTTTTTACATACTCCTGCAAGCCGATTTCAGCAATCGAGACGGAACCACCCCAGGATACGACATCCGTCGCAGGAATTAAGGAAATAGCCTTTTCCAGTGCTTCTTCCACTGTGGGACAGTAGTAGGCTTCAAAATTGCGCTTTTCAAAATTCTTGACCACAGCCGGGCCCTTTTTGTCATACATCACATGCATCATATCAGAACGATCCATTGGTCATTCCTCCTTTTATAATATACGGCATTATAGAATACCGTTAAAAACCGATATTTTCACCTACTAAAATGACTTTAATGCGGCCGGCAGGATTGCAGGCCCGTGTGCGCAGAATCTGGCGGCATACTGTACTCTGGCTCTTACAGTCGCCACACATGCCGGTGACATAGCACGGCGTCTGGGAACCGGCAAAGCGGTTGATATTAATGGCTGACGCCGTAGAGCGAGCCCGGGCAAAGGCCGTTTCCAGCGTCGTTTCCAGCTTGTTCATGCCGACAATAACCAGCACCTGCTTCGGCCCGTAGGCAAGGGCTGCTACGCGGTTGCCGTTGCCATCGATATTGAGCAGTTCCCCTGTTTCCACGGCGGCGTTGGTGCCCATGATGAAGGTGTCGCAGAGAAGGGCCTGGCGCATAATTTCAGCCCGTTCTGCCGGTGTTTTCGCCGTATCCCGGTCAATCACCTGGTAGTGTTCCAATACGTAAGGCCGCAGGCCTATGTCGTTGATCGAGCTGGAGCCGCCCCAAGAGACGACATGTTCCGGCGGGATCAGGGAAAGCGCCAGCTTCAGCGCCTCTTCCACAGTGGGACAGTACCACGCAGCAAAGCCTCGCTTTTCGAAGTTTTTGGCTACAGCCGGTCCCTTTTTGTCATACATGACGTGCATCATATCAGATCTGTCCATGTTACTGCCTCCTTATTGGATGATTAATTTTTTAAATTCCGGATCGCTACGGATTTTATCGAAGTGTGATTGGTTTTGTGCGGCCTGGCGTACATTTTCAGGGTCTAAAGCTACGGCCTGCTTCAGATAGGAAACGGCTTCCTTGGCTTTTCCCTGGTCACCGTAAATTGTGGCAATTCCGTAATAGCTCCACGTATTATCCGGTTCCTTGGCAATGACTTTTTGGAACCAGGCGATGGCTTCGTCATATTGCTTGTCAATCTTGAGGGCCAAAGCCAGGTCGTAATAGGCAGGCACGTACTCCGGTGCTATCTGCAGGGCTTGGCGGACACAGGCAATGCTTTGTTTGACTTCGTTGTCATTACTGCCGTTACCCTGCATGACCAAGGCGATGCCCTTACCGGAAAGGGCCTTGTAATTTTTGCTATCGGCGGCCAGTGCTTTATCATACAAGGCAATGGCCTGATCGTAATGAAATTGATTATATGCTGCCAGGCCCTGCTGAAAGAGCATTTCCGAGTCGGCGTTAATAGCCGGTGGTGCTGCTGGCGCTGCCACTGCTGGCGGGGCTTCTTTTTCTGTAGCTGCCGGCTGGGACGCAGGGCCGCAGCCACCGAGAAAGAGACAGCAACAGACGAGGGCAGAGAAAAGTTGTATAGGTTTTACCATAGTACCTCACAATGATACAGAAAAATGACGGGTTATACTTTATACAAATCATATTATACTATCTGTTTTATTATTTTTACAGAGGAAGGGCGGCATATAGAGAATTTTACGCCTTTGTATTTCAAAAAGTTCTTGAAAGGTATATGTCTAGTCTATAAAGTATACCGAAAAGGGATGATTTAAATAGGATTCTTGTATGCATATATCGCAATAGAGTATAATGAAGATTACTATTTACGCAATTGAATTGCAAAAAAAAATAACCTTGCTATAATGAAGATAGAGAGATTAAACGTTTAAATTAAGCTCTAGTTATTTTTTTTGTTATGTAGTTTATAAAATTAAATCACTCTCATATTATCCCAACTTATTTTTAAGGAGATGTTTAAAAGTGAGCAAAAAATTGATGAAAACTATGGATGGCAACGAAGCAGCTGCATACGTATCGTATGCGCTTACAGAAGTTGCAACAATTTTCCCAATTACCCCGTCTTCTCCTATGCCGGAACACGTTGATGTTTGGGCTTCTCACGGTATGAAAAACCTCTTTGGCCAGCCTGTCCGGGTCATGGAAATGCAGGCTGAAGCAGGCGCTATCGGCGCGCTGCACGGCGTTGTCGAAGCCGGTTCTTTGGGCACGTCCTATACGGCTTCCCAGGGCCTCATGCTGATGATCCCTGTTATGCACCGTATTGCTGCTACGTGCAAACCGGCTGTCCTTCACGTAGCTGCCCGTTCTGTAGGCTCTCACGCCCTTTCCATTTTTGGTGACCATTCGGACGTCATGGGCTGTCGTAATACCGGTTGGGGCATGCTCTGCAGCGGCAGTGTGCAGGAAGTCATGGATTTGGCCGGCGTAGCTCATTTGTCGGCCATTAAAGCCAGCCTGCCAATGCTTCATTTCTTTGATGGTTTCCGTACATCCCACGAAATTCAAAAAGTCGAAGTCATGCCGCATGAAGAATTAGGCAAACTCCTCGATCGTGATGCTCTCTACAAATTTAAACATGAAGGCCTCAATCCGGACCGTCCGTCCTTGCGCGGCGGCGTTAACAACCCGGATATCTTCTTCCAGAACCGTGAAGCTGTTAACTCGTACTATGATAAACTTCCGGATATCGTTCAGGATTACATGGACAAGATCAGCGAATATACGGGCCGTTCGTACAAGCTGTTTAACTATTATGGCGCTCCTGATGCGGAATACGTCATCATCGCCATGGGCTCCGTTACCGGCGCTATTCAGGAATGCATCGATGTCATGACGGCCGAAGGCGCTAAAGTCGGCTATCTCCAGGTACACCTCTATCGTCCGTTCTCGCTGAAACACTTCTTTGCGTCCTTGCCGAAGACGGTAAAACGCATTGCTGTTCTCGACCGCACGAAAGAACCGGGTGCTATTGGCGAACCGCTTTATGAAGATGTCTGCACAGCCTTCCAGAATTCTGACCGCACGGCCATGATTATTGCCGGCCGCTATGGCTTGTCCTCTAAGGACGTTCCGCCGTCCCATATTAAATCTGTATTTGTACACCTCATGAGCGATACGCCGAAGGAACACTTCACGGTTGGTATCGAAGATGACGTTACGAACCTGTCCATTCCTCTCGTACCGATGGACTTCAAGACCGAAGGCATCGTCAGCTGCAAGTTCTGGGGCTTTGGCTCTGACGGTACGGTTGGCGCCAACAAGAACTCCATCAAGATCATCGGCGATAACACGGACCAGTACGTACAGGCTTATTTTGAATACGATACGAAGAAATCCGGTGGCGTAACAAAATCGCATCTGCGTTTTGGTAACGTACCTATCCGGTCTACCTATTATGTAAAATCGGCTGATTTCGTTGCCTGCCACAAAGAAGCCTATATTCAGGATTACGATATTGTCGGCGAAATTAAAGATGGCGGTATCTTCCTCCTCAACTGCAGCTGGAGCGTAGATGACCTGGATAAACACCTGAAAGCCAGCGTCAAACGCCAGATTGCGCAGAAACATATTTCCTTCTACATTATCGATGCCACGAAGATTGCTATGGAAATCGGCTTGGGCAATCGTACCAATACGGTCCTGCAGGCAGCTTTCTTCAAGCTTGCAAACATCATTCCTATTGATGATGCCGTGAAGTACATGAAAGATGCCATCGTCAAGACCTATTCGGCTAAGGGTGAAAAGATCGTCAACATGAACTGCGAAGCCGTAGAACGCGGTGTATCCGGTGTTGTTGAAGTCAAGGTTCCGGCTGCCTGGGCAGATGCCAAGGATGAAGCTGTAGCCGATACGGGCAAGGACCTGCCTGATTTCGTCAAGAAGATCTGCGTTCCTTCGAACCTCCAGAAAGGCGACGATCTGCCGGTCAGCGAATTCCTGCCCTATGCAAATGGCGACTATCCGATTGGCAGTGCAGCCTATGAAAAACGTGGTATTGCTGTCAACGTTCCTGTCTGGAATGTAACGAAGTGCGTACAGTGTAACCAGTGCTCCATGGTATGTCCTCATGCTGCTATCCGTCCGTACCTCTTAGATGAAGCCGAAGTAAAAGCTGCTCCGGAAGACTTTGTAACAAAGAAAGCCGTTGGCAAAGGCCTGGAAAATTATCAGTTCCGCATTCAGGTTTCCCCGCTCGACTGCTATAGCTGCGGCACCTGCATCAAGACTTGCCCGGTACAGGCTCTTGACTATGAACCGCTCGATACACAGCGTAAAGAAGCTGCTAACTGGGATTATGCACAGACCTTGAGCTTCAAAGACACCGGTCTTGATAAGTTCAGCGTTAAAGGCAGCCAGTTCAATAAACCGTATCTCGAATTCTCCGGCGCTTGCGCAGGCTGCGGTGAAACATCGTACGTCAAGATGCTCACACAGCTCTTCGGCGACCGTATGCTCATTGCTACACCGGCTGGTTGTATGCAGGCTTGGGCAGCCGCTCTGCCGTGCGTACCTTGGTCTAAGGATGCCAACGGTCATGGTACAGCCTGGACGAACTCCCTCTTTGAAGATAATGGCGAATTCGGCTTTGGTCTCTACCTGTCCCTGCATCAGCAGCGCGAAGATATTAAGAACCACCTGGAAACATTGGCAGGCCTGATCGATGAAGGCACGCTGAAGGAAGCTGTCAAAGCATGGCTCGATTCCTATGGCTGCCATAACGAAGGCGAAACGACGAAACAGATCAGCGCTAACCTGATTGCTGAACTGGAAAAAGCACAGCTCGCCGGCCAGGCTGGTGAAGAAGTGAAGTATCTCGTAGCTCATAAAGAACACATTGCCAAGAAGACCGTTTGGATCGTCGGCGGCGATGGCTGGGCATATGATATCGGTTATGGCGGTCTCGATCACGTCATGGCTACGACAGAAAACTTCAACGTTCTCGTTATCGATAACGAAGTGTATGCTAATACAGGCGGCCAGTCCTCGAAGGCTACGCCGAAGGGTGCTGTGGCACAGTTCGCAGCAGCCGGCCGCCGGACGAATAAGAAAGACCTGGGCCGCATCATGATCGGCTATGGTCACATCTACGTTGCTTCCGTTTCCATGGGCGCTAACCCGGCACAGATGCTGAAAGCCATGAAGGAAGCCGAAGCCTATGATGGCCCGTCCATCGTCCTGGCGTACAGCCCGTGCATCAACCACGGCCTGGTTAAAGGCATGAGCACAGCCCAGATCGAAGAAAAAAACGCTGTCGAATGTGGCTACTGGCCGCTCTATCGCTACAACCCGGCACTGGAAGCAGAAGGCAAGAATCCGTTCAGCCTCGATTCCAAAGAACCGAATGGCAAATATCGTGAATTCCTTATGGGTGAAACACGCTATGCTGCCCTGACACGTACCTTCCCTGAAGTAGCAGATCAGCTCTTTACGGATGCAGAAGCTGCTGCCATGCGGAGATATAAATTCTATAAGAGAATGGCTGAAGAATATTAAGTCGTTACAGGCTTCAAAAAAAGGGGCTGTGAAATAACACAGACCCAAATAACAAAGGAGGTCCACCGACTCTTTCGAGTCAGCGGACCTCCTTTTGTGGTAAAATTTACATAACCAATGAAAAATTCAACCACTAATTATTCTAAACCAAAACAGGCAATTTTGCCACTATATATTTCAGATTTTCTGGATATTTGCGATCCGGTGTTGGTTTTCAACAGATTCATGGAGGGAATCAACTTGGAGAAGTA